>DATNJC010000192.1:0-27405 GCA_035604115.1 Bryobacteraceae bacterium | reverse complement strand
GGCGCTGCTGGGAACTGCTCTTGCGTGTCCAACTTCGCAACACCGCCTCTTCCTGCTCCGTCAGTCGTATCCCGGCGTTCAATGATCGGGCCATGCCCGATTCTACATCTTAACTGTTATTTCTGCAAGTAAGTACTAGCGCGATGGCCGATCCGGCTTCCCGCGAACGGACGGCGCGGGCCGTGGCGGCGGCGGTGTTTGCGTTGTGCGCCTTTGTCACTATCCAATCCGCGCGGAATATGCGAGGCGGAATGCCCATGCCGGGCGGCTGGGAAATGTCAATGATGTGGATGGCTTCGCCTGACCCAGCTATGCCGGGTCAGACGCTGGGCAGCGCCGCGTGGATGTTTCTGCCGATGTGGCAGGCGATGATGATCGCGATGATGCTCCCCTCCAGTTGGCCCATGCTGGAGCTATACCGCCGGGTAGCCATTTCTTCGGGCGAACGTTCGCCCGGACTGGCGACGGTGGCCGTCGGAGCTGGCTACTTCGGTGTATGGCTGGCCTTTGGTGCGATGGTGTTCGCGGCGGGGTTCGGCGTTTCAGCGGGCGCGATGCACAGCGCCCCGGTCAGCCGCGCGATGCCCTTGCTGGCCGGCGCCGGCCTGGTGCTAGCCGGTGTGTTCCAACTGACGCCCTGGAAACAAGCCTGCTTGCGCCACTGCCGTTCGCCGCTGCTGTTTTTGGGGCACGCTTGGAGACCCGGAATCCCGGGAGCGGTGCGCATCGGCATCGTGCATGGCGCTTATTGTGCCGGTTGCTGCTGGGCGCTGATGCTGATCCAAGCCGCCCTGGGCGTGATGAATTTGGGGGTGATGACGGCGGTTGCGGCGGTGATCGGCATCGAGAAGCTGTGGCGGCGCGGACCCTTTTTGGCGCGGGTGACGGGTGTGGCGGCCGTCGCGGGGGGCGTATACCTGGCGACGGCGAGCGGTCTACGTTAGATCCTCTTTCAAACCTGTCAGGGCGTCCGCCGCTTGGCGCGTCCAGTGGAGTCCCCGGTGACCGTTTCGGCTTCTCTCGCGCCGTTCCTAGCGAGAGCCACAAGTCCGGTTTGGGCGTTTTTCGTCCGTGTGCCGCAGGCTTCCCCCAACCCCGTCCAGGTTTGGTTTGTAAACACAACGACGTTTCTCGCGAGGTTAATGGCGACTACGCCCGACCGCAGAAACTGTTGCGTGTCCGGCCGGAAAGATGCGTCAATAGGGCGACGGCCACTTTTGTGACAATTCCAATGCCACAGCCTGATCCGCGCTTTACAGAGATCAAGGAACTGGTCGACGTCTGCAAACAGGGGGATGTCGAACGCGCACGGGAACTGTTGCAAAGGCACCCGGATGTCCTGGACAGTCCGGATCGCGACGAGCGGTTCTTTTACCCTGAATCCTGCCTATGGTCGCCGCTCGGCCTGGCGGCTTGGCACGGACATGAAGAGCTTGTGCGATTCTTACTCGAAGCAGGAGCCAACCCCGTCCCTTTCGAGGTTGCGGCGCAATACCATCAGCACATTTATGGCGACTGGACGAAGGAACTGCGGGAGCGCGGATATGACGCCGCGGTTGAGGCCATCGAGGCTGCAATTTATCAACGGTACGGTCCTCCGGTGGACGAAGGAAATATCCGGCAGGCGGTGCGTGACGGAAATGTCGAGCGTGTTCGTTCGCTTATCGCCGAGAAGCCGGAACGCGTCCGGCAGGTCGATGCGGTCGCCAATGCGGCGCTGCATCTTGCCGTCGCAGGGAATCATCTGCAAATGGTCCGGCTGCTCCTCGAGAGCGGGAGTCCTCCGGATGCTCGCAACGGCAACGGCCGGACACCTGCTGTTATTGCGCTATTCGGGCTGCATCGCTGGTGGCGCGACGAAGAGAAGCCGGAGATTCTCGACCTGCTGCTGAAGAGCGGTGCCGAGTACACGATCCTCATCGCCGCAGCTCTCGGGGATGAGGCGCGAGTGCGCGAAATCCTGCGCGCCGACCGCTCTCTTGCGAACGCTGCCGATCCGTGTTGCCGCCGGCCGCTTTCGGGAGCGGCTTCGAAAGGGCACACGAATATCGTCCGACTGTTGTTGGATCACGGCGCCGATCCGAATGCCAAAGAAGCGATCTGCCAGGGTGGTTATTCGTTGCACGAGGCGGCAGGAAAAGGCTTCATTGAAATTGTCCAACTGCTGCTCGATAGGGGCGCCATCCCAGAACACTGGGTCGATTCTTCGGGTGATTCGGTATTCGCATCGCAACGGCACCCGAATATTCTTCACCTCCTCTATTCCTATGGCGGAACGATGGAGCTGCAGGTGTATGCCGCGGCCCACCGGATCGACGTCATCGCCGGGTTCTCAAACTCCAGCCAGCAAGGGCAAACGAGGTTCTGCCGTACGGCTGGGACGACAATGGCAGTGAAGAACTCGCACTGCACATTATGCAATTGGCAATTCGTTACGGCGCGCGGTTCGAGAAAGCCTCGGAATGGAATCTCCGGTGGACCGCACTCAAGTATCCGAGAGTTTACCGGCTGCTGCAAAAGCATGGCGCGAATCCGGATCTGTCGCTTCTTTGCATTGCAGGAGACATGCGGCGGCGGTACAAGGACGCGGAGGGACAGCTTCGTGTCATCGCGTTTCTTATTGAGGAATGCGGAGCCGATGTGAATTACCGCAACGATGAAGGAATTACTCCGTTGGCGGCCTCGGCGCGCGAGGGTTACCGTGACATCGTCGAATACTTACTCGCCAAAGGCGCGGATCCCAATTTGGACGCCCCCGACTGGGCGAAACCGCTGAGTCTCGCGGATCATCGCGGCCACGCCGATATCGCAAACCTGCTGCGTCGACACACCGCGTAAAGAACACGCAGGCCCTCGTCCCCACCCCAGACCGTCGCGTCGTTCAACAGCCGGTTCCCCAGCCAGTTGACCGCGGGGAAGCCGCTATGGGACCGAGGCCGACCGCACGGGAGCAATGACGCGGAATCCCGGGATGGTTTCCAGTTTGCCGACCGACCGGACGGAGGGGTTCAGCGTGGCGGTCAACGTAGGTAGGCAATCAGCGGAGTCAACGTCAGGGGGCTCGCGATGGTCGATACGAACACTGCACTAGTGACGAATTCCGGAGCCAGTTCGAACTCCAGCGCGAGAATCGTGGTCACCACCGCCACCGGCATGGAGGAGAGAATCACGGCGGCTTGCCTGGCTGCACCCGAGATACCGAGAAGCGAGGCGAGACCCAACGCGACGAATGGCGCGGCCAACAGTGAAATTCCCACGGCCCAAACCACGATCCCCGGGCGAGCCGGCCAGACGGCACGCTCGAGTTGCATTCCCAGGACCAGAATCATGACCGGAAGCGCGGCATCGCTCAACAAAGCGACCGGCCGCATAATGGCCTCTGGTACCGGCCTTCCGACGGCCAGCACCACCAGGGCCAGGGCTACTCCGTAGAGCGACGGCATTCTCCAAACTTTGTCCAAAGCGCCGGCAATTTTTCCGCGACGGCTGCCGGCGAAGAACGCTCCCACCACATAGGTGGTCACAGACCCGGTAAGAAAGAAGATGGTCGCGTAGGTGAGGGCTTCGGAGCCGAAGGCAAAGCGCACGACCGGCAGACCATAGTTCCCTCCGTTCGAAAACATCACCACCATCATGAAGGCGCGCAGAGACGCGCCCTCCAGTCCCAGTCCCTTAGCGGCGACATAGCCTACAGCCCCCATCGCGGCCATAATCAGCACGGCCAATAACATCAGGCGGCCGACGTTCGACCTGGAAGCGCTAGAGGTGACGAGCATCCGGAAGGCCAGGCACGGCAAGAGCGAGAAGAAGACGACCCGTGACACGGTCTGCACGTTCACCCCGGCATATCGCGCCAGAAGAAAGCCCGCGCCGGCGATGGCGAAGATGGGAAGGATATCGGAAGCAAGAATCGAAGCGAGCAATCTCATGGTTCTGGATTCACCGCGGCGTACGGGCGCTGAAGGCCCTTAGGGACAGCATTCGTCCAGTATAAACGCGGCCGGAAGGTGCGCCTGCGGATTGGCGCCGCGTGGCGGATCATATCCGGATGATGGACGAGATTGCGTTCCAACCAACATACTCGCGATCACAGCAGATGTGGAGGGGGGGCGCGCAGGCGAGGCGGGCATGGGCCTCGCCGTAGTGGCCCAGGAAGTGGGCAGTCTGGCGGGACCGTCGGCGCAGGCTCCTAAAGATTGAACGGCGGCTCGCGGGCGGCTTAACGCCCGGCTCGGCTCCCGTCAGCTCGCATTATTCCAGCCGGAAGGTGTACATCTTGCCCAGCGATGCGCTGTTGGACGAAGTGATCGCGCCGGGGGGTAGGAATCCGTATTCGCCGGCGCCCAGGCTCGGCAGCGACACCCTGTACATCCGGTTCGCCACCTTCTTCCCTTCAAACTGCAACAGGTCGCGCTGGGCCCCGCCGGATTCGTGAAACACCCCGCCGGTGACGGTCCGGAATTCCCGGGTGCCGTTGGCTTCTCGCAAGTGCAGCAGCTGGTACTCGGTGATGGCGACTCCTTCCGGGGCGTAAATCAGCACCTCCACCGGGGAGGCCGCCATGTTCCGGCTATGCTGGCTCTGCAGGTGCCCGTTCACGTCGCCCTTCACGATGCCCGCCGAGGCCACGTGCTTCACCACGCCGCCGGTCTTCCAGTTCACGACTTCCGGAAGCATTTCTTCCCACTTCCCACCCTTCTTGTAGTACACTCCGATATCGAGGCCTTGCGGTATATCGGTGTCTGTGGCGCCCAAGACCGGGCTGGTAGGGGCAGCCGGTGGCGCACCTGCCGCGGCTGCGGGGGCCCCGCTCCCACGCGCGATCATGGCCCCCAGCACCTTGTCGGAGACGCCATCTTGCTTCAGCTTCACCAGGGCGTCCGGAGTCAGCGTATAATTGCCGGGCTGGGTCTGAATCATGTTGATGACCAGGGTCTCGCCGAGACCGGCCTTCACCATCTTGACCACCGCGTCGTTGTTCAACGTTTCCTGGGCGTAAGCGGCCGCGGCGATTACCAAAAGCACTCGTAACGTCTTAAGCATGTGTCCCTCCGGCAGTTGAATTTGTGGCCCATTCTACCACTAAAAAGTTCCCGCGTATTTGGGCGCGAAACCGGCTCAGGTACCGCGGTGAAGAGTCAGGCGGTGAAGATGCGGTCCAGCGCTAGCACGAACCCGGCGACCGGCCCTTCGCCCGCAACTGACTGCGGATTGGTGAGCACCTCGGGAGCCTGTCCGGGACGGTAAATCGCAACCGTTCGCTCCAGCGGGTCGACCAGCCAGCCCAGTTGGACGCCGTTGGCGATGTACTCCTGCATCTTCTCGCGCAACGCCGAGGGACGTTGGTCGGGAGAGCGCAGTTCGATGACGAAGTCGGGGGCGAATACCGGGAATCGGGTGCCGGGCGTCTTAGCGCTCTGCCATCGGGCGGTATCGAACCAAGCGGCACCGGGCGACCGGCGAGCGCCGCTGGCGAAATAGAAGCCCGCGTCCGGGCCGGTCACCATACCTCGACCCTGCTCGCGAGCCCATCGGCCCAGTTGCGCGATTAGTTCGGCGCCGCGCGCTCCGCTTTCAGGATCGGTGGGAGGCATCACGATCACCGTGCCATCAGCGGTATATTCGAGTGTCTGCTCGGGAAACTGCGCGCACAGCGCGAGGAAGTCCGCCTCGCTCAACCCGGGCAAGGTGAACGTCGCCGGCAGAAGTTTCTCGATGTCCAGCGCCGCAAGAGTCATGCTTCGCCTCCGATTATAACGCTCGCCCACACAATCGCGGCGGCGCCTTCCCAATCACGCACATCTTTGCTACGATGGCCGCTTGGCTACGATGTCCGCTTGAAAGCGAAGGATCTTATGGCAAAAACAAGCAAGATTTCTACGGGGCTTTCTACCGGCCGGCGCGGCTTCCTCAAGGGAGCAGCCGCCGGCGCCGCGGCTCTGGTGGGAACATCCACGGCCGGAGCGCAGCAGACCGGTTCACAGCCTCGCGCTGCCCAGCCGCCCAGCGCCGCTCAGAGAGCTGTCGAAACCGGCCCGCCCGCCGCGGTCGAGGTCCAGACCACCGAGCGCCCCGGGTCGGACTACATGGTCGACGTCATCAAGTCGCTGGGCATCGAATATTACGCGGCCAATCCTTCGTCGACGCTCAAGAGCCTGCACGAATCGCTCATCAACTACGGCGGCAATCAGAATCCCGAGTTCATCACCTGCACCCACGAGGAAGCTTCCGTCGCCCTGGCCAACGGGTATTACAAGATCTCGGGCAAATTGATGCTCGCGGGTCTGCACGGCACGGTCGGGTCGCAGCACGCCGCCATGGCGGTTTACAACGCGTATTGCGATCAGGCGCCCGTGATGGTGGTCATGGGCAATATTCTGGACGCGGGCGCGCGGCGCAGTTATGTGGACTGGCTCCACAGCTCCCAGGATGTCGCCGCGATCCTGCGCGAGTACACCAAGTGGGACGACTCGCCCGTATCGCTCTCACATTTCGGCGAATCTTTCGTCCGCGCGTACAAGACGGCCATGACGCCGCCGCTGATGCCCGTCGCGCTAGTGTGCGACGAACCGCTGCAGGAAAGCCCCGTGCCCGCCAGCTTCGACCGCCGTATACCGAAGCTGCCGGTCATCTCGCCGCCGGTCGCGGACCCGAACGCGATCGCGCAATTGGCCAAGATGCTGGTGGCGGCCGAGAGTCCGGTGCTGGTTGCGTCGCGCTGCGCCCGCACGGCAGCCGGGCTGAAATCGATGGTCGAGCTGGCCGAGCTCCTGCAGGCGCCCGTCATCGACCAGCATTTCCGTATGAATTTTCCGAGCCGCCACGCGCTCAATTTCTCCGACCGGGCGCGCGCTGCGATCACCAATGCGGACCTCGTGCTGGGGCTCGAAGTGATGGACTTCTACGCAGTTCTCCATGCCTACGGGCGGGAGCGCGATTCGAATCCGCGATCCATCCTGAAGTCCGGCGCGAAGGTAGTGACCATCTCCGCTCTGGACCTGTTCACCAAGAGCGTGTATCAAAACTTCCAGCGCTTCGAGGATCCCGACATGGCGCTAGCCGCGGACGGGGAAGCCACGCTGCCGTTCCTGATCGAGGAAGTGAAGCGCCAGCTTACCGCAGACCGCAAGCGCGCCGTCGAAACGCGCGGCGCGAAATACGCGCAGGCGTGGCCCAAAGCGTTGGAGCAAGCCCGCGTCGACGCGTCCTACGGCTGGGACGCGAGCCCTATCAGCACTTCGCGGCTGTCCATGGAACTGTGGGCGCAGTTGAAGGGCGAAGACTGGTCCCTGGTCAACGACACCGTCTTCCTGCAAAACTGGCCGCTGCGGCTGTGGGACGTGAACAAGCACTATCAGTTCATCGGCGGACGCGGCGGAGAAGGCCTGGGTTACGGGCCCCCGGCGGCGGTGGGCGCGGCGCTAGCCAACAAAAAATTCGGGCGGCTCTCGGTCAACATCCAAGGCGACGGCGACTTCATGTATTGCCCCGGCGCGATGTGGACGGCGGCGCATCACAAAATCCCGCTGCTGACGGTGATGCACAACAATCGCGCCTACAACCAGGAGGTGATGCTGGTGGGCCGCATGGCCAGCGAGCATAACCGCCCGGTAGACCGCTGCACCATCGGCACCACGCTGGTCGAACCCAACATCGATTACGCCAAGATGGCACAAGGCATGGGCGTCAACGGGGAAGGACCGATCACCGATCCCAAGAATCTAGCGCCTGCGATCCAGCGCGGCATCGCGGCAGCCAAGCGGGGTGAGCCGTATCTGATTGACGTGGTCACGCAGGGCCGCTAAAGGAGACGCCTGTGAAGATACTCTTAGCTGCCGCTCTGGCCGTAATATCCATCGGAATTTGCACGGCGCAGAGCGCCGGAAACCCGGAAAACGGCAAGCTGGTATTCATCAAGAACGGGTGCGCCCGGTGTCACGGAACGCAAGGCCAGGGCGGTGCAGGCGCACGCCTAGCACCCAATCCTCCGGCAGCGGCGGCCCTGATCAAGTACGTCCGCAACCCCTCCGGCTCGATGCCCCCGTACAAAAATCAGGTGACGGATGCCGAACTAACCGACGTGCGAGCGTATCTAGCAACGGTCCCGGCCCCGCCCCCAGTAAAAGACATCCCGCCATTGAACAATTAAGTGGAGCACGCACTCGTGCGTGCCACGTCGGCACTCATGCCGGCGCCCGGCGCGATCAAAACTGGAATCGCGCCACCAACTGCCCCTGACGCGGGTTGGCGAAAACGGTTCCGTTATTGATAAACCCAAATCCACTAGTAGTCTGCCCCGTCGAGGTAGTCAACGGCGTAGCCGCTGAATTAGTAGCGGTCGGATTATTCACCTCAGTACGATTGAAAATATTGGTGAACTCCGCCCGAATTTGCAGGCTAGTCCGCTCCTTGATACGGAACACACGTCCGAAATTGATACTCTCGGCGGGCCGGCGCTGATAGCGGTAGTCGCTGTAGTACGCCGCGGCGGTACCGAACTGCCCGGCCGGCGGCTGCGTCCACGCGGCGGGATTCAACACGAACGTCTTGTTGGGATCAAAGCAGTGGCAGTTGAGATTCTGAGTGAACAGCGGCACTCCCGGCACGCGATCGACGAAGGTGCCGTTGGTCGCCGCGGCAGCGTATCCCCCGGTGAACAGGATCGAAGCGAGCGAGTTGTTGGCCAGCGGAGCCGTGATGGGAAATCCGCTGCCGTAACGCAGTACCGCTCCCAGAGTCCAGTCGCGCGCGATCCACGACACCGCCTTGTTGCCCAGGAGGCCGCTTCGCATCGGCCTGGGAGTAGTGTAATTGGCGGCCAGCGTGTACAAAAACGGCTGATCGAAACCCGAGAGATACTTGTTCTGCTTCCGGTTGTTGATATCGTTCTGGGCGGGATTCACCACGCCCGCCACGAAATCCTGCTCCGAACCGATGTACTCGTTCTTAGACCAAGTGAAGGACGAAACGAAATCCAGGCCGTGGGAGAGCCGCTTGGTGACCTTGGCCTGCAGCGAGTTGTACCAGGTGTCGCCCACCGGCGGGTAGTTATAAATAGGCGTCGTGAACTGGGGGAACGGGCGCAGCGATTGGGCCACCGTCGCTCCCAAGGGGAAGCCCGCGTAAGGCGGATTGAATCCGCGCGCTTGAGCCAGCGGCGAGCTGATCGCCGAAGTGAGCAGCGTGCGGTCGGTCGGGTTGTTGATGTTGATGCCCACCGCGGCCAGTCTCGCCGCCGTATTTTGATTCGGCTGGATCATCGCCGACCCGCTCCACCACACTCCGCGATTCCCGACATAAGCGGCTTCCACCAGCAGGTTGCGGGCGACTTCGCGTTGGATTCCTACGCTCCACTGGAGCGTGCGGGCGGGCCATCCGGTGTGGCGGTCGAAGGCCAGCAGCGGCGCGGTCACGGTACCGGGCAGAGGCAATTGCCCAGGATTAAAGTTGGGCCAAGTGATGATATACGGCATGCCGTTGGCCATCGTGAAGGCCGGGTCGCCATAGCTGGGCGCGCTATAGCGGTTCTGCGATCCGGTGGAAAAGGAGACGGAGTTATTGTCGTCGGTCTTGTAGTAGGAGAAGCCGATGCCGGCGCGCAGCACGGTCTTGGGCGCGAACTGATAGGCGAGACCTAAGCGGGGTCCATAGGCGAAGGGATAGTTGCTGGCGATGTTGCACTGGCAGCGTCCCGGCTCGAAGCCGTCAAACACCACCGCGCCGGGTAAGCCGCCCGCGCTCGGGTTGGGCGTGCTGGGTCCGAAATTCGCCAACAGGCCGTGCTCGGATTTCAGATAGGTCTGAAAATCGTAACGCAGCCCGTAGTCGAGGGTGATCTTGCGCGTGATTTTCCAGCTATCCTGCACGAAGTAATCCCAACTGTGACTGCCCACGCGCGTCGTGGTGGGCACGCCGGTGAATCCATTGTCGACGCGGCCCAGCAGGAAGCTGGCATAGTTGAATCCAGCGGTGCCGGAGAGCGGGACGCCGTTTAGAGAAGGCAGCCCCGTCTCCACCGGACTGAAGGTCATCCAGCCGTTAGTGTAGGTCTGGTTATACGCAACGTAACCTTCGAAGCGCACATCTCCGCCGGCCTTGTAAGTGTGGTTGCCGCGAACCCACGTCAGGCTGGCGTTCGCGGTAGGCACGGTGTTGACCAAATGGATCGCGTTACCGGGACCCATGCCTAGCGACATGCCGCCGGTATTGGCGGACAGCCCACCAATGTCCGGAAACAAATTGGTGTAGGTTCCCTTCAGGCCGAGCTGCGCGAGCGGATCGAACGCCGGATTGGGCTGGTTGACCAGAGTATCGATCAGGCCCACCCCTAAATGCGCCAGCAGCGTGGGCGTGATGGTTTGTTCAAAGTTGATGCGGATGGTGTGCGCCACATCGTAGACCGGCACGGTGCCGGTGATGGGTTCCGGCAACGCCGAGTTATTCGGGGTCTGCTGTTCCGTCCGCGACCAATACCCGGAGAGCTTCGACTTGGGTCCGATCTGGTAATCCATCTTCACCGACGGAATGTAAGAGAGTTTGGGATTCGAGTACGTCGGCAGATTGTTCAGCGTCAAGCCGTTGGCGTTAGGACCCACGGGCAGAGGAATCATGGACTGGATCTTGAGCGCCACCGGATCGAGTTGCGTGGCGGGAATGGTGTTGTTGGGGTAGGGGTCGCGCTCTCCGAGTCCGTTGACGATGCGATTGGTGTTGGGATCGTAGATCGTGTTCTCAAGAATCGGGCGGCCCAGCGGATCGGTGCCGAGAGTGCGTCCGGTCAGCGCCTGAGAGAAGTTCCCGGCGCGGTAGGCCGGTATCGGCAGCGTGGAGGAAACGTTATTGGTGATGATGGTCTCGCGGAACTGCTCGAAGCCGAAAAAGAAAAACAGCTTGTCGTGGCCGTTGATGATTTTCGGAATGTAGACCGGACCGCCCAGCGTGAAGCCGAAGTCGTTGCGGCGGGCGCGCGGGCGCAGCAAGTCGCCCTTGCCGTCGTTGGTGAAGGGCGTTCCGGCGTTGAGCGCTTCGTTGACGAAATACTCGTAGGCGCTGCCATGCAACTGGTTGGTGCCGGAGCGCATGGTGACGTTGAAGAAGCCGCCGCCCACTTGCCCGAATTCCGCGGCGAAGTTGCTGGTCTGGACCGCCATTTCCTGAATCGCATCCACGCTGGGCTGAGTGATGGATTGGGTCGAGTTCCAACCGTTGGTGGCATCCTGCCCTTCCACGCGCAGGCTCATGGTGTTGCTGGGAACGCCGTTAATGCGAATGCTCGCGTCGGGCCGCAGATCGGCGCCGGGAATCAGGTTCAACACCGAATACGGATTCCGGAGCCCCGCCTGGCTGGACGCGGCGCCAACGGTCAACACCGGCAGATTATCCAGATTTTCAACCGAGACGTTGTGGCTTACGTCGCCGCTCTCGGTCCTGAGCAGCGAGGCTTGCTCGGTAACGGTGACCGACTCGGTGGCCGCGCCGACTTCGAGCGGCACGTCGACGCGCAGAACCTGCGCTGTCAGCACCTGGATTCCGGTGCGCGTATACTTCTTGAACCCGGCGACCGTCACCGAGATCTCGTAGGTGCCGGTGGGCAACTGCGCCAGCGTATAGTTTCCCGTGGCCGAACTGGCCGCCTGATACGTCGCCCCGGTTTCGATGTGCTTGGCCTGAATCGCCGCGTTCGCCACCACCGCGCCGGCCGGATCGGCGATGGTACCGGTAATCGTGCCGCGATCGTTCTGCCCAACCGCCGCAGCGGCGAGCACCAACGCAAGAGCCGCGGCTCTCGTCAATGTGCGCATAGAATCCTCCCACGCCAAATTCGGCGCCGGCCGTTGCCCCAACATCGTGATACAAACCGGCGAAGCAATTGCCAGGAGTCTACTACCGTGGAGGCGCGGTCGTCAACCGGGTTGAGGAAAGGCCGACACGCGCGCCGGTCTTAGTGATGGCCGGCGGCGCGGATCACCGTGTTGCACTCCACCGCCTCCGCCTTCGGCTTGCGCGCGAGCGCTTTCTCGGAGATGCGCGCCGTCTGCTCGGCCTTCTTCCGCGCGTTGCGTTGATCGCGCTCTTTGAACTCAGGCAGCACGTCCTTGGCGAACAGCTCGATCGATTCGCACAACATCTGGTGCGGAATCTTACCCGCCTGCGACAGGCACACCACCTGATCGATGCCGGCGTCTTCAAACTTGCGCAGTTGCTCGCGAATCAGGTCCGGCCCTCCTACGCAATCCATGATCCTGCCCTCAGGCGGCGCGAATTCTTTGGGGTGATTCTTGAACTCGTCCCAGATGTCGGAACGCCCCGGGATGTGCTCGCCGAAAAAGCTGTAGTGGCCCAGACCATAGATGAAGTAGCCGTAGCTCTCCATGCCGATTTCCTGGATGCGCGGCTCGTCGCGTCCGCACAGGAACGGGCACGCGACCGCCACCTGCGGATTCACCGCGTAACCGATGGGTTCGCTTTCTTCTTCGATCACGCGGTAGTAATCCTGCACCCAGTGCCGCGCCTCCTCCGGGCTCACGAAGGAAAAAGCCAGCGCGCCCACGCCCAGCTTGGCCGCCTGCAAAATGGAATTGCGATTGGAGCACGCCATCCACAGCGGCGGATGCGGCTTCTGATACGGCTTGGGCATCACGTTGCGCGCCGGCACCTTCACGTACTGGCCTTCCACGCCGGTAAATGGATCCTCCACCAGCATCCGGATAGCGATGCGGAAGCCCTCCAGCATCATGGCTTTCTTCTCCGCTTGCGGCACCCAGAATCCGCCCAGCTCGGTCTCGGTTGCACCGGCGCCCGCCCCAAACTCGCACCGCCCGTCGCTGATCAGATCCAGCGTGGCGATTCGCTCGGCCACTCGCGCCGGGTGATTGATATCCGGCGGCATGTGCACGACGCCGTGGCCGATCCGCACATTCTTGGTCCGCTGGCTACACGCGGCCAAGAAGACTTCCGGCGCCGAGGAGTGCGCGTACTCTTCCAGGAAATGATGTTCCGTGGCCCACACGTAATCGAAACCCAGGCGGTCGGAGAGCTCCACTTGCTCGAGCGCGTTCTTCAGCAGCGTGTGTTCCGATTCGTTGTTCCAGGGCCGGGGTAGTTGATGTTCGTAGAATCCGCCGAATTTCATGTGAGTAGGCCGCCATCAAGACTAACATAGGTCTTGATGTCCGCCGCGCCGTCCATCTCCGCTGCTCCGCTGTTCTGCGATGTGAGTCTCCCCGTGCCGGTGGACCACGTGTTCACATACTCGCTTCCGCTGACGCTGCGCCACCGCGTTCAAGTGGGATGCCGCGTGCTGGTTCCCTTCGGATCGCGCCAGCTCACCGGCGTGGTGTTGCGGACGCACGGCGATCGCCCTGCGGCGTCCACGCGCGACGCCCTTCGCCTGTTGGATGAAGAGCCGGCGCTATCGTCCGACATGATCCAACTGGGCCAATGGATCTCGACTTACTATTGCGCTCCTTTGGGGGAGACGCTGCGCGCCATGACGCCGCTCTCGGGCGATCTGCGCCGCGGGCGCGTCTACACGCTGACTCCGTCCGGCCGCGACACCGCACGTCAACTGCATCTGGCCGTCACGCCGAACAGTAGCAATGACGAGCCCGACGCCGCTTCACAACTCCTGCGCCTGCTCGACGCTCGGCCGCTCTCCGCGTCGTATCTTGCGCAGAAAGTGCCCAAAGCGGCTACCGTTCTTCGCGCACTCGAAAAGAAAGGCTTGGTCGAATCCGAAGACACCGCCGCCGACCGCGATCCCCTGCGCGCTTCGGCCGAGCGCCTTCGCGTGGAGTTCGCCGCGCGCACGGAGGCCAAGCTCCCGAAAGCCGAGCGAGAGCTGCTCGCCTATTTGGAACTGCACCCTGGTGCACACAATGTGAAGGCGCTCGAAGCGTCGGTGGCCAAGGCCAGCCCCGCTGCGCGCGCGCTCGCTCGTAAGAGTCTGGTCAAACTGGAACTCGAACCGGTCTCCTCCCTCGCGGCTCCGCCGCGTGCGCCCCACGCGCTGAACTCGCACCAACAAGCCGCCTTCGACACCATCAGCGCGGCGCTCACCTCCGGCCAGTACTGCGCGTTCCTGCTCGAAGGCGTCACCGGGTCGGGCAAGACCGAGGTGTATCTCAACGCCATCGAAGCTGCTCTGATGTTGGGTCGCGGTGCATTGCTGCTAGTCCCCGAAATCGGCCTGACGCCCGCCGTAGCCGCGCAGTTTCATCACCGCTTCGGCCCACGAGTCGCGATGTTGCATTCGGCGTTTCACGACTCCGAGCGTGCCCAGGAGTGGCGGCGCATCCACTCCGGCGAAGCGTCTGTAGTCGTAGCCACGCGTTCCGGCGTGTTCGCGCCGGTTCACAATCTGGGCCTGATCATCGTCGACGAGGAGCACGACCAAAGCTACAAGCAGCAGGACACTCCGCGCTATCACGGCCGCGACGTGGCCGTAGTCCGCGCCCGCGACGCCCGCGCCGTTGCCGTGCTAGGGTCCGCCACGCCCAGCCTCGAAACCCGCTACAACGCTGAGCGGGGTAAATACACCCGCCTGGAGCTGCCCGAGCGCATCGAAAGCCGCCCCCTGCCGCGCGTCGCCTTGATCGACATGCGCCAGGAATTCTTGGAAACGCGCAAGCAAGCGACCTTCTCGCGCGTCTTGATCGACGCGGTCACCGAGCGGCTCGCTAGCGGCGAGCAGACTATGCTACTGCTGAACCGCCGCGGTTTTTCGAGCTTCGTGACGTGCCGCTCCTGCGGCGAACGCGTGCAATGCACAAACTGCTCGGTTACGCTAACCTACCATCGCCGCGACCGGCGCATGTTGTGCCACTATTGCAGCTACTCCGAGCGCGTCCCCGAGAAGTGCGCCAAGTGCGGCAGCGAGTATCTGCAATTTGTCGGCCTCGGCAGCGAGCGCGTCGAAGAAGAGCTGCACGCGGCGTTCCCGCGCGCCCGCATCGCGCGCCTCGACCGCGACACCGTCAGCGGCAAGCACGACTACGAAACCATCCTGGCGGGCTTCCGGGAGCACAACTTCGACATTCTGGTCGGCACCCAAATGATCGCCAAGGGCCACGATATTCCTAACGTCACCCTGGTCGGCATCGTCAGTGCGGATGTGGGTCTCGGACTTCCCGATTTCCGCGCCGCCGAGCGCACCTTCCAACTTCTAACGCAAGCCGCTGGACGCGCGGGCCGCGGCAGCACGCCGGGCATCGTGCTCATTCAAACCATCAATCCCGATCACTACGCCATCCGCTGCGCCGCCGCACAGGACTACGAAGCCTTCTACGCCAAGGAAATCGAGTTCCGCCGCTCGATGTTTTACCCGCCCTTCGGAGCCCTCGCGAATCTGGTAGTGCGTGCTACGCACGACGAGGACGCGTTGTCGCGCAGCGCCGCGCTCGGACGCCTGCTCAACCCGCCGCCGGAAGGCGTCAAGGTGCTGGGCCCCGCACCGGCCGCGGTACCGAGGCTCAAGAATGAGTATCGCTATCAGATGTTGCTCAAGACCTCCTCGCGAAAGCGCCTCAACGAAATCCTAGGCGAGATCCGCCGCTTCGCCGCGGCGGAAAAATGGAATCCAACGGCGCTGGCCATTGACGTGGACCCGATCACGTTGCTGTAGGAGAATACAAAATGGCCGCATGGACGCAAATGGACACAAATGTATCCTTCGATTCATGTTCATTCACGGGCATTAACGGCTAAACGACATGCACGAGTTCCACAGCGTCGAAGCCAATCTCCGCGCCGCCATGCGCTTCTTTGGAGAAGCCACCGGCAGGGGCGACATTCAGCACCTAGACGGCGCGGTGGGAATCTATGCCGGCTTGGACTACGGCGTGTTCAACATTGCCCTTTTGGAGCGTAACGCGCCGGAGCGTGACGGGCCAGAGCGCGCCGCACTAACCGCCGACCTGGAGCATACTCTCGACGCCTGTGGAGCCTACTTCGCCGCGCGC
The DNA here is from genome assembly GCA_035604115.1 of Bryobacteraceae bacterium. Lineage (GTDB taxonomy): Bacteria > Acidobacteriota > Terriglobia > Bryobacterales > Bryobacteraceae > Palsa-187. The sequence goes on along the minus strand of DATNJC010000192.1, from coordinate 11,446 downwards.
ACCCCGCGTTGGTCGTTCTGGTTGTGCGAGGATCTGCTCGACCGCCACGAGCGCCGCCACACGCGGCGCGCCTTCGAAGCCCGCGGCATGCGCATGATTTCCAATCCGCCCGGCATGTATGCCAGCGCCCTGTTGCCGCCCGCGCACCGTCTGCCGGAGGTCGAATGCTGCCCCGCCGGCGACGCGCGCACGACCGATGCCTTCGCCCGGATCACCGCGGTGAACTTCGATATCCCCGAAGCGATCGCGCAAGCCGTGTATCGTCCCGAGCGCGCCTGGGCCGGAACGTACCGCGGCTATGTCGGTTTCGTGAAGGGCCGGGCGGTGTCGATCGTGGCCATCGTGGCCGCCGAGAGCGTGCTGGGCGTGTACTCCTTGTCGACGCTGCCGGAATTCCGCCGCCGCGGCTATGGGCAAGCCTTGTTGCGCGAAGCCCTGAGCCGCGAACACCAGCACACCGGCCTGGAGCACATCGTGCTGCAGTCCACCGACGCCGGCTACTCGCTGTACCGGCGCCTGGGGTTTCGCGAAGTGACGCGGTTCTCGGTATGGCTGACGAAGTAGAATCGAAGTAGCGCCATGTGGACGATCCTTCTTGTTACGCTGCTGGCCCAGACCCCCGATTTCACCGCACAGGGCCTCAAGGCGATGGAAGACCGCCAGTATGACGCCGCGGCCGCGCTTTTGACCCAGGCTGTGGCCGCGAATCCCAAGGACTACGCCGCGCACTTCAATCTGGCGCTCGCCTACAGTCTGGCCGGCAAAGACGCGCAGGCGATTCCGGAATACAAGGCCGTACTCGAGTTACAACCCGGCTTGTATCAAGCCCAGCTCAACCTGGGTATCTCGCTTCTGGCGATGAAGGACTCCGCCGCGGCCATCCCCTATCTAAAACAAGCCGTCGCGCAAAAGCCTTCCGAGTTCCGGCCGGCGTTGTATCTGGGCGAGGCATTCCTGAGCGAATCGCGCTACACGGAAGCTCTGCCTGTGTACACCACCGCGATCACGCTCGATCCAAACTCCGCGGCTGCCGAACTCGGTCTCGGACGAGCCATGGCGCGGGGAGGCGCGCGCAAGACCGCCGAATCGCACTACCGCCGTGCCGCTGCCATCGATCCGTCCTACAAGGAATTTTGGATGGAGCTGGCCACGTACTACGAAGAGAACCAGGAGCGCACTGAAGCCATCGGACTGTATCGCGAGTTCCCCAACAATCCCGGCGCCCAAGAGCGCATGGGCGTCCTGATGCTCGAAACGGGCGACACGGCCGGAGCCATCCGCGCGCTGGAAGCGGCGGTGTCGGCTTCACCCACGCCCGCCAATCGAGTCGCGCTGGCCCAGGCCTACTTGAAGAATCAGCAGCCCGGATGGGCCGAGCCGCAAGTAGCCAAGGCGCTCGAAACCACGCCGCAGGATAGCGAACTGCGCATGTTTTACGGCCGCCTCCTGCGCGATCAGCACAAGCTGCCGGACGCAGCCCGCGAATTTTCGGCCGTAGCCCAGCAGCATCCCGAAAACGTTCAGGCCTGGAGCGAACTCGCCGGGGTCGAGGTCTCCACCGAACAATACCCGGAAGCGCTCGCCACTCTGGACCACGTGAAAACTTTGCACGCCGAGGCCGCCGGGCACTTCTTCCTGCGCGCGGTGGTGCTCGAACACCTCCGCCTTCGAAAGGAAGCCGTCGAGGCCTATAATCAATTCCTGGCCACCAGCGCGGGCAAGAATCCGGATCAGGAATTTCAAGCCCGTCAGCGCGTGCGGATTATCGAAACGGAGTTGGGCAAAAGATGAGCGCACAGGCTTCGTCCGTTGAACGCGATTAGGAACCGAGGTAAGCGCACAGGATCATGCATTGGATGCTGGCAATCGCCCTGGCCTTCGACCTGGCCGCGGTCAAGTCCGAACCCAACGCGGAGCGCCGCAGCGATCGGGCGCTCGAAAACGCCAACGCCGCCATGGACGCCGCTCGGGCGGCCTATGATCGCGGCGATATCGATAAGGCCGGAGACGCGCTCGATGAGTTGAAGGAATCGGTCGATCTAAGCTACCAGTCGCTGGAGGACTCCGGCAAGACGCCGCGCAATAACTCGCATTTCAAGAACGCCGAGAAGGCCACACGCGCGCTGCTGCGCCGCCTGGAATCGTTCCGCGACACGGTCAGTGTGGCCGAGCGCGACGCGGTCGAAGCCGTGCGCGGCCACGTCTCGGAAATCCACGACGAGCTGCTTAATGGGATCATGACGAATGGGAGGAAGCGAAAGTGAGAGTAACGACGGCTGTGATCTGCTTGAGCGCTGCTCTGCTGGCGCCGGCGCAAACCAAGCGCGACTTCCTTACCAGCGATGAAGCCGATCAGGTGCGCCAGGTGCAGGAGCCCAACGAGCGAGTGCAACTGTACCTGCACTTCGCCCGCCAGCGTCTGGATCAGGTGAGCCAATTGCTGGCCAAGGACAAGGCCGGCCGCAGCGCGCTGATTCACGACCTGCTCGAAGACTACTCCGGCATTATCGGCGCGATCGACACCGTGGCCGAGGACGCGCTGCGCCGCAAGCTGGATATCGTCAAGGGCATGGGCCTGGTTTCGTCCGCCGAACGCGACATGCTGGGACAATTGCAGAAGATCGAAAACGGGCAGCCCAAGGACATGGCGCGGTACGACTTTGTGCTCAAGGACGCCATCGACACGACCAACGACAGCTTGGAACTGTCCAATGAAAACGTCAGGGATCGCGCCGCGTCGGTGGAGGCCAAGGCGGCCAAGGAGAAGGCCGAGCAGGAGGCCTTGATGAAACCCGAAGAGGTCGCCGAGAAGAAGGACGCGGAAAAGAAGGCCGCGCAGCAGAAGAAGAAGGCGCCTACGCTGCGGCGTCCCGACGATCCGCCTCCGGCTAAGTAAGCAGCGGCCTGATAGTGGGGCGCAATCTTGCCCGCAGGCCGGATAGCCTGCCCCACCCTAATCAGTCTTGGTGCCGGTGGGAGCAGGCTTGGATTCGGACTTGGTTTCCGACTTTGATTCCGATTTCGAGTCAGAGGACTTCGACTCCGATTTTGAGTCCGAGGACTTCGCCTCCGAAGGCGTAGACTCGCTCTTACCGGAATCGCTCTTGCCCCCATCGCTCTTGGATTCGCCCGTGGTCCCACTCGAGGACTTGTGCGCGTAGTCAGTAGCGTACCAGCCGCTGCCCTTCAACTGAAACGCGGAACGGGAAATGAGCTTAACCACCTCGCCGCCGCAGCCCTCGTGCACGGTCAGGGGTTGATCCGAAAACTTCTGGATCACCTCAAACACGTTTCCGCACTTCGAGCATTGGTATTCGTACAACGGCATAAATCTTCGATTCGCCCGACCGCGGGGCTATTTCACCGGCTGCGCCGTCGGCGATTGCAGAGCGCGCTTCAGGATGTTGTCGTCGCCCGGTTTGCTTTCCGGAGGCGGAACCACGACATTCGGAACATCGTCGGCGTCGGCGTCCGCTGCGTCCACTTCCGCCTGCAGCACAGTGGGCGTCACGCCGGTATCCTGGATGGCTTTGCCGCTGGGCGAATAATACTTGGCCACCGATAGGATCACCGCACTGCCATCGTCCAGAGTCACGGCCTTGCGCAGGGCCGCGTCGCCATAGGTGCGCTCGCCGATCACGCCCGCGCGCTTGGAATCGAGCAGCGCCGCCGCCGCTACTTCGGCCGCTCCCGCGGTGCCACGATCCACCAGTACTTCGAGCGGCAGCTTGGTGACCGCCTTTGAAGCAGAGGCCTGGAAGTCCTGGCGGCTCATCCGCTGGCCCTGCAAGTAGGCGATCAGGCCTTTGTCCATGAACAGATTCGCAACCGCGACGCCTTCTTCTCCTGAACCGGTGTAACAATGCCGCAAGTCCAGGATCAACCGCTTGGCGCCCTGCTTTTCCAGGTCGGCGATGCGGGCTGCGATGTCCTTGGCGCGTCCGTCTTGCAGCGCCGGCACGGTGATCACGCCTACCGCCTCCTGAGCTCCGGTATTGAGCTGCCCGGTCACAGGTTGCTCGGAGAGTTGCGCCCGCACCAAGGAAAACTTTTGCGGATCGGTCTGCCGCGTCCGAAGGACGCTCAACTCCACCTGCGTGCCGGCCTGACCTTCGAGCAGAAGCCCGGCAAACGCGAGAGGCATGTCGCGGGTGGAAACATTATTGATGGTTTCGATGACGTCGCCGGTGGTGAGTCCGGCCTTAGCGGCGGGAGATCCGGGCGCCGCGTCCACGATGGTCATGTAGCCGAAGCGGCGCGACAGGTACAGGCCCACGTCGGCCTTGGGCGATTTCTTGGATTCCAGATACTGCTTGTACTGATCGGCGTTCAGGTAGCTGGCGAAGGGGTCGATCGATTCCAGCATGCCGTTGATGGCGCCCAGCGTCACGGCGTTGATGTCGGGCTCTTCGACATAGTCGGCCTTGATGCGCGAGAGCACCTCACTGTACACACCCAGTTGCGTGTAGGGGTTGTCGGGTGGCGCACCATGGCCGCGCACCGCACCGAACAGCAACAACAACACCAAGCAAGTGGAAGAAGCAACGACAGCGAATTGGAAACGACGGTTCATAGGCGCCAGACCAGAAGGCCCCTTTCGCCTCCAGCATACCAGAATCGGCGGATCAAGTCCGGGGCGCGGTTCGAGGTCAGCGGCCTAGGTGTCGCCCCGAAATGGTTCGTTTTGGTTTGAGGAAGTCTTTGTCCATCAGTGTTTTGACAGCGAATTGGGTTCGTTTGGTAGTTTTGGGGCGCGACTTGTGGGCGGCACCCAGCGGTTTGTGTGAGCAGCCAAGCGTCATCAAGGCTATCTTAATGCCCATGCGACCATCCGGTCGGGGTCAGCAGAACCTAACTGATGGGAGCATTGGGGGAACGCCGTTGAAGCCGGGCTGTGACCCACCGACGCCGGCGTGGACGACGACGCCACCACGAAACCGCCCTCTAACCCTCTTTGAGCATGCGCTTGATGGCGCTGGTGGCCTGCCGCGTGCGGTGCGGATTCTCGATCAAAGCGAAGCGCACGAAGCCTTCGCCCATCGGCCCGAACCCGATGCCCGGCGACACGGCTACCAGAGCCTTTTCGAGCAGGAGCTTGGAGAACTCTAGCGACCCCAGGTGCTTGTACTTCTCGGGTAGCGGGGCCCACACGAACATGGTGCCTTTAGGCGGCTCCACGGGCCAGCCAGCGCGGCGCAGGCCGTCGATCAGCACGTCGCGGCGCTTCTGATATACGGCGCAGATCTTGTGGGTGTCCGCCTCGCACTCGCGCAGGGCGATGATGGAGGCGATCTGAATGGGCTGGAACACGCCGTAATCCAGGTAGCTCTTGATCCGCGCCAGCGCGTTGATCATTTTGGCGTTGCCCAGGCAGAAGCCGACGCGCCAGCCCGCCATGTTGTAACTCTTCGAGAGCGAGAAAATCTCGACGGCCACGTCTTTGGCGCCTTCCACCTGGAGAATGCTGGGCGCCTTGTAACCGTCGAAGCACAGGTCGGCGTAGGCGAAATCGTGCACCACCATGGTGCCGTGATGCCGCGCCAGGCGGATGATCTCCTTGAAAAAATCCAGGTCCACGCACTGAGTCGTCGGGTTGTGCGGGAACGAGATCAGGATCATGCGCGGCGGCTTGGGCGATTTCCGGTACACTTCTTCGAGCGAATCGAGAAAGCTGCCGGGATCGGGCATGGGCAGCGTGCAGGCGTGGCCCTCGGCCATGATCACGCCGTATTGGTGAATGGGATAGCACGGATTGGGCGACACCACCGTATCGCCCGGGCCGATCACCGCGAACAGCAGGTGCGCTAGCGCGTCCTTGGCGCCGATGGTGACGATGGCTTCCTTTTCCGGATCGAGCGTGACGCCGTAGTTGGCCTGATAGCGCTTGGTCATCTCCAGGCGCAATTGCGGGATGCCCTTGGACATGGAGTAGCGGTGATTGCGGGGATTGCGCACCGCCTCCACCAGCTTGCTGACCACGGCTCGGGGCGTGGCGCCGTCCGGGTTGCCCATGCCGAGGTCGACCACATCCAGCTGTGCCGCGCGTGCTTTGGCCTTCATCTCGTTGATGACGGCAAACACGTAGGGCGGAAGCTTCTGGATGCGGTAGAACTCTTGATTTGGCTGCATTATTCCTAGTTTACGGTATGGGGGCGCGAATCGTCGAAACCACGCGAATGGCGGCGGGGTAAACTTGTGATAATTGAGTGCGGTCTACCCATGCCTGTGTATTGCGAACAGCCTCCCAGCGCCGCACTTGCCCGCTGGGTCGAGTGTGGCTGGGTTCTGTCCAGCGCCACAGCCGTAACCGGGCACCGCGTTCCTCCGGATGGCTGTATCGATATCCTTTATGACCGCCGCCAGGGTTTGCACGCCGTCGGCACGATGACCATGGAGCAACACTTTGATTATCCGGAGGGCGTTGCGGCGGCCGGTATCCGTTTGCGGCCCGGGTTGGCCGGATCCGTCCTCGGCGTGTCGCCGGCGGAATTGACTGATGCTTCGGCGCCTCTCGAAGACTTGTGGCCGCGCCGTGGACGGGAACTGCGGGGCCGCCTGGACGACTCGAAATCGATCCAGGAGGCCATGCGCATCCTGCTCGGCAGCTTGCAGGTGCCCGCGGAGCCGCCCAATCCCGTGCAGAGGGCGATTGAGGCGCTTACCGCCGCCCACGGAAACGCCGATCTGGACAGCGTCGCTTGCCAAGCGAATCTAAGCCCGCGGCAGTTCGGGCGCCGCTGTCGGGAGGAGAGCGGTCTGACCCCGAAGCGTTTGTGCCGGGTGCTGCGCTTCCGGCACGCCTGCCGCATGGCCGGTGCGGCCGGTCGCTTGAGCTGGAGCGACCTGGCCCTGGAAGCCGAATACTTCGATCAGGCGCATCTCATCCGTGATTTTCGCGAGTTCACGGGGCGCACGCCCGTGGCCGTTTTTTCCAATACCGGAGCCCCCAGTCCCGGCTAGCATCGAGACATGAAGATCACACCCGTTCTCTTGGTTGAAGCAATTGAGGAATCGCTGCCGTTTTGGATCGACCGGATGGGCTTCGCAAAAACCGCCGAGGTGCCGGAAGGCGATCGTCTGGGTTTCGCCATCCTGGTACGCGATGGCGCGGAGCTGATGCTGCAGAGTATCGAAAGCATCCGCAAAGACGCACCGCAGTTCGCGCCCAGCGGCCGGTCTAACAACGTGGGGCTGTTTATCGAGGTAGAGGATTTTGCCGACGTGCTGAAGCGTCTCGCGGGCTACCCTATCGCCCTGGCGGAACGGACGACATTCTACGGGATGCGCGAAATCGGCGTCCACGAACCCAGCGGCCACCCCGTGATCTTCGCCGCCCGCGCCGCGTCGTGAATCTCTCGCGGCGTCCCGTGATCCGCATGCGAGGTGGGCTGGGCGAGTGTAGTGCGTCGCACGGATCGATCAGTAAGTGGGCGGCCCTGGTCCGGTTGCGCTGGTGCAACGAAAAGGCCGAAGAGGAGTCGGCCCCACCTCTTCGTAATAGTGTCCCGAGTCAGAAGTTCACAAATCCTAGACTTTCGGATCTCGCCGAGACGCTAAGGCGCTAAGGCGCTAAGAATGAAACAAATAGTCTTAGGTTCTTTTGGGCCTCGGCGGCTTTGCGAGGAAATCTCCGATGTTTGCGGCGAATTTGTGATTCAGGAGTCTAGCGGGGTGGCGGAGGCACGATCGCTGGCTTGGGTAACTGGTCGCGCGGAGCTTCGAGTTCCAGTTCCTCGAACAGCAACCCTGGAGCTGCTACTGATGTCGCGGCTAGGTAACCGCCACCGCCCAGCATGGCCAGCGGCGTCGCATTGTTGACGAATTCGAACAGCTCGCTCTCCGCTGATGCGGCCTGGATATCGCGTAGCGTGCGGGTCGATACGCCCCGGAACTGCAGGCCGCGCACCAGTTCCTCGCGCCCGTCCGGATACACGCGGTACATCAGCAGAGGTGGAGCCACCGGCATCGGAGAGCCGCCGGCTTGCCGCGCCGCTTGCGCCAGCGCTTGCAATTGGCCAGTGGAACCGGAGAAGGGATAGTCGAGCTTGCGTACCAACATGCCGTACGGCCGGCCGCGATCCTTCACCATATCGATCAGCTTTTGCTTGAGCTGGGCCAACGGAGTGCTCTGGCTGGTTTTGACGAACAAGTTGCCGATCGCGGCCGAGTGCGCGCCGTAGTTGCCCGGCAGTCGCGCGTGGCCGTTCGACGCTGGAAATCCTTTTACCGGCTGGCGCGTGGTGAGCACGTTCTTGAGCATTCCCTTTTCGATCAGGCTCACCGGCTTGGGCGCGACGCCCTCCAAGTCGAAGGGATAATAACCCGCCAGTGGCTTGCCGTTCCAGGTGGTCTGCGTCGGGTCGTCGGTGATGTCGAACCAGTCCGGCAACACGCGCGCATTGAGCCGGTTTTCGAATTCACTGGGCAGGAAGTTCACATTGCGGTTGGGATCGGTGACGGGCTTGCGCGGGAAGCGAAGATTGTCTCCGATCAGCTCGGCCAGCAATTGCGCTCCGGCCAGCGGCTCAAACAGGACCGGCCCGGTGTAGGCTGTCTCGGCGGGAGCTTTCTGCAGCGCTTTGACGTTTTCGGCGACTGCGGCGAAACTCTTGCGCACATCCGCTTCCGAGGGGAGCTTGTCCAAGTCCAGGGCCTGCACGGTCGCGGCGTCGTGCACGGCCATGCCGTCGGGGGCCTGGCCTTCGGCTTTGCCGTAGATCCAGTTGATGCTGTCGGAATAGCGTTCCACCGACCCTTCGGAATCCACCATGTAGGTGGTCCCCTGGATCAACTGGACTTCCACGGCCGAGGCCAACACTTCCGGGTAACCGTTGAACACCGAGGAAATCCGGGCGGCGCGCGCGCTCCAGACATCGTCTTCCAACTTCTTCCGGGTGACCTTGTCGATGCGCACCACGGGCATGGCTTTGGAGAAATCCGGGATCGGCTCGGTCTGGGCCGCGGCGCTGTTGAGCGACGCGCGCTTGCGAGACAAGGATTCGAGCGCCGCCTTGTACGTCAGGTCAGTAGCCAGCCACAGCGCTTCCCGCATGTTGGCGTAGTTGTCGTCCAGAGGCCACTCGCGGTCGAAGCGCGAGCCGGTGTAGTAGCCGCTGAAAACGTGGCCCGTGTTGTCGAAGTCGTAGCTGCCTACGCGCACTTCGACGTCGGGCACGCGGAAACGATTGTGCGATACGTTCACCGTAGCGCCCAGCGAAGCCGTTACGTGCAAGTCCTCGGTGTCGCTCAAGCCGTAGTTGAAGTAGTACGGCATCTCGGTTCCGCCGGCCGTGGCGAGCTGGCGGGAGCGCAGAAGCTCGTCGTGCATGGCTCGCAGGATGGTGTCGTCGGCGGGGACTTTGGGCAAGGTGTCGTCTTGCGAGAGCAGGAGGGCGGGAATCAGAATTGCGGCCGCCAGGGCGGCGGCGCAGGCTAGGAGCAACGTGGGGCGGGCAATCTTGCCCGCAGCCGGCCTTCTGGCCGGCCCTCCAGTTCGATGGACTCGCTGGAAAGCGAGTCCGCAGGCTGAAAGCCTGCCCCACCAAGCATGCTTACTGTTGGGGCTCGGGATCGAAGTCATGGATGGAACTCCAGCTTAAAATCTTCCGGGCGGGGCAGGTAGGGCGGGCGGTCCTGGGAACGCTCCTTGCGCTGGACTTCGATCTCGGAAACCAACAGCGCCGGCGCGATGGCGGCTACCGGCACGTCCCCGGATTCTGCGCCGCAGATGCCGTTAAACACTTCCATGCGATCGGAAGTCGCCATGATTTTTGCGAAGCTCGCGAGCGGCGTGCCGACGATGTCGACGCCTCGGATCAATTCATCCGGACGGCCGTCGGCGTATACGCGGTAGACGATCAGCGGGACCACGGTGAAGGCTTGCAATCCGCGCCGCGCCGTGGTGGTGTAGCCGCTGCTCACCTCGTCGAAGTACAAGCCGTAGGGCTTGCCCTGGCGCTTTACTTCCGCGATCAGCATGTTGCGCAGTTCGGCGTCGCTCACCTTCTTTGAGGATTCGACAAACAGGTTGGATTGCCGCGACACTACTTCGTTGCCCGGCGACCGGCGGCCGTGCCCGTTGGAATTGGGGAAGCCGTCGATGGGCGAGCGCGACATCAGGAAGGTTTTGAGAATGCCGTTTTCCACCAGCGTGGTGCGGCGGGCCTTCACACCCTCGTCGTCATATTGATATGCGCCGTTCAGCGCGATGCCGTTAAATTCGTTCTGCAGGGGATCGAAGATCACGCTGAGGAACTCGGGCAGCACGGGCTTGCCGACGCTCTTGGTGAAGGTCTGGCCCTCGGCTTCGTCCTTCTGGCGGTGGCCTTCGACGCGGTGGCCGAAAATCTCGTGGAAGAACACGCCCGCGGCCCTGCCGGAAAGAATCGCCGGACCTACGAAGGGATCGGCGGGTGGAGCTTTCAGCAGCGCTTCCAGATTGGCGCCCGATTTCTGTACGGCTTCGAGGATCTGCGGGTCTTTGGGGAGCTTGCCGGGATCGTCGGTTTCAAAGCTTTCGAAGGTCGAGAGATCCATGCCGTCGGCGGCCTTGCCGCGGCTGGTGATGATCAGCCTCGAGAATAATCGCCCGTGCTGGAGGCGGGTTCCATCGCTGGTGACCAGGGTCTTGCTGACGCGTTCCGCCTGCACGGATACGGTGGAGTTCAGCGCGCCCGGGTAGCGCGAGAATTCCTTGGAAAGTTTCTGCAGGCGCGTGGTCCACTCCGCGGTGTTGAAGTTGAGCTTGGGCGGATTGGAGAAAAAAACCTGCGGCGGCTCCTGCGAAAAATCGGCGGACTGATCGCCGCCCTGCGCGCGCAACTTGTCGTCGGCCTTGAGCCGGATGAAGCGCTGGGAAGCGCCGCGATAGATGCGGTCGGTGGCCAGCCACAGGGTCTGGCTGATTTCGGCGGGGCTATCGTCGAGCGCGATGGCCGTGGCGCTGGTGAAGCGCGGACGCCCTTCGCTGCCGATCATGCGATAGTTGTCGAATTGCGGCGTGCCCACGCGCAGCGTTACATCCAGCAGGCGGTTGTGGACGGTGTTTTCGCCGTCGATCGAACCTTTGCTCGAGGAGAGCGCGCTGGCCTCCTGTTCGGTGACCGCGTAGCCCAGGAAATACGGCGCGGGATCGGCCTTTTCTTTGAGGACCTTCAGATTGCGGTCCAGCTCGTCGGACAGGATTTTCACCAGCGGCGTCTGAGCGGGGGTGCAGGAAACCAGCGTGAGGAGTGTAATGATGGTGCGCACGGCACCCTATAGCATATCAGGCTGGGCGATCCAGCCCGAGTCTTGTCTCATGCAAGACCGTAATCCGCCTGTAGGGAACCGCTGTCATCACCTGCGCCCGTCGATAGAACGATTTTCCGGTGGTGGCTGGCAAAGCGAGGGGTGGGAATGCGAGGGGAAGGCAAGTTTGCGCCTGCGAGTCGTAGGGTGGGCCGAG
>DATNJC010000191.1:0-28879 GCA_035604115.1 Bryobacteraceae bacterium | reverse complement strand
AGGTTGCGAGCTTGGAAGATCCGCCAACTGGAATTGCTGGAGCATGCCGTGGCCGCGGCCCTTACTGCGGTGAATTCAGAACACGCAACAGCCCATTTTCGCCACTGCGGCTATGGTCTATAAATACTCAGAAAATGGTCTGGCTCTTTGGCTACTGCTAAGTGCTTTATTTTGTGGTGGCCAGGGACGGAATTGAACCGCCGACGCCAGCCTTTTCAGGGCTGCTTACTGACACAGCTAAGGGGTTCAGAATCAGCGCAGGTGACAGTTGCAAAAGGAGTTACTTGAATCCCTCATTAGGATTGATTGGGATCATTTAGGACGTTTTCGCCCCGGCGATGTTCCGGTATTGTTCCCGCGTTCTTGGCGCTATCCCACGGTTGCCGCTCAAGGAAGGTGCTTGTGAGGGCAGCAATCTACGTCCGCGTAAGCACTGCCGATGGTCGCCAAGACACAGACAACCAGCTTGCCGAGTTGCGCCGGTTCGCCGAGACGCAGGACTGGCAAATTGTGGAGGAGTATCTCGATCACGAAAGCGGCGGCAAGGCGCACCGCGCCCGGTTTCGGCGGATGTTCGCGGATGCCGCGCAACGAAAGTTTGACGTACTCGTTTTCTGGGCGCTGGACAGACTCACGCGTGAAGGAGCGCTGGAGACTCTCCAGTACCTCAACCAACTGAGCGAGTACGGCGTCGGCTTCCGTTCCTTGCGCGAGCCCTACTTGGACTCGTGCGGATTGTTCAAAGAGGCGGTCATTGCCATCTTGGGCGCGATTGCAAAGCAGGAGCGTTTACGAATCTCCGAACGCGTGACCGCCGGATTGAACCGCGCCCGCGCGAAAGGAACCCGATCCGGCAGACCTATAGGGCGCCCTCCCGCCGTGTTTCGCCGGGACGAAGCTCTGGAGCTTCGCCAGGGCGGTCTCTCGTGGCGTCAAATAGCCAGCAAGCTCGGCGTCGGCATGACGACCGTGAGGAACGCCTGCAGCAGTCGAAACGGGGCGTGCGTAAACCCTCAGGAGGAAAACCGCAATGGCTGACGCTGATACCAAAGGGTCGCCGCCCCCGTTTGAGCCGGAGGGCCAACCTGAACCGAAACCGGATGGTTTCGGCAAGCCAGAAGTGCAAAAGCCGCGTCCCACTGGACGGCAAGGCGCTCGACTAGCGGCGCTCGACCGGCGAACCGCAGAGATCAAGGGAGCAGCCAAGGACGCGAGAGCCAGCGCCACGGACATACTCAGGAAATGGGACGGCCTCTCGATATCCGGACGTCGGCAAATCGCCACGGCTTTTCGGTCGGTTATGATTCCAAGACGGCGCGCCGGAAGGAAGCCAAGCCCAGCGCTCACGGCCGCCTATCACGACTGGAAGTCAGACATTCGTGGGGTTGCGCTCTTCCGAAAGCACATTTTGAACTGGGAGCATCTCAGCCGTTGGCGTCGAGGAGCGGAACAACGCAGCCTCATGGACGCGATCTACTCGCGTAATCGGCGGGCGAAGCAATCCGCCATCACCGCTGAGAACCCTAAATAATTTGACCCACTGACAAATTCCATCGCCTGCTCACGTGAAAAATGTCCCGAAAGCATTTGACCAGTCCCACCCGCGTTTAGAATCTGACCGTGGCGAAGGAGATCACCCGAGAGCAGGCGGAGCGAAAGAAGGCTCAGGCCGTCGCGTTCTTGGAGCGCATCGGCGAACCTGATCGGGCCGAGGAATTCGAAGATATGGACGTTGAAGAGTACGCCGAGCACAAGGGCGTTCGCCTTGCCAATCCACGGACATTCAAAAGGAGAAACACGATGCCAAAAAGCACAGGCCCGAGCAAGACCGAACTGGAGGGGCGAATTGACAGCGCTATCGATTTGCTCGACGACGCATACGCCCCGGAAACGACCCGCGAAGATCTTGCGGAAGCCGTGGGCAAGGCTCTCGATATTCTCAAGGGCGAGGATGAAGACGAGTCTGACGACGATGAGGACAACGACGAGGACTGACCCACGCCCGACGTTGTACGCAAAATTGGCGTAAGAATACCGATGACGTAACAGACCGCGCTCTGCGGTATCGCGCCAACCGTTGCCCACCGCCGGGCGAGCGCATTTGCGCATTGTGTGGAAGGAAGCGAAACGTCGAAGTCGGACACGTAAACGGCCGCGAAGAAGACAATGCGCCCCGAAATCTCATCTGGACGTGCCGGGCCTGTAACGTGCGCTGCGCGAACACACTCAAACGCGCGAGACTCGGCAGGCCCACACGTCAGTACAATCCAGACAGGGGCGCCGAGACCCTTGGCCAATGGATGAATGCGGTAATGAGCATGAAGGGCGAGGGCGGCACCATGGCCGTGGCCGATGCCGTTGCTCTGATTAGGGCCACGCCACCGGGGGAGCGTTCTCGATTCGCGCGCGAAATATGGGGAATTCGCAGGCAGCGGACAACGGATCGTGCCGTGCCGTTCTGACGCCTAATTGCGTGTCTTCAGGCGGCGCGAAGACACAGTCCTTTTACGTTGAACGAGGCAGCCCGCAGTGGCCATCTCTCGGGAGCGAGTACAAACGCGCCGCCAACAATAGCGGTATCGTAGACTCTTAGCTCGCAAAGACAAATCAACCAGTACAGGGAGCTTTCAGAATGCGCCTGCTGCCTGCCGTGCTTCTTATCGCGCTGACCTCGTGTTCCGTCTTTGGCCAGACCTACACCATTTCCACATTTGCAGGCGGCACGTTGCCGGTCAACATCCCAGGCACGTCCGCCAGCTTAAGCGGTACCCAGAGCGTTGCAATGGACGCAGCGGGCAATGTCTTCTTCACGAGCGGTAACAGCGTGCTCCGGTTGGACGCCCAAACCGGTATCTTGACCCTGGCAGCGGGGAATGGAACGGCCGGTTTCAGCGGCGACAACGGCCCGGCCACTAACGCTCAACTGTACAACCCTAACGGCGTCGCGGTGGACTCCGCTGGCAATCTTTACATTGCGGACGCTGGTAACGCCCGTATCCGCAGGGTCTCAAACGGGGTGATCACCACTGTTGGTAACGGGGCCGCAGGCGTCGGCGTCGCCGTGGACTCAACCGGCAACTTGTACATAGCCGACTCTGTTAACAACCGCGTCCGCAAGGTCTCGAACGGCGTGGTCTCAACCGTTGCAGGCAACGGGACAGCAGGCTTCGGCGGAGATAACGGTCCGGCCACCAGCGCTCAACTGTCCGGCCCCGCGGCCGTCGCGGTGGACTCCGCAGGCAATCTTTACATCGCGGACTATGGTAACGACCGCGTCCGCAAGGTCTCAAACGGCGTGATCACCACTGTTGCAGGCAACGGGACCGCAAGCTCCAACGGCGATAACGGCCCGGCCACAACCGCCCAACTGTCGGGCCCCAGCGGAGTCGCTGTGGACCCGGCCGGCAATCTTTACATCGCGGCTAGTACTGTCCGCAAGGTCTCAAACGGGATTATCACCACCGCAGCAGGCGGTGGTAGTGCATCTCCTGGCGATAACGGCCCGGCCACCAGCGCCCTGCTGCTCGCCGAAGGCGTTGCCGTGGACTCCGTCGGCAGATTGTACATAGCAGACTCTTTCAACAGCGGCCGCATCCGCCGGGTCTCAAACGGAGCGATCACCACCGTCGCCGGGGGAGGTTCATCGTTCGGCGACAAGGGCCCGACCGCCAGCGCCCAATTGTACAACCCCGCGGGCGTAGCCGTGGACTCCGCTGGCAACCTGTACATCGCGGACTCGAATGACTACCGCGTCCGCAAGGTCGCAAACGGCATCATCACCACCGTCGCTGGAAACGGGACGCTGGGCTTCAGCGGCGACAATGGTCCGGCCAGCAGCGCCCAATTGTGGTTTCCGTACGGCGTCGCTGTGGACTCCGCGGGCAACATGTTCATCGCGGACGCCATTAACAACCGTGTCCGAAAGGTCTCGAATGGAATCATCACCACCGTCGCTGGAAACGGGATGTTTCTGGGCTTTAGCGGCGACAACGGCCCGGCCGCCAGTGCGCAGTTGTCCTTTCCTTACGGCGTCGCGGTAGACTCCGCTGGCAATCTGTACATCGCGGACTACGGAAACAACCGCGTCCGCAAGGTTTCAAATGGAATCATCACCACGATCGCAGGCAATGGGACCGCGGGCTTTAACGGCGACCTTGGCCCGGCCACGAATGCTCAGTTGAACCGTCCAGTCGGCGTCGCTGTGGATTCCGCGGGTAGCCTTTACATCGCCGACACACTTAACAACCGCATCCGCAAGGTCTCGAACGGAGTAATCACTACCGTCGCCGGGGGAGGTTCGTCGCTCAACGACAACGGCCCGGCCGCCAGCGCCCAATTGAACAACCCGAACGGCGTCACCGTTGACTCCACCGGCAACCTGTACATCGCCGACACTCAAAACAACCGCGTCCGCAAGGTCGCGAACGGAGTGATCACTACCATCGCCGGCGGAGGGTCATCGTTTGGCGACAACGGTCCAGCCACTAGCGCCCAACTGGCCGGCCCCGCGGGCGTCTCTGTGGACTCCGCCGGCAATGTCTACATCGGCGACACCGGCGAGAATCGCATCCGGCTTTTGACGCCCCCATGCACCTACTCCCTTACACCAACTTCATTGCAAGCTCCAGCCCCGGGCGGCAATTTCGGCATTGGCATCCAGACCGCGAGTTCCTGTTCCTGGGCGGTTTCTGGCCTCCCTGCGTGGATCACTGTTTCGGGCGCATCCTCCGGCGCGGGCCCCGGCACGGTCACTCTCGTCGTCGCGTCGAATGCCTCTGGAGCGACCTTGAACGCCACTATCTCTATTGCCAGTGTCTCTT
The DNA here is from genome assembly GCA_035604115.1 of Bryobacteraceae bacterium. Lineage (GTDB taxonomy): Bacteria > Acidobacteriota > Terriglobia > Bryobacterales > Bryobacteraceae > Palsa-187. The sequence continues at coordinate 24,059 of DATNJC010000191.1, read as the reverse complement.
TTCCGGTCACGCAAACCAGCAGCCAGACCACCGCCTATACCTGCACTAACTCGACGCCGCCGGTGATCACTTCTGTCAATTCGGCAAGCGCCTACGGAGGCTATTCCTACTTCGCTTCCGGCTCCTGGCTAGAGATCAAGGGTACCAACCTGGCGGACCCTGCCGACCCCCGATTGACGGCCACCACAAATCCAGGGCAGTGGACTTCGAGCGACTTCAATGGCGTGAACGCCCCAACATCGCTCGATGGCATCAGCGTGAGTATTAACGGAAAGCCAGCTTACGTCTGGTATCTCTCTCCGACGCAGCTCAATGTGCAAGCGCCCGAAGACTCGGCGACGGGTAACGTGGCCATAACAGTAGCAAACTGCAAGGCGACCAGTTCGCCCTTCACGTTGACGCGCTTGACGCGCGCCGCAGGCTTCCTTGCGCCGGCCAATTACAACGCAGGCGGCAAGCCATACATGGTGGCGACCTTTGCCTCGGACGGTGCTTATGTCTTGAATGCCAGCACCGGGGCGGCATTCGGTCTAAACAGCCGCCCTGCAAAACCGGGAGACCTGATCATAGCCTATGGCATCGGTTTCGGCGACGTTACGCCATTGATCCTGCCCGGCGTCATCGTCGAGCAGAACAACGCGCTGGTGAACCCGGTCACGATCTCCTTCGGATCGACCAATGCAACACTCTCGTACTCCGGGCTGGCAGGCAGCTTCGTCGGCCTTTACGAGTTCTACATCACTGTGCCGCCCGTTCTTGCCGATGGCGATTACCAGGTCAACGTTTCACAAAACGGAACTCCGGTGCCCCAAACGATGTACCTTACTGTGCACAACTGACAGCGCCAGGGTCAGCGATTCGTCAGATCACTAAATGCAGCCCGGTCTTCCTTCCGATGGCGCCGCCCAGGAAAAAAACCGGGATTGAAGGGCTCCGGCATGGTAGTTTTAATCGCGACTCAGTTGTCAAGATCTCGGTCCGTGTGCTCGGGTGGCAATCCTGCCCTTAGGCGCACACCGTAACGAGAGCTTCCTGGACGTTCCAGATTGCTGATGTTCACTTCGGCGCTAAATGCTTGATGAGCATGGGCGTATGGGCGGTGATGACATATAGCTATATCTAGACCTAAACTGCGTCGCCCGCGCCGTTGGTCGGAGCGTCGCACCTTACGCTGCCCCAATCAGAACGGAAATCAGGTACCCACGGAACACGGTTCGCAAATAGCCGTCGCGGGCAACCCCTCAGATCCCGCGCAATGCCTTGCCAAAAACCGCAGATGAATTTCGGCGAGGCAACGTGGGGTTCAGGCAAGCCCTTAATCATGAAACAATTGAGAAGGACTGTTTGCGTGTGGGAAGCGAAGGTGCTGCGCAGGCCATCGCGCTGCGGCCCGGCGGGAGCGTAGTCGTGGCTCGTGGAAGACCAACGCCAGATCAGCAAAAGGAACTAACTCAACTCCTAGACCGGGTTGAGCGCGCTCTCGCAAGCGAAATAGAGATCCAGCGCGAGCTGGCGACCCTCGTTGAAACCGCCCACAGGATTAGACTTCTTTCGAAGAGCACTCAATCGAGTGAGATTCAGGAATGGAGCAATCAGACGCTTGCCTTTCAAAGAAGACGTCCAAGCACCGATGAAAAAGCTCGAAATCTTCAAGTCGAGACGGAGCGATGCGACCAGCATGCCGCGTTTTTATTGGGGCGAGAGACGGGATTTCCAGAGTTTCGAGCAGAGCAATTTACTACGCCAGCTCCCGAGCGGGTTGCCGATCTTTGCGCAAACGCGGCTCTCTGCCTATACCGCCTTGCGCGGCGACTCAAACAAGCACTAGACGAAAGCCAGATGCCAGCCCCTTCAGAAGCCCTCCGCCCTCGCGGCCGTCCGCAAGAGCTCTGTCCTATCAACGGCGAGAAGGTGACGGAACTCCGCGGTGGGCTGACGCAGCCCAACATGGCGCGCCGCTGCGGCAAAATGTCAGTGGACACGCTCCAGCGCGCGGAAAAAGGCGAGGCGACAGACCGGACAATCGCGAAACTCCTCAGATTTGCAAGCACTAAGGGCCACAAATTGACATTCGCGGATCTGAAAAAAAACACACCGCAATAAGCCGCACAAACCCAGTTTCTGCGGTTTCTGCGGTTTTCCTTGCCCCACAATTGAAAATCGTGAGGCAGGAAACTCAATCCAACAATATCGACAGACAATTTGGCAGTGAGGCCGACGTGGAGCGCATGACTGGCCGCAAGCGCCGGACGTTGCAAAAGGATCGCTGCTTCGGACGTGGATTTCCGTTTTACAGGTTCGGTCGGCAAATTCGGTATGACCTGCAAGAGGTACGGGAGTTGATCCTCGCTGGCCGGGTCGAAGTTGCCAGCAGGGAATCGTTCAGCGTCAATGCCCGAAGAAAAAGCGGCTCGGACGGCGGAACCCATGAATGAGTCCTATCTGCCCGCCCGCATCATCAATGCGATGACCATCACGCAGGTTTGGGTGGCGCTAGGTGGTGAACAGCCTGAACGCGGCAGGGCGCGTGCGTTCTATCGCAGCGGAGATAATCCGCAGGCGGTCTCCTTGAACGACGCCAAACGATGCTGGTTCGACTATCGCGATGGTAAGGGTGGCGGCGTACTGGATCTGATCCAGCGGGTTCTCGGATGCAATCCTGTAGAGGCCTTGCACTGGTTATCGAACGTCAGTGGGATTTCGCTTCAAGACCAACCGACCAAGATGCGGCAGACAAACAGCGCCCATCGCCGCGTGATCGTGGAGGAATACAAGTACACCGACGAGGCTGGGAAATTGCTTTACGAAGTGGTGCGGTTCGAACCAAAGTCGTTCGCACATCGATACCCGGATGGCGCAGGCGGGTGGGTCTGGAAAAAGTACCCACACCCGGTGCTCTATCGCCTGCCCGAGGTACTCGAAGCGACGATTGTCTTCTTAGTCGAGGGCGAGCGCGACGCTGAGACGCTTCGCGCCTGCGGCTTCGTCGCGACGACGGCCGCAGGCGGGGCTAAGGCACCGTGGCTGCCACAGTTCACCGATGCGCTGCGTGGCCGCGACGTAATCCTGATCCCTGATCGTGATCGTGCTGGTTATGAACGCGTCAAGCGGATCGCTCGGGCGCTAATGGGCAGGGTCGCCAGGCTTGTTTATTTAGAACTCGAGGACGGCAAGGATGTGACGGAGTGGTTCGAGCGTGGCCACAGCGAACTAGAACTGATCTCCCAACTTGACGGAAAAGAGGTGGCCCGATGAAGCGTGAGCTCACGGCCGAACCGGACCTCGAAACGCTTCCGGGCGCGGACGATTGCAGGGCGGCAGGTCCGACAGTTCTCGATGTGGCCGGATTGCTTGCCCTGGATGTTCCGACACCCACGATGCTAATTGAGAACGTGCTACCGGGCGCTGGGGCGAGTCTCTTATTCGGCGCACCTAAAAGTAACAAGACCCTCGTTGCCATCCAAGCGGCAATCTCGGTCGCCAGCGGATCGCCATTTTGCGATTACTACAAGATCGTCGAGCCAGGACCAGTATTCATCGTAGAGCAGGATGATCCGGCAGGCGCGGCGAGCGTAAAAACCATCTTGGAGCGGTCAGCGATTCCAGTTTCCGGAATCCCCTTTTTCCTCGCACCTCGCGTGCCTTTTTCTTTCGGTCTGGAATTCATGGGGTGGCTCGAAGCGGAATTGGTAAGGCGGCATATACGTCTTGCTGTCCTGGATTCATACACGGCATTGCGCAGTTCCCGAGGCTCCGGCGTGGACATCGTGAAGGCCGAGCAATCGGACATGACAGTGCTTGACGAACTCGCCAAGCGCGCGAGGTGCGCCATTCTGATCGTTCACCACAGCTCAAAGGGAGCCGCGGGATTGGACTGGAGTAATCAGGCCGCGGGGACTTTCGCCATGAGTGCGGCGACCGAAGCTCAGTTACATATCTCCCGCTTTGCAGACCTGGACAGCAACGCACCCGAGCGCCTGGTCCGTGTACGTGGCCGGCATCTGGATGGCACCGAGATGGTCTTGCGGTTCCGACGAGAGACATTAGACCACGAGCACGTTATGAAGGGCGGAGCAGCACCGCTTTACCCGCTCGTGCTTCAACTTCGGTCCGTCTTCGGGCGGGAGATCTTCGGTCAGAAGGAATTATCCCTCGCTACCGGCGTAAGCCGATCAACAGCAGGGCGCCAAATCGACAAACTGCACCGAGCGAGAGCTCTGACGAAGCGCGGCTTTGGGGATTACGAGGTGGTCCAATGAGCGCGATGAGGTACAGGAGTCACGTGAGCCTCCTGACTGAGTTGGCATTCGTGAAAGCCGGGGTTCCTTACGTATCAATTGCATACCTCGCTCAACTCACTCAACTCACTCAAGGGGCTCAAGAAACCCGTCTGTATCTACTATCTCAACTAAGCGGGGATTCAACCTCATGAACGTGGGGCGACCGCGGACGTTATCGCGACTCTAGTGGAAAGGCAGCTTGCGGCATGAAGAACAGCGTTCAGTACCAGACCATACTAATGGAGACCACTGATGGCCACGACACAAGAAATGCGTTCTAATGGAACCGTCAGTAAGCGGCTCCTGACCGTCGAGGAGGCTGCCGCGTATCTGGGTTTGAAGGTAGACACCGTCTACAAGAAAGCCCGGCTCCGGGAGCTTCCTTGCGTGAAGGTGGGGCGAGCGTTGCGGTTCGACGTGATAGCGCTAGAGCGCTACGTTGAGCAGCACACAATCGAAACCATCGACTGAAGGAGCAAGATGTCTATTCACAAAGTACACGACGGAGTCCACAAGATCCGTTGGAGAGAGGGAGGCAGGAATCGAAGCCTGATCGTTCATGGTCCTCACGAACTGGCCAAGAAAATCCTGCGCAAGAAGTTGTCCGGTAGGGATGAGAACCGGCATCTGGATGTCAAGAAGGAGGTCAATTTCAAGATGTCGGCCCTGATCGACCGCTACTGGGAGCAGTATGCGAGCAAGAAGAGATCCCACGACCGGGAGAAGAGCGTCCTCGAAGGCATCCGTGGGGACGCGGGGAAGCTGTTTGTCCGGGAATTTGAAGGCTCTGCCATCGATCGCTGGTATAGGTGTCTGATGGCGGAGAAAAATCTTTCGCAAGGAACCGCGGTTCGGCATTTCAATGTCATGCACCACATGATGGAGAAGGCTTCTACGATTTGGTCCAAGGAGACCGGCATCAACAGGAACCCAGCGGACCAAGTGGAAGTGAAACGAGCGGACGACCAGCGCGAGCGGTATCTAAACGTGGAGGAAATCGGTAGTTTAAAGGCCGCCCTCGACGAGAAGATGTACCGCCAGGCCGGCAAGGGCATCAACCAAACGTTCTTTCGTTTGCGATTGATCGTTCTGACCGCGCTAACCACGGGCATGCGGATCGCTGAAGTTTTTGGCCTGCAGTGGCGCGACCTGTTGCACAAGGAAGGACTGATCGCAGTTCGAGCAAAACTGAAGGGTGGCAAGATCCGGTATGTTCCGATGCCTCTGGAACTGGCCACCGAGTTTAGAAGGTACCCGACCGTTTTTTCGGAGGACCGCATCTTTCCTCCAGAGCCGGGAGCTAGGCGCGAGCGTCAGAGGGTGGACAAAAGTTTTAAGACCATCCTGGAGTTAAGCGGGATCGAGGATTTTCGGTTTCACGATCTCCGGCATACGTTCGCAAGCTGGTACATGATGAACGGAGGCGACCTGTACGAACTGGCCAAGATTCTTGGCCACTCCAACATCAAGATGACCGAGCGCTACGCCAAGCTGGCCAAGAGTCACATTGCCAGGACGGGCGGCACGGCACGCGAGATGTGGAGACTGATGGAAGCAGGAATGGGGAACAAGGTATCGGAAGCGGGGGCTTGAATGTTCCCGTATTGTTCCCTCGACTAGAAACCCTATGTTCTTGGCTACAACTAAGTTCTTTAGAATGTGGTGGCCAGGGACGGAATTGAACCGCCGACGCCAGCCTTTTCAGGGCTGCGCTCTACCAACTGAGCTACCTGGCCAGGACCTGGGCGGGAAGTAATGCCCATTTTAGCACGTCCCCGCTCGGCAAAGGCTCGGTTGTGTCTTTAAGTGTCTCTTTGAAACCCGACCACCAGCTTGGTTCGCGCCGTCCACCACCACCACAGCGCCAGGGCGATGCCGATCAGGATCAACCCAATCGAAAGCCCCGCCCACAATCCCGCTGCGCCGAAGCCGTAGCGAAAACACAACACCGCGCCCACCGGCAACCCGATCAGCCAGTAGCCCGCTAAGTGAGTCAGCATCGGCATGCGTGTATCGCCCGTGCCCCGCAAAGCGCCCGTCGCCACCACCTGAAGCCCATCGAAGAGCTGAAAGAACGCCGCCACGCGCAGCAACACGACAGCCGAGCCGATCACCCCGGCATCCACTGTGAAGATCCGCGCGATCCAGCGGGGCACGGTTAGCAGCACGACCGCCGCCGCACTCATGGCGACCGCGCCCAGTCCCAGCGCGGTCCATCCCGAGCGCGCCGCCGCCGCTCGATCGCCGCGTCCCAGCGCGTGCCCCACTCGCACCGCGGCCGCCGAACTGATACCCAACGGCATCATGTACGTGGTGCTCACCGTGACAAGGGCGATTTGATGCCCGGCCAACTGGATCGCGTTCAGCTTCCCGATCAACACGGTGACTAGCGAGAAGACGCCGATCTCCAGCCCCATCTGCGCTGCTGCGGGCAAGCCCAGGTCCACTAACGCGGCGATGCGTGGCCAAGCCGGCCATCGCCAGGTGCGATGCACTCCGCGGTCGTGCCACGCCAGAGCCGTTACCAGTACGGCGGCCATGTAAGCTCTCGAAATACAAGTGGCCCAGCCCGAGCCTTCGGCCCCCATCCGAGGCGCACCCAGGTTCCCCAACACCAGCACCCAGTTGCCCGCCAGATTCACCAGGTTGGCCGAAATCAGCGCGAACATCACCGGACGCACCACGTGGATCGCCTGCAAATATCGCCGTAGCGCGAAATACAGAAACAGCGGAGGCGTGCTCCAATTCAATGCGCGCACGTAAGGGCGCGCTGTTCGAAGCACCGATGGGGCGATGCCCGTCGCCACGAGCACCGGCTCCAACAACGCCACGCACGCCATGACTACCGGGACCAACCCCGCCGCCAGCCAGATGCCGTTCCAAAGCCACGCCCGATACTCCTCGCATTCGCCCGCTCCAAAGGCGCGCGACACGAGTGTGTCCATGCCCAGCAGCAGTCCGCCGCTGCATCCGGCGATCCCGTAAAACAGGATCGCGCCCAGGCTCACGCCCGCCAGCGCCTCGGCGCTGACATGGCCGACGAATGCCGTGTCCACCAGGCCCATGGCCATCCATCCCAGCTCGGCCAACACCAGCGGCGCGCCTAAACGGACGGTTGCCAGCAATTCCGGACGCGCCTCCGCGAAGAACTTCCGCGCGCGCCGGAATTGCGGCTCAGCCACGCGACTGTTTCCGCCAAACCGGGTTATATAGCTCACAGGCGTCAGTCCGTTGCGCGCGGATTGAATTAAAGTGAAGTACAGGCGCGCAAACGGCGCGGGGTGAATTGGAGCACATGAATTTAAGATACTTGGTAGGCCGCGCCACCACAGCGGCGGCCTTCGCAATGCTGGCGGCGATCGCGCCCGCGCAGGTTTCGAGCAACCAGTCGCTCAACGGAAAATACTACTTCCGCCAAGTGATGCTGATCACCGACGGCACGGCCAATATCATCGACACCCGCACCGCCTTCGGCACGGTGAGCTTCGATGGAAACGGCAACGCGACGTTTACCGCACAGCAACTGGTGGGCACAACTCCGGCTGCGGCGTTAACCGGTACCGGCTCCTACACCGTCAAGCCCGGTGGATTCACCACGCTCTCGAATCCTCTGCGCCTGGGCGTCAGCACCATCAACGCGCGCTTGGGCAACGGAGCGCTGGTGGGCTCTTCGACCGAGGCCGGCCCTTCGGTGTTCGATCTGTTCATCGCGATTCCCGCGCCGGCGCAGGCGATCTCCAATACCCTGCTCGGATCCTACTGGATCTCCAGTTTGGAATTCCCCAACGGCGGACCCGCCAACATTCGCGCGACTAATTTTAAACTCTCCTCCACCGGCGGCGGGAGCTTCAATGAAACTTCGGTCACTGGACAGGCCGCCAATCTGGGAAATCATCTGATGACGCAAACCGTCTCCCCGATGACCTACGCAATCTCGCCGGACGGTACCGCGACGTTTACGTTCCCCGCGGGCGCCGGTCTGGACGCCACCACGCAGTTGATTGCCGGCGCCAAGAGCATGTACGTATCCTCCGACGAAACCTTTTTCATCGGCGGCTCCACGGCGGCTGGAGGGCACGGGCTGGTCGTCGGCGTGAAGGCCTTCCCCAATGGCGCGACCAACACCAGCTGGAGTGACAAATTCTGGACCGCGGGCATGCGTTACGATACTTCGATTGGACCGGCGGGAGCCCGCGTGGCCGCCGTCGCCGGATCGGTGAACGTCGCCGCCGGCAACTCCATCTGGGCCCGCCGTACGCGCCAATCCGACGGTTTGTTCGACGCCTCCCCGTTGATCGCCTACTCGTTGGGCGGGGATGGATCGGGCCTGCTCACGTCCACGCCCGGGCACGTCAATGTCGCTTCCACCGGGCAGACCTTTGTGACCACCGGCGTGGACATCTTCGATAGCACCAGTTATGAACTGTACTTCGGCACGCACTTGCTGCCGCAGTCCGGGACCGGAGTATTCGTAAATCCCCAAGGCGTACTCAACGGCGCCAGCTTCGCGCCGCCGGGTTATCCGGTCTCGCCCGGAGGCTTGATCACCTTGTTTGGAACCGGTCTCGGAACCCAAACCGCGCAAGCCCAGTCGCTACCGTTCCCCACCACCTTGGGCGGTGTGCAGATGACCGTGAACGGAGTCGCCGCGCCGCTGTATTCGGTGACGCCATCCCAGATCAGCGGCGTAGTACCCTTCGCCACCACCGGCACGACCGCGACCGTGGTGGTGACGGTGAATAGCACAAAATCGAATTCCGTGGATGTCCCGCTGGCCAACACCGCACCCGGCATCTTCAGCCTGGCGCAAAATGGAATCGGCGACGCCGCTATCCTCCACGCCAACTATCAGGTGGTGAACGCCGCCAATCCCGCCGCTCCCGGAGAAATCGTCCAGGTGTATCTAACAGGATTGGGCGCGACCACTCCGACAGTTCCCGACGGCGCAGCCGCACCCACCAAGCCGCTGGCGATCGCCAATTCTCCAGTCAACGTTTACGTAGGCGGCTTGCTGGTCACCAACGTGCAATTCAAAGGCCTGGCGCCGACGCTAGCCGGACTGTATCAACTCAACATCCAGATCCCCGCAAATGTCGGACCCGGCGACCTGAGCCTAGCGGTGCAAACCGTGGAAGGCTTCACCGACATGACCACAATCCAAGTAGCCGGCGAGTAAGTATCAAACCCAGTTCGCCAACTCCAGCAGCGTTTCGGCCAGCACTAACGAACCTTGCGCGATGGCTTCCGGAGCCGCGTACTCATCCGGCCGGTGGCTCACACCACCGCGACAAGGAATGAAAAGCATCCCCGTGGGCGCGATCCGGGACATGAACAGCGAATCGTGATACGCGCGGCTCACCATCCGCATGAACTCCAGTTGATGCTTGACCGCGGCCCGTTCCAGCGCCGACGTCACCTGGGTAGCGCACTCCGCCGGAGCATCGGCGTTGATCACTTCCTTCCGCACGCAAACCCCGCGCCGCGCCGACACCTCCGCGCAAGTCTCATCGAGCGCGCCCAGCACCGCATCGCGCCGCGCCTCCACGATATCGCGCACGTCGATCTCCAGCTTCACCCTGCTCGGAATACTGTTGACCGCGCCCGGAAACACCTCGCACACACCCGTGGTGGCGACGGTATCGATCGCGCCGCTCGACTTGGCGGCGTTTTCGAGCGCCAGAGCAATCTCCGCCGCCGCAAGAAATGCATCATGGCGCGAGGGCATTAGAACCGCGCCCGCGTGCCCACCCTCGCCTTCAACCGTCAAGCGCAGGCCTGCCGGAGCCGCAATCGCGCTGACTACTCCCAAGGGAATCCCGCGCTGTTCCAGCAGCGGGCCTTGCTCGATATGCAATTCGACGAACGCCGCATAGTGGCCGTGGTCCATCCGCACCGCATCGAGCGGCGCCGAAAATCCCGCCGCCGCGCGCGCTTCATTCAGCGAAAGTCCATCCTTACCGCGCAGGCTTGCGCCCACAGAGGGATCGAGTACGCCCGCCATCATCCGGCTTCCCAAGCATCCGATGCCGAAGCGCGTCGGCTCTTCCGAAGTGAACGCGATCAGATCGATCGACCGCGTGGGGCGTGCGCCCCCGCGCTGCAACGCCCGGATCGCCTCCAGGCCGCCGAGCACGCCCACGGTTCCGTCGAACCGCCCGGCATTCGGGATCGCGTCGATATGCGAGCCCGTCGCGACCGCTGCCAACTCCGGCGATTCCCCGTGCCACCGCGCGAAGGTGTTCCCCACGGCGTCCTCGCGCACATCCAGTCCCGCATCGCGGCACAGCGTCTTGAAGTAGGTACGCGCCAGCACGTCGGCTTCGGAAAACACGACGCGCGTGACGATGGGTGACGGCGCTTCTGAGATCGCCCCCAGCGCTTCCAACTCCGCGCTCAGCCTCGCAGCGTCGATGCTCAGATTCATGGAATGAGATCCAGCGGATGCCGGTTCCAATCCTTGTAAATCAGATAGCGCGCCGGAGTCTTGCCCAGCGCGCCGAACCACTGCGGGCAGTGCGGCGCCATCCAAATGAAATCGCCCGCCGCCACCGGATACCATTTGTCGCTTAACCGGTACACGCCGCCGCCCGCGAGCATCAGCAGCCCGTGCTCCATCACGTGAATCTCGACCATCGGCAAACACGCGCCGGGCTGATACGTCATGACGTTAACCGCGAAATCGAACGCTGGCTCGCCGGGAAGCAGCGAGCGCACCTCCAGCCCGTCATCGCCGTTCAAAGCCACTGGCGCGGCCGAACTCTCGTCGCCGATCAACATCGCAGGCGTAGGCACACCGGCAAGTTCCACGCGAGTCTTCTCGATCACCGCCACGCGCGCGGCCGCCGGCGCGCCGACCGAAGACGCGTCCCCGCCGGGCAAGTATGCGTATCCGCCCGCCGCCAGCCGGCGTCCACTCACAGCAATCTCTCCGTCGAGCACATACAGGAACCGCTGCGCCGCGCATGGCGCCAGCGTCCCACCCGCTTCGAACTCCGCCGTGTACTGCGTGAAACGCGCTCCCCGCGCCGGCCCGATGTGCACGATTGCCGTGGCCTTGGTCATGCCGGGCAGCGGCGCGCGCACGAATGTATCCGGCGTCTGCAACAGATGGTCGTGCTCCAACGCACTGCGAGTTTGGCCTAAATGATGCATCCCGCTCCTTCAGTCGTGCTCGTTGGAAACGATGCCGGCCGCAACATCTTGCCAACGTCGGTATTCATAATTCTGCCATCTGCAAACACGCCACGCCCCCGCAGTACCGTGCGGCGGATCGCTCCCCGGAACCGCGCGCCCATATACGGCGTTGAGCGATGCTTCTGGAACAACCCCGATTCCTCGACGGTATACGCGCCCCGCAGATCCACCAGCACGAAGTCCGCATCGTTGCCCACCGCTAGCCCGCCCTTGCCCTGCAGCCGGAACCGCCGCGACGGATAGGCAGCGGTCAATTCCGCGATGCGCCCCAGGTCCAAACCGCGCGCGTGGAATCCAGCTTCGAGCAGCACGGCCAAGGTACATTGCGCGCCCGCGATGCCACCCCAAATCCGGAAGAAATCGTCGCCACGCTTCATCGCGGGCGGCGCGGGCGAATGATCCGACGCGACCACGTCCACCTGTCCGGCCAGCACCGTGTCCCACAGCGCGGCTTGCTCACACGCGTCCCGCAAGGGTGGAGTGCACTTCGCCACCGCGCCCAGACGCTCGCCGTCTTCCTCGGTGAAGAACAGATAGTGCGCGCATGTTTCGATCGAAATATCGGTGCCCCGCGCGCGCGCCTCGAGCGCCGCCGCCACTCCGCGCCCCGAACTGATGTGCACCACGTGCAGCTTCGCTCCGGCTTCCCGCGCCAGCAGCGCCGCGCGTTCGATCGCTTCCACTTCGGCCAGCACCGGCCGCGAATTCAGAAAGTCGCGAACGCCCCGCCGCCCTTCCTCGGCCGCGCGGCGCGCCAGCGCCTGCGTGATCTCGTGGCTTTCGGCATGCACCGCCACGGGCAGGTTCACCCGAGCCGCTTCCCGCATTCCTTCGAACAACGTCAGATCGTCGGCGCGCGGAAATTCCGGCAACCCCGAATCCGCCATGAACGCTTTGAAGCCGATTGCCCCGCACTCCGCAAGCTCGCCCAGAGCGTCGCGATTGCCGGGGACAATCCCGCCCCACAACCCGAAATCGGTGATGGAACTCTTCTCCAGCGCGCAGCGCTTGGCCTCAAACTCCGCCCGCCCCACGGTGCACGGAGTCGAGTTCAACGGCATATCGAAGAACGCCACGCCTCCACCCGCCGCCAGCGCCCGGCTGCCCGTGGCCGCGCCCTCCCAATCCTCTCGGCCCGGTTGATTGAAGTGCAGATGCACATCGATCACGCCGGGCAACACGGTCAATCCGCGTGCGTCGATTTCTTCGCTCGCCCCGCCCACTTCCGGCGCAATCGCGCAGATGCACCCATCCTCGACCGCGAGATCCGCGCGCACCACGCCGGAAGGCGTAACCAGCGACCCTCCGCGCACGACTAAATCAGGCACAATTCGCCTCACACTCGGAAAGAAACCGCAGCCCCACGTCGATCGCCGCAGCCACATCGGGAGCCAGCACTGCTTCCTGCGGACTGTGGCTCACCCCGCCCGGGCTGCGCACAAACAACATCGCGACATCGGTCACGCCCGCCAGGATCATCGCATCGTGCCCCGGCCCGCTGACCATCTTCTGAACCGGGTACCCCGCCGCGGCCACCGCGCGTTCCAGCTTCTCTACAAGCCCCGGGCTCATCGGTGTAGCCGTCTGATCAAACTGGTCGTCGAACGACACCCGCAACCCGCGCCGCGCGGCCACTTCTCGCGCGACCCCCATCAAGTCCCGCACGGCCTGCACCCGCACGTCGTCTTCGGCGTGGCGCACGTCGAGGCTCAAGCGCGCGGTACCCGGGATGATGTTGGTCGCGCCCGGCTCCACCGCCAAGCGCCCTACCGTCGCCACCAGCCCGTCGTTTCCGTAGGCCTCGCGTTCGACGCTCGAAATCCACTCCGCCGCCCCCGCCAGCGCGTCGCGCCGCAGCTTCATCGGCGTGGCGCCGGCGTGATTGGATTCGCCCTCGAACACGACATCGATCCGGCTCTGCCCCGCAATCGCCGCAACGATTCCCACGGGCTGATCCAGACTATCGAGCACCGGCCCCTGCTCAATGTGCAACTCAAAATACGCGAACGCGCCATCCCCCAGCGCCGCCTCGGAAATCCGGGCGGGGTCCAAGCCAAACGCGCGAATCGCATCCCGCACACTCACTCCGCTAAGATCACGACGCGCCAGCAGCTCTGGATCGACCGACCCCAGCAAAGCCCGGCTGCCGATAAACGGCACGCCAAAACGCACGCCTTCTTCTTCGGAAAACCCGATCACCTCGATGGCGAACGGCAGCCGCCGCCCTGCCAGCGCCTCAATCAATTCGAGCCCCAGCACCACGCCCAGCACGCCGTCGAACGCGCCCGCGCGCGGCACGGTGTCGAGATGCGATCCGATCACCAGCCGTCGCGCATCGCCGCCCGCCCCCGCGTACACAGCGCGCAAGTTCCCCGCCGCGTCTACATTCGCCCGCATCCCGAGCCGTTCCATCCACGCGCCCAACGCCGCGTGCACCTCGTGCATGGGAGCGGAAAGAAACGTGCGCGTGGTGACGCCGGGTTCTTCGCTCATCGCGGCCAGCTTGCGGCACCACTCCATCGCGTGTTCCGCCTGCGCCAGATACGGCCGCATCACGACCCCCGATAGGTGCTGTAACCATACGGCGACAGCAGCAAGGGCACATGATAATGCGCCGACGGATCGGCAACGCCAAAACGGATCACCACCTCACCCAAGAACGGCGGGTCCGCCAGCGTCTCCCCCTGCGTGCGAAAATACTGGCCCGCGCCAAACACCAGTTCATAGACGCCCACGCGCAACGCTTGGCCCGCCAGCAGCGGACCGCTGGTGCGCCCGCCCGCGTTCGTTTCAGTGGTCTTGATCAACGTTCGTTCATCGCCACGGCACTCGTACAAGCGAATCGGAACCCCCGCCGCCGGCCGCCCTCGCGCGGTATCGAGCACGTGTGTGGTCAGCTCGGCCATCCAGTCCCTAGCGGTGCAGCGTTAATCCCAAGCACCCGAACGGCGGACGAGCTTCGGTGTACACGCCCACTTCCTGGCCCACCTCCACCACCGCGTCCCAGGTGCGATTGTTAGCTTCCAATCGAACCTCCGCGATCCCCGGAATTTGTTCCAGCACCGCCATGCCGATCTTATAAATGATTTCCTGGATGCTGCCGGATTCAAACCCGTTGAATATCTCGTGCACCTTCGCGCGCACGCGAGCCGTAACGCCCCCATGAAACGCGGCCTCGGAATCCACGTAGGACCATTCCAAATCGAGCCACATGTGCAGCGGCCGGTTCTTGATCTCCGGCAGCGTGGTGTACTGATCGCGCACAAAACCGGTAAACGCGCTCCCGCCCAACCGCAGCAATTTGAATCCGCGAATTCCCGAACACACTTCCACCATGCCGAACTCGTGATTGTTCCTCTGCAACTCCAGCCGCACGGTAGCACGCTCCGGCCCGGCGGGCGCAAACGCCACCTTCGAATCCGGAATCTCCGCATACGGAATTTCGACCGCCTCGATCTGCACGCCTTCGGTCTGCGGATACGTCGCCAGAAACTTCTCCGCCAGAAACCGCGCGTAGGATTCGAGACCAGTCCCGGTGTAAGCCAGCGTTTCGCGCTGCACAAAATTCTTCATCGAGTCGGTCGCCACCAAGCCGGTGTTATCGCCGGTTGAGTAGGTGGGCCAGAACGCATCGCCATAAATCAGGATGGTGACGTTCGCGCCGAACACCGGGCTTTGGCCCTCCGCCACGCGTCCGTCGCGCTGCAGGCGATACGCCACCACGTCGCCCTTGCCGTAATAGTTCCGCTTAGCCCCGCTGGCAAAATGATGCACTCGAAATGCCCTGTGTCCCCTGTGTCCATGGTGGTGGGCGGACGGCCTTGGCCTTATTGTTGCGCGCGGCGTCCGATCTGCGCACGCATGCACTCCGCCATCACGTCCAAAAATCGCGGATAGTTCTCGCGGCCCACTACGAACGAGTTCGGACTCCCCGGCTTGCGCGTCTGAAGCTGGGCGAGGCGTCCCGCGAAGTCGTCCATCAAGGGATGATTCTGCAGCTCAGCCTCGACGCCGGCCTTCACCGCTTCCGTAGGGAAGTGCGCGATGGCCGTCAGGTATTGATCGAACTGCTCGGGCGTGGGACGCGTGGCGGTCAGCATGGTGCCGCCGAACATCGCCGCCATGTAGGTTTTGCCGTTGTCCTTCACCTTGAAGAAAAAGCCCATGGACCCGGGAGTGTGCCCCGGCGTCAGCACCGGAATCACCGCGACATCGCCCAGACCCACGGGATGCCCTTCCTGGAGCGCGATGTCGCGCCGGGGCGGCGCCGGGCCTTTGGTGGCCTTAGGCGCCGCGCCCGGCTTCGGCGCGATGAAATCCCAGTCCTCGGCCGACATGGCCACATGCGCGCCGCGCTCCTGGAAATACGGCGAGCCGCCGAAGTGGTCCGCGTGCCCGTGCGCCACAATCACCAGTTTGACCTGGGCCGGATCGAGCCCCAGCTTGCGCAGGCCCGGCAGCAGCACCGAATCCACCTGATTCGCCGCCAGCGAGTCGAGCAGGATGATCCCTTCGGAGGTCGTGATCGCGTAGGCCACCGTGCCGGTGTTGCCGATCGCGTACATGTTGTCGAAGATCTTCGAGGGCTCGATGGCCGGATCGTCGTTGCCGTTGGCGCGCGGGTCGACACAGAAGAACTGGTACGCCGGCGCCCACTGCGTGCCCGCGAGCTGCCGGGCTTTGTCCAGGTGTTCCTTCACCTGCGGCGAATCCGGTTTCGCCGGCGTTTGCGCGTACAGTACGCGGGCCAGCGTCGCGCTCACCACGATCCGGAAGGTCATTAGTTGTGTCCGTTGCGAGGGTTCTTCAGAGATTCGATTAAGCCCTGCAGCTTCTCTTCCGTGACCCTCTGGGCTTCGGCAAGCCGGGCGACGCTTGTCTCAGTGCGCAGTTGAGCGTCCAAGAGCGCGTCCGTCTTGCGGTTCAGTTCGGAATACGAAGCGACCACTAGCTTGATACCGCCCTCGATCAGGTCGCGAATGCGCTGAAGTTGGCCTTCATGCCGCGCGGCGCTCTCGATCAGAAACTCGATACTGCGCTCCATGTCCATGGCACCTTCAATTATATGCTGCTCCGGCGGAATCTCATTTGGCGCAGCCCTTCCGGGCTTGTTCAAACTGATCGAACAACCGCGCCGCTCCGCCTCCGCGCGCCAGTTCCGCATAATCGTTCCCTCGACCACGTCCATGGTCTGCGGGCCGCCCCCGAACGCCAGCACGCCGGGATATTCCTTGGTCCGGTCGTACTGCTTGGGGAGAATGACTTTGTAGTGCACGGTCGTCCCGCCGATGTTTCTGGATTTGTCGAGCACTTCGGCGGAAAGCGGCGTTACCACAACAGCGAGCAGAAACGCGGCAGCGAGAGCGCGGAGCATAGCGGTGGTCCTCACCGCGCAATTTTACTCTTTGCGGCTTACTCCTGGGCGTCGAGAATCGTGATCTCCACGCGGCGGTTCCCGGCGCGGCTTTCGGCTGAATCGTTGGGCGCGCGCGGGCGGTAGGAGCCATAACTGGTGACCGAGAGGCGCGATTCCTCGATGCCGTAAGTCCCGGCGAGCACATCGAGCAGCGCCATGCCGCGCGCCGCCGATAGTTCCCAATTGTTGTGGAAGTGGCGGTTATGAATGGGCACGGAGTCGGCGTTGCCCGCCAGGTTGACTTTGTTTGGAATGGTCCGCAGGACGGCGGCGAGTTGCTCGATCACGGGCAGGGCCGAGGGTGGAATGCGCTCGTCGCCTGGCGGGAACAGCACCGTCTGCGGCAAACTGATCACCAGTCCCCACGGTTCGCGGTGTAGGTCGAAGCCTTGCTCGGCGAGGCCTTGTGCAGCCAGTGCCTCGGCATCTGTTGGGCCGGTACGTTCCACCGGATCGGGCTCCGGTTCCGGCACGGCCGCAACCACGGGCGCAGGAGGCACAACCACCGGCGGCGGAACTGGCGCAGGAGCTGTCGTCGCCACGGGCTGAATCGCATGCGCCGCCACGGCGACAAACAGAATCAGCAGAATGGTGAGCACGTCCAGGTAGCTGACCATCCAGCGGTGCTGTGCGGGAGCTGGGTTTGCCGCGCCCCGGGGCCGATAGAGCAGCCTCATGCGGCAAGCCTCATCCGGCAACTCCCGGCTTGGGGGACGGGTTTGCGGACGGGGTAAGAAACGCGCCCAGGCGTTCCAGCATCAGCGACGGATGCACGCCGTCGTAGATACACAACCCGGCTTCAAAGATCATGTCTTCAATCTCCAGAGCTTCGACCGCATGCGCGCGAATGCGGTAGGCCGCCGGCAGCAGCAACAGGTTGGCCAGCGCCAGCCCGTACATGGTCGAGACGAACGCAGTGCCGATGCCTCCGGCGACTCCGGTCAGGTTTGAGAATTGCCCCAATACTTCGATCAGTCCGACCACGGTGCCCATCACCCCTAGCGCCGGAGCAAATCCGCCGGCTACTTCCAAGGCCTTCGCGCCGGTATCGCTGCGCCGCTCTTCCACGCGGATCCGGGATTCGATGGCGGCTTGAAAGTCGGCGCGGCCGGGCGCGTCCACCGCGGCCAGCAACAGGTCCCGCAGGAACGGGTGGCTGGCAGTGTTGCTCTCGATATCCAGCACCCATAGTCCCTTGGCCCGCCGGATGCGATTGAGCGCCAGCAGTTCTTCGAGGAGCGCGCGGCGATCGACGCTTTCCGCGTTGGCCAACACCCGGAGGCTGCGAAGCGCTCCGGCCAGGGCCCCGCGCGGCGTGCTGATCAAGGTGACGCCCGCCGTGCCGCCCAGTACGATCAGCATGCCGGTAGGTTGGAGAAAGTATCGCGGGCTGACGCCGGTCGCCATCACGCCTCCGATCAGCGCGGCGGCGGCGATCAACAGCCCCCACCACAACCACCGGTCGGGCGCCGGGGATCTTTGCATCAGCGCAGCCGGCGCCGGCACGTGCGGGGTGTCGATTCCGCGGACAGGCGCGGCTAAAGCGGGCGCGGGTGTGGCCACAATTCGGTCTCTACGGCGATAGATGCAATTCGTAGTCCGGAAATACGCGGAATAACATGGTTTGGAATCAGCGGGCCGCCGCCGCCGGGGCGGCAAAATCTTGGCGCGAACCAAATCTTGGCGGCAGCCTCAAAAGATCGGCAGCTCCCCAAGATTTGGCGGCGCGACCAAATTTGGCGGCGCCTGGGAAACGTCCAGCCCTTGGCGGGCGTCGTTACACTTGGCTTACCGATGCGACTCTCGCGACGCGAACTCTTTACTCTTGGCCTGACGCTTCCGGCTTCCATGCCGTGTTGGGGATTCGCGGCCGCCGAATTCTGGAACGCGAAGCCCGCCGCGGACTGGACGCCGGACGAAATCCAGGAGATGATCACCAAGTCGCCGTGGGCTAAAGCGGCCGCGGTCAGCTTCACTGGAGGATTCGGCGGCGCGGTGGCCCCGCGGATGACGCGCGGCGGGAACGTGCGCGGCGGGCGGGGAACCCCCACCGCCGGGCCTCCGCTCGGGGACGTCAAACAGGAGTTTAAGGCCCTGGTCCGCTGGGACTCCTCGCTTCCGATCCGCGACGCGTTGCACTTGCGCCCCTCCAACGCCATCGAGAAGTTCTATGTCCTGGCGGTGACCGGAGATCTGCCCATGATCGGCCGGCGCACCGACGACGATCCGGCGGCCGAGGACCGCACCGTCGAGATGCTCAAGCAGTACTCGCACCTGGACCGCAAGGGCGATCCGATATATCTGGAGGATGCCCTGACCTCGCCCGCCAACTATCCCGGAGGGCCGGCCACGCTGTTCTACTTCTCGCGGGGCGACTCGATTCTGCCCGGCGACAAGCAGATCACATTTTCCACCAAGTTCGGTCCTTATGAGATCAAAGCCAAGTTCACGCTCAAAGAGATGCTGTACCACGGCAAGCTGGAACTGTAAAAGTGGGGCCAGCGCCCTTCCGGGCTGCCGCCGCACTTCTGCGCGGCGTCTTAATCTTGTTCAGCACGAAGCCGAAGCGCCGCCTCAAAAGGCGGCGGCAGGCTGAAAGCCTGGTAGTGGGTCAGTTTGGGCCAAGGGGGTCTTGAAGTGATTCCCACTCTCGGCATCCGCCAATTCGCCGCCCCTTACCGCCAAGGATAAAAGTCAGTTATGATGAAGCGGTGACTCTTTGCTTAGCACTTGTTTGCCACGAGGGCGATGGACCCCGCATAGTGATCTGTGCTGATTCGCGCCTTGATGAGATTTCCAGTTCGACCGATAAGGCAACCAAGTTTGATAGCCTTGGGCGCAATTGGTTCTCTCTACTGTCCGGGGATGACTGGATCATGGCTGTCGAGTTGAGTCGCTTCATAGGACTGAGAATAGAAAAGGCTGACTCTCTTGATCGTAGAGAGAAAGTTTTCACGACGGTCAAACAAGCCACCAGCGACTTCCAGTCTTCTCCGTTCTGTGAAGCGAGCCACCGTGTTGATTTAATCGTAGGCGGGTTTTCCGAGCGACTGGCCATGCTTATGTATACGGGCTATGATGGCACGGGTCCGTATACTTCCCTCTGCACGGACATGGCAGTGATCGGCTCAGGGGCACAAATAGCAAGCGCGATTCTGAGGCTTAGGAAATACGGACCCCGGGCGCCGGAGAAGAAAATTCTCTATCTCGCTTATGAGGCTAAGAGATACAGTGAGAACGCTCCGAGCGTCGGCCCCAAAACGGCGTTGGCCGTTATACGGCCCAATGGACGCGCCAAAACGTTTCCAAATAGTTACTACAGTGGGCTGGAAGAATGCCGGAAAAGATTCGGGATACAGCCTATTGATCTAACAGCTTTACCAGATCCTCGATCGCCCAAAGACGCTGAGTGATTCCCGCGGCCATGGCTGGAGTAACGCGCAAGGTCTGATGAATCCGAACGAAGTTGTAATGCATGTAGAAAATCGCAAGCGTAGCGACGTGGTTTTCGATCTTCTTTGAAAACGCGTTGGTCAATCGCGTGAAGCGGCGCATAGACATACGCATTGTAAGGTTCTGGCGCTCCACGTACGATGTGCTTATGTGCTTGGGTTCTGGATCGCCAGTCACAGCCTTTCGCTCACACCCGACACACTCAGCGGGGCTGTAGCGTTTCTGGCCTTCCGAATCGCCCGCATAAATCTTAACCAACTGGGCATAGTCCACGTGGCCGTGAAATGCCTTCTCGACGGCTATTAGATATGCGTTCAGTCCGTCGCTAGTTAGCTGGATTCGATTCGCCAGCCGCTTTGCGAGATCGTTCACGAAGATGCGCGCCGTAATGCCATCGCGCGGACCTACGATCCACGAAGGGATTAGCTTCGTGTCCGCGTCAATCGCTACCCACGTCCATACATCGCCAGCGGCAGGATTCTTAGTTCTGATCTCTGGCGTTACGTTCTTCTGCTTCGCATAGCAGAAGCTCCAAATCTCGTCCATCTGCACACGCTCGCATGAGAGATTCACAGGGGCCTTGTCCATGTAATCCGCACAGGCCGCGCCAAGCTCAACAAGCAATTTCACGATGGTGTTTTTGGACGCGCCCGTCATGCGGGAAATGGAGCGGATCGAACAGCCTTCCACGATCCCAGAAACGATCTGAGTGCGCTTGTCTGTATCGAGCTTGTTCATGAACCAAGTATAGCTTAACGGTAAGCATCGTGTCAAGTAGAAAAGTATGCGAAACTAGCTCGCATGCGAAACATTCTCATCGTTGCTCTTTGCTGCGTTACGCTGCTAGCGGTCGCGGGTGACTTTCTGTTTCTGCACGCGCAGCCAGTCCATGCCCAAGCTGTTCAGGTCTACATCACGAAATACACCACGAGCCAATCAGTGTTCCCCCTTGGGGGAACCATTGTGGGGTTTTCATGTACGGCGAATGGGGAGTGTTTTATTGCTTCTCGGTAGGTCGAAGAGCACGAACCTTAGCGCCTTTTTCGCTAAGTGTCTTGTATGCTCCCTGGAACTGTTCAAAGGCTTCGCGCAATCCGAGACCGTAAGCCGTTCGGCAACTCGGGCAGGTTTCTGGCAATTCGCTTCTCTGGTTCTTGGCGTCCAGTATCACTTCGGCCTTGCAATGTAGGCAAATCACCACAACGCTGTTGAGTTCGGAAAACTCCAAGAAGACATAGTTTTCGAAAGACATTTCCCCTTTACTATCCGTTACGCTGTGGGTTCACGTCAACAGATTTCTAGGGCTTCCCCTTCCAGCGCGCCTTAGCACCCTTGGCTGCGATCTGCGCCCGCTTCTTGGGCGATAGCGCGGCAGCCCGCGCCATGCCACCTTTGCGCCCCAGAGAGACCGCTGCTGGGTCCTTCTTTGCAGGCGGCTGAGTCTTGGGAAGCTCGCCTATCGATTCCAGGAAAACCCGATGGGCGAGTTGGATCGGATCACGCGGGCGTTTGGTTGCCATGGCCCTACGGTAGGCTATGCTTACCGCCAAGGTCAACCCAGAAAAACTTCAAACTGACCCACTACCGAAAGCCTGGCCCCACTGCGATAATCACGACATGCCGGACTTTTCCCGACCGGGCAGTGACGGCTCGCTGCCCGCCGGAGTCCCGGAATGGCGCGACAATCTTGGCCAACTCGCGGAACGGGGCCTGATCTACACCGTCCGGTCCCACAACCTCGCCTCCTGCCATCAGCAGTACCGGATCGTGGCCGTGTTCAAACAGAAAATCGCGAGCGGCACGGAGTTCACGGCGTACGCGGACCTCTATCGGCGCGTTACTCGATTGGCCCACGCTCGGGCTGCAGAGCTGTCCTGTCCGGACCACGGCGAGGCGTTGCATGCGCGGGTTTTGCGCCACTCATGGAGCCGCATTCCGGGGCAGGCACACGATTTCCCTTGCGCAGTCTGCGTGGTTGAGCTGGCGTGTCCGCGGTCCGAGAGAACCGAGGGCGAGAGCGAACCCACACCCCAAGCGCTTAAGGAGCCGGGCGGAACGCCACCGGAGAAATTCGCCGGCCTCACGATGCAGCGCGCCGACGAGTTCTACAACGAGTATGACGTTTGCGATCCCCCCGGGATGAGCACGGACCCCGTCACGTTCAGCTACGGCGAGTATGTGGAAACCTGCGACGGGATTGATTTTGAGCCTTTCCTCGAGCGGGCGGAGAACCGCGCCCGCTTCCACTATGACCTGATCGCAGGCCGTCCCGGCTCCGCCAAGGCTCCCTTTGCCGTTCTCCGGCGGGATTGGTGGGCCATCGCCGATGCAAAGTTCGTCGTAGTCGTGGTTTACTTTCAACTCTGATGTACCCCGCTTTATATATACTGGGCGCTTATGGTTGCTCTAATCACGGGGGGCGGACGCGGCATCGGACGTGCGGTGGCGCTGCGGCTGGCTAAGAATGGATGGGATGTCGCGATCGCGGCGCGGTCGGCGGACGAACTCGCCGCCACCGCGAAAGATGCGGGAGGCCGGACGCTGGCGGTCGCCGCCGACGTGGCTTCGCCCGAGCAGGTGCGCGCGATGGTCCAGCGCACCGAAAGCGAGCTGGGACCCATCGATTTGCTGGTGAACAACGCGGCCGTCGCCGGGCCGATGACGCCCTTCTGGGAAACCGATCCCGCGGATTGGTGGCGCTGCCAGGAAGTGAACGTGCGCGGACCGATGCTGTGCTGCCACGAAGTGGTTCCCGGCATGATGCGGCGCCGGAACGGGCGGATCGTCAATCTGTCCAGCGGCGCGGGCGCGCGTGCGGTTCCGAATATGGGGTCGTATGTACTGAGCAAGACGGCGATGATGCGCTTCAGCGAGCAACTCGCGATGGAGTTGGCGCCGTACGGAATCCAGGTGTTCCCGATCCGTCCCGGTGTCGTGCGCACGCGGATGGTGGAATCCGTGCGCCAGAACGTTCCCATCGTGCAGCAGTTTCTGGATGAGGGCCGCGATGTTCCGCCGGAAGCCACCGCGGATCTGGTCGAGTACCTGGCTGCGGGCAAGGCCGATGCGCTCAGCGGGTGCGTGCTGTCGGTCCAGGAGAATTGGGACGAGATGGTGCGGCGGGCCGAGGAGATTCATCGCGAGCAGATGTACGTGCTGCGAGTGCGCGACATGGTGGGGTGAAATCGTGTCAGGGCGCGGCTCTGCCCGACGTGGGCGCGTGTGACGAATCACTCCCATGACTGCCGCCCGATGCGGCTGATTTGTACTTAGTGCGCACGGCAGTTCGATCGCGCCTGGCGCCGGCGGCGCGGCCCAGCCAATCGAGCCTCCGGAACTTATTGGGGGTCAAAGGCCCGATCGGCCACGACCTGCGACCGGTGGTAAACAGTTATGGCGCCCGCGCACTACGTTAACTAATGTAAACACTTTATGTTTTCGGAATATACGTAGTTCCTTCGTTTCACCTAAAGATATTGACAGGTGTTATTTACCCGCGTAGTGTTGAGAGCGTGGCACATCAAGTGCCCGCCCAGGGGAAACAATAACTGAATGCGAAACAATAAGACCATGGTCAAGGGGGTATTTACTTGACTCAGGTGGCCCCAACCTGTAGCATGGCCGGCTGTGGAGGAGTATCCCCGGAGTCTGGCCGATTTCGAGGCTCGGTTCGACACCGAGCAAGCGTGTCGGGACTACCTGTACCGGCTGCGATG
>DATNJC010000190.1:0-3348 GCA_035604115.1 Bryobacteraceae bacterium | reverse complement strand
TGCGAGCTTGGAAGATCCGCCAACTGGAATTGCTGGAGCATGCCGTGGCCGCGGCCCTTACTGCGGTGAATTCAGAACACGCAACAGCCCATTTTCGCCACTGCGGCTATGGTCTATAAATACTCAGAAAATGGTCTAGTCCTCAGCCAACACGCTTAGCGGCCACTCGTACGACCTCGGGGTTGCGCCGAATGATTGCCAAAAGAATACGCGCCGCTTTATCCGGCTCGTTCCTGCCTTGCTCCCAGTTCCGCACGGTCGCGGTCGTGAATCCAAACTCGCGGGCGAACCGCGCCTGACTGAGCTTCAAACTTCGCCGGATGGAACGCACGTTGCCAGCCGCGAACTCCACCGCCGTCACGCGAGTGCCGTTGGCCTTTCCCTTGAGGAACGCCAACGCCTGCTCGGCGCCCTTAACCGCACTCGACTTCCTGCCTGTACTCATGTTCAACCTCTCTTCTGCCGTTTCAACTCCGCAACGATTTCACCAACAGCCGCCCGCAGTTCCCTTCTCTCCTTCGTGGAGAGATCTGACTTCGAATTCTTGGCGTACACCGTAAAGATCACCAAAGGCGTCGACGGATCGTGGAAATAGTAGATCACTGGCGAGCCGCCGCGCTTGCCGCGTCCCTCGGCCAGCCAGCGCAGCTTGCGAA
This sequence comes from Bryobacteraceae bacterium, assembly GCA_035604115.1. Lineage (GTDB taxonomy): Bacteria > Acidobacteriota > Terriglobia > Bryobacterales > Bryobacteraceae > Palsa-187. The sequence continues at coordinate 2,692 of DATNJC010000190.1, read as the reverse complement.
CCCCTCCGGAGTCCGGGATCACGTCGCCGGCTTCCGGATGGCGCGCCAGAAACACCACCAAATCATCCTGCTGCTCGGCCGTCATGATCTTGCGGGCGCGCTGTAGGAACTCCCGAGTTTCAATGATCGATACGAGCGATCCTTCCACTTGTCTAGTATACGCGATACACGTAGTACGCGCCGTGCATACCAGCGACGACCATTCGAATCCCTATCGAGCCTACAATGTTGACAGCGTGACCTTTGGCTGAATACGGCTACACTACGATTTTTGAACCGATGCCGGAGGGCGGCTACAATGTCCTCGTGCCGGCTATTCCTGAGATTTGCACCTTTGCCGAAACGCTGGAAGAGGCCCGCGAGATGGCCGGGGATGCCCTACGCTGCTACCTCGAAAGCGCGCTCATAACTGGCGAGGCGATCCCCGGCGACATCTCTGAAGTCACGACGGAGTGATGAAAAGCGTCCAGAAAAAGCGGTCTGATCCGCCCATGCGGAAGACATTCGACTTCAGCGGCGCCGTCGTCGGGAAATACGCTCAGCGTTATGCCGCCGGGACCAATCTGGTCCTGCTCGATCCGGATGTCGCGGGTGTTTTCCCCGATTCGAAGTCGGTCAACGACGCGCTCCGGTCGCTGGTTCGGATCGTCGACAGACGTAAGTCAACACGGCGTGCATAAAGCGGATTCAACCTGGCTCGCCTTCCAAGCACTGCAGCACACATGCCTTGAGTTTCGGGACATCTTCAGCCGTGACTTGCCACACAACCGCGAGGTCTACACCCAGATAATCGTGGACCAGCAAATTGCGAAAGCCGGCGATTCCGCCCCAATCGATATCCGGCTGGCTGGCCCTGAACCCGTCAGAGAGGCGCTTCGTGGATTCAGCGGATGACTTGGAGGTTCCGGAGGACTGCGTCCTGAATCGTGTGGGAGGCAAAGAAGGCCGTGCGCCCACCGGCGATATCTTCTTCCACGCGCGCAATGCACTCGCGGATGTGCAGCAGGTACTTGCGATCGTCCTTCGCCTCGCGCTTAGAGCGGGACGGCTTCGGCCAGAACCGAGTCCTTGAATAGCGGATTGATGGACCGCTCGATGACGATGTCTACTTTGCGGCCGAGAGTGCGCTCCAGGTCGTTCAGGAGACCGCCGGGAAACCAGGGTGTGGTCGGGCCAACGATGTCGATTAGAAGATCAACGTCGCTGTCGGGTTTTGCTTCGCCGCGAACGACCGATCCGAAGACGCGCAGGTTTCCGGCGCCGTGCTTGGCGGCGATGGATCGAATCTCGGATCGCTTGGCGCGGAGAGCTTCCAATGGCGTCATGGCGCTTCTATCGCCATTATAGGCCAGACCGACGAATTTGGCCGAAGGGCGCATCCGAGGCGGGATCGGCAAGGGCGGCTTCGACGGCGGCCTGTTCTTCCGGGGTCTCGGGTTCGTCATCCGGTGGGGCGTTGAGCAGAGCCAGATCCACGGGATCGACTAGCGACTGTAGGAACCTCTGCGCCGCGGGAACTTCCGCTGCGGGAACGTAGTCCAGCAGCTTGTGAAGTTCCTCGCGCACGGAGTCGATTGTAACATCGGGCACGCTGCCTCTTCTTCAATTCTACGCCTGCAGATCACCTGTTTGCTCCTCCGCGGTCGAGCGTAAATGTCGGTCTAAAGCCGGCGGAGCTACAGCGCGTCCTGACCCGCCGCAGGCTCGATCCGTTGCCGCATCCAAGCCCGCCGGAAGGCTTCACCGTAATTGACGGGGCCCCTCGGGATCAGGCTGCCTCGGTTTTTCGGTGCAGGGCCATTAGCTGGTCCGAGCGGACGACGGCCAAAGCGTAGGTTTGGCCCTGGTCGTCTGAGAATTCCACCAGCAACGCTTGCTCGCCTCCGCGGTCAAGGTGCTCGACGACGGTTCCTAACCGTCCGCGGGTGAGGCCCTGACCGGGGAGGTCCTCGGTTAAGGCGACTACTGCCAGTAAGGGAATGAGCTTCAAGCAGGACTCCTTTTGACGTAGCAGGTGGTCAACCGCGGAAAGTCCTCAGAATGCCTAACAATCCAGGCACTTCCGATTGTGGCCGAACCAGAAGGGGTGATCAATACGAATTCTACCATGTGGATAATTCCAAAACGCGTGGCTCAAATGACGGATGCAGGTTCGCGCGCGGCGGCTTCGATGAGCCGATGGCGGAGGAATTCGGCGTCGCTGCGACCCAGTCCCAGGATGGAAGCGAATACCCGGGCTTTGTGTTTCCCATCTTCGTGATTGGGGTTGAGGCAATAGTCCCTCAGTTTCGCGATGTCCACGCCGGTGAGCGTCTTCACGTTCCCGATTCCGGCCGTCGCGAATCGCTCGATGGCTTCTTCCACCAGATCGCGGTCGCGGGTCTCAAGCCGCTCCAGGTCCTTCGCCGCTTGCGGACGGAATAAGACGCGCTTCATGCCCGCCTGCGGATTTGGCCGAAAGGCACATCCGCGGCGGGATCGGCAAGGGCGGCTTCGACGGCGGCCCGTTCTTCCGGGGTCTCGGGTTCATCGTCCGGTGGGGCGCTGCGCAGAGCTAGTACTTACTTGCATAAATCAGAGTAAAAGGATTTGGGCTTGGACTGGTGGACGACGGCCTTGGTCCATTCAAATGGCGCGGCTTTCGGATTGTAGGCCTTGACGAAGGCGTCGATGGCGTCCCTGAGTTGGCGGG
>DATNJC010000189.1:0-27753 GCA_035604115.1 Bryobacteraceae bacterium | reverse complement strand
GTTGCGAGCTTGGAAGATCCGCCAACTGGAATTGCTGGAGCATGCCGTGGCCGCGGCCCTTACTGCGGTGAATTCAGAACACGCAACAGCCCATTTTCGCCACTGCGGCTATGGTCTATAAATACTCAGAAAATGGTCTAGCGCCAGTGTCCTTCAACAAAGACATAACCGCCGCGACGGTGAACCCAGCGGTGCTGCTCCCAACGGGCGTTTGGCCGAGGCCGGCGTTCCCACCGGCCGGATTCCCAGTGGTAGGCGTTCCCGTCCCAGCGGTGGTAGCCGTTGATCCACACATGCTCGCGGCTCGGTGCGCGACCACGGTGTTCAACCACGACGCGGGGCGGCGCAATGCTAACGTAGACCTCCGCTGCCAGGCCTGACCCGGCCGCGAGGATCCCCACGAAGATCAGTCCGATTAATTTGTTGCGCATGATCTTACCTTCGTTCCCTAACTCGATTTCCACGCGAACCCGTATCGGCGGGTTTTAACTTCTGTCGGTGCAATTGGAGAGCCAGCCGCGAATGTACTTTCGTGATTAGCGGCGTAGGGCCGGACTGGTTCGTGGTATTGAACGCTGGTGTAGAGTGTGGCGTCCGCCTTCGCGGTAAGTACGGCCCGGGATGTGACCAGATTCGGTCATGTGACTCCCTGCGGTCGAGTCCCCCAATCCGGACGCTCAAAGTCCGTACGGCCCCAAAATGCTGGAATGTATGAATCTTACAACGAGTCGGTCCTGTTGGTCTCAAAAATGCCAGATCTGGGACGTCCCGCATTCTGCGGAAAACTTGGAGGTGCTCACATGCGTATTGACCTTTACACGAAGGCGATCGTCACGCTCATCGCTGTGCTTCTTGCGGTGATCGCACTGAAACCGATCCTGCAACCCCAGGCCGCCATGGCGGAGGGAGGCTTCGCGGGTGTCCAATTCTCGTATAGCGGGGGCAACCACGCGTTCTTCAATACCAACACTGGCGACGTTTGGGAATATGGCGACAATGGCCACTTTCGCAACCACTACAAAGTCCGTGAATTCGGCAAGGATCACGGGCGTTAAAGGAGCCGGGCCGGGAACGCCAGGGGCCCGGCCCGCCATTGTCCGATGCGCGCAGCCGGAATAGCATCGCGGATCGGGCAAATGCGAACACGAAGTAACGCCAGATGGCCCGAACGCGGGATGCGTGGCGCTGGCCTTACCACAGCCAAAAACCGCAATGCCCCGATGACTCCCTCATCGAGCGCGGAAATTACACAACTCTTACAAACAACAGGGCCAGTCCCTGGTAGGGTAGAGGTGCAGTCCTCATATTTTTAGGGAGACCCCTCGTGAGCACCAACGTCCTTAGTTTGCCTAATTACCAACGGCCTAATTGGTTTACCGCCATTATCTTAGCCCTATTCCACGTGGGAGCCGTCGCCGCTCTCTTCATGTTCAGTTGGCGCGCCCTCATCATCACGGTTTTTCTGTATTGGATGACGGTTGGACTCGGCATAAGCATGGGGTATCACCGCCTGCACACCCACCGCTCTTACCGAGTACCTTTGCCTCTCGAGTACTTCTTCGCGGTTTGCGGCGCTCTGACTCTTGAAGGCGGCCCCCTCTTCTGGGTGGCCACGCACCGAATCCACCATCAGAGATCCGATCAGCCCGGAGACCCCCACTCGCCGCGGGACGGCGCTTGGTGGGCCCACGTCGGCTGGATTCTCTTCGGAGAGGCCAACCACAACAACACGCGCATGATGGCGAAGTATGCGCCGGATCTGGCGAAGCACCGCTTCTACATCTGGCTGAACAATTATCACTGGCTTCCCACGGTTATCCTGGGCCTTCTGCTGCTCGCGTTTGGCGGCCTTCCTTTGATGTTGTGGGCGGTTTGCCTCCGCGTCGTCGTAGGTCTTCACTCCACCTGGCTGGTCAACTCTGCGACGCACATGTGGGGCCGGCGCCGGTTCGATACGCGCGACGACTCCCGCAATAGCTGGTGGGTCGCGTTGATGACCTTCGGCGAAGGCTGGCACAATAACCACCACGCCCACCCCACTTCAGCCCGGCACGGGCTGGCTTGGTATGAATTCGACATTTCCTGGATTCAAATCAAGATTTTGAAGTTCATGGGCATCGCCCGAGCGGTCCGCGTAGCGCAAGTCTCGAGCCCGCGCGCCGAACAGGAAGCCGCCTAGGGCTGTGGAGCGGGCTTTAGCCTGCAACGGGTGCTTCAGCACCGGCGTACAGGCGAGCGTTACTCGCCGACCACCTGCAAGATTACGCACTTCAAGTACAGCGTCTCCGGCACAGTCAACAAAATTGGATGATCGGCAGCCTGCGTGCGGCGCTCCAGCACGCGCAACGTGCGCCCCGCGTCCAACGCCGCCGCGGCCACGGTCTCCAGAAACATCGCTTCGCTCACGTGGTGCGAGCAGGAACACGTCACCAGCACCCCGCCCGGCTCCAGCAGCTTGAGCGCCCGCAGGTTGATCTCCTTATACCCGCGCGCCGCATCCTCCAGCGACCGCCGCGACTTGGCGAACGCCGGCGGATCCAGCACCACCATCCCGTAACCGCGCGCGGCATTGTTTGACCCTTTGGCGGCCAGAAACTCGAACGCATCGGCCTGCTGAAACTGAATCCGCTCCAGCCCGTTGGCCGCTGCGTTGGAACACGCCAGCTCGATGGCCGCGGCGGAACTCTCCACCGCCTCGACGGCCTCCACATCCGCGCAGCGGGCCAAATGCAACGCGAACCCGCCGGTCGAACTAAAACAATCCAGCACCCGCCCGCGAGCATACCGCGCAGCCGCCACGTAGTTCTCGCGCTGATCGAGATAAATCCCGGTCTTGTGCCCGCGCAGCAGATCCGCCTGCATCGCGATCCCGTTCATCTCCACCGCGACCCGCTCGGGAACTTCGCCCTTGAGCACCCGGGTTTCCAGCGGCAAGCTCTCCAGCTTGCGGACGCTGGCATCGTTGCGCGCCACGATGGCAATCGGTCGTGCGATTTCGTCCAGGCACCCGGCGATCAAATCGCGCGACTGGTCCATGCCCTGATCGAGCGTCTGCAACACCACGAAGTCGCCATAGCGGTCCACAATCAGTCCCGGCAAAAGGTCCGCTTCCGACGACACCCAGCGGTAAGCATTGGTGTTCGTGACTACGCGCTCCCGATGCGCCAGGGCCTGCTTCAGACGGCTCAGGTAGAACTCTCGCCCGATCTCTTCCGTGCGATCCGAGAGCATCCGCAGCGCGATCTGTGAAGTCGAGCTGTGGTGCGCCACGCCCAGGAGACGCCCGCGAGGACCCATCACGCGAACGGCCTCACCCGGCTGAGCCTTCCCGCGTTCGGTAATGTCGCTGGAAAAAATCCAGGGATGGCCGCTGGCCACGCGATCGGCGCCCTTGCGATTGACTTCGACCGTGGTCAATTTGCCGCTCGCGCACAACGGGCTGACGCCTGCGCGCTCATCAGCGCACCGGGCGGTTCCCGAAAGCATCCCCGCGCATCGCCTGCAGGCGCGCGATCCGCTCCTCGGTGGAAGGATGCGTCGAAAACATGCGCGACATACCGCCCGCGCCGAAGGGATTCAGAATGAACAGGTGCGCGCTGGCCGGCGAGGCGTCTGTCATGGGCACGCGCGCCACGCCATTTTCGAGTTTCCCCAGCGCCTGGATCAACTCGTCAGGCGAGCCCGTGTATTTGGCCGAGGCTTCATCGGCGCTGAACTCGCGCGTGCGCGAAATGGCCATCTGAATCAGTCCCGCCGCGATCGGACCCAGAATCATCATCACGATCCCGGCCAAACCTCCGCCTTCCCGCTCGTCGTCGCGGCTCCCACCAAACCACCACATGATCTGCGAAAGATACGTGATGGCCCCCGCCAGCGTCGCCGCCACCGAGCTGATCAGGATGTCGCGGTGCAGCACGTGACCCAGTTCGTGCGCCACCACGCCTTCCAGTTCGCGGTCGCTCATCAATTGCAGAATGCCCTCGGTGAACGCCACCGAAGCGTTTTGCGGATTGCGTCCAGTGGCGAACGCGTTAGGCGAGGAGTCCGGCAGCAGCCACAGCTTGGGCATGGGCAGACCCATCTTCTGAACCAAATTCCACACCAGCGGATAGACGCGCTGATAAACGTCCCCGTTTTCTTCCGGCGTGACCGGTTGCGCCGAGTAGCTGGCCAGCGCCAGCTTGTCGGAGAAGAAGTAGCTGAAGAAATTCATCCCCACGGCCAGCACCAGCCCGATCATCAAGCCAGTGCGTCCGGCGGCTGCGCCGCCGCCCACCACCAGCACGCAGCTCAACAGTCCCAGCAATACGGCGGTTTTAACTGCGTTCATAGCGTTCTCTCTTCTATTGTAATGACGAAGCCCGTCTCCGCTTGTTCCAAACCTTGTTCCAAGCCAACTGATTCCCGGCGCAAAAAGAGAGCGGGACGGATATGCGGCTCCGGCGCATACTCCCATCCCGCTCTCTACCGCGCACCTTCAGGTGCGCACGGACCATTCAGGCCCTATTCTTTGTCACGCGGCGACCTCTCACCCCAGGTCGGGGTGAAGTTAATTGGTCACCTGAACCTTGATCTGGCGCGGCTTGGCGATCTCCTTCTTAGGCAGCATCACCGTCAGCGTGCCGTTCTTGTACTCCGCCTTGACCCCTTCCGGATCGACCGTCTCGGGAAGTGCGAAGGCCCTTTCAAAGGAACCATAGGAGCGTTCCACGCGATGCCAGCCCCCTTCTTCCTTCTTCTGTTCGAACTTCCGCTCACCCGAAATCGTGAGTGTGCCATTCTCGATGCGCACGTTGAAGTCTTCGAACTTCATATCCGGCACGTCGGCTTTCAGCACCAGTTCGTGGTCGGTTTCCCGGATGTCCACGGGAGGAACCCACGGCCGGCCATTGGGCTCGGCGAAGAATCTGTTCATGGTCTCTTCGAATCCGCGGAACGGATCGAGACCTGCGAAGGGCGAATACCTGACAATCGACATATTGTTTAATCCTCATAGTAACTACTCTCGGTAATAGTATATAATCTTCTATCTAACATGTCAAGTATTCCACAGGAAATTTTCACCGAGATTCCCCCCCTCCGCTACACTGTTGGCATGCAACTTGGAATGATCGGTTTAGGCCGCATGGGCGGCAATATGGCCCAGCGCTTAACCCAAGGCGGCCACGTCGTCATTGGCTTGAACAGAGATTTGATTCCGGTGGAACGCGTTGAGGAAATGGGCATTTCCATGGCCGCGGACTCTGCTGAGCTGGTGGCCGCGCTGGCCCCGCCCCGCACCGTTTGGATCATGGTCCCGACTGGGAAGCCCACTCAGGAAACCGTCCGAGTACCTCGCCAATTTGCTGTTTCCAGGTGACTTAATCATCCACGGCGGCAATCACCGACGACATCGCCCGAGCCGAAGCGCTTGCGCCCTGCGGCATCCATTATATGGATGCCGGAACCAGCGGCGGAATCTGGGGCTCAAAAGAGGGCTATTGCCCGATGCTGGGCGGCGATCCGGCGGATTTTGCACGCGTCGAGCCGATCCTCAAAACGCTGGCGCCGCCCAATGGTTACCTTTATTGCGGACCGACCGGTCGGGCCACTTCGAGAAGATGGTCCTCAACGGGATCGATGCGGCGTGATGCAAGCTTTACGCCGAAGGGTTCGAGATCATGCAGGCCTCGCGCTACTCGCTGGATCTGCCCAAAACCGCCGATCTTTGGAACCGCGGTAGCGTGGTGCGGAGCTGGCTGCTGGAGTTAACCGCGCTGGCGCTGGAACAAGACCCGGGCCTGGCGCATCTGCAAACCTGGGCGGAAGATTCCGGCGAGGGGCGCTGGACGGTGGAAGAATCCTTGATTCCGCGGTACCCGCCGGCGTCATCACCCTGTGTCTATTGATGCGGTTTCGCTCGCGCCAGGACAACTCCTTTGGCGCGCTGATGCTGGCCGCGATGCGCCATCAGTTCAGCGGACACGCGGTGAAGCCCAACTCCCACGCCGGGGCGGTGTGGGGTGTGTTCGCGCCGCAGTAAGCCTCAGGGGATAGGGCGATGTGCCGAGGGGCTAAGTGGTTTCTTCCCTATAAGCTGCGTCTAAACCACCGATACAAAAGAGCAAATGGGTACACTTTTCTGGAGCGCATTCTCAGTGCAGAAGCTGATTGACTGTCTGCTGTCGATTGGGCTGATCGTCAGCGCGGGGCTGGCCATAAGCCCGAAGTGGTGACGGCGGCCCGCGGCAACTCAGGAGCTGGCTTTGTGAGCTCGCGGAGGATCTGACGGGACCAGGAGCCGCGACAACCTGCGAACCTGCTCGTTGTCGAAACCGTAGCGGCCCACTGAATCCTCATAGAACTGCTCCAGGAGTTGGCGGTGCAGCTCTACTCTATGCGGCGTCAAGCTACCCGAAGGCCGCTTGCCCTGGCCTGAAACTCGCCGATCGCTGGTTCGCTTCCTCATCATTTAGAAACGCGCAATCCACCGGGAAAGGGGATCAGCGGAACTTTGCACTGCCGCCGATCCCGGGAGCAGCTTAGCGGGCCGGCATCGTGAATACAAATCGCTGGCCGTCATGACTGACGTTCTTCCACTGCAGCGCGTTTCCCATGGGTTGAACCGGAAGCTTAAAAAGAGGCTTCGGCGTCCCGGCCTGGAAGGTGGGAGTTGTCGTCACCTCCACCGCCATCACCTCCCAGTCACGGGTCAAGAAATACAACTCCTTACCGTCCTCGCGCCAGTTGACCATGCCTGAGGCCACACCGTTTTTGGAGACCTGAACCGGCGCGCCGGGCGGCGCATCGGGTTTGCTCGCGTCGAACGGACGGACGTACACGTCCAGCGACCGGGGATCGTCCATATCCGCCACGTGGGCGACATACCGCCCGTCGGGAGAAAACTTCGCCCCAAAGTTATCGTTTTCGTCGCGGAGCCAGTCGATGGGCTGGCGCGCCAGAGGGTCCGTTCCCGTCAGCGGCACCATCACCAGCACGCCGGTATAGAAGGTCAGAAACTTTCCGTCGGGCGACGAATCCGTGAGCACGATTCCCGCTCCCGGCGTGTAGCGGAACAGGAGCTCTTCCTCGCCGGTACCGTCCCAATTCTTCCGATAGATGCCCGCGTAGCTGTCGCGCGTGGAGGCGTACATCACGCGCTTGCCGTCCGGCGACCAGATGGGCGCGCTCTCCGGCCAATTGTCCCTGGTTACCGGGTACTCTTTGCCGGTCTCCAGGTCGAAAGTCCAGATGTCGGTGTCCGCTGTTTTCGGATCCTGCTTCATGTACACCAACTTGCTTCCGTCGGGCGAGAAGTGCGTTTGCACGACGAAGGGACTGGGCTCGCCCACAGTCCTGACGGGCTTGCCTTGCCGGTCGTAAATCGTAAGCTGGCGCAACTGCGGGGGCGGGACGGCGATCAGAATTCGCTCGCCGTCGCTGCTGATTGTTGCAATGCCGGGCTGCGCCGCGATTTCCGGTGCGGGACGGTACAGCACCCTCGGCTTTCCGAATTCGATCGCGGCCGTGGTGGTGACCGTAACAGACATTATGTTGCGATCCGGGGCCATGAAGTAGAACTCCTTGCCGTCCTTGCGCCAGGAGGTCATCCCGAGGCCGCCCTCCTCGGAGATCTTCCAGGGGCCCGGCGATGCGGCGTTCGAGCCGCCGGTGGGGTTGAAGGCGCGCACGTACACTTCGTTCTTGCCGGTTTCGTTCGAAAGGTAGGCGATCCAGCGGCCATCGGGAGAGAGACGGCCGCCCTGTACCTGCTTGGGATGCCGGAACAGCTCAATCGGTTTGCGCTCTCCGCCGGATGCATCGAGCGGCAGCGCGGACAGGGTGCTACCGCCGAGATCGCCCTGGGACAGGCTCAGGAAGCGCCCGTCCGCCGACCAGTCGGTGGGCGCGGCAACGCCCGGAAGCTTGTAGAGGAGCTCCTCGGCACCTTGCCCGTTGGCGGCCTTTCGATACACCGAAAAGGTGCCGTCGCGCACGGCGGTATAGGCGATCTGGCTGCCGTCGGGGGACCACACCGCGGGTGAAGTTCCCTCGCGCGCTTTGCCGAAAGTGAGCTGAATCCCGTTGCCGGTGGCCACGTCGAACACCCACAGGTCCTGGGACTCTTTATCCAGGTCCACTTTGGATACCGCGACGCGCTTGCCATCCGGCGACAGGACCGGTCCACCATACATGCCGCGGGTTCCAATGATGTTCAACTGCTTGCCCTGGCGATCGAAGAGCGTGAGCGTGCGGGCGTTTTGTTCGAACGCGCGGGCATTGTCCTGGGCCTTGCGCGCGGCCTTGGCTTTGGCTTTTTCGTCCTGCGGCTCCGGGTTCTGCGCCAGGAGTAAGGCGGCGCACAGCGCGGCCGCCGTCGTGGTTATGGCAAGCTTGTAGGAATTCTTCACAGGACCCCTCCTTTGGTCGGCACAACAATTCCCCGCTGGCCGCGGCTCGGAAATTCACCAGTTGCCCGCGGCACTCTTGAAAGCACCCTTGCCGGTGTCATGAAGCATGGTCCCAAGGGCTGTCGTCGCATCGTTCATGAAAGGATGCGTCTTTCTGTCTGAGACGCTTCCCGGATTTAAATGTTCCCTGAAAACTTTCCCCGGCCAATCCTTTTTAGCGCATAAATCCGTTTGCAACAAGGGTGAAGTGATGTGGTCACAAAGGATTCCGAGGGCGTCCGGCCAGGCTCCCGTTTTACAATACGTTTGCGGATAGCGGCGCGTCAAGAGACTGGCTCGCTGAAGACGCGAGACGCTGTTGTGCGCCGGGGTGAAAAAGAGATGCAGGTCTACGAAGTGCAGAAGGGCAGTACGGGCCTGGACGGCCTTCGCCGGGCTGCGCGGCCGGATCCGGAACCCGGGCCGCACGAGATTCTGGTCCGAATCCGGGCCACTTCGCTTAACTATCGGGACCATCTGGTCGTCGTGGGCAAGTACATCGGCGGAGCCGTGGACCGCGATACCATCCCGCTGTCGGATGGCGCCGGCGAAGTTGTCGCGATTGGCTCCGGAGTGACTCGCGCCCGGCCGGGCGACCGGGTTGCGGGCACGTTTTTCCAAGTGTGGAAAGACGGTCCGCGATCATTCCTTCCGCCGGCTTTGGGGGTTCCGCTGGATGGCGTCCTGGCGGAATATGCTGTGTTTCACGAAGACGGAGCGGTGGCGATTCCGACGAAGCTGTCCTTTGCAGAAGCCGCGGCGCTGCCGTGCGCCGGCGTCACCGCCTGGAATGCCCTGATGGTGATCGGCAACCGCGTCAAGCCGGGTGACACGGTCCTGTGCCAGGGCACGGGTGGCGTGTCCATGCTGGCGCTGCAATTCGCCAAGGCGGCGGGGGCGCGCGTGTTGGTCACCTCTTCGAGCGACGAAAAGCTGCGGCGCGCCGTGGAGTTGGGGGCCTCGGATGGAATCAACTACAGGACCCATCCGGACTGGGAAAAGGAAGTGCAACGGATTACCGGCGGGCGAGGCGTGGATCACATCGTCGAAATTGGCGGCGCTGGATCGCTGGCGCGATCCTACCAGGCGCTGGGATTCGGAGGGAAGATCGCTCTCATCGGTTTCCTTTCGGCTCCCGGCGGCGACCCCAATCCGTATCCTCTGATGATGAAGGGCGGCAGCTTGCATGGTGTCGGTGTGGGCAACACGAAGTCGTTTGAAGAAATGCTTCGGGCCATCGAAGTTAGCGGGATCAAGCCGGTCGTCGATAGGGTATTCCCCTTCGAGGCTGCCGCCGACGCTTTCCGATGTCTCGCGGCGGGGGATTTCGTCGGAAAGATTGTAGTTACCGTTTAGTCCGCCGAGGGGGCGAAGAGATCCATGAAGTGGCGAGCCTGCGTCTTTGATGCCTACGGAACTCTATTCGACGTTCATTCCGTGGTGCAGCGCGAAGGTCACGACATACTGGGCGATCTACAGGCTCTATCGCGACTGTGGCGGCAGAAGCAGATTGAATACACCTGGCGGCGCGCGCTCATGCAGCGTTACGAGGATTTTTGGCACGTCACCGAGGAAGCCCTGCAGGCCGCTGTCGAGCAACTTCGGATCCCTGCAGACGCGCCGCAACTCGCGCGGCTGATGCAGGCCTACCTTTCGCCGCTGGCTTTCGCGGATGTCGCTCCGGCGCTGGGCGCCTTGAAGGCATGCCCGCTCGCGATTCTCTCCAACGGTTCTCCAGGCATGCTCGACGCCGCACTCCGATTCAATGCCTTGGAGTCTTATTTCACGCATGTGCTTTCGGTGGATCGAGTGAAGACTTACAAACCTGCTCCTGCGGTTTACGCGCTGGGGCTGGAGGCTCTGGACGTTGCCGCGGAAGAGGCCCTCTTCGTTTCCTCGAACTCCTGGGATGCGGCCGGCGCCAAAGCCTTTGGGTACCGCGTCTGTTGGTGCAACCGGGCGGGCGAATCGCGCGACGACCTGGGGTTTCAGCCGGATTTCACGGTGAGCCGGCTCGACGAGATGCCGCCTCGATAGGCGGCTGCAGCCAGGATTGGCTGCCCCACTTCTTCGTGAAATCTACTTGGCTGGCTTAGGAATGGGCGGAGGCAGCGGAGCGGGGTTGTCGTAGCCGCGCGTGCCGTCCTTGCGAATCGGACCCGGCCCGAAGCCCAGATGCGTCGCGTCCACATTGTTCTCGCTGCACGCATACTCGTGGAGCTCTTCACCGGGCTGACCGGAGACCCAGGTTCTTGAGTAGGTAAAGGGCTTGGTGTAAAACTTCGGATCTTCGATCAACGTTTCGACGTGGATGTGATCCGCGTCCGGCCGGGTCCAGCGTTCGACCACGTGCAACGCATCGCTGTGGGGATTCGCGTTCTCGTCGATCCAGACCTTTTCGTCTTTGAACCCGGTCGAGTCGATGACCAGCGTGTCGCCCTCCCAGCGGCCGATCTCATCTCCGAAGAACGAAGGATCGGGATCCTCGGTATGCTTGCGTTTGGCGTCGATCGGGATCAGGCGATAGTAGCTGTAGAAGTAGAGGAACGCCAGCTTGTTCGCGCCCTGCAGGACTTCAAACGGCAGGCCGCTGGCGTTGTGGCGGGGGATGCCGCCGAGGATGCACAAGCTCTCGGGGTCGATGGTGGCCGTCAGGTTGTGCTGCAGCGCGGCCTCGCCGGCCGGCGTGAGCGGCAGCTTCAATCCGGGGAGATCCTTAGCGATGTTGCCTCCGGGCACCGTGTCGCGCGTGCCCTTCCAATAGCCGCTTAGGTCGGGATGACCGCCGATGCGTGGCGCCGGACTCCGTTTCCCGCCCTTGTCCACCGCGGTGAGGCTGGGATCGACCTGGGCCAGCGCGCGCGACGGAAGCCCGGCGACGAGGGCCAGCGCGGCCGCGACGAGGCTCACAGAAAATTGGGTCTTCATTTTGAAATCTCCTGAACGGAAGCGCTTCCGGCGGCTTCCCTCTGTCGGTATTATATTCGGGTATAGTCGTCTAGTAGGAGCGATCATGAAATTGCAAACCATCTTCCTGGCTGTGGGATTCGCCGTCACCGCTGCCTGGCCGGCGCTGGGGCATCACTCGTTTGCCGCTGAGTTCGACGCTAGCAGGGCCACCCGGCTGCAGGGGACGCTGATCAAGATCGAGTGGACCAATCCGCATTCGTACTTCTACATCAATGTGAAGGACGAGCAGGGCAACGTCGTCAGCTGGGGATGCGAAGCCGGAGCTCCGGGTGCGCTCTCGCGGCGCGGGTTTAAGAAGGGCGACATCAAATTGGGGGATATGATCGTGGTGGACGGCTATCTCGCCAAGGATGGTTCTCATTTGATCGACGCGCGGCGGGTGACGCTGCCGGATGGGCGGATCGTATCGGGCGGTTCGGCGGGGGATGGCGGCCCGGGCGAGGCGACGCAGCAGTAGTTTCGACTTGCGCGTTGCTGAAGCCACCGAAGTGCCCGACATCGGCGCTGCGTCTTTGCGAAACCAGGAGGTCTCATGCGACGGACACAAGTCATCTTCATGCTCATCGCGGCGGCGAACGGGGTCGCGCACGCGCAGGACGCGAATGCGCTCGCGGAGAAAGCCCGGGAAGTCCAGAAGCGCATCCTGGCCTTCGATAGCCATGTGGATCTTCCTTTCGACTACCCCGGCGCCGCGGAGGATGGGAAGACGGCGATCGATCTCCCCAAAGTGGCTCGAGGACAATTGAAGGGCGCGGCTCTCGCGGTGTTCGTTCCGCAGGGGCCGCGGACTCCCGAAGGCTACGCACAGGCGCGGCAGGATGCGGACAAGAAATACAACCTGATCAAAGCGTTCGCCGAGCAGAATCCGCAGCGGGCGGCGCTGGCGTATTCTCCGGACGACGTGCGGCGCATCGCCGCGCAAGGCAAGTTCGCGGTGGCGATCAGCCTGTTGAACGCGTACCCGCTGGGCAACGATCTTTCTCAAATCGACGATTGGTACAAGCGCGGCGTCAGGATCTTCGGCTACGTGCACGCCGGCCACAACGACTGGGCGGATTCGTCGCGGCCCAATAAGAATCTGGGGAACGGGCTGGAGGAGCACGGCGGGCTATCGAGCATCGGCAAGCAGGGTATCGCGCGGCTCAATGACCTCGGAGTTTTGATCGACGTGTCGCAGCTCTCGTCGCCCGCGTTTAAGCAGGTGCTGAGCTTGACCAGGACGCCGGTGGCCGCGACGCACTCGGGGGTGAAAGCGATTGTGGACGTCTCGCGGAATTTGAGTGACGAAGAGCTGGAGTCGATTAAGAAAAACAACGGCGTCGTGCAGATCGTCGCGTTCAGCAACTACTTGCGTCCGGCGGCTCCCGAGGGCGCGCCGCCGGCTCCTCCGGCCACCGTCGCGCAATTCGTGAATGCCATCGATTACGCGGTGAAGAAAATTGGCGTCGACCACGTGGGCATCGCGTCCGATTTCAATCACGGCGGCGGTGTTGCGGGGTGGCAGAACGAAGGAGAAGGGCCCAACGTCACGGCGGAACTGCTGCGGCGGGGATACGCAGAGCGCGACATCGCCAAGTTGTGGGGCGGCAATTTCCTGCGCGTCTGGGCGGCGGCGCAGAAGGCTGCTAAGCCGGGACGCCCGCACTGAGGAGTCCGACTCTGGACCCGCTACTGCGCCGGTTCGATCGAGACGACCTTTAACGTCTTGGACTTTTCGTCGTAGGTTCCCGTCACTTTCACTTTCTGAGCGGCGTATTTCGCTGGCGTCTTCTGATCGCTCAGCTTCATGACGTTTGTACCGTCATACAGCGCATAGCCGTGCGGCCCCTTGGCGCAAAGCCGGACGCATTCGGCTTCGGACTTGTCTTTCATCATCGCGCTGTGCGGTTTCGCTCCGCACATCGTATCGGTGATGACTCCGGTGAATGTTTTGGGCGCTTCAGCCCCGAGCAGCGTCAGGGTTGCGATAGCGAATAAGCAGACCGCTTTCATTGTTGTTCTCCTTCTGATGGTCAAACCGGGCAGGAATTTCATGAGGAAGACCTGAGCCGGAAACGAATGAAGATGTTGCCTCCCACTGGGTGTTCCCCGTAGTAGGGCTTAATTGCAGTTGGTAACGAATAAGCGCTGAAGTTCGCTCCTACGCCGGTCTCGATGCTTCGGAACAGGTGAATATCGCGCGTGTACCCAAACGTGTAAGCGCCGATCCGGAAGGTGCTTCCGTAGTTGCGATCCAGAAGCACCTCGACGTCGGGCTGTCCGCTAAACAGTTCGTCCTTGTCGACTAGCTCGAAGCGGCCGGTGATGAAATTGCCGCTACGAACCGGCAGCACGGATTCCGCAAGGTAGGAATTCAGGTTCCGGTGAGTCGCCGTGTCGTGGTTCCGTCCCCAGATCAGACTCGATGACCAGCTCCCGCCCGGCATCGGCTTGGAGTATTGAAGGGAAGCCGTGGCGCGTACCTGATCACCGGGCTGCAGCGCTTCGGGATGCGCGATTCGTCCCGCCGATACCTGTGCCGCCCAGTTCTTCGACGGGAACCACCACAGACGAGCCGACCACGAGTTGATCGGTCCGGATTCGACGATCCAACGGTTCTCGCCCGGCTCGGAACCGTAGAAGCCGCTGGCCTCGAGTTTGATTTTCTTGTGCGAGATCCCCAGCGTCAGGACTTCGTCGGCGACATGGGTTGAATCCTGCCAGTGATGCGATATCGTCGCCTGCGGCAGTTCCATCGCCGAGGCGCGGTGCGGAAACGCGACTGGTCCGAGCGCCGGGTCGCCGACCGGAGCAAAGTAGAGGTCCACGAAGGTATCTTCGGCGAGTTGCCGGGTGTAGTGGAATCCCAAGGCCATGATGAAGTTGTGCGGGTGCTGGCCGTCCACAATAGGGGTTCCAAACGCCGTTTCGCCGGTCTGAAACAGCAAGGGATAGCGGCGGCCTGTGACGGTCGCTGGGTCCAGGCTGAGCATCAGATCGAACTGGACGCTGGCGTTCGATCCGGCGCGATGTTGTGCAGACGCCATGAACCAGTTCGGTCCGTAGAGCTTGTCGCCGCCGCGGGGACCGGACTGCTGCGTATCGACCAGGAAACCTTCGCCCATGAACGCGGTGTTCCACTTTCCGAAATGCAGCATCACCATCGGCATGGGCGAAGCTGCCGGGTTTGCGGACGTACCCGACGCAAGATTCATCAGGAACATGCCCGCCGGGTTCATATCGGCCATGCCCGCGTGCTGCGTTGCAGGCTCAGCATCCTGGGCACAGACCGCGGCTGCAAGCATCAGGAACAACCCGAGTAAACGGAATAAGACCAATGATCGACCTCAATCGCTGCCATGGACCGGGCAGCGAAATACTTTTCTAGAAGGGAAGCGGTGAAATGCTACGGGAGGAGGTCAGATCCTGAGGACAGCGGAAGGCCGGCCGATCGAACTGGGCGCCGAAATGCCCGGTACCGCGGATTCATTGCTGGAAATGAGAGAGTCCGGGTTCGCTTCAGGCTGGATCGCCAGAATGGCAACCGGTGGCGGCGCCGCAGTACCACGCGCTGCCGAGAAATCCGCCGGACTGGCGATCCCAACTCCGTGCGCGCACCGGCCGGCAGGACTCTGTTGGCTGGAATCATTCTGGTGTCGATGGCACGGCGGCACGTTCTGGGCGCCCGCGGTATTTCCGGCCGTGAGGTCGCACGTGTTCACGGCGCACCACGCCGCGCATTGCAACTGGCCGAGGATCAGAGCCATCGCGAACAGAAACGTAATCTTTCCCGAAGTCATCACGCGGATTCAATCAGCCGGATTTATCTAACAGAATAGCATTGCTAAAGCTTCAAGAAGCAGCCGCGGGCTTGCCGGCAACATCGCGGCGCCGGGGAAGTCCCCCGGCTAAGCTCGATCGAGGTTCTTGTAGATCGCGTCGATGTTGGCGCTAAGGCGGTCCTCGACCACTGTCCGCGAACCGAGGTAGACGGTGAGCTTGTTCAGATTGTCCGCTACGTAGCTTCCGTAGCCGTTCGCCGACAGTGTCTTGAGCGAGGCCATCGTGATGGTCTTCTGCAATTCGGCCAGCGGTTTGCCCGCCTTCTTGCCGGCTCCCACCAGACCCGTCAGCTCTTCGATGTAATTCCGCATCTGCGTCAGCCGCTGGTGGTTGGGCTGCACCGGGCCGTGACCCGGCAGGAGGTTGTCGAACGTGAGCTGCGCGATCGAGTTGATGGTCGCCGGCCACTCCCGCGGGTAGCCGTCGGCGATATTCGGCAGGAATCCGATGATCGAGTCTCCGCTCGCCACGGCGCGCTGCTGGGGGCAAAACACAACGATGTCGCCGGCCGTATGTGCGCGTCCGTGAAACTCGATGTGGAGGTCGTGGGCTTTGTCTTTGACGACGTACGATTTGTCGAAGGTGATGTCCGGAAGCTCGGGCGTATAGTTCTGCATCTCTACTTGATACGCCTGCGCCAGCCGGATTTGCTCCGTGAAGAAATTGCGGTCAGCCGCGGAGGACGCCTTGGCCAGCCGCGCCTTCAGGCCGTCGATGATCTGAGGAACTCCATCCAGAGACTCCTTCAGGCGATTGCGCCCGCTCTGCGCCAGGATTTGCTTGGTCATCGAGCTGGCGATGATGTCGACTTTGTTGCCGGTCGCTTTGTACGCCGCATCACCCTGGCTGTGGTCCCAATGAAAATGAGTGTTGACCAGATAGCGCACCGGCTTGGGCGTCACTTCCTTCTTGATCTGCGCGATTAGCGAGGCGGCGGCCGAGGGCTTGGAGTGCGCGTCTACGACCAGCACGTCCTGGGAATTCACGAAGATCGCCGCGTTGCAGTTGGTCAATGCTTGGGGATGGGCTACGGCACAGTAAACGCCGTCGGCTACTTTCTGAATATCGAATAGCGCGCCGGTGGAGGAAGGAGCCTGCGCACGAGCGACCGCGGCGCGGAAGAATCCCATTTCCAGCACCGATGCTCCGGCCATCGCGCCGCCTAGGACGCGGTGTAAGAAGTCGCGGCGTGAGGCGTGGCCATGTGCCGCGTGAGGAAGGGGAGCGTGCGAATGTCCCGCGTGAGTGTGGCTGTGCATCGGTTTTGGGCTCCTTTCTGGTGTGGAGTACGCACTTTTGCGTGCCACTTCCCACTCGTCTCGACGCATGGCAACCTTGCGCTAGCCCGCCGGGCATCGGCACGAGTGCCGATGTGGCACGCACGAGTGCGTGCTCCACATTAGCATTAGCATTCGCCTACCTCAGCGTTGCTAGGGTCGGGCCGGCTTGGCCCGCAACCGGCTTTAGGAGGCTTGGGCCGGATCGTTTTAGCAGCGTCTCTGGCGGCGTCTTTACATCGAAGATCAAGCCGATGAACGGACCGCTCATCTCATCCCAGTTCTGGGGGCCCCAACGAACCTCTTTTGTCGGATCGGGATTGTAGGGGTTGTTGGGCGAGTTGTCGAAATGGGCAATCCCCACCAGTCGGGTACCCTTGGGCAGTGTCAGCGGCTTCGCGAAGGTGAATCCTTGTTGCCAGTTGAAGTCGAACTTGCCCCGGAACACGGTCTCGGATTCACCCGTCGGATAGATGACACGTAGTTCGTAATCCTTGCCGCGAAGGTGCATGTGCGGCTGCACGTACGCCAACTTCACATCCGCTCCGATGGTGGCTTCACCCACAACTTCGCCGTTGGGATCGCCTGGAAGAATCACCAGATTCTGGGAAGCGGGCGAGGCCGTCAGGAAATAGCGCTGGGCCGGAGGCTTTTTGGCCAGAACCAGTCCGAGTTTAGAAACATCCGTGGTCGCTTGGCCCATGGCGGTGTAGTGCAGTTCGAAGACGAGATCCGATCCCTTGGGAACAAACTTGGCCGCGCCTTCCACATCGAAACTCTGCGCGCCCAAACCGGGGTTGAACTTGCCCAGGATATCGTTGCCTTCCGCAACGTCGTTCCGGCCCATGATCTCCCGTTGGGTTTCACCCTCGTACGCCTCACCGGGCACGGCGTTCTTCATCCAATCCGAGCCGGGCGGCCGCACCCAAACCTTGCCATGATGCAAAACCTTGGGATTGCCCGGACGCATTTCGGCGGCCTGAATCCACATGTCCTGCGGGAAATTAGTCTTGACCAGAATGTACTTGTAATTGATCGTGCCGGTCGCTGGCAGGGCGAATGGTTTCGGCATCTCCACCACGATGTCGGGCTTGATTTTCCAGCCGTCCGGGAAACTCAGCGGAGGCGGCGCGTCCTTGGCGTTCCCTTCCGCCGCGCCATTATCCGCCCATGTGACCAAAGTCTCGATCTCGCTGCTGGTGAGCTTCCACTCGTTGGCGATCTGGCGGTAGCCCGGTTCCGCGAACCACGGCGGCATCTTACGGGTGGCGACGGCGGTCTTGATGGCTTTGGCCCACGGCCGTGCGTCCCGATAGGTGAGCAGCGACATGGGAGCCACTTCGCCTGGGCGATGACAGGTTTGACAGTTCTTCTGCAAGATGGGAAGAACGTCTTTGTTAAACGTTACGGTCTGTGTGTTCGGAGCGGCGATAGCCGACATTGCTCCCAATATCGCTCCGCCTGCGAGAAGGAATGGACGCACGGTAACACCTCCTGAATCGCGGGATTCATCTGCAACAACATAGCCCAGTGTTGCACCGGATGCAATGGGCCGTTTCATCGAGGCCGGCATCGGCGGAACCTAAGAGATAAAGGGAAAGGCTCCGGAAGATGGATGAGGTTGATAATGATGTGACGGCCCACCACTCGATTCGCTAATGCTGCCGGACTTCGACAATCGCGAAATTGAACCGGTCCGCTGCTGGAGCCGTGTCGCTCATCGTCACCGTGGTTCCCGCAAGCTCCGTGGGCGTTCAACATCTGGACCCAGTAAGTGTCGCCGGTGGAACTCAGATCCTGATGTACATGGCTCTGGCCGGCCGCCGGCGTTCGCGCGATGGCGTTGTCGAAATTGTGAGGATCTCGGCGGGGCGGCACATTTGGCGTCCCGGGTAGGAGGTTGCGCGGTTGCGGTCCATCTCCCCGCTGCCCATGCAGGCTCCCGTTCCTTCCGTTCGCTCTCCTCCCGCTTTGCGTTTAAGATATGGGCTATCTTACCTGAGCTTGCCGGTATACTATTTTTTCAGAAGCCTCATGTCCTCCTTGCTCGACTCCATCGCGGACAAGAAAAACCGGCTCGACCGGCTACACCCCTTACCGCCCGAGGCTCTAAGCAAGCTGGAGCATTACTGCGACGTGGAGATCACCTACACATCAAATGCGATCGAGGGCAACACTCTCAGCCCGGTTGAAACCACGCTGGTGATCGAGAAGGGCGTTACCATCGGCGGGAAGCCTCTCGGCGACCACCTGGAAGCTCTCGACCATTACGATGCGATCCGCTATGTTCGCGAGCTGGGCCGCGAGACGACTCCCTTGACGGAGAGCGGCGTGTGCAATCTGCATCGGCTGGTTATGCAACGTTCCCGCCCCGACATCGCCGGGCGGTATGCCGACATGGCCCGCCGTACTCGCACGGAATCCGGTAGTTATGAATTTCCCACGCCCGCGGAAATCCCGGCGTTGATGAGCGACTTCGGCCAATGGCTGGGCCGGGCTCCGGATACGCCGGAGACCGCGTTCACGGCGCATCGGCGGTTGGTGGACATCCATCCTTTTAATGACGGCAACGGGCGCACAGCGCGGCTTTTGATGAACCTGATCCTGATTCGCGCCGGATATCCGCCCGTAGCCGTGCGGCCGGAGGATCGGCTCGACTATATTCGCGGGTTGCAGCAATGGCAGGCCGGGCAGGGCAAGGGGAGTCTGGACAGTTTGCTTTCCGAACGGCTGGACGCGGCTTTGGAAGAGTACTTGGGCGTTTTGCAGCAGTAGAGGCCCGACGCGTTCCTGTGCTTCCGGGTTTCAGTCTCCGGATGACTGGCCGTTTGTTTCGACGGCGCGGCCCGGCCTTCCGAGAAGCTGCGTGACATGGAACCCGGGCTTCACACTTTCAAAGCGACTGCTGGCCTTCCGGGCCGCCCCCCACCCGATCGCTAGCCGCCGCTTTGATCTTTTCGGCGATGTCCTTCTGAGCACGCGCCGTTTCTTCCGCCATCTGGGAGCTCGGCTTGTGGGTGCGAGCCTGGTCTTTCGCCTTTTTGTCGCGCTCCATT
Source organism: Bryobacteraceae bacterium (assembly GCA_035604115.1). Lineage (GTDB taxonomy): Bacteria > Acidobacteriota > Terriglobia > Bryobacterales > Bryobacteraceae > Palsa-187. The sequence goes on along the minus strand of DATNJC010000189.1, from coordinate 8,199 downwards.
GCGAACGAGACGCACGGCCAAATCGCCGTTAGAAAATCCTTCACGGGATACGGGAACATCAGTTCGAGGTAATTGGGCGGGCCCTCGACGAAGCCGGCGTAGGGAATCACGATGTCTTTGGCCCTCAGCGTGGCGGGGGTTTCTCCGGCCCCATCCGTGGCGTACAGCCAGAATGCCTCGAAATGCAGCCACCGGATGTTCAACACTCGCAGGTCGAATTGGCCCTTCCCCACCACGGGCACTTTGGTAGCAGGGTCTACCAGCGCTGGGAGATCCTCCAAACGTTCCATGAAAGTCAGGATTTGCGCGTCGCCGGAGAAGCCCGTCAGTATGGGCGGAGCGTCTGTTTTGATGCTGCCGACGTGACATCCGCCGTAAAGATCGGCGTCCTTTGCCACGAAACGCCACCCCGTGGATATGACGTCATCCACGGTGAGCGCAGTTGGCGTGTAGTTGTATTTGGAAATCTCGGATAGCCGGAGACTAAACGCCGCCAGTCCCACATACTTTTTCTGCATCACAGACCAAAGGGGCCGGCTGGGATCGATATAATTCCCCAGTCCCGACGTAAACGCGCGCAGCACCGCAGGCGGTATCACCGTTGCATTCAAGCTCATAGTTATTCTCCCTTTTCGTTCTTCACCGATTCGGCGCCCGCTACGACCAGTCGTTCACCACCAAGTCCGTCTCGGTCCATTTCCCCTCGCCAAAATAGGCCGCCGTAAACTCGTCGATGTCCACGAGGTTGGAGGGATTTTCCGGATCCGCGATGTACAACTGATGGGCGCCGGAGGCCAGCACCCGGTAACCGCGCACCACCACGAAATGCGCACCTCCGCTGTCCCATGTGATTCCAGCGCATACTGGCCTGCCCCGGTCTATCTCGCGCTGCACTTGTTCGAACGTCAAGGCCCCTGTCGCGCCCGTCGAAGAGTCCGAGTCCAGAGTGTTTCTCCACTTGTGGATGGTCTTGAGAGCGGTCTCTAATTCATTGGGCTGGTTGTAGAGCTCCGGGTTGCGGCAGCATCTGTGCTCGGCCACCTGGAGCACGCTGCTTGCGATCTGGCACTGCTTTAGCTCCAAGTCTGGCTCCGAAGCCGGCTCAAAATATTGCTGGACGCTCGCGGCCACCGCCGCCCAGCACCACTCGGTCTGCTCCTGGTGCTGGATCTTAAGAGTGAGCCGGCGCTGAGCAATGATTGCCGGCCCCAGGTCGACAACCGGTTTCGGCGCCGGCGCGACGACGGCAGCTTGCACATGGGCTCCGCCGGTTTGCCCATTGCCCCCGCCAGTTTGTCCGTTCCCTCCGCCGGTTTGCCCATTGCCCCCGCCGGTTTGTCCGTTGCCCCCACCCGTTTGCCCGTTCCCCCCGCCGGTTTGTCCATTCCCCCCACCCTTAAGTGGTTCCGCCATATATTATTCTCCTTGTCTAATTTGAAGCCGAGCCAGCAATTCTTGAAAGCGGAGGTCCCTTCGTAACTCCACCAAATCCTGCCAGCGGTTTACATCCGCGACCTGCTCCGCAGTATCACCTCTTAAGACCTCCAGAGTTTTATCCCGGAAGGCTGGCTTTCCCGACCGTCGAAATAACTCCTCGTAAGCCAGCACCGCTCTCCAACGTGTGTCCGAATCGTCCGGCATCAGCCCCAAGGCCTGCTGGATTTGGGTTTCCGCCCGGGGGTCTCCCAGGGCGGCACTAAAGTAGCCCTGGAACGCTTCGACGTAGCCGTCACGCGCATTCCCAGCCTGCGCCATCTCGGCGTCGGCCATTGCCAATCCCCGCTGGTTCATCTCCTTGGCCTCATCGAGCATGTTCAAACGCCGGTAGGCAATTCCTAGGTACATCAAGGGCGAGTATTTTCGGACGCCGCTTACCGGGGACCCGAGGTTCAAAGCACGCTCAAGGTAGAGGACGGCCTCCCGATACATGCCTTGATACATCAATGTCATTCCGAACGTGGTCAACGCAGGCACCGTCTCGAGTCCCATAATTTCTTGCCGCGTCTCATCAAACCGTCCTAAGTCCATGTAGGCCAAGGCAAGATTCCAGTGCAGGTTCGGCTCCGTAGGAGCCAGATCCACGGCCTTCTTATGGTACTGGGCCCCTTCACTGAAGTGGCCGCGTTGTAGGTAGAACGCGGCGAGATTCTGCCACGTCCTGAAGTAGCCCGGTTCGACCTCTCGAGCCTTCTGAAACTCCATCAAAGCTTTGTCAACCTGGGCGTTGTCCTCGTACGCCTTGCCGAGCCAGATGTGAGCCATGGCATTACTGGGTTGTAGTCCGATGGCCCTCTCGAATTCCGGCACCGCTTGTTCATATCGCCCACTAGCCCAATTCAGATATCCCTCGACTCGGTGCGCGGCAGGCACGTCCGGATTGCGGCCTTCTGCCTCCCGCAGCGATTCCCTGGTGCTGTTGAGCCACGCTTGATCCTTGGTGAGATAGTATTCGAACCATTGCGCTTCCGCCAGCGCCGCAAGGGTAAGCGGCGAGCCGGGGTCCTCCGCCACCGCTTGCTTTAACGTGCGAAGCGCGCCGTCCAGCGTGGAATTCTGGCGAGTGTACCATACTCCGGCCCAGTAATCCCGCACTGCGGCCGGATTCACCGCGGCGACCGCCAGAGGCGGCAAGCGCAACGTGCCCGTCACCATGCCTGCCAGGGCCACCGGCGCGTAGCGCCGCACTTCTGCCGGAGCGTATGTGGCGGTCCAATCTTTAATGTTGACGCCTGAACGCGCGTCGGTCAGCACGGCGTGGAGAAGCAGCTTGTCGCCTTCCTGGGTGAGCGTCGCGCGCAGTTTGTGGGTCGCCTGCAGCGCCCCGCCGGCAATCTGCGAGGCGTCCACGAAAGTGAGCCGGGCGGAGCTTCCTCCCTTTAGCCGTCGCAGTTGACCGGCCACATCGCGGGACAGGTCCCCGGCCAACGCCGCGGTATCCGCGGAGGACTCAATAGGCAGCATAGCCAGCCGCCAGGATTCCTTGGGCGCAGTGGCGCGCTGATACGTCACCACCCCGGAAACCGCCGCCGCCAGAACGGCCGCCGCCGCGGCTGCCATCCACCACCGCCGCGAGCGCGGGGGTTCGAGCGCCGCCGCCACCTCACCTGCGTCCCGAAAACGTTTGGCCGGATCCGGATCGAGGCAGCGCTGCAGGATCGAGTCCCACCCGTGACGCACGGGCGGCGGCTGGTGTATCAGGCGGTCCTGCCACGGCGTCTCCCGTGCGTAGGGGCGACGGCTCGCCACCATCTCGTACAGGATCACGCCCAGCGCATACACGTCCGACGCGGCCGACGGTTTTTCGCCTTTCCACAACTCGGGCGCCATGTAATCGGGTGTACCGCCGACCCGGCTGGACCCCGTCGCGCTCGTCGCAACATCTTCCATTGGCCCGAGCGGCTTGCGCGCCAGCCCGAAGTCGGTGATCACCGCGCGCACGCCGCCACTTGTATCTCGTCCGGCCCCATCCCTTCCGGCCGTTTCCCGCGCCAGGATCACGTTGTTGCTTTTGAGATCGCCATGCACCACGTGGTTGCGATGTGCTTCGGCCAATCCGGCGCAGATCTGCCGGGCGATGGCGCGGGCCTCGGCGTCCGGCAACGGCCCGCGGCTCAGGCGTGCGGCCAGCGTCTCACCCTCCAGATACTCCATGGTGAGAAAGTCGATCTCCCCGTCGCCCGCCGACGCCGTATGGATCTCGAAAATCCTGCACACGTGGGGATGGCTGATTTCTCTGGCGTGGCGCACTTCCGGCGGCAGACGCTTGCGGAATCCGCTTTTGGCGCACTTGAGCGCAATGCGGCTTCCCAGCCTTTTGTCTTCGGCCTCGTAAACGACGCCCATGCCGCCCTGACCCAATTCGCGCACGATCCGGAAGCGGTCCGCCAGCAGTTCTCCGGGCTGAAACTGATGCTCGTGCAAAGCCGGATACAACGGCTCCAGCAGGAAACCCTGCATGCGGTGGTTCCACTGCACGTAGTCCCACACCTGGCTGAACAATTCCGCGTCGCCGTCGCAAGCGGTGCGCAGATAAGCTTCGCGCGCTTCGGCCGGCTGGCTTAGAGCCAGCTCCACCAGATTCATGACCAGATCGTCGTCCTGCGCTCTGCGCAGGGCGCCGTCATCCTGCGCCCTGGGCATTGCCGGCCTCCATGCGCGTGAACAGCCACCGGCGCGCATCGCTCCAGCTGCGTTGCATGGTGCGGAGCTTTACGCCCATGGCCTCGGCCGTCTCCTCATCGGTGAGGCCGAGGAAGAACTTCATTTCCACGAGCATGCTCCATTCCGGCTTGGTTACCGCCAGCTCATCCAGCAGCCGGTCTACTGTGAGGGCCAAATCTATCTTGCCGCTATCGGCCGGAAGGATGTCTTCGAATCCTTCCAACGCCACGAACTCCGCCGAGGGCCGTCCGCGCGCGTGGTCGATCAAATACCTTCGCATGGCTCTAGCCGCTATAGCGAAAAAATGCTTCCGGTTCTGCCAATCCCGATCCTTGGCCGCGACCATGCGGAAATAAATCTGGCCGACCAACTCGGTGGCCTGCAGGGAGTGGTCTTTACGTTCCCGCTGCATCAAGTAGTGAGCCAATCGGCGCAGGTTGGGGAGCACCAGCGTAAAGAGCTGGTTTTCGGCCTCGCGGCTGCCTTCTCGCCATTGGTGCAGAAGGCTCGTGATTTCTCCCCTGGGCTGCTCCATAGGGTTCACAACCAAGATGTCGGGAAATTTTACCACATGGGCGTGAGGAAAGCTATGAAATAGATCGAGCGGTAGTGTCCTGCTGTGTTAGGACACCACCGATTCGAGCTGGGGTCCGCGACATCGATGTTGGAGTCTCGGTAAATTTTCGAATCCGGAGTCGCGTGCGAGCATACTCGGACCAACTTTGGGCCACAGATTCCACGCAGATTTCACACAGATGTGTGGTGTGAACCCCTCGATTGAGACACGGGCGATTAGCACACTTGCAGCAGGTCGGGAACTCATCTGTGTGGAACCTGAGTGTATCTGTGGCTGAGAAAAGGATCTTGACTTTCCTGACTCCCCAGTTCTAAGTCGTGCACCCGATCGAGCTGCGGCAAGTCAATGGGAGAGCCTAATATTCGTTGCGGATTTGTGGCGGTCTGTTTCGCGATCGACGCTTTCCACTGCGAGAGTCAGTAACCCGGACATGAGAGTTCGGGAAACAAAGGAGCACAGTATGAACAGTCTTAAGCAGTTGGTCGTAGTAACCATTTTTGCCGCCCTCGCATGTACCGGTCTGTACGCGCAGAGCCTCGATATGCGGGCGACCATACCGTTCGATTTCCGCGCCGGGAACACACTGATGCCGGCCGGCGAGTACGACATTCACAGCCAGGGCACGTGGGTCATCCTGCGTCTGGCGGACGGCGGCAGGCCGGTCGTCGGAGTGATGACGAACGGGGCCACCGGTGGAACTTCGGACCGGGAGGCCCGGCTGGATTTCCACCGCTACGGGAACGCGTACTTCCTGACGACGATCTGGAGTCCGTTCTCTCGCGACGGACGCCAATTGCCGCCGACGGCGCGCGAGAAGGAACTGGCGCAGAAAGGTCGCGTTCCAGTCGAATCCGCGGTGGTTCTCGCAAGCAACAAGTAGTTCGCAGCCTCCAGCTTGCCGGTAAACCCCGCCGGCAAACTAAGTGCGGCGCACCTACCAATCGGGGGAGGCGCGCCGCACGCCCTTTTTTTAAAGTAGTGGAGCGGGTTTTAGCCTGCGATGGGTGCTTCAGCACCCGCGTACGGGCGGAGGCTGAAGCCTCCGTTGCAGGCTGAAGCCCGCTCCACGTGCTAGTATCCGCGTGTGACGGTCCAAGAGAGCCGCGCACCCATGCGAATCCTGTTCTGTGGCGATACCTTTCCGGCTGCGAGAAGTTACTTGGCGCGGCGGCTCGAACCGGCTAACGATGAGCTGGTGGTCTGCAAGGAAGATCGTATCGCTGACGCGTTGGATGGCGTGAATGTTGTGATCCCACTTATGTGCCGCATCGATTCGTCGCTCATGGACGCTGGCAGCTTTCAATTGATCCAACAATGGGGCGCGGGGATTGAAGGTGTCGACCTCCGAGCAGCGCAACAGCGCGGAATTCGAGTCGCCAACGTACCGGCTACCGGTAGCAACGCGGACTCGGTGGCGGAACATGCGATTCTGCTGACGATCGCTCTGCTACGGAATTTTCCGGCGGCGCTCGCTAACGTCAAGGCGGGGCGCCTGGGTGCGCCACTGGGGCACATGCTTGCCTCCCGTACGGTTTGTCTCTACGGTCTTGGGGCCACCGCCGCGGCTATCGCCAGAAGGCTCCGGGCGTTCAACGTACGCCTGATCGGCATCACCCGCGATCCCAGTGATCCCAAAGTCGCGGAATTCAACCTCGATGCATGCTACTCATCAAACGACCGGAACGCCGCGCTGGCTCATACGGACGTACTGATTCTTTGCTCCCGGTTGTCGGATGAGACTCGCGGGATCATCGATGCAGAAGCCTTGCAAGCGCTCCGGCCTGGGGCCTACTTGGTAAATGCGGCGAGGGGCGCGCTCATCGACTATGGCGCTCTTTGCTCGGCTCTCACGAGCGGTCATTTAGCCGGGGCCGGATTGGACGTTTTTTGGAAGGAACCCATCGCACCCGGCGATCCGTTGCTGGGGCTGCCGAATGTCATCGCTACGCCCCACGTGGCAGGGGTCACGGACCGATCCTACGAGGAGATTGCGGATGCGGTCGCGGCCAACATCGAACGGTTGCGCCGCGGCGAAACACCTCTTAATTGCGCGGCCTGACCCGGTTTTTGTGCCCCGGACCCTAGCGACCGGACTGGTCCGCAAGGGGAAGCTGGAGCGTCACGCGATCCTCCGTGCCAATGGCTTTCGTGATGTGACCTTTCCCAGTGGTGTCTTCGACCAGGTTGATGTTCCCCTGCCCGACGGAGATCTTTTTTCCTCCCGCCACTTCGATCTCTCCCCGGCCGCTCAACGTGATCACGTACTGACGGCGTGGCGCGCGATGCCAATCGTCAACGCTGCCGCCCGGCGTCCGATGAAGCTCGGCCCCGGTGACCTGCAGTAGCTTGGAGACCTCGGCAGGGCTGCCCGGGGTGAACGTCAATGGTACTTCTTCGGCATGCGTCTGACCGTCGGGACCCGTGAAGAGCCGCGTCATGAGCACGGGCTTGTGGGTCTGAGCTAGAACCACGCCAGGCTCCGCGAAGCGCGCGCCGATTGAAGGAATCGCCACGTGTCCAACGATTACGCCGGCCGTGAACGTGAGAAAAAGCGCCAACATTCTGCGAGTCATTCTGTGTCCCTCCCGGCGAGCAAGTATAGCAGCCAAGTGGCGGAGGGGCCACCCATGCGCACTAATCGGGCGCACGACATGGAAAAAGTGGAGTTCCTGAAGTGCTTGAAAGTGGGAGGTCGTCTTAACGTACACATACGCACGGAATCCCTGGGCTTGCGCTGCGGGGGTTGGCGCGAGCGCGGCCAGGGCCTGCTGCTGAACAGACGACAATTCTGCGTCGGGTGTCGGATGTGTCGGATTGTGTCGGTTAGCGCGGACATTGAAGCGGACAGCAAAGGAACCTCTCCTCATCCAACGGTAGCAGGCGGTGTCAAGAGTTCTGGCCGGGTCTATGAATGATTTCAATAAGATCAATCTTGTGACTGGGTGCTTCCAAGGCCCTAGCACAATTGGCGTACTGAATCCTACACTTTGGGCCCTACTTGCGGTGGCCCCTTGAGCTGAGACAAACGGTTAAGACACTATTCGCCGTCCCCTTTTCCCTCCTTTTCCCTCCTTTTCCCTAGGAACAGACGTCGCCTCGGCCCTTCGCGTACGTGGTAGAGTCGTGTAGCATAGTGCCGGTACCAAGTTCTTGGGGGACACAGATGAACAACCTCGGCCGAAGCGCATCGAGCAAAGTCGCGTGGCGCCTCATTCCGTTTCTGATCCTATGCTATTTCATCGCCTTTCTAGGCCGCGTCAACGCCGGCTTTGCTGCGCAGACCATGAACAAAGAACTCGGTTTCACTGCCGAGATGTTCTGGCTGGGGGTCGGCATCTTTTTCATCGGCTACTTCATATTCGAGATCCCCTCGAACCTCGTCCTGGAACGGGTAGGGGCGGTTTCGTCGGGCCGTACGCGATTGGCTGGATCAAGGATGCCACCCGGAAGCTCGACTCTGG
>DATNJC010000188.1:0-89055 GCA_035604115.1 Bryobacteraceae bacterium | reverse complement strand
GGCGCTGCTGGGAACTGCTCTTGCGTGTCCAACTTCGCAACACCGCCTCTTCCTGCTCCGTCAGTCGTATCCCGGCGTTCAATGATCGGGCCATGCCCGATTCTACATCTTAACTGTTATTTCTGCAAGTAAGTACTAGTTCGGGCGCTCGAAACCATTGGCTCGACCGCGCGCGATGTGATCGCCATCCTGCAGAGCCTGCGGGAAGCGGGAGCCCTGGACGCGGAACTGGAGGTCATTTGACGGTGACAAATCCCGCAGCGTCCCCCACCGTCCCGCCCGCAGTGGCCCCAGCCGTGTCCCCGGGGGCGGGCGCCGCGGCATCCCTATTGGCAACGCCGGCGGCAGACGCCGCGTCGAGCGAGTATCCCAAACCCCGCAACGCCGCCGAAGCCGCACGGCAGTTTGAAGCCCTGTTCATCGGTCAGATGTTGCGCAGCGCGCATGAATCGGGTTCGGATGGGGGCCTGGCGGCAGGCGGGGATTCGACCGGCGACACCATGTGGGATGTCTCCGCCCAGCAGTTCGCCCAAGTGCTCGCCAACAACGGCGGCTTAGGACTGGCCCGGGTCATCTCCCGGGGTCTGGACCAACGCGCGACCCACGCCGGTTCACACGCCAGCCCGCACGACGCTGCGAAGTAAGTCTAACTCTCGCCGGTGCCGCGGGAGTATGGGCTCAAGTACTTCTCGAACCATTCAACGGCCGGTTGAACCCAGCTTTCAAACCCCGGCTCCAGGTAACCATCGAAATGCCCGCCCGGCAATTCCACGAGGCGCTTGGGGGCTCCGGCCCGTGCGAACGCCTTGCGTTGTTGCTCAACGGGTGTGACGATATCATCCTCCGCCACCAGCATCAGCAATGGAGTCGGAGAGATGAGCCGGATATTGGCGACTGGAGCATACTCCGCATTGATCTCGAGCGATTCCAGAGTGACCTGGTTGTACCAGTTGGGCGCGCAGCGCTTCGCTGTTTCGGTAAACCACTGGTAGGCTTCCGCCTGGGGCATCACGCATGCCTGCCCTTCGGGCGCGACCAATGGGAAGTACTGGACGACGCCGCTCGCGTATTCTTCGCGCCGGGTCGCCGCCAGCCACTCGGCCCGCTTGGCGAGCGCCTTGGGCTTGAGCTTCTTAAAGTACGTCTCCCATGTATTGGTGGCGGGGGCGTGCGCCACCACCGCCCGAATGCGCCGGTCGAAGGCCGCCAGGTGCAAGACGTGCCCACCGCTGAAGGAGGTGCCCCAGGCGCCGATGCGATCCCGGTCCACCTCCGGTTGCAGCGACACCCAGGTGATGGCGTTGCGGAGGTCGCGGTGTTGTTCGTAATAGATCAGCCGTCCGCGCGGGAACCCGCCGCTAGCGCCGGTGAAACGGAAATCGAACAGCAGCACCACGAAGCCCGCGGCCGCGAACCGTTCGGCGAAGCGGTCCAGGCACATTTCCTTGACAGCGCCGTAGCCGTGCGCCATGACGATGGCGGGACGCGGCTCGCCCGGCAGCAGGTCCGAGGGCACGTAATACCAGCCCGCGCACACCACGCCTTCACTGAGGAACGCCGCGTCGCGGCGCGCGAACCGGGCGGGCGCCGGCGCTTCGGTAACTGGCTCCGGCGCCCCGGCGACGCCCTCCGGACTGAGTGGTTGGTCTGGTTCCATGATTCGGGTCAAAGTTTGGATCAAGTTTGGATCAAGTATGGATACGGACCAAGTATACTGCTACCTTGACCGTCTTAGCCCAACCTGTTGCAGGCGTCCGGCGCCTGGAGATCGTCATTCTGTTGGGAGCGCTGAACGCCTTCGCGCCGCTGTCGATCGACATGTACCTGCCGTCGCTGCCGCTGCTGGAGCGGGTGTTCGGCGCGACCACGGCGGAGGTGCAGCGCACACTTGCAACGTTCCTGATTGGGTTCGCGCTGGCGCAGTTGTTGTACGGCCCGCTGGCCGACCGCTTCGGGCGCAAGCCTCCGCTTTACGGGAGCCTCACGTTGTTTGTAGCCGCTTCGATCGCCTGCGGCTCGGCCAACTCGGTGGGCTGGCTGACGCTGTTCCGGCTGCTGCAAGCCATCGGAGCGTGCGGCGGCCAGGTCGTCGCGCGGGCCATGGTGCGCGACCTGTTCGAGCCCGCGGAAACGCGGCGGGTATTTTCGATGCTGATGTTGGTCAACGGCGTCGCTCCGGTGGCCGCGCCCCTGCTGGGCGGCTACATCCTGCTGTGGTTCGGTTGGCGCGCGATTTTCGGGATGCTGGCGCTGCTCGGCTTCGCCTGCTTGGCCGGAATTCACTTCCGCCTGCCGGAGACGCTGCATCCGGAATCCGCACAACATCTGGATGCGCGCAAGATCTTATCGAGCTACGCATTGTTGGCCCGCGACCGCACCTTCCTGAGCGCCGCGCTGGTGTGCGGGTTCGCCGCCTCCGGAATGTTCGGCTACATCGCCAGCGCGCCGTTCGTGTTCATCAATCTGTACGGGGTCTCCCCGCAACACTTCGGCTGGCTGTTCGGCTTCATCGCGGTGGGGATCATCAGCGCCTCGCAGATCAACGGGCGCGTGCTGCACGGCATCCCAGCCGACCGGGTGCTGCGCGCCGCGGTGATCGTCCAGTTTGTGGCCGGAGGCGCGCTGTTGGCAGCCACGCTGGCGCGGGCCGGAGGCTTCGCTGGCCTCTACGTGCCGCTCTACGTGTACGTGGCCTGCGTCGGTTTCGTGTACCCATGCGGCGCGGCCCTAGCCATGGCAGCTCACGCGCGCATGGCCGGATTCGCCTCGGCGCTTCTGGGGACGCTACAATTCGGCATCGCCGCGGTCAGCACCATCCTGCTAGGCGCCATCGAGAATGCCAGCGCCCTACCGATGGCCATCGTGATCGGCGTCTGTGGGACGTGTGCGTTACTCGTCAATCTGGCATTGGTGCGGGGCCAGCGCACAGCAGCGTTTTAGAGCTTTGCCAGTATTCCTGAAAATGTTCCTAAGAGTGGGGCAGCCCTTCCGGGCTGCCGCCGCGTTTCTACGCGGCGTCTGAACCCGTGTACAGCCCGGGGCGGAGCGCCGCCTCAATAGGCGGCGGCAGGCTGAAAAGCCTGGCCCCACTCACTGAACCTCCGATTCCCCCGCGAGCCTCCAACATTCCCGAGCGATCTCCCATTCCTCCTCGGCGTGGATCACCAGCACCGGAATCAAAGACCCCGGCGCGGCGACATCCCCGTCACCCGCAGGCTGCGCGTTCCGAGCCGCATCGAGCCGCAGCCCGAGAAACCCGAACTGGTCACACACAGCTTGGCGCACTAGGGGCGAGCCTTCGCCAACTCCCCCCGTGAATACGAGGGCGTCAAGTCCGCCCAGCACCGCCACCATCGCGCCAGCCTCGCGAGTGAGCCGCCGCATGTAGACATCGAATGCCAACCTCGCGCGCGGGTCGCCCAGTTCGCGCCGGTGCAGCACCGTGCGCATGTCGCCGGAGAATCCCGAGACTCCCATCAGGCCGGATTCCTTATTCAAGATTTGGTCGAGGTCTTCAGCGCTATATCCCCGGTGTCGCAGTAGATAAACGATGATGCCCGGATCCAGCGATCCGCTGCGCGAGCTCATCATCAGTCCTTCAAGAGGCGTGAAGCCCATAGTGGTGTCGACGCTCGCCCCATCGCGGACCGCGCACAGCGACGCGCCACTGCCCAGGTGGCACACCAGCATGCGGGCAGGCATCCGGCCCAGCAACTGCGCGGCGCGGCGGGTGGCGTATTGATAGCTGATCCCGTGGAATCCGAACCGCCGGATGCCCTCCTGCTCCAGCCACTCGTAGGGGCCGGGATAAACGTACGCCGCCGGTTCCAGCCCCGCATGAAACGCCGTGTCGACCACGGCCACTTGCCGGACTCCGGGCCCCATCACCCGGGCGGTCACATCGATGGCCTCCAGTTCAAAACGGTTGTGGGCTGGGGCAATCTCGGCGTTCTGGGCGATGGCCGAGCGCACCTCGTCGGTGATCCACGCGGTGGTCCGGAGAGCCACGCCGGCATGCACGATGCGGTGGCCGACCAGCTCGACGTCCCCAGCCCGCCGCAACACTGGTTCCAGGGCCTCGGCCGGGCTCCCCGCCCCGGTCCAATCGGTGTGCTCTTTCCATAGCGGCTCGGGACGGCTCGCGCTATCGGCCTGACGGGTTGGGAGGTCGTACAGGGCGCACTTGAAACTGCTCGATCCGCCGTTGAGCACCAAGATGCGCATGGGTTGGCTGACGCCAGTACGTGGCTACTTAAAGGAGTACCACAGGACCGCCAAGACGCCTGAGTTTGGATTGGCAAAGTGTTGAAGCAACGTCGCGTTCGCGTTCCCCCCGGACGAAATCGGCCCAAAACAAGTTATAATCAAGCATTCATGCCCGCCTTGGCTAGAGTCGGAGCGCCGGTGTGCCAGGCTACTGTAGATATCGGCGGAATGCCGATTCTTGTGCGCACCGCCAGTCCGGAGTTCTACCAAGTCCTGCGGCAGCGCTACGGGGACTACATGAGTAACATCGAGCCGCCTGCCGCCGCGGTTTTCGACGTCGACATTGTCCCGCCGCAAAGAGTTTCAGAAGACGAAGACTTGAGCGTGCGTTTCGAAGCCGGGCGCTGGGTGATGGAGCGCGGGGACTTCCGCGCGGCATGGAACCCCACTACCGGACACGGAACCATCCGCCAATCCGCCAACCCGTACTCGATCGACGCGGCGTTCCGGATCGTGCATTCGCTGCTGCTGGCCCAACAAGGCGGCCTGCTGGTCCACGCGGCCAGCGCGGTCCGTAACGGACGGGCGTTCCTGTTCGCCGGAGTCTCGACTGCGGGCAAGACCACGATTTCGCGGCTGGCCCCGCCCGACGCGACCCTGCTGACGGACGAAATCTCCTACCTGCGCCGCAATCCGGACGGCAGCGGCTACACGGCCTTCGGCACGCCCTTCGCGGGCGAGTTGGCCGAGCCGGGAGTCAATGTGCGCGCGCCGCTGGCGGGCGTGTTCCTGCTGGCCAAAGGCCCGGAGAATGTCATCGAGCCGCTGGAGCCGGCGGAGGCGCTCCGCGGGGTGATGGAGAGCATCCTGTTTTTCACCCACGACGCCGATCTAGTGGGCAAGGTGTTCGATGCCGCTTTAGAACTGGTGTCCAAAGTGCCCGTGCAACGGCTGACGTGTTATCCGGACGAGCGGGTGTGGGACTTGATCCAATGAGCGCCCGGACGCGCGGCTGAAATAATGAGCTCTTACATCGCACGCACGAGTCAGGTGGCCGCCCGCGCCCTGGGCGGCGAGATGATGATCATGTCGGCAGCGGACTCCACGCTGTTCAACTTGAACGAGGTCGCCACCGCGATCTGGCAAGCGGCCGACGGTCAGACGCCGCTCGAAGCCATCGTCGAAGACGTGATCTGCACGCAGTTTGACACGACGCCGGATCAGGCTCTCAAAGACGCCGAGCAGTTCGTGCGGGAGTTATCCGAGCACGGCATTCTAGTGGTGTCCGACCAGCCCATTGCAGCCCCCGGAGCGAACAACGAGGCCGCCGTATGAGCCTGATGCAAGAAATGGGCGCGCGCGCGCTCAAGCTGGGCATCCCCCTAAGCATCCAGCTTGACGTCACGTACCGCTGCAACGAGCGTTGCGTTCACTGCTACCTCGACCACGAAGACCATGGCGAAATGACCACCGCCGAAATCAAGAACACGCTCGACCAGTTGGCCGACGCTGGCGTGTTCTTCGTGATTTTCAGCGGCGGCGAAGTCTTCCTGCGCCAGGATTTTTTCGAACTGGTGGAATACGCGCGCAAGCTGGCCTTCCACGTCAAGATCAAGACCAACGCATTCATGATCGGGCCGGAGGAAGCCGATCGCCTGCGGGATCTGAACGTGCAAGGCGTGCAGGTCAGCGTTTACTCGCACCGCGCGGAGGTGCACGACGCCATCACCAAGCTGCCGGGATCGCTGAAGCGGACGCTGGCCGGCATGCGGCTGCTGGCCGAACGCGGCGTAAAAGTGATCATGGCCAACGTGCTGATGCGCGACAACCTGCAGGACTACGCGGGCGCGAAAGCGCTAGCCGAAGAGATGGGCGCCGAGTACACCATCGATCCCACCATCACGCCGGCCATGGATGGCGACCGTTCGCTGTTGAACCTTGGCTTGCGCCACGACCAATTGTTGGACGTGTTCCAGAATCCGCAGCTGGTGGGCAACGTCGAGGAATTCTGCACGCCCCCGCCGGCAGTCGATAGCGACGTTCTCGACGAGTTGCCCTGCAGCGCGGGCCACACAGCCGCCTACATTTCTCCTTATGGCGACGTGTATCCGTGCGTGCAGTTTCCGCTGCCCAGCGGCAACGTGCGCCAGCAGCCGTTCATCGACATCTGGCGCTATTCGCCGCAGCTCAACGAAGTGCGCACCATCACCGCGCGGGAGTTGCCGGTATGCTCCTCGTGCTCGCACGTGGGCGTGTGCACGCGGTGCCCCGGCCTAGCCTACATGGAAGGCAACATGCGCGGCCCGTCGTTGCTGGATTGCGAAAAATCCTTCGCCCGCACCGGCATTCCCACGGCGAACATGGAACGCCTGGGGAAATCGCGGCCCGACCCCCTGGCGCTGGTGCAGATTCAGGGCGTGCGGACCCAGCACAAGGTTCCGCGTTCCGGCGCGGGCCGAACGCCACACACCGAAGTGATCGCCAACGCCGCTGTTGCACTGGAAGTTTGACTTCCTCCGAACCCAACCCCGAGTTTGAGTTCTTGTGCGGGTGCGTGCGGCGATTCGTACATCCCCTATCGCCCCTGCCCAACCCTTCACAGTTGGATTGGGCAGCGCTGATCGAACTGGCGCGAGAGCACCTGGTGTTGCCGCTACTAACACGGGCGCTGAATGGCAGTCAAGCCGCGCCCGCGGACGTGCTCATCCGGTTGCGCGAAAGCTTCAAGGACTCGGCGCGGTCGAACTTGGCGCTGAGTTCGGAACTAATCCGGCTGCTCGAGGCGTTTCAGTCCGCAGGTGTGCCGGTGGTCCCGCTCAAGGGACCCACGTTGGCCGAGCATCTCTATGGGGATGTCACGCTGCGCAGTTTCTCCGATCTCGATTTACTGATTCAACGAGCGGACGTGTTGCGAGTCAAAAGCCTGCTCGAAAGCCGCGGGTACCGGCTCACATCGCCCCTGCACTGGAATTCAGAGTCGGCCGTCCTCCGCGCTCGCGATAGCCAGCTTACGTTCTCAGAGCCGGAACGCCGGATCGCCATCGACGTACACTGGCGCCTCTTGCCGGAGTACTATCCCGCGGCGCTCGAAACCCAGCATGTTTGGCGCGATCTCCGTACGATTGCCTTCGCGGGTCGGCAAATCCCGGCGCTGCGACCCGAGCAGTTGCTCTTGTTCCTGGCGGCGCATGGGGCCAAGCATCACTGGGAGCGGCTGGGCTGGATCTGCGACGTCGCGTGTCTGATCCGCGCCGAAACGAACGCCGAAACGAACGCCGAACCGAACATGGATTGGGATCTCCCGTTCCGCGAAGCGGAGCACAGCGCAACCAGCCGGATGCTGGCGCTGAGCCTGCTGCTCGCAAACCGCGTAGCCGGTGCGGTGTTACCAGCCGAGGTTGCGCGCCGAATCGAACAGCATCCGGCAGCGGACTCGCTGGCCGCCGCGATTCGCACGCGGATCGCGTCGAAAACGCCCGGAACCAGCACGACGCTCGATGCAGCGCGTTTTGCCTGGCAGCTCTACGACCGGCCTACGACAGCGCTGGCCGCGATTGCCGGCATCTTCTTCCTGCCCACCGAGGCCGAGTACCGCGCATTGCAATTGCCGACGCCCTTGTTCGGGCTGTACTATCCGTTTCGCCTGCTGCGGCTGGGTACGAAATACACGGCACAGGCCCTGGGGTTCGGCCGGTCTGGTTGAGAGAGGTGGCTAATTCTTTTTGAGCTCGACCATCGTGGTCTTGTCCGCCTCGATGGTGATCCTCTGCCGCACATCCCCGAACACCGGCGAATCGACATGCAAATCGTAGCTGCCGGGCGTGAGCAGGATTCCGGTACCCACGTGATTCAGCTCGTGGACGTAGCCATAGTACTTGTCGTTGACGTAGACGGCCCCGATGTCGCCACCCGAGAGGCTCCCTTCGGTGGCCGTGGTTCCACCACCATGGAAGCGCAGAAGGCCGAACGGCGGATTAGGCGGTACGAGCTTTTTCAGATTGTAATGGATATGCACGGTCTTACCGGGCTCGACTTTCACCTTGGCGGTGAATTCCTCATAACGAGGATCGCGGAACGTGACTTCGATATCGCCCAGAGGGGCGTCGTATTTCTCCGGGACCGTGTACCGGGAAGCCGGACCGATGTACTTCCCGTTGATGAATATACCTGCGTCTTCCGGGCCGCCGCGCGCCTTGATGTAACCATGGTCGGTGACCTTAGCGGCCGCCGATCCGGCCATCAGCGCCGCCGACACGGCGAGCAACAGGGCCCGGCGTGCAGGCTTTTGGAGCAAAAGGTTGATCATATCGCGGAGTCTAGCATACTTCGAGTTGGCAAGGCACTCCCCCGCGGAGGGGAGGCGTCTCTGAGCCAGTTAGTCTAATAAATTCAACAATATGCGCTACACCGCCACGGTCAGTCCAGGGCCTACTTCTTGGTCTGTTCCGCGTCCTTAACAGCGAGCCCTCCGGTGATGCCATCCACCTGATTCCCAGTCTGGATTTTCCGCATCTTGGCGATCTCCGCCGGCGTCGCGGTCTTAGGATCGACGTTGGCGCTGGAGCAGGTGAATCCCCGTAAAGTGCATTCCGAAGTGGTGTGCTTGATGCCCCGCTCCTGCATGGCCTTGGTCATCAGTTTTACCGCGTCTTCGTGGATGATGACGGCGTTGTTCGGGACGAAAGTCCCGACGCCGATGGCGTAATCGACGGGCATCAGCGGCTCAATGCTGGCGCCGAACGATCCGTCATTCTTCTTACCCAGGTCATAAGCTCCCAGGTCCGCGCCTTGATCGATCAAATACTGAACGATCGGCACCTCACCCATGTTCGCGGCGACCATCAGAGGTGTAATCCCGTAATTGTCGGCCGCGTTCACGTCTTCTCCGAGCTGCACCAGCAGCTTCACCACCTCCAGCCGTTCGGCCGCGGATCTCCCTTTGTTAAAGCCGTTGATGAACCCGGTTCCCGCGGCGGCCATGAGCGTGGTCTCGTTATCCCGGGACACGATGTGGGGATCGGCGCCGTGGGCTAACAAGAGCTTCACCAGTTCCAGATCGCCCGAGAACGCCGCACGCATGATCGCCGTGGCGAACACGATGCGCGGCGAGCCCTCACGCATCCGGGCGCGAGGCGTGTTGTTAATGATCACATTGGGGTTCGCTCCCGCGTCCAGCATCTTCTTGATCAGAGGCAGCGGATCCGTCGTCACCATCCAGGGAAAGTTGGGAGCCGTCTCCATATTGCGGCGATCCACGGCCCAAAATAGCGGCGTGAAATTCTGAGCATCACCCTGATTCACCTTGGCATGGTTGTCGACCAGGAACGAAGCCACGTCGTAGCTGCCGTTGAACAGCCCGAGTCCCAGCGCGTCTTTTCCGTCTCCACCGAGTGCATTCAAGTCGGCTCCGGCTGCGACTAAGATGCGCGCCGATTCCAGATCGTTCTCCCGCGCCGCGAACATCAACGGCGTCAGCAAACCGCTGGCGTGCTCCTCCGCGCCCTGACCCGCCTTGGCCGCCACGGGCGTGGTTCCCTCAAACCCGCGGCCGGTGGTGGACGGCACGAATTTCGAGCGAGCATTCACGTCGGCCCCACGCTCGGTGAGCAGCTTCACAACCGCCGGATGGTGCTCCGACACGGCCCACATCAAGGCGGTGGTGTCGCCCCAGGTCTCTTTCGCGTTGACCTGCGCTCCGTGATCGAGCAGCATTTTGACAGCGTCGGTCTTCCCGGTTCGCGCGGCCATCATCAGGGCCGTGTCGCCATACTTGGTGAACGGAGCGTTGGGGTCCGCACCAGCCTTAACCAGGGCTTCGATCATGGCCGCGTTCCCGTTCACCGCAGCCAACTGCAGCGGAGTAACGCCTTCGCGGTTCGCCGCCGAAACGTTGGCGCCGGCGCGGATCAGCAGGTTCGCGGTTTCGAGGTCATCGGAACGCACGGCCCAATGCAGCGCGGTGGTGCCGTCCGTCTGCCGCGCATTGACGTCCGCTTTCCCCTGCAACAAGGTGCGCACCGCGCTCTTATTTCCATGCATGACAGCATCGGCGACATCGCTCGCGGGCGCGCCCCACACACTGGCGGCCGGCAGCACGACACCCAGACAAACCACCAAACCGAACCCGAGTACGCGTCTCATAAAATGTGCGCTCCCCCGCTCATGCGTTCGCTCGCTCCCGTGAAAACTCGCCGCCCATGGCCGGACTGAACAGAAAATCGTGGAAATCGCCCACCACGCCGTTCAGCCGCAACAACGTGGCGATCTGCGCCCAATGCCGGATTTCATGCATCAGAATATGCGTCACGATTTTCTTGGGCGTCACTTTTATTTGGTAATCCAGAATTTTGAAATCCTGCGGCGCGTCCCACTCCACGCCTTGTGCCAGCAGTTCCCTCAATTCCTTACGGCTCTGCTGACCGAACCCGAACAGCGCTTCGATGCTGTCCTTGGGGATGGAAGCCACGTCAGTGAGCGGACGGCCCGAGAGCCTCTCCACATAACGCTTTTCCGCGGAGAAGATGTGCCGGATCATGTCGCCGACGCTTTCAAAGCGGCCATCTCCGTGGGGCCCGACACTAAATTCCAAAACTCGATCACCCTGTTGCCGCAACAGCTCGTACCGTTTGCGGCGCTCCCAGTCGGTGTATTCCATGAGGTCGGTTAAATTCAAACTAACAGACATCGCCGCCTCAACTGGTCCGGCGTTTCACGCCCTTGAGGATCACCGGCGCCGCGCCGTAGTTTTCCAGCCCAAACGTTTTCGCGGCGCTATCAAAGGTCACTTTGCCGGTCAGCGACGCCTTGCCCTCGCCCTCGCCTTTGGAGTTCACGTGTAGCTCGATGACCGAGAATTCGTAGTTGGTCACGGCATCGGACCCTACCGGTTTCCACAAATCGTTCCACGCGCCCAAGCGCCGGTCGGTGATCAGAATGATGCGCTCACCGCCGCCTTGCTCCGGCATCCGGACAGCGTAGTGCAGCGCATATCCGGCGACTTCCGACGACCACAAGTATCCAACGACGGGAGCTTTGAGCACAGCGTCCGCGAGCGCAGCTTCGGGCGTCCGCGGAGCCGCCGGCGGCGCGTCGCCGCCACGCCCGCCCCGGCCTCCACGACCTGCGCCCCCGCGCCCGGCGGCGGCAGCAGGCGCAGCAGCAGCGCCCGCGACTGGATCATTGCCGGCCCCAAATGGAGCGTCCGCCGGTGCGTTTGCTCCCCGCCCCGCGCCGCCCCGTCCGCCACGTCCCGCAGGCGGATTCGGCTGCGTCCAGGCAGACGCCAATTGGTCACGCTCGGCATCGGTCGACCAACGCAGCAAATCGATGCGTATCGAATCGTTCTTGCCAGCCACGTTGTCGGTGGTCGCGGTGAAGCCGGCGGCGGAACCGTTGGACGGCGTTTGGGCCCCGACCACGACAGCGGCCAGTGCCATCGACGCCATCAGGACCGCGGCACTCTTGCACGCTACCATCGACTTGGACAAGATAGCCTCCTCAATTCCCCTGGTTCGTCCCCCGCACCCGTCCCAGCCATTCCACCAGACGCTCCAGCTCCTCGTCGGAAAGCTGCGCGCCGCGTTCCCGCATATCGACCGCAATCACGCGCCAGCGCTCTTCGTCGTTCCGGGCCTTCTCCACGCGGTCCAAACCGTGACATTTAGTGCAGGCACGATCCAGCAGCCGATTGGCCTCCGGGTCGGAAAAAAACGTGGTGATCTCAGGAGGAATGTAGGTCCGGGGAAACGGCTTGGTCTCCGGCCCGAACTTCGAAACCAGCCAGTCCAGCAGGATACTCCGGTCCGCATCGGAAAGATCGGCCCCGCCGGAAACCTTGTGCTTGGTCTCGATCAGCGATTGCCACCCAGCCCGGTCGAGAGCGAAAAACGCGTAGTCGTCGATGCCGTGGCACATGGTACAGTTCTTGCGGATCACCAGCCACACCGGTCCGTCAGGCCGTGTGACCTGCGGCCGGGCCGGCTTTCTTCCGATTTGCGCGGACGCAGGAACGGCCAAGACCAGCATCAATATCGGCGCGGCCAACGCCACCACGCGACTACGCATTGCCCCGATCATTACGCCAGTGCCAGCGGCCCGGTGCTCGAACCGAACATATCGCCCGTACCCGTCTGCCGGCCGCCGGCATCGTATTTGGGAAACTCCGAGATGCCGTACAGGTGCAGAATGCTCAACAGGAGATTCGACGCCCTCTGGGTGTTATCCGGATACACAATGTGCCGGTTCCCCTTGAACGTACCGTCGATTCCGCCCACCAGAATCACCGGCACCTTCTCATGCGCGTGCCGATGCGAATTGCCCATGTTGCTCCCCTTGTAGATCAGCACGTGATCCAGAACGCTGCCGTCGCCGTCGGGGATCTTCTTCAGCTTGTCCACAAAGTACGCCAGGTTCTGCACATGATACCGGTTCATTTTGGCGTAGTTGGCGATGTTCTCGGGCTTGTCGCCGTGATGCGACGTTCCATGCCAGCCGCCCGTGAAACCGGACTCGGGGAAGCTGCTGCCCGACAGGTCCAGGCCCAACATCAACGTAGCCGAGCGCGTGATATCGCCCTCGAACGCCAGCGCCATCAAGTCGTACATCAACCGGTAGTGCAGATGCTTGCTCTCCGGCAGCCCGAAGGGGATCTCGGCCGACGGTTCCTTTACCGTCTTGTCCATAGCGATCTTGATGCGCCGCTCCAGCTCGCTGATGTTTTCCAGATACGTGTCGAGCCGGCTCCGGTCGCCCGCGCCGAGGTCTTTCTTGAAGGAAGTAATTTCGTGCGTCACAGAATCCAGGATGCTGGCGTTCTGCTTGCGACCGCTGCGCCGTTCTTGGGGACTAGCACCATCGCCGAACAACCTCTCAAACGCCACGCGCGGATTCACCTGCGTCGGCAGCGGCGTGGTGGGCGAGGTCCAGGAAATGGAGTTCGTGTAAGCGCAACTATAACCCCAGTTGCAATTGCCGAAATTGCCGACATTCTCGACGCCAAGTTGCAGCGAGGATAAGATCGTGTCCTGGCCATACTTGTTGGCGATCAACTGATCGACAGTGACGCCCAAATAAGGACTCACCGCGTTGCGTCGCGGCCGCGTACCGGATAGCAGAACCGCGCCGCGAGCATGATCGCCGCCGGGCTCTTCCTCGGTAGCCATGGCATCGGTCATGTCGAGTCCGCTGATCAGCGTGACACGATCCCGAAACGGCTCCAACGGCTTAGTGATAAACGAAAAGTCGAAGTTGGGGCCGTCCTGCAGCGGACTCCAGTACCCCGGCGCCGCCCCATGCGGATGCCAAATGCCCACGAAGCGTCTCGCTGGGCTGGCAGCGGTCTTGCTGAGCGGCGTCTGCGCCGGCACCATCGAGTCCAGCAAAGGCAGAGCCAGCGTGACGCCGACGCCCTGCAGGAATCTCCGGCGAGGAATGTGCTTCTTAGTGATAAACATAATCTGGCCTCAGTTGCTCCCTTCGTCTACTTTCGTGCGCATCTGAAACGGCGCGCTCTTGATCACGCCCATCAGGATCGACGAAAAACGATCCTGATTCTTATCCGCATCCCGCACAATCGACCGAATCACCGGCATATCATAGTATTCCATGCCGCGCCCGATCGCGTAAGTCATCATCTTCTCGGTGATCATGCGGACGAACTGCGGCGAATACTTGAGCAGCGCCTGCCGCAACTCCACCGGGCCGTTGACTTTGGTGCCGTCCCACAGTTCCGACGATGCATCGATCGGTACCCCGCCGTCCCCGCCCTGCTTGGCGCGCCACTTGGCGTCGGCATCGAAATTCTCAAGTGAGAATCCGATCGGGTCCATCAGCTTGTGGCAACTGGCGCACGGCTCCTGCTTGCGATGCAGCGTCATCTGCTCCCGCAAGGTCATGATCTTTTCCGGCCCGCCCTTGGTGTCCTCCAGCGGCGGAACGTTCGGCGGAGGCTCCGGCGGCGGCGTCCCCAAGATATTCTCCAGCACCCACACCCCGCGCTTCACCGGCGACGTCCTGAAATTCTGAACCCACGTAACCGACAGGAAACTTCCCTGCCCCAGCAGCCCGCGGCGATAGTCCAGGTCCGGCCCGAGCGTCACACGCCGGAACTGCGACCCGTAGATATTGGGGATGCCGTAATGCTGCGCCAGCCGCTCGTTCAGAAATGTGTAATCGGCGGTCAGCAGATCCACCACGTTGCGATCTTCCTTGATGATGCTCTCAAACAGCATCTCCGTCTCGCGCCGGAAACTCTTGCGCAGCTCATCGTCCCAGTTGGGATAGAACACGCCATCAGGCGAAGTCGCCGGCAGGTTTCGCAAATACAGCAACTGGTCGGCGAAGCTCTCGATCAGCGCCTGCGACTTAGGATCGGCGAGCATCCGCCGCACCTGCTGCTCCAGCACCGGCGAGGAGTGCAGCTTCCCCTGGTTGGCCAGATTGATCAGCTCGTCATCCGGCACGCTGCTCCACAGGAAGAACGACAGCCGCGAAGCCAATTCCAGATCGGTGATCCGGTAAGGCTGACCCGTGACAGCATTGGCCGGCTCTTTTTCGACGCGCACCAGAAATTGCGGACTAGCCAGCAGCCGTCGCAGCGCCAGCTCGATCCCGTCCTCAAACGTGCCGCCCTGCCGGCCTTCCTTATAAAAAACCATCAACCGCTCCAGATCCCCTGGAGTAGTCGGACGCCGGTAAGCCCGCCGCGTCAGCGTAGAAAGAATCTGATTGGCGCAGGCGTCTTCTTGACTAGCATTGGCGGGCCGGCAAGTGAACACCTTGCGAATGCTGCGCGAGTCCTCCGGACGCGTCGGCGTAAACGGCCCTTGAATCCGCAAAAGCCCGATGGCCGGGTAATACTGCAACTGCGGGATAGCGTTATTCTCCAGCGACTTTCGCTCGTACTGCCGGATAAAATCCAAGCTGGGCCGATAATTGGTAGCTAGGAACGTCGCACCCACCGAACGCGAGCCGGCTCGCACCGGTATGGTGGCTTCCAAGGCCCCATCGCTCTCGCCCATGCCGGAATTCGTCCCGATCCCCACGTAGTCCCACAGATGCACCCTCTCGCCATCGATCAGCAGTTCCAGTTGCTCGCCGGGAATGAACTTGCCAATCCCAAAGTTGGCGATGGAAAACTTGTACTCGCCATCGGCGGGAAAGCTATGACGCACCGACATGCCGCCGCGCGTGCCGAACGGCATGCCCTCGATATGCTCATTCTGCGACGTATCGCCCGGCGCAATATACGCCGCTTCGGTGGGCGTCTTCCAGTAACCGACCGCCATCCGCGCGATCCGCATCGCCGCGGTAGTGTACGCTTCGAGAAGCGTCGGCGAAATGGTCAACGAGCCCGCGATGTTGTCAAAACCGCGCGCCGAATCGTCCCCCGGCAGCAGCGTCGCGACGTCCACATCCAGGTCCAGCATGTCGCGAATCACATTGGCGTACTCGGTGCGATTAAGCCGGTGCATCACCACCGATCCGGGATTCGAGCGCCCCGCGGCCTTGCGATCGATCTCCGCTTCGAGGAAATTCCGCAAACCTTCGTACTCGGCCAACGGCGGACGCCGCACGCCCGGCGGAGGCATCAGGCCCGCGCGCAGTTTCCGCACCACTTTTTCCCACACCTCAGCGTGATCCCCAACCGCAGTGATATCCAAAGTCTGCAGCGAAAAACCGCCGGTCTTAGCGCGATCGTTATGGCAGGTCACGCAGTAGCGGTCGAGTAGCGCACGCTCCGTGGCGGACGCCGCGGGTGCAGTGGAAGCAGCGGTCCCGGACGCGGCGACGGTGGTGACGGGCGCAGTTTTTCCCTGCGCACGGGGCGCAGTTTGTTGCGGCTGCGACTGGCCCGCCGCCGGATCATAGCTCACCAGGAATCCCAGCAGCGCCGCGCCGCCCAGCAAGAGTGTCTTCTTCATTGCGTCAAAATACCCATCCGCAAAAACCACCTTATCGCTCGATCCGTGTCAGGAAAACGCATGTCTGTCAACGGCCTACGAACAAGCCTATGACGACCGCCCAATTCACTCCCATCAGAAACTCTACGTTCTGGTTGCCTGGAGGTCAAGGAGTCTCCTCAATATATTGAGTTTAGAGGCTCCGATCCGCCGCTAAATTGAGTATGCTCTTGATGTTGACCAAGCGACCCCCAGCGCGCCCCTCGCCCCCAGCTCCCTCCAACTCCCTGGAGCGCGCCCTGGCGATTCTGGAAAAGATCGCGGCCAGGCCCGGCGGTCTCACCAACAAACAGATCAGCGAGGAATTGGGCATCGCGACCAGCACCTGCTCCTACATCCTCGGCCGGCTGGAGCGCGAAGGCTACCTGGCCCGAACCGCAGCCACGGGACGCTATGAAATCGGCCTCAAAGTCCTGGCCATCGCCCGTGGAGCGCTGCGCCAGGTGAATTTCGGCAAAGTCGCGGAATCCGTTCTGCGGCGGCTTTCGAGCGAGACTGGTCTCGAAACGCTCATCGGCGTGCTCGACCAGGAACGCCTGATGGTGGTGACCAGAGTGCCAAGCGACGAACTCCCCGACGCCGACGTCGATACCGGAACTGAGTTCCCGGCGCACGCCATGTCCACTGGGAAAATGCTCCTGGCTCACCTGCCCGTGGAAGAGGTCGAGGCGCTGATCGCCGAAAAGGGGCTAGCCAAGCTCACCTCCAAGACGATCTCCTCCAAAGACCAGTTGTTCGCCGAGTTAGCTCAGGTCAGAGCTCGCGGCTACTCCATAGCCGAAGAGGAGTTCCGGTTAGGCATGCGCTCGATTGCGGTACCGATCGTGGATTCCAGGCGGGCCGTGCGGGCCGCGCTAGCCGCCATCGGCAGAACCAAACAACCCATCTGGCGGGAGCTGCCCGCGGTTCTAGCGGCTCTCAAAGCCGCCGCCCGCGAAATCTCACGGTCCATGACCCACTTCGCCGTAGACGGCCTGATCCGCAGATAAGAGGCCGTGATTTAATAACCGTGGGTGTAAGCGTATCCGCGTGACACCCGTAGGGCAGCCAATCTTGGCTGCAGCCGCCTTTCAGGCGCCTCCTTCATGTTGATCTTCAAAGCGCATGTTGATCTTCAAAGCGTGGCCCTCAGGAGCGGGCGGTCCTTCGAAAAACACCAGCAGAAAGGCCCTACGAATTCAACAGCTTAAGCGTTTCGTCCTTCGATGCCCAACCCTGGGTTGCTATCCATTCTGGTTGATTCACGTGAATTCACGGCCAAAAAGCTGCCTTTACCAGAACCGCTCGAACCCCTTTTTCATACCCCGTTGTGGCCGAAGGCGGTTGGCCGTTCACGTTCCTCGCGCACGGCCTTTCCCCAATATCCCCCTCACATAAGTGCCATTGATCCCGGCCGCATGATCCCGCCGGCGCTAAGATCGGCTTGATGCTGCACCGCTCCGTTAGACCCCGTCGGAGGTTATGCTCACCACCCGCGCAAAAAAGTTGCAAAACGAACCCGAGCGGCACGCTCCGGGAGTTCCGCCAAAACAACAAAACGAACCTGAGACCCCGCCCGCCAGCGCGCATAGCAAAACTACAAAACGAACCCGAGACTCTGCCCGCCAGCCCGCGGAGCAAAACTACAAAACGAACCAGAGGCCCCTCCAAAGCACTCATGCACAAAGACTTCCTAATATCCTACTCACCCGATTCCAAGCCTCCCACCGCCCCCCAACTCGCAACCTCCAGCCGGCTTCAGCCGCCGATTTTGGCATGCGGAAGGCGAAATGGGGCGCCGCTTGGGAACCGGCAGGCCTGGTCGCAACCCGCCCGGGACGCCCCAAGCCCTCATGCAGCGGATAAGAATCCCCATCTCAATAGATTGAGGAGACTCCTTGTTATGCTATGCCGACAAGCGTATATTCGACCAAGTTGCCGGGAGTAGCGTACCGCGTCGAGCGCATTTCGGGACGGTCTGAGTTCCACCCGCGAATGCTGCCGACCATCTTGAGGGGGATACGATGACCGCCAGACTGACTCAGTTAGCCGCAGTATTTGTGATGGGTTCAGCGTGGGTGTGGGGACAGGGTGCCACCGCGCAGATCAACGGAACCGTTCGCGATGCCTCCGGCCTCGAAGTTCCCGGCGCGGAAGTAAAAGTCACGCAGACCGCCACCGGCGCGATCCGCACCGTAAACACCGGCGCGGGCGGCTTCTACGTGTTTACCAATCTGCCCATCGGACCGTACATCCTGGAGGTTACCAAGGAAGGCTTCAACAAATACGTGCAGTCCGGCATCGTGCTGCAGGTGGATGCCGACGCCACTATCGACGCCGCGCTCAAGGTCGGGGCCGTTTCCGAACAAGTAGTAGTCGAAGCCGGCGCGGCGATGGTCGAGACGCACAGCACCGGCATCGGTCAAGTAGTCGACAACCAGCGCGTACTCGAGATGCCGCTCAACGGCCGCAACCCCATCGAGCTGGTGTTTCTAGCCGGCATGGCCAGCTACCCCGGCAACGGCGCGATCAACACCGTGCGAAACTATCCCACCGTGGTAGTGTCGGTCGCCGGAGGACAGGGCAATGGCCTGACGTTCCTGCTCGACGGCGCGAATTACCAGGACCCCTACAACAACCTGAGCCTCCCGCTGCCTTTTCCGGACGCACTGCAGGAGTTCAAGGTCGAGACCAGCGCGCTCCCCGCACAATACGGGTTCCATGCCGCCGCCGCGGTCAACGCCGTAACCAAGTCCGGCACCAACGCGTTCCACGGCGATGCGTTCGAGTTCCTGCGCAACGGCGATCTAAACGCCCGCGACTTTTTCGCCGCCACGCGCGATACGCTCAAGCGCAACCAATACGGAGGCACGGCGGGCGGCCCCATCAAGAAGGACAAACTGTTCTTCTTTGCCGGTTATCAGCGTACTTCGCAGCGCTCCGATCCGAGTTTCCAATCGGCTTTCATTCCCACGCCCGCGGTGCTCGCTGGGGACTTCTCGACACTCGCGTCGCCAGCCTGCAATGGCGGCAAGCAGATCAATTTGCCCGCGTCGCTAGGCTTTGTGGGCAACAAAATCTCGCCGACCGCGTTCAGCACCGTGGCGCTCAACATCGACAAGACCCTGCCGCCAACCGCGGATCCCTGCGGCAAGACGTTGTTCGGCTTCGTCTCGGGGCAGGAGGAAGACCTGGGAGTGGCGAAGGTCGATTACACGCTGAGCGAGAAACACTCGCTGTTTGGCCGCTACACCGTAGCGAATCTGAACCAGCCTTCGACTTATGACGGAGTGAATCCGCTGTCGAAGAACACCTACGGCATTCACGACATGGACTATTCGATCGCCATCGGCGACACATATTTGATCGGCGCCCGGATCGTCAACTCCTTGCGCTTGGCCGCGAATCGCACCAACATCGTCAAGATTTCCGACGTCTACAAATCGCTCCAGGACTTCGGCGCCAACGTGACCATCTCCCCGGTGGTGGGACACGATACCTACATGTCGATGACCAACGGCGGATTCCAGATCGGCACCTCCGCGGCGGTGCCGGGACAATCGCACAATGGACCCAACTGGTCTATCGGCGACGACTTGAGTTGGGTGAAGGGATCGCACGAGATCGGTATCGGAGGCAGCATTTACCGCCAGGAAATGAACTATTGGTCGGGCCTGAACGCCATGGGCCAGGCGAACTTCAACGGTGCGGTGACCGGGCTGACGCTGGCCGACTTCATGCTGGGCAAGACCAACACGTACGGCCAGGGGCTGATCTACGGCTTCTACAATCGCCAGTATTATTCGTCGATTTACGCCCAGGACAATTGGAAGATCGCACGCCGCCTGACGGTGAACTACGGCGTGCGGTGGGAGCCCTACACCGCGCCGTTCAACAAGTTCGGCCAGTTTTCCCACTTCGACCAGACTCTCTTCAATCAGAACTCCAAGAGCACCGTCTTTGTGAACGCCCCTCCCGGACTGGCCTTCCCGGGCGATTCGGGATATCCGTGCGGCAACAGCCTGAACTGCCCGCAGTGGAGCAAGTTCTTCCCGCGCGTGGGCATCGTTTTCGATCCCAAGGGCGACGGCAAAATGACCATCCGCGCCGCCTACGGAATGTACGGCGACCGCAACCACATGTTCTACTCGAACTTCATGTCGCAGTACGCGCCCTTCGGGGGCAACGTGAGCCAGTCCAATGTGGACCTGACGAATCCCTGGGCAAACTACCCCGGTGGAAACCCGATTCCGGCGCTCACGGCGAAAAACGGGCTCGGCCACGCCGATCACAATGAAGTATTTCCGTCGCTCGGAACGTACGTTCAAATGCCGCTCCAGGGCTACAAGGCCCCCTACATGAATCAGTGGAACCTCAGCATCCAAAGGCAAGTCGGGAAGGATTGGCTGCTCACGGTCAACTACCTGGGCAACAACCAGATTCACATGACCACGTCCAACCTGCTGAACCCGGCCGTATACCTGGGCCTGGGCGCTTGCACGCTGCAGACGGTGAATGCCGCCGGAAATGTGGTTTCCACCAATTACCCCACTTGCTCGACGACGGCGAATCAGCAGTTCCGCCGCGTATTGTCGCTGCAGAATCCGTTGCAAGGGAACTACTATGCGGGCGTGTCCTACGGTGACGACGGCGGAACCAGCACCTACAACGCTCTCTACTTCTCCGCTCAGAAGCGCTTGAGCAAAGGCGTGAGCATGTTGGCCAACTATACTTGGTCGCACTGCCTGGGAGATATTCAGGACCAGCAAACCAGCTCGGCAGGCGTGGCGGCCATCCCCGGCAATCGGAATATCTACAAGGGCAACTGCGCCGGAATCGACACCCGGCACAACTTCATTCTCAACCTGGTGGCGACCGCGCCCAAGTTCCAAAGCAAGGCCTTGCGGATGCTGGCGAGCGACTGGCAATTCGCGCCGATTCTCACCATCCGTAGCGCCCAGTGGTACACCGTCACCAGCGGCACCGATCGCGCGCTGACCACGGCGACCACGCAGACTGCGAATTACGTGGGCGGCGACACGCGGGCCGGCACTCCGGGCTGTTCCCCCGCGCCCTGCGTCCAGTGGGCCAACGCGGCCGCCTTCGGCATTCCGGCGCTGGGTAGCTACGGGAATCTAGGCCAGGCGAATATCGCCGGCCCGGGAATGTTCCAGTTGAATGTGGCGCTCTCGCGAACGTTCCCGGTATGGGGCGAAAAGCGCACCCTGCAGGTGCGTGCCGAGGCGTTCAACCTGCCCAACAAAGTGAACCTCAGCATACCCGTGAATTCGCTAACGGCGCCGAATTTCGGCCAGGTGATTACCGATATCAGCGGCAACAACGGCCTGACCAGCCAAGGCGACCCGCGCATCGTGCAGCTCGCCATGAAGCTGGTTTTCTGAGCGCGGGATCGGAGCTTGCGGCTTCAGGTCAATGCTCGAAGTGCTCGTGCAACTGCTTGTGCTCTGAGCGCTGCTTTTCGTTGTATGCGGCTCCGGCCTTCCGTTGCGCCCCGTTGAGGTTAGCTTCCCGCGTAGCCTCCGAGCTCACCGCGCATAACGAGATCTGCTGGCTCAGGTCCTGAGTCTGGCACCGGGGACACTCCGGCGCCGGCGACGAGGACAAAACCAAGTACTCAAAACGGTATCCGCACTGGCGGCATTCGTATTCGTAGATTGGCATGAGCGCAGTTTACCCGAGTAGGGCGGAAAACACAAAGCACGTCCTGGCTCGCGTCCCCCAGGCCCACCGCCCTCGGCCCACGTCTGCGCCTAACTCGGCGGCCTAAACTCGCGATTCTCGGCGTGACCGCCGGCCCAGAGCTGAATGCTGAATACCTCCAAGCGGCTGAGATCAAACGCTTCCGCATCGCCAGTACTGTCATAGAGGATCAGATCGCCCGAGCCAGTCACCTTAATCCGGGCTGCGCTCTGGATGCGAATCCGGCTATCTCCCGCTAACTTGAACTTCAGCAATAAGTTAGGGTTGTTCATTCCAACCTGATCCACCTCGCGCCGCTGCCCCGGGGTAAAGGGGTACCGCCGCCATTAAGAAACCACCTATCACCCTCGCGCTCAGGGTGCGAGATTTCTATGCAGCAACTAAGGGATGCTGCCGATTTGAGTAGGACGAAGGAGCCGGTACTCTTGACTTGGAACTTACCGATGCCTAGTACTAGTACTCTTATACCATCCTTTTCCGGCATAGCCCGCCAAGTTCTCGTATTGGTGCTTGTGTCGCTGTCGGCAGCATCCTTATGCCGAGCTCAACGCGTTCGAAAGGTAATATCTTCATCATCTTCAGCGGCCAGCGGAACGGTGGCGTTGGGGGTTTCGTCCCCCTCCGCGCCCGCCGGAGGCTCGGTAACGGTGGACCTAAGCTTGAGCGGAGTCACTCCCGCTTCCGTCCAATGGACGCTGGGCTACTCGACGGTGGATTTCGGTACTGCCACCGTCACGGCCGGCCCTGCCGCGACCGCCGCCAGCAAACAGATTTCCTGCAACACCAGTGCGGGATCTGCGATGTGCATCCTGTGGGGACTAAACAACTCCACCATCGCCAGCGGCGTGGTCGCGACGGTGACGCTGCCGCTCAGCTACACGTCGGATTCCTCTTCTCCCCTGCAACTGACTGGCGCCGCCGCCGCCGATCCGACGGGCGTGGTGCTGGCAACTTCTACCACCGGCGGCACGGTGACGATTGAGCCCGGACTCACCGGATTCACATGCAACCCGGTGTCGATCGCGCCGCCGGCAAGCTCTACTTGTACCCTAACGCTAACGGCTCCGGCTCCCGCCGCGGGAGCGGCGGTCGCTGTAACGGCGAATCCGGCTTCCGCAGTGACGCTATCGTCACCGGTGACGGTG
Source organism: Bryobacteraceae bacterium (assembly GCA_035604115.1). GTDB lineage: Bacteria > Acidobacteriota > Terriglobia > Bryobacterales > Bryobacteraceae > Palsa-187. The sequence continues at coordinate 66,044 of DATNJC010000188.1, read as the reverse complement.
CCGCAGGCTTCGCTGAGCACGACATTCAACGTACCCGCCGGAGTCGTGGCGGCCTCGACGCCGGTGATGCTGACGGCCAGCTATCTCAGTGTCAACCAAGGCTTTGGCATAACCGTGACTCCACCGGCGACGCCCCAGATCTCCAGTTTGAGCCCCACCTCGGCCACGGTAGGTACCGCGGTGACCATCACCGGAACCAATTTCGGAGCCACGCAGGGCAGCAGCACCGTAACGTTCAATGGAACGGCCGCCACGCCCACCAGTTGGAGCGCGACCAGTATCGTCGTGCCCGTGCCGGCGGCAGCCACCACCGGCAACGTAGTGGTGACCGTGAACACCGTGGCCAGCAACGGCGTGCCCTTCACGGTGCTGCCAACACCGGCCATCAGCAGTTTGAGCCCCTCCTCGGGCGTGGTGGGAACCGCCGTGACCATCGCCGGCACCAATTTCGGAGCCTCTCAAGGATCCAGCACGCTAGCCTTCAACGGAACGGCGGCGGCACCCACTAGTTGGAGCGCGACCAGCATCGTCGCGCCCGTGCCGGCCGGAGCCTCCACCGGCAGCGTCGTCGTCACAGTCGGCGGGGTCGCCAGCAATGGCGTAGTCTTCACCGTGGGGTCCACACCCAGCATCACCGGGCTGAACCCCAACTCCGCGGCCGCAGGAACGGCGGTGACCATCGCCGGCGCCAATTTCGGGGCTTCTCAGGGTTCCAGCACCATAACCTTCAACGGAACGGCGGCCACGCCTACCAGTTGGAGCGCCACCAGCATCGTCGCGCCCGTACCGGCGGGGGCTTCTAGCGGCAACGTGGTGGTTACAGTTGCCTCGGTGGCCAGCAATGGCATGGCCTTTACCGTTGTGCCGACACCCGCGCTCAGCAGCTTGAGCCCGGCCTCCGGCGCTGTGGGAGCCTCGGTAACCATCACCGGAACCAACTTTGGAGCCTCCCAGGGCACCAGTACGGTAAAGTTCAATGGAACGGCGGCCACGCCCACCGGCTGGAGCGCGACCAGCATCACCGCGCCCGTGCCGGCCGGAGCCACCAGCGGCAACGTGGTGGTCACGGTAGGCGGAGCGGCCAGCAACGGGCTGGCGTTCACGGTGCTGACGACACCCAACATCTCCAGCCTGAGCCCGGCTTCGGCCACGGTGGGAACCGCGGTGACGATCGCTGGAACCAACTTCGGAACTTCGCAGGGTACCAGCACCGTAACGTTCAATGGAACGGCGGCCACGCCTACCAGTTGGAGCGCCACCAGCATCGTCGCTCCCGTGCCCGTCGGAGCCACCAGCGGCAATGTGATCGTGAAGGTGAGCGGAGTGGCCAGCAATGGCGCGGCGTTCACGGTTCAGGCCACGGTGCCCAACATCTCCAGCTTGAGTCCCAACTCGGGCCCTGTGGGAACCGCCGTGACGATCACCGGAACCAACTTCGGAACCACGCTAGGCGGCAGTACGGTGAAGTTCAACGGAACCACCGCGACGCCCACCAGTTGGAGCGCGACCAGCATTGTCGTGCCGGTGCCGGCGGGAGCCTCGAGCGGCAACGTGGTGGTCACGGTCAACGGAACGGCCAGCAATGGCGTAACGTTCACCGTGTCCTCGCCGACCCCTGCGATCAGTAGCCTAAGCCCTGCTTCGGGTGCAGTCGGAACAGCCGTGACCATCAACGGAACCAACTTCGGAGCGGCTCAAGGTTCCAGCACCGTCACCTTCAACGGAACGGCGGCCACGCCCACCAGCTGGAGCGCCACCAGCATCGTCGCACCGGTGCCGGCCGGAGCCACCAGCGGTGACGTGGTGGTCACGGTCAACGGGGCGGCGAGCAACGGCGTGGCCTTCACGGTACTGAAAAACACCACGCTCAGCAGTATCTCGGTTAACCCCAGCATCATCGTGGGCGGGCAGGGGGCCATGGGTACGGTCACGCTTTCGGCACCAGCCGGTGTCGGAGTTTCCGTGGCAATATCCGCTCAGGGGCCGAATGGGGTGATCTCCGTTCCCAACTACGTAAAGGTCCCCTACGGCGCCAAGTCCGCCACCTTCCCGGTGGGAACGCGAAACGTGACCAAAGTAACCTCGATAACGGTAGTCGCCAGCGACGCCGGTGTGACTAAGAAGACCACTGCGAAGGTCCAACCGGCGCCCTAAGCTTTTGCCCTGACTGCGGGCGGGCGGGAGCGGGTGAACTAAATTCACTGCGGCATCCGCGGAACAACTATCCGGATCTGGCTCTCGGATCTAGCGCTTAGATTCAGCCATCGAATCCAAGGGTTGGACCAGGCCAAAGGATGTCGGCGGGGTGCGTTCGCGGAATTCGGCGGGGAATTACAACCCGGCGCAATTCGCGGGAACAAGCCTCTTTGTAGGCTCTCGCCAAGGCTCAAAGGCGCCAAGAAACCGCTTTCCCTTTGCGGATTAGGGCCTTGGCTGGAAGTTCCCGATCCTTAGCTTAATTAGGAAGTTCCGATTCACCAACTAGTTGACCTGAAGCGTATTGGAGGTTCCAAGGCTGTTCGTGATGCTCACGGAAACCGTGCCGATACTGTCCAGCAGGGTTTTCCCGGAGGGCGGCGTGCCCTGGAGCGTGAAGGGCACGGTCAGAGCGAACTCGCCGCCAAACGCGGCCGACGCCGCGCTTTGAAACCACAGCGCCGAAAGCTGGGTCAGGTCGATTTTGAACTGCGTCGTGGGGATGCTGAAGCCCGTAGCCGGGGCGAATTGCACGCTGAACGAGGTCAAGGAGCGCGTTACCGAGAAACCGGTCACGGTCAGCACGAAGCTGCTGGTTACGGTGGAAGTGGTTGTGGAGGTTGTTGTGGTCACCGTGCCGATCTGGGCGGCGATCAAGGTTGGCGGCGCGGGCGCGATCACCAAGCGCAGGGTCGTGGGCGTGTCGGGCGTCAGATTCACGGCGCCGGCTTGGGTGGCAAACGTAGGCGACAAAGTGATGGTGCTGGCGACCGTTCCGGTTTGCATACCGATCTGCTTGCCCTGATTGGTAAACACGGCGTCGGTCGAATTGGCTGGAATCACAAACGGCGCGGACAGGCCACCCGAGGAGAATTGGACGGCTGGATCGACTACCGGAGCGCCGGAAACCGTCACCGAGAGCGTGCCTGCGATCGACACGGGATAGGGGCTGGACAAGCTCAGACCGATGAGTGGCTGGGTTAGCGGGGCCGGACTGCCATTGGAGCCGGTGATGGTATAGGCAGGCAGGGGCGGCGGTTGGGTACCCGACCCTACCAGCGGCACCAGGGCCGCATCCAACTGCAGGGTGCCGTCCGAAAACCCCAGCACAACCGGCGTGAACTTGATGGTGATCTGGAAATCGCTATTGGGGGCCACCGAAACGGGCGGCGGCGGGAAGCCGAAGATCGTGAAGGGGCTGTTGGTTTGGGCGATCCCGATGTTGGAAATCACTGCCGCAACGGTCCCCGTGTTTTTCACATCCACAATCACCTGGCTGGACTGGGTGATCGCGGCCGGGCTGAAGATGACGCTGGGATTGGCAGTGCCAATGGTGATGGTGGTGCCCGCGACGCTGTAGGAGAACTGGAGTTGCGGCCCCAACCCGGTCCCGCTGAGATTCATGGTGTCCAGGTTGATGGTGAGCGTCCCGGTCACCGGAATCGGCTGGGTGGGTGTGAAGTTAACCGTGAACGTGATGCTGGCGTTCGGAGCCAGGATCTGCGGAAGAGCCGGATTCACGATTTGGAACCCCGGCCCGGTTACGGCCAGAGTCGTTACCGTTCCACTGGCGTTCCCGGTGTTCAGAACGCGGATGCTTACGCTGCTGGTTTGGCCCACGTTGGTGTTGGGCAGGGTCAGCGTGCCGCCCGGAGCAAGGGTGGTGGGAGGGTTGGTCTGAAGAACCTGATAGACCAGGTTGGCGGAGGTTCCGCTGCCCTCCAATCCGATGGTGATCGGGGTGCCTCCGGCCACCATGACCTGAATCTGTCCAGTATCCCCACTGGTGGAAGTGGGCTGATAGGTGAGCTGCACCTGAAGGCTCTGGCCGGCCGGAATAGTATCAGGCAGGACCGGTACACCCGAGAACTTGAACGGGCCGGGGGTGATTGAAAGAACGGTCACCGAACCGGCGGCGCTTCCGTTGTTGATAATGCCGAACGTCGCCGACTCAGTGGTGCCGCTGGGAATCGTTGGAAAGACGATGTTTTGACCTGGCGACAGTGTAACCGCGTTTTGAGTGCTCTGCAGGATATAGCTGAACACGAACGAGGGTGCCGTCCCCTGCACGGGGATGTTCACCGTTCCGGCGGTAACGCAAACGATGGCATCGGGCGTCGCAGGGCAGGGAGTGCTTGGGGTAACGGGAACCGCTTCGCTATACAACAGACCCACCCCGGCGCTGATCAACGCGCCACTGGTGGGCAGGAATTGGACGGTGAAAACAAAGGTCTGGTTCGGATTCAACGTGATTGGCGGGACGATGGTTGAATTGGCGGTGAAGATCGTGGTGCCGAACACCAGCGGCGGCTGGGTGATGGTGGCTTTGCCGGTCCCGATGTAAGTAGCAGTGATTTGATCCGTTTGCGGCTGGCCGATCAAGGACGTAAAAGACAACAAGCCGCCTACCGGGAGGTTTACGCTGGTATTTCCCTGGGTCACCCGCAGCAGAAACGGCACCTGCTGCGCCATGGCGGGGACAGCCAACGCGAACACGAAGACAGCTCCTACGGTCAAGCGCCTGAAATTCACTTTCGGCGGCCCTCCGGAAGCGCAAGCGGCGCAGCAGGGACGAAATACACCGCGGGGACGGGAGCCGCGCGGAAGGACCACAGCGGCTCGCTCGCGCTGGCGCGGGGTCCCAGGATGTAGCTGTCATTTCCAAACACGGCGAGGGAACTGGGTGCAAAGGCGAGCGGAACGCTGGCCAGCAACGCTGTGCTCGAGGCGTCATAGCTCTGGAGCACACGGTCCCGTTGCCCGGCGACATAGATCGTTTGGCGGCCGGCGCTGTCGGAAGCGATGGCTAGGCCGATCGGATCCGTCAGGCCGTTCAAGGGGAAGGATCGGGGCGCGAAGCCCGTCAAATCCACTGCGGCGACTTGCGCGGTCGCGCCGTCCAGGGCGTACAGCGTCCGGCCGTCGCCGGAGAAGGCCAATCCAACGGGTTGGGCTATCGGGAGCGTCTCGGCGAAGGCGTGGCCCGAGTCCATCACGTAGACGCCGCCGGAATCTCCACCCATGCCGACGGCGATGCGCTGACCGCCCTGGTCGGCCGCTACTACGGCGAGCAAACCGCCGAGCGGTGTCAGATCGATGCTCGAAGCAGCAGTCACCTCGCCGGGGAAGCCGCTTAGGGTTTGGATCCAATTGCCCGAACGGGAATAGAGGACTGCTACGGAGCCGTCGCCGGACCAAACGGCTCCTTCAGGCCGCCGGACGGTCGACGGCAGCGTGGAAGTAGACAGGATGCCTGAGCTTAACCCCGAGACGAACATGTCGTTCTCGCCCCGGACGGTTATGGCGTAATCCTTGCGCGGGGCCACGGCGGCGTAATCGACTCCCCGAACCAGAATCGGACCGAAGGATGACGCCCCCACAAGTCCAATCACTGCTCGGAGGCTGCGGCTGGGAGGATCAAAAACAAAACCTTCCACCGGCCCGATGAGACTGGACTGCGCCACGGCCAAGAAGCCGAGCAGCAACACAATTGCCGCGCACCACAAAAACCTGAGCCGCATCACTTGGAGCCCCATCGCACTAATGAGCGCCTCCTAGAGTGGGAGTCCCGGGGGAGATGGTCACCGTGGTGGGGCCACTGCTACCGCCATTTCTCGAAATGAGAATGCCGGCCACCGCGCCGGCCGCGACCACGGCGACGATAATGACGACCTTCTTGGACATCCAGCGGCGATGCGCCCTTCCGGTGTCCGAGGTCACCCGCGTCACATTGGACATGGAAACGATGGCTTGACCGAACTGGTTTCCCAAGCTCGCGGTCACGCGGACCTGGAAGCTGCCGACTTGATTGTTGGCCGTCCAGTTGGTCGCCCGGGCTTGGCCTTCGGCGTTCGTGCGAAAGGTCTGGGACGCCTTTAGGCCGTCGAACGACGCGCCTGGACCGGAGGCCGGGAACCGGAAGACCACGTCGGCGCCCTCGACGGGATTGTCGCTTTGATCCAGCACCTGAACCACCAGCGGCGCCATGACACGGCGCTGCAGATCGTTGGCTTCTTTCTGTCCGGCCAGAATCAGAAGTTTGAGGCTCTCGGTGGTCGGCAACTGGGCGGCTGGAGCCGCGGGCTGCTGGGCGCGGGCGGTCGGCGCCCAGGCCAGAATGGCACACAAGCAAGGAGCCGCCAGACGCCACCGTGGGTTGATCGCGACAAGAGTCATGTTTACAATTATTAGCGGAGAATTAAGGTGACGATGATGTAGGGCAGCCCGCCAACCATCGCCGTTGCGGCCGGCCCCAGCACATTGCGGACATCGGCGCGGGGCACGAAGAGGGCGTCATTAGGCAGAAGGGGGAAATCACTGTCCTTCCCTTCGAAGACGCGCTTCAAGTCGATGTCGATTTCCGCGCGCCGGCTGGTGCCCGCAACCGGCCGCAGCACTCGGGCCTTGCTTCGGTTGGCAAACGGCGACAGGCCGCCTGCCTCCGCCATCGCCTGGGTAATCGAGATGGAGTCCCGCGAGGCCAGTTCAATGGCGCCCGGCTTGGAGACTTCCCCAGCCACGTACACTCTCCCGGCGCGCTCCACCGTTACCATGTCGTAGGGCTTAAGCACCAAATCCTCGGCCGGATTCAAGTTTTCACTCAAAGCGGCGAGGGAAACCTCGACGGAACTGGTTTTCTTCTCGGAGTCCACGGTCGCGCCCGGAAGGGGAATCGCTCCGTATTCGGAGCGGCGCGAAACCTTGATCCTGCGGCTGGCGTCGGGCTGCGTGCCCCCGACGCTGGACAGCATCTCGACCAACGTCCGGCCTTCGAGCGGGTAGATCCCAGGCGTTTTGAAATCGCCCAAGACAAAAACCGGTTCGCTATGAAACTGAACCACGGTGATCGCAATCTGGGGCTCGCGAACGAATTGACGCAGCTTTTCGGTCACGTCGGTTTCGAGACCCTGGACCGTTTGACCACCTGCCTGGACGCGGCCTATCAGCGGCAAGGTGACAAATCCATCCGCATCGATGCGGAAGGGCCGCTCGTTAAGCTCCTCCACGTTGGGCGCCCGGACCAGAACCTGATCGTTGGGGCCAAGAACGTAGTTCGGGCGGATCGCGGGCAACTGGACTTGACCCGGGTTCAGAGGGGGTTGGCCGGCGGGCGCCTGCGCGGGAGGATTTTGAGCCCGCAGGAGCGGTGACGGCGCCAGTCCAAGAAAGGCCAGAGCCGGGAGAATTGCTAAAACATTCCTAGCATGAAACGTTGTCATTTGCAGCGATGCCATGATACCACACTCTTAACGAAAATCGATACCAAACTACGATACCAGACTACGCGGGGGCCGGCGGGGATCAGGGCCGCCCGCCTTCCGCGATCTGTTTCAAATTGAACGGAATTTCGATGACCACTTCGACGTCGACCGGCGTTCCGTCGCGGGTGGCGGGCCGGAACTCCCAGGATGCCAGATCGCGCACCAAAGCCTGCTCCACCACCGCGCCGGTTTTCGTAATCAGGGAGATCCCCTCAATGCGCCCCTCCTTGGTGACGGTCGCGGCCAGTTGGAATCGCGGCTGCGTCTGCGGGGGCAATTCGACGCGCTCCACCGATTCCAGCTTTCGAAACAGGATCGGCGCGCGCATGGACGGTGAGTCACCGGGCCGCTGATTGCGCTCGGCAAACCACATGATCCAATCTCCCCCATACATCGGGAGATTCTCGATGGGCATGACCATGGCGTACACGAAGCGGCCCTGGAACCGGGCGTCGATGTCTCTGGGGATGGTTCTCGACGCGGGCCGTAAGGGAGCCGACAACGTAGACACCGGGATGTTGCGAATTCGTTCGGCGTACAGAATCGTCCGCGGAGCCAGGGCCGGCATCGCAAGGTCGACGGCCTTCTTGGGCGCTTCCCGAACGGTTGGATTCGTGTCGCGATGATCGAAATCCGCGCCGGCCGGATTCGGGTCGCGAACCGCCAGATTGGGCACGTTGATTCCGTCTACGGTACCAGCTTCAGCCGGACCTTTCACAGGCGCTTCCGAGAACTGTCCGGGGCGCGCTCCGCCGGGCGGCAATGCAGCGCGGTCGGCGGGATGAAGACTGGCGATCGCGATGTCTGCCGTGGCGTTGCCGGAACTCGGCGCTGGAGCCGCGGGCAGGGCCGGCAGCAGTAAGCCCTTCGAGGCGTTCAACACCGCTGGTCCGGAAGGGGCCGAGGGGTTCATCGAAGGGGCTTGAGGATCCAGTAGCGTGGGCTGTCCGGGTGCAGGGGCGGCGTTGGCGGCACGGGAAGGCGGAATGAAAGCGCGGGTAGGCTTGGGCGGCAGAGGCAAGGCCTTGGCAGTGCTCAACACGGAAGGCGCTGAGGGGGCGGCGAGGGGTAACAACGGTGCTTGAGGGTCCAGTAGCGGGGGCTGGGCGGGCGCGGGGGAAGGGTCAGAGGGCCTGGCAGGCGGAATGAAAGCCTTGGTCGGCCGAGGCGGCTTGGGCTGCGCTTCGGCGGGGGGTGACTTGGCCTCTGGGACGGGTGGGGGCGCGGGCAGATCCACTCGGGACACGAGATTGGGCAGCGGGAGGTCCTGTTGAATCTCGATCTTGGGAACCGGTTGCCAAATGAACTGGGTCGCCGACTTGGCCTTGGGGGACGCTGCGACCACGGTGCGCGGTGAAATCCGGTCACCGCGCGGCGCAGGAGATTTTTTCGCGGCGGCCACGTCCGGCAACTTCTCACGAAAGTCGCGCCAGACGATTTTGTCTTCCAGGGGCCGGATCAGTTCGGTGTAGATGGGGCGCGGAGCCGGATCGCGGTAGGCCGGCGCTAGGGCCGCCAGCGCTACCACGGCGCAGTGCAGGCCGACGGAAGCGACGAAAGAGCGGGGGCGAATCGGATAGGCCGGCCGAACTTTGCGTTTTGTCGAGTTCCAACGAAATCGGAGCTTCATGGAGCGTCGATCAAGAGGTCGCCAGGAGACTCCGTTACGGTCATCCAACTTCCGCTATCCGTCCATTGTAAAGGCCCGCCAAGAGTTTCACAAGGTACGGCGTGCACGCCAGGCAAGAAGCCTGTTTGCATAGGGTTGCAGCAGGAGCCCGCACCCGGTGCCCAAGGTGTTGGTGAAAACGTCCGTCATCCCCGAATCCCGCGTGGGCAGGAACCACTGCAAAAGCTCGATGGCGAGGCTGACCGAGGTTCCCACCGCCAGTGTCAGAAATACCGCTCGTTTGACGCGAAGGGCCGTAAGATACAGACTGAAGCAGAGCCCCAGCGGAACGAATCCCACGACATTCTTGAGCGCCGCCGACCAATAACTGCGGGACATTTTGAATTCCTGCCAAAAAGGTTCCATGAATATCTTGTCAACCACTTCGTATCTTGGCGGGATGTACAAATCGACAGCGGGCGCGAGGTGGCTATGGCTGGCGTTATGGGCCGAATTATGGACGATGGCTCCGCCACTTTCCTCGAAGAGGTATAGCGCGATGTTCCGTTCATCGGCGTTAATCTCTGGTCTTCCTCTGGCCGTCCACGTGGCGTAGTGGCGAGAGGTTTCCTCCGCAGTCAGTTCGGTGCCGTACATCGCGAGACCCCGAATCTGCCCCCACCAACTGTCGGGTTGGCGTGGAGAATCGCCCAGAACGAGCCTGCCAGTGAAGGATCTGGCCGGGATCAGCAAGGCGGGGTCGCGGGCGGCCAGCTTGCCATCCAGATAGAGGGCCGTCCCGTGGCTGCCGCTAGCGATGGTGATGAACAGAGGTCTGGCACGGCGAAACACGTCGTGAACCACCAGCTTCGCCGCCGTCCGGTGGTTAGGCGTATCCGACAGGCCGACCTGCAGGGAAAGGTCGTTAAACGCGTCGCGAACCCTTAGCTGGCTGGGATTCTGGAGGGTATAGAACGACAGCAGCGTGCCGGACTTGAGCCACGGGTGGGGCTGGGCCCATACCTCAATACTGTGCGCCGCACCGCCGGGGTCGGCGCTTTGAAACGTGCCCGAGCTAAGTACGGTTCCCGAACTTCCGAACGAAATCCCGTTGGCGTCAGGCAGCCAAGCTACTTCATTGAGGGGTGCATGGAACGGCCAGAGACCCAGCGTCAGGGTGATGCCCACGACGCCGAAACAAACAGCTCCCCAGGGGAAGCCCCGCCGGAATAAAGAGTTCACAATCGCACGATCTTGTCTGAAACGCACCCTTTCAATGCGTTGCGCGTGTCGACGATCAACGGCGCGCGCTCCAGGATGGCGCGATAGTCGAATTTCTTGTGATTGGTCACGATGACGACGCAGTCGGCATCCGCCGATCCTTGATAGGGGTCGATGGCCTCCATGTCTTCGGGAAGCACGCCATCGGCGCGCAGTTTCGGCACGAAAGGATCGCTGTAGGTCAATATCGCGCCCCGTTTTCCGAGAAGATGGATGATATCCAGCGCCGGCGACTCGCGGACGTCGTCGATATCGCCCTTGTAGGCCACGCCGAGCACGTGTACCCGGGAGCCTTTCAGGGGCTTGCTGTGGTCGTTCAACGCATTCTGGATCTTGTCGACCACAAAATGCGGCATGGTGCCGTTGATGTAGCCGGCCAGTTCGATGAATCGGGCCTCCATGCCGGCCTGTTTGGTCTTCCATGACAGATAGAACGGATCGATGGGAATACAGTGGCCGCCCAGACCCGGCCCGGGATAGAACGGCATGAAGCCGAAGGGCTTGGTGGCGGCGGCGTCGATCACTTCCCAAACGTTGATTCCCATGCGGTCGCACATCAGCGCGATTTCGTTCACCAGCCCGATGTTGATCATGCGGAAAGTATTCTCGAGCAGTTTGACCATTTCCGCGACGCGGGTAGAACCGACCGGCACCACGGTTTCGAGCGCCTGGCTATAAAACAAGGCGCCGATTTCGGTGCAGGCGGGCGTGATGCCGCCGACTACCTTGGGAATGTTCTTGGTTTGAAAGTTCGGGTTGCCGGGATCGACTCGCTCGGGCGAGAAACACAAGAAGAAGTCCTCGCCGACCTTCATTCCAGGGCCCTCGAACATGGGCAACATCAATTCGTCGGTGGTGCCGGGATAGGTGGTGGACTCGAGAATCGCCAGCATGCCCGGATGAAAATGCTTGGCGATCTCCTGGCAGGCGTTGACGATGAAGCTCATGTCCGGGTCTTTGGTCTTGCGCAGCGGCGTCGGCACGGCGATGTTGATGGTGTCGAGATGCGCTACCGCGGCAAAATCGGCCGTGGCCCGAAGCTTTCCAGCGTCGACTAACGGCTTCAAAACGGAGGCCGGGATATCCTGCACGTAGGATCGGCCGGCGTTCACCGCGGCCACCTTCGCGGCGTCGACATCGATGCCGGTCACGCAGAACCCGGCGTTCGCGAATTCCACGGCGAGCGGCAGGCCTACGTATCCTAGTCCGACCACGCCCACACGGGCTTGGCGGGATTGGATTCTATTCTGCAATTGTTCCAGGTAGCTCAGATGATGTTTCCTCCTGTAAATGAGCCGGCGAAGGGACGCCGGGACGGACATAACCTCGAGGCACCAGCTTGCGGCAGTAAGTACGCCCCGATGCAACCGCCGGGGAGAGTTGTATTCCGTTGCGACAGAGCCGCATCAGCGAAAAAACCTCCCGTCTGAAACCCGCGTTTGCAGCTCTCGGATTGGGAAAGCGTCTACGATGAGCGACAGAAGCGCATCGCGGGAAGTGGCGCAATGGCGATCGAGGAGACGAGGGCGCAGTACGCGCCAGGGAAGCGACGCAGAAAGGAGGGCGGATCGGAACCGGCGGGTTCCTCCACCTTGGGTCTTAGCGAGTTCCCGCGAGATCGAAGCCGCATCGGGGCGCCGCACCGATGTTCCGCCTGGTACTCTTCCTCGTCCCCTAACGCCAGCGACAGGCCGCGTTTGCAAACGCTGCGCGCCACGTCTATCGCTCCGTTGACGCCGGGCAACTCTTTGGCTGACTAGCCATTGCCGATAGACTCCCACGATCTTCAGATTCGGGGTCCAACACTCGTTCCAGCCAAATCTCCCGCCAGTATGCGTACGTATTCTTAGGGCAGAACATGCGGCATTTGGTGTATCGGGACTGGCACACGACCGAATCCAGGATGATGGAAGCCTTCTTCATCTCCTGCATCTTTCCGGTCTTTTCATCGATGATCTTCGTTACACGTTTGAGCACCCGGAAGGCGCCGCCGCAGTACGGAAGCAGTTCCGCGTCCCACCACAGGCCGCGATTTTTGTTGGAGGTGGTGATCGTCTGGAGGATTTCCTGGTGGGGCTTGACGCGAACCAGTTCACCGGGTTGCAGATCGAGCGTGACGTCCGGTGTGGGTTGCCCCTCGGGGATGACGCCTGTCGTCCGCGGCCATGCGGAGCCGCGCCAGAGAGGCCGGGCCAGGTTATAAAACCATGGCGTGGCAGACCGCAATCCGGGGACGCGGCTGAGGTGGTAGTACATCGTATAGATGGTGCCGCTGAGAAGCCTCCGGAGACTGATATTTCCCGACGTGTAGTCCTCGATGTATTGACGCAGGTCCCACCAGGGGAGCGGCGCGTGGTACTGCACTTGGGTGATTTGGCAGACGTAGGAGAACCCTCCGGCATCCACATCGCGCGCCTGTACGCGATCCCGGACCACGGATTCGGTGCAACCGGCGGCGGACGCGAGGTGGATCAATTCGGCCTCAGGCTTCGGGTCTGGACCGGTCTCCGCGGGCGCATCGGCGCGGATGCGTGTCAGCCATGCCTCTTTCCAGTACAACAAGCATCCGGCCTGGCACCCACCGTGCGCACGCCCGTCGCAACGCGTTTCCAGGTGCACCGCGTTCTCGATCCGGCGGCTGCGGAAGTCCGGATCGCAGGTTTTATGGGCGCGTTTGAAGACCCGGAACCGCTTGCCACAGAATTCCAACATCTCTGGCATGAAAGGCATCCCGTCGAGCCGGCCGTCCTGGTCGAGTGTCCGCAGAACCTCTTCCTTGCTTCGGACTTCGACCCAGTCCCCTACTCTCAACTTGCGCCGTTTCGGCATCATGCTCTCAGTTCCTCGCACCCGGTTTCCATTCAGAGCACCACCTTGCGGCCGTAAAAAGCCTCGGCGTAACCGCTGGGAGCGTTGCATTCCATCCCCCGCAGCCGCATGAGAGAGAAAAAGGTTTCCCTTTGAAACCAGAGCTTGCCGTGCTGTGACTGAAACGTTTCCATAATCAGGCCGACCTTCCGTTCACACAGGTCCATAGGGAGGGGCACGAACACGCCTGGTTGTCCCATGTCACCGTCATATTTCGGAACCTCGTACTCCAAAATCAAGTGATTCCGAAACGTGTTCCACGTCAACTCGGCAATCAAGCGATGGTCTTGATGCGCGTCCCGCCGGTTGTGAGTGAAGATGAGATCCGGCGAAACCGCCTGCTTCAATTCTTCAAACACGATTTTCACCTCCGCGCCCACAAACGGCATGAAACCGTCCGGGAAGGTCTTCAACCACGGCCCCTTAAGGCGAGACGGGTCGACAAACTGAGCGGCCGCATGTTGCGCCTCCGCTTGGCGGGCGCCGATGGCACTAAACACAACCCAGTGAAACACGCAACCCGGGTAGTCTGAAGCTAGCCGCAGGATCGTGCCACCACACCCAATTTCGATATCGTCGGAATGACAACCCAGGCATAGAATCTGGAGCGCTCCATGGGCTTCTCGGTCCAGTTTCAGATGGATCATGCACTAAGCCGATATCGCGGGCGACTCGATCGAACTTGCTGGGGCGCAGTGATTCCAAACCTTCCACGGCGCCTTACCCTGATTGAGTTCCTCCAGGCATTGCTTATCTTTGAACGTGTCCATGCATTGCCAGAAGCCGGTGCACTTGTGCGCCAACAGGGCGCCCTTGTCAATCAACCGCTGAAACGGTTGCCGCACCAACTCGTCGCCGGGATTGATGTAACGGAAGATTTCTTTGCGAAACACGAAATAACCTCCGTTGATCCAGATGTCCGAGTGGCTCAGAGCCGAAACGCTCCCGACTTTACCATCGGCCGACATTCCCACAATGTCGAAGCTCGCCGTCGGCTGCACCAGGAGCAACGCGCCCACAGCGTCGCTGTTGCGGAACTCGTCGATCATCACCGGAAGGTCCAGGTCACTCAGACCGTCGCCGTAGTTAGCGAGGAACAACTCTTCGCCTTGCAGGTACGGCTCCACCGCTTTTAGCCGCTCACCGATGGTGGCGTTGACGCCGGTCTCGACAAACGTTATCGTCCAGTCGTCGATGTCGCGATTGATGAACTGGATTTTTTTGCCGCCCTGGGACCAGACAAAATCGTTCGAGACGGACTCGTCGTAGTGCAGGAAATAGTCCTTGATGACGCTGCCTTTGTAACCCAGGCACAGAATGAAATCCTTGTGTCCATAATGCGCATAGTACTTCATCAGGTGCCACACGATGGGCCGTGAGCCGATTTGGACCATGGGTTTCGGCACGTCATCGATGTGTCCTCTGAGCCGCATCCCGGCTCCCCCGCAAAACAACACTACCTTCATGATTCCCCCCTGTTAGAAAGTCTTCTTCTTCGCAACCGCGATAGCCTCAGAAGTTATCCCCAAAAAGAGCGGCGACGAACCGAATCCTCGCGGCCGTCCAGAGGTCGCGTGCCTCAGACTCCTCCGTGGCGCACGGGTGCTTCCCCGAGTGCGCCGTTTTTCGGTGCGTCGCCCGTTCGAGAGTCGTATCCCTTTACAGCCTCAGCGAGCCTGCTAAGGCGTTCCTTTCTTTGCAGCAGTTCGACCGTCGGTTCAAGACCTACGGCCTTAAGCACGGCCTCCCAGCGATACACCCAATCGTGCCGCATCAAGGATTGCACCACATTGGATCGCCGAATTCTAGCCTGTCTTTCCGGCTGAGCATCGAGTTCATTGATGATCCGATCGATATCGCTGGAATCGTAAGGCAGATGAATCAAGGCGTCAGGCCAGTCGAACAATCCGTCAAATTCCCTATTGTCTGGACGTTCTCCGAGCATAATAGTACCAGAGGCCGCCCCCTCAAAATACCTATTGCCCATCTCCATCTGATTGCCTCTTATTTCACTCCTATCAATCAACGCCGGATTAACGATAAAATATCGACTCCTCTTTGAAACATTCGCCAACAAGGCTCTGTGCTCCGCTGAGTGAATGGCGCGATCTCCGGCAATACTGTCGTGAAGATAGAATAACCCGTTTTCGGACGCCATCCTTAGCAGCCGTTGGTGCGTTATCGCCGATCTACGCCCAATGCTACAAACGTCGATGACCCTCTGGGGCGGGTCTGGATAAGGGCAAAAGAGAGTCGTATCTATACCGGGCGGCATAAAGACACACCTCCGCCCAATTCGTTCGCTTAGCGCGCTTACACTTTGACTGTAGTACAGCAGGACCAGATCAAAGTTCGCCAAGATGCGCAGGAAGTGACGGCAGCCGACCATCTCCCTTACCCAAAGCTCATCCATCAGACAAACCGAGGTCGTGCAGGCATCTCTCCAATTGCTAACAGCATTAACCATCAGCAAATCTGCTGGAGCTCCGCAGATCGCAAAAAATACATCGTACTGCTTTTTGGGCGTTATTCTTTTAATGCCAGGATTCAGGGCGATAGGGGTATGGTAAGCGATGCGCTTCGCAATCTTATGGCGCAGAGTGAGTGGATCCGCCGGGGGCGCAAAAAGCTCAACAGAGTCAATCTGAGAAATGATATTTTCGAATTCATATAAAGGACAGCGAAAGAGAGCATTTCTGAAGATATTTCTCTGTGAAAAGATTAGTATGCGTGGCCTTTCAGACTGTGTGATCATGGATGCAGCGCTAGCAGTAGCGAGTCCTTTCACTTTGATACCGCGAGAAGTGCTCCGGCGGGTTGGCAAAGTTGCCCGGCAGATCCGGCACTGAGGCAGGCGTGACGACCGCGTGTTCGATGCGAGCGAACCAGGTTTCCACCTGGTTGAGCCAGGAGGCGCAAGTGGGTCTAAACTGCAACTTTAGTTGGGGGTGGAATTGGAGAAACTCGGCAAACTTGGTGAACTTGTTCGCGGAAAGGTGATAAACAAGTATGCAGACTTTCTGGTGTGGCTTACAGATGGCGACAATTTGATCAAGAACATCGACGAACTGTTCACGTATGCGGCATCTGGCCGTCTTGCAACGCACCTTGCCAGACTTCAGGTTCAGACTCAGCGCGATAATATACGTGCTGGCCTCGAAATCGGAAGCGCCGTCGCCTCTGTAGCGCTCCGGTCGGTGTGGCCTAATCCCGGCCCTTCGCCAGATCCGGCGAACTGCGTCCACACCGGTGTTCGACTCGCGCGCCAGTTTCCGAACGTACCAGTGCGTGGAAACGTCCGTTAGTTTCCGGCGTCTGGTAATCACCGCGGGCTTCTCGGCACGGTGACCCACCTTGAGCAGACCATCGAGGCGTCGCCTCAAAAAACCCAGATTCCGCCGCGCAATTGTCGGCGCGGTGGTCTGCAAACACTTTGGGACCTCCGAGTAGCTCCGGCCATTAGTTTGCATCAGCATGATCAGAACTCGTAAGACATCAAGTGCCGGCGAACTTGGGGACACCCGCATCGGCCACAGCTCTTCTCGCTGATTGCCGTTCCATTGGATACGTTCGGCTTGGACAGGCACGTTATTTAATGCGTTGTTTGCCACGACAAGAGCGGCGGAACCGTGCCGGCGCTAAATACTTCTATTCTCATTTGGATTTGGGCTCCTCGCTCGCGGCTTCCGTTTCTGTGAGCATCATGAAGCCAAAGCTGGCAAATCGACTCAGCATTCCCAACAAGTCGTCTTGCGGAAGACTCGAGGTCTCCACCATTCCAGCCTCCCACTGGAAGGCTTTCCTTCTTTCAAAAACACTAGGACGATGCGACGCGCCGACTAAGAAAGCAACTGAAGTGGTCCCCTGTCCCTTCTGTGTAGAGTGGCTTGCTTTCACACCGGTCTTGACGCCATCTGTGGCAGTCAGCGCCGAGAACCCATAATCAGCGTTCGTTCCCACGCCCTGTCGGCCTTTTAGCCAAAAGCCGATTCCTGGATTTCCGCCGGGGTAAGTAGTATCGATCGCTCGAATGACCTCGACGTCATTCACATAGCCAATGATTAGGCCATTTCCATCAATGGTGGCCTTAACCACATCTCCGGTCTGGATCCCACTATACTTGCCATTGGGTTTTTGATTGAGATACGTAAACTTTCCTAGAGCGCCGTCCCATCGAACAATAGTCGCGTAGCCGCCTGGATGATACGCGCGGAACAATACTTCGTATCCAGTGCAGCTGTGAGCCGTCATCGTGCTGTGAACGCGAAGCTCCACTTCTTGAAAGTAGATACGGCTCTGGTTCCGTGAGAATACCGTGGCTTGTACGGTCTGTAACGGTCCCCATGTGCCGGTGAGAAGGCAGGTCGAATCGTCATATTGATTGCTATTTCTGCCGCTTTCGGTGCCAAATACCAATCCTGGACTTGTACGGCAGTTGGTCCAATCAATGCCGTCCGCAGCGCCGTTCTTCCAATGATCAAGTTCAGACACCGGATTTTCGGTATTCGGAAAGTTGGTGGTGTAGGTGATGGCGGAGGCGAAAGGTGAAAGGAAAACCAAACCGTTGATCAAAATAGAAGGAACTAATTTGCACATCTGCGGTTTCTCCTAAGCCGGTGTTTTGGCTTTGTGTATCAGCGTCATACTCCCGACCGCCTCTGGTTGTGCCGGCTCATTGAGTTTTTCCCTCCCGGGCGAGTCCGAACCGAAGGACTGATCGCGTCCTCCGAGTATGAAAAGAAAACCCAATACGTCGTTGCAAGCGATTTTTCAGACACCCTACCGCCCCGTTCGTTCAACCCGTTTCCCTCTCCGCCCCCCCCCAGTCCAATGCAGCCGGCAGCGGCAACACCCAGATCTTCCGCAAAATCGCCCCGAACACCCGCCGCGTCAGATGACCTTCAGCTAACAGTAGTCAGGACATGCTTCACCAATCGCCCACCCGTCTTCATCAGTCGCTGTTGCAAGCTGGTCAGCGACCAGTGATCAACCTTCTTCGGCGACACCAGCCGCCGCCACCGGTTCACGGGTTATAACCGATCAACACCAACCAAAGCCGCACCCCTCGGATCGGAAGCGATGGCAGCTCAGCCGCGTCCTCTTCACCGCCTTGCTTGCCTTCCTTGATCCACTGCTCCGATGTCCCCCGCTTATTGTAGAAGCTTACCACCGCCCAACTCAGCGGACTCAAGATCATAACGATAAAGACTACTCTCGGAAACAGCTCGCCCTTTAAGACATCCGCTTAGTGCTTAATCGTACACCCAGACAAGTATACTCTCCCTCCGTGAAGAAGCCCGCCGTCGGACTCACCCGGTCCGCGAAAAGCGCAAAGACTTATTCCTTCAGCTCTGGCCCTTCGAGTCTACGGCCAGGAACCCATCCCAGGCCATAGCACTGAAGTCCCAGTACTCACTCCCCAGGCGACCTAGTGCATCGCTCTTAGATCTGCGGTGCACACAGAGCGTGCAGAGCGCGCTCCGCGGCGAGTTCCCCGCTCTTGAAACTCTCGTCGGTCCACATGTATCCCCAATCCCCGTAGCGTCCGCAAAAGGCAATGCCGAGATCGTTGAGATAGCCGTGGACGGTCTCGAGCGCCGCGGCGCGGTCCAGGTCGAAGATGATGTTGGCGTAGCGCAGCAACATGGCCTTACGGGACAAGATCACGTCCTCCTCCCGCAAAAGGCCACAACGGCGGAGATCCACGATGACGGGCTCGATCCAGTCCTCGGCTGAACCGGTGAAGGGCTTGTACTTGTCGGAGAAGTAGACTTCCGCCTGAATGCTGCCGGTCCCCGGAGGGGCGTTGCGCACGGAGAGCATATGCGGGAAGCCGAGCCGCGTGAAGCAAATGTCCTGGTCGTAGAAATAAGTCATGTGGGCGCGCGAGAGGTCCTCGCGGTTCACGCCGATGTTCACCAGCACGCACGTGGAGCAGGCCAGGCGGCCGGCCGCGGCGCGAACGTCCTCCGGGGCGTCCGGTATCATGCGAATGAGATCCGGCAGGGGCACCGAAGAGACCAGCCCGTCGTACTGCGTCACGAGACCGTTGGAGAAGCTGAGTTGGCGCGTGCGCGGATCGATGGACACCAACTCATGATTGAGTTTAAGGCTGCCCATGGGGATGAACTTCCTCAGATAACACATGAATCCGCCTTCACTCGGGTATCTGAAGTGGGTGATGTAGTGAACCTGCGGGGGAGACGGCGAGATCGCGCCACGCAGCACCTCCTCGAGACTGGGACGGTAGATGCGTGGTCCGAGCCAATCGGTGCTCATGTTCTCGGCGTTGGCGAGATGGTATTTGCGCGTGTACTGCATCGGAAAGGACTCGGCGAACGTCCGGCCGAAGCTGGACAACAGCCAGTCCGCGTAGTTGTTGATGGGCCGGTCGGGCGCTTGGCGCTCCTCTACGAAGTCGGTAATGACCTTGATGATGACG
This sequence comes from Bryobacteraceae bacterium, assembly GCA_035604115.1. Classification (GTDB taxonomy): domain Bacteria; phylum Acidobacteriota; class Terriglobia; order Bryobacterales; family Bryobacteraceae; genus Palsa-187. The sequence continues at coordinate 46,387 of DATNJC010000188.1, read as the reverse complement.
TCCTCCGGCAATCCATGGAGATGGAGTTGCACCGGATGTTGGGGCCAGTAGCCACGCCAGTAGTTATTCAGATTGATCGGTATGGTCTCGTATTGCTGATCCACACTTTCAGCGAATAGATCTTGAATTCGAGGGTCTTTGGTGAACGAAATGTGCGGACCTACATCGAACAGAAACCCGGTGTCGTAGCGGAAGGAGGCCGTATGGCCGCCATAGTAGTGATTCTTGTCGTACATCACGGGCGCGATGCCTTCGGCGTGGAGCCGGTGCGCGGCGCCGAAGCCAGCCATTCCAGTTCCTAGGACAACGATGTTTGGCATCGAAAGAGGCCTTCCTTAATTCTCCGGGCTTGTGTTTCGCCACAGCCCCGGGTGAATCGCGCGAGCGGCAGCGGCGTGGCCGGCGTTAGTTTTGTGAAAGTGCCTCATAGCGCTCGATTTGCGTACGAGTCAGACGTCGAGCGTCGGTACCGGCCCGCACGCAGCGGTACCACTCGACAATCCATTCCAGGGCCAGGTTCAAGGGAAGCAGCGGGTACCAGTCCAAGTTGGCTCTGGCCTTGGAAGTGTCCAGCTTGAGAAAGTGAGCCTCCCGCGCGTGGCTTTGAGTATCTTGATTCCACGAGGCGCTTTCGCCCCAGGATCGGGCCAATTGGTCGGCAATCCAGGACACCGGCTGGTTCGCATCCGTGTCGGCGGGACCGAAGTTCCAGCCCGAGGCGAAGCCGGCGCCGTCCTCGGCGAGCCGCTCCGCGAGCGTCAAGTAGCCCCGCAGCGGCTCCAGAACGAACTGCCACGGCCGGATGGCGGAGGGGTTGCGGATCATGCACGGCTCTCCCGACAGGAAAGACCTCATCAGGTCGGGAATGAGCTGATTGCTGGTCCAATCGCCGCCTCCGATCGCATTTCCGGCACGAGCGCTGGCGACAGCAACGCCGTGACTCTGGAACGATGCGGGAGGAAAGAAAGAGTCCCGGTAGGCGCTGGTCACCAGCTCCGCGCAGCCCTTCGAGTTCGAATATGGATCCCGCCCGCCCATGGGATCGTCTTCGCGATAGCCCCAAACCCACTCGCGGTTGGTGTAGCATTTGTCGCTGGTCACGTTGACCACCACGCATGGCTGTCCTAGCTGCCGGAGGGCTTCGAAGAGGTGTACGGTCCCCATGACATTGGACGAGTAGGTTTCAATAGGATCCTCGAAGCCACGCCGCACCACCGACTGCGCGGCCATGTGGATGACCACCTCGGGGCGGCACTTGGCAATAGAAGTCTTAAGCTGTGGGAAGTCGCGAATGTCGGCGAAGACAGAGCGGACGGAAGTGGAGCCCACGGCGGCCTGCTCAAACAGGCTCGGTTCGGTGGGCGGATCGAGCGCGTACCCGGTGACGTCAGCCCCCAGTGCATCCAACCATAGCGAAAGCCAGCTTCCCTTAAAGCCCGTGTGGCCGGTGAGGAACACACGGCGGCCTTTCCAGAACGACCGGTTCAGCATATCTTAAGGGATGGCTCCCACGGGCGCAGGTTCGGTCGACAACACCCGCGACCCAGCCGCGAGGGGCCAGCGAGCATTCTGTTCCCGCCAAAGGTCCGCGGCGATCCCGGCTTGAGGTGCGTCTACGTCATCGAAGGAGAGCACATCGTCCTTCGAAATGTCGCGCCGCAACACGCAGCCCTCCGAGAGGGCGATGGGCAGCGCCGACATGGCGCGAGCGGCAGTGGCGTTCTCGATGAGCCCATAGGCGCAGAACCCACCCACACCGTCGAGGCGCTCGCCGGCTTTCAGATCCCGCTTGGCAACGGTTACCACTTCGCAAGCGGGGCCGGCGATGGGCGCCACGGTGGGATCCCGATGGATGACTGCCCGGCCGATGGTCGAGGCGATCTGGATGTGCGGCAGATGAAAGGGTGTATAGAAGACGTAAAACGGGCCGTCGCCGAGCTTGTAATACGCCAACTGAACTTTTTTAAGAGGCGATTCCTCGTGAATGATGACGAAGGCGCCGGTGTGCGGCGCCGCGCCCAGCGCATAATCGACCAGTCCGGTGGCCAGCAACTGGTCCGTGGGCAGCAGGCCCGCCATCTCGCGCACCTCCTTGCAAGCGGGGCCATACATGCCCCGGCGGCCGGCGCGGAATCCGGTCGCATTGGCGAGAACCGTCGCTTCCATGGATAGCTTGGTAGCGTCCGCAAAAGAGGTCACCTTCCGCACATCCTGATCGTTCCTCTCGGCAAATGCCCGCTGGGTGTCGGGGTTCCGATAGTAGTCGACCATTCCTTTGATGTTGCCCGCGGCTACTGGACGGAGCCCCAGAGATCGGAGATAACGCAGGAGGGTCATGGCCACGCCCGGCTCATCTCCGTCCGTGTGCGTCACCACAACTCCGGCCTGGTCCGCCTTCACCTTTAGAATTGGACCCACCAGCGAATCGAGTTCGGCGTTCACCAGCACCACATGCTTGCCACGATCGAAGGCCTGGAGGACCGCGCCCGCCGCGGCCTCAACCGTACCCGTCGCTTCCACCAGGATGTCAATGGCATCGCAGGCGGTGAGCACCGACGGATCGTCCGTCACCACCGGCAATCCACGAGCAATGGCCGATTCCGCCTCGCGAGCCGATTCGGCGCGAACCCAGGTGTCGATGCCAGCCTCCCGGAAGGCGCGTTCCCCATGCTCGGGCGTACGATTGGCGATGGCCACCAGGCGGATCCCCGGTACGGGAGTGCCTAGCTGTAGAGCGATCGCGCGGCCGGTCGCACCGGCTCCGACCATTCCCACGCGGATCGGATTACCTTGGGCTTCGCGCTCGAGAAGAGCGGTATCTACATTCATAGTCGGCTCCCACTCTCGACCAGCGGCCAATTGCGATCCTGCTCCGACACCACTGTGGCGGTCAAGGGCCACACAATGCCGAACGAAGGATCGTCGAATCGGACGCCCCGCACCGCGCTGGGCGTGTAAAATTCCGAGGTCATGTAGTGCATCTCCGTGAATTCTTCGAGAGTCTGATATCCGTGCGCACAGCCTTCCGGCACGAAAAGCATTCTGGCATTCGCTGCACTCAGCTCTGCGCCGTACCATTTTCTATAGGATCTGGATTCGGGTCTCAGATCGAGCACCACATCGAAGATAGCTCCGCGGGTGCAACGGACCAGTTTGGCCTCCAGCGCAGGGGCTTCCTGGAAGTGCATGCCCCGAACCGTTCCCTTTTGGACGCTAAATCCCATATTCGCCTGAACCGGCAGAAAGTTTATACCATGTTCGGCGAATTCCCTAGCGCACCACGCGCGCAGGAACCGGCCACGCTCGTCTTCATGCGGATTCGGATCGATGACCTTTGCACCGACGAGTTCGGTCTCCCTGAAACGCATGCGGTCACGATCCCGCGGGGAGCGTCACTTCTTCGGCTTTCTCATCCTTACTCCTGTGCCGGCGTGACGAAATCATATTGTTTCGATTCGCTCGCTTCCGTCCGACTCAAGCCGCTCACAATCCTGTATAGAAGGCTCCGGTCCGGCCACGGCCGCCGGAGTTCCTCCAGGAGTTCCGGTTCGCGCTGCGGCTCGTCGAGAAAGCTGGACGCGAGCAGCTCCGAATTCAGCGCTAAGGCTTGCGGAAAATAAGCGATGAGATCGTTATCGGTGACCGGCGGTGCAGTCCGGACCGGCCCACCTGCTATTTGTGCCGCTAACGCCGCCGGCATGTCGCGACCCGGCCCCAGGCGCAGGTGGCACAGCGGCGTGCAGCGGGGATTCATCTCGATGAGATAGGCGGCGCCACTCTCCTCTTCAATCATAAAGTCCAAACCGAAGAAACCGGACACGCCCAGGCGAGCGGCCAGGCGTTCGGCGCAGCGCATCATTTCGGGACTGTCCACCACACGTACGACTGCGGATGCTCCCGTGGCCTCCGTGGCGGTAACCACCTCCACGCTGATTCCCGCCAAGACCCTGCCGCGCCAGCACACCACCGCGCAATTGGCAGGGCGGCCCGATACATAGCTTTGAGCCACGATCGAGGGCCGCGAATGGTTCCACCAGGACCGGACGACGAAAGCGTCGCGGTTGATCAACAGCCGCTTGGCGGCTCGCGAAGCCCTGAACATCCGAGTCATTTGCGATAGGTGATTTCCAGCTTGGCTCGCATCCTGCGCGATTCTTACGCCACTCCCACCCCAAGTCCCGTCGGCCTTCAGCACCCAAGGGAACTCCAGTTGCGAACGGAGAGCCACCAGATCGTCCGCTCCGCCGACTGGGTAGGTGCGGGGTACGCGGAGCCCCTCCTCACGGGCGGCCTGGAGCAAGCCGGAGCGCGACAAGACCGTCGAATAGCCCTGAGGCGAACCTAGAGACTGTTCGATCACATCTACCAGGTTGGACGCTCCCGAGCTTCGGGCCTGCTTATGGAGCTCGTGCAAGTGTTGGGTGGCGCGGTCATCGCACGGAATTACCAACGACGGTTTGGTTTCCCGAATCGCGGCTTCCAGGGATTGAAGTGGCCGAAAGCCGCTGTAAAGGAAAGTCCTCCGCACCGCGCGGGTCTTCCCCGCGGGACCCCGGTCTGGCTCGAGGGCCGAAACTTCAAATCCAGCATCCGAAAGGCCGATCGCCATGAGTGCCGCGCAGGCCCACCTGCACGTACTGGTGACTAGTACGCGACCCAGTGCTGGCTGGTTCTTAGAGGAGAGATCCCGTTCCACCTTGCTTTTCAACCCTTCCATAAGCCTTGCTTCTACCAACATAACAGCCATTAATTGTTTTGGCTACGGACGCTGTAGGGTTGGACGCGTCAACGTCCGAATCCGTTGCCGGCCAAGTGCCGGGAGAGCCTGCGGGCCGCGAAACTGGCACCGAAGGCAAAGCGCAGCAAGGGGCCGAAGGAATTCGCCGCGGAGGCGCCGACGAAATACAATCCGGGCACGGAAGATTCAAAATTGGATGACAAAACCGGCGTCTGCTCCACTGACCGGATTTCCGAGCGGAGATCCGAATTCAGAAACGCTAATCTCCGCAGGTCCACGCGGTAACCGGTGGCGGCGATGACGTGATCGGAATCAAGGGACCGCCGCGTACCGACGTGGTCGGTCAGTTCCAGCCGCACGCGGCCATTCTGAACTTTGGCCTCCGTAATGTTGACCCCCAAATGGAACGGCACTTTCCCCACCACCTGGTCTTTGGTAAACCACGTTGGGGCGGGGCCGAGATGCCGCCGTACAAACTCGATCCGGTATCGCTCCGGCAAGTGCCGGAACACCAGCGGCGCGTCCGTGCAGAACAACGAGCGCCACCCGGGGCCCAAGCCGGTCATCGGGCGCCGCACCCGATCTATGAGGGGGCGCGGAAGCTTCATGGGCGAATGGAACTGAATGGCGGGCTTCCTGGCTACCAATTGAACCGAAGCCCCCGCCTCCCGAAGCAGCGCTGCGAGGTCCACCGCGGAAGAACCGGCTCCCACCACGACGACGTCTTTGCCCTTAAAGCGGCCGACCGTGACGTGCTTCGAGCTGTGACTCGAGAGTTCCTCCGGAAGCTCGGCCAACATCGGCGGGACATATGCAAAATGGCAGATTCCAACTGCGCTGACAATTTTCTTGGCGGCTACCGCCTCTCCGTCCGCCAGCCGAATTTCGAACCCGCCCGGGGCCTTCCCGATCCCGGTCACGGACTTATTTTCCAGTTGTGGGACGAATTTCTTTTGGAACTCCAGGCCGTAGCTGGCGAAGGTTTCTAGCGGCACTGGAAGTCCGGCATCCTGGTAGGGAATGCTCCTGCTCCGGCAGTATTCCGCGAGAGTGAACGCCCTCTCCGGATCGTCCAAGGAGGAAGCGAATCCCTCAGATTTCAGCTTCATACCTCGGGGCATCTGGTTCAGCCAAGTGTGCATCGGGCTGCCGAAGATGCGAAAGTCGACGCCCCGGGCTCTCAGGTGGGACGCTAGAGACAACCCGTACGGGCCAGCACCAATCACTGCTAAATCCACCATCCGGACCCACCTTTCGCACTAAACCCGCGGGGGAGAGAGCATCGGCTGCCCGATCGTTGCGGGATCCCCGACAGCACCCCTTTGTGATTTGACGGATTCAATGGCATGTATCCAACCCTGCCATCGTCGGTTACTGATGTTTCGATGATACCGAGCTCCTGTGTGGATTCCGATGGCCAGGAAGTCCTACCGGGGCTAGGGTCTTCTCCTAAGGGTGCGCGCCTGCCGCTTGGGTTAGATCCGGTTCCCCGTCCCCCTAGTTCGCTCCCGGGCAACGCCCCAGAAACCCCAGAGCGGTATGCGTTTACCTGGCTGGGGCCGTACCGTTCATGCCGATATAAGCCGCACAAACCATTATAGATATTCCAAACTGGATGCGGCGTCGGAGACGCAAAGGAGTTGCGGTCTTTTCTGAGTATCATATAAGGTAAGACGATGATAGGAAACACCGGGGCCAGAGTACTATCTTAAGATGAGGAGCCGAACAGGCTCCTTGGGCTTGGCATGCCACTCCACCATTCAATAACGCACAGAAACGGCCTGCGTAGCGCGACCGCACAAAGGACATGCTGAAGTTCACCCAAGCTACCTGAAAGGAACTATCGATGAGACGTAACTCGCCGCCCCCCTCTTGGCCGCCGCCCTCCGCGTGCCTGCCGCACCGCGCGTGGATGCTGGTGCTGTTTTCGATGGGGTTCCTGAGCGCCCAACCTTGGTCCGGGATTCTTAACCCCACGCGCGCCGTTAACTGGCAACGAACCAATGTCGGAGTCTCTGGGGGTATACCGACCAACTACACGCAATGCGGATCCACCATCGCGCCCTACAGCGGATCGGACGCGACGATCAGCAGCGCCCTCTCCGCTTGCCCCTCCAACACCTACGTACTGCTCGGTGCGGGAACGTTCAACCTGTCCAGCAGTATCCAGATCGTGGGTCACTCGAACGTGGTCCTCAGAGGATCGGGGCCAAAGAACACAAAGCTGGTATTCAGCGGGGCTGGGGCGGGTGGAATCTTCAGCGCTCCGATTTGGATCGCCAACGCACCCGCCATTAGCACGGACAGCGCCGGGACGCAGCCGGGAGGCTCGAATGCGTGCAGTTGGACCGCTGGATTCGCCCAAGGCGCCACCAGCATCACCCTGGCCAACTGCGGTTCCACTGGGATCGTGAACGGAGACATCATCGTTCTGGATCAGCAAAACGACACAAAAGATACGGGCGGAATTGTCACCTGCGACTTGGAAACCGGTGGCATACCGTGTTCGGCGACCGGACAGAATACAAATAACACCGGCCGCTACATCAACGGAGTCTCGTGGGCTCAGATGCAGCACGTGCGGGTCACGGCGGGATGCGCCAGCGCCTGTAATGGCGCGGGCCCCTACACGCTGACCATTTCTCCGGGCCTTTACGCCAACAACTGGGGACATTTGGGCGCGGGCACGACAGGAGCCTATTTCTTGAAGCCCGTCAACCACGTGGGTGTCGAGAATCTGAGCTTGGATGCCACCAGTTGTCCGGACGATGCGTCGTGCCAATCCGGCATCACTTTCTTCGATTGCGATCAGTGCTGGCGCAAGAATGTGGTCACGATCAACACCCGGCGCAATCACACCTGGAACGTGAACAGTACCCGCATCGAGATCCGAGAAAGCTACATGTTCGGAGTCAAGAACGCAGCCAGCCAGAGCTACGGGATCGAGAACGCGCCTTGCGACGACTGCCTGATCGAGAACAACATCTGCCAACAGGTGTCTAGCTGCTTCATGACGGCCGGAGAGCCCGGGACCGTGTGGGGCTACAATTTCAGCATCAACCATCCCGTGGGCGGCGGCTACACGTACATGCAAGCGGACTATCTTTCGCATTCCGACGACGATTATATGGCGCTATATGAAGGCAACATGGTGGGCGGCCTGTTTTCGGACCAACTCCACGGAACCAGCAACGTGCAGACGGTCTTTCGCAACCGGATCACGGGTTTAGACTACAACATCTTCTGCCCGAGCGGCGGAGGTTGTCCCAGCAATCAAACCTTCCCCTTCGATATCGACTCCTACAATCGCGCTTACAACATTATTGGAAATGTGCTGGGAACCGCTGGTTATCACACCAACTATGAGGCCTACGGAGGCAACACGTACAGCCGGGCCGTGTGCAACGTATCGATTTACGAGATGGGTTTCGGCGGAGGGATTTGCGATAGCGACTCCGCCGCCGGAGTCCCGGATGACACGATGGTTCGCTCTACTCTAATGCGCTGGGGCAACTACGATGTAGTCACGGGCGGGGTGCGTTGGAATGCCACCGAGGCTTCTCCTGGTGCGGCCCAATTCATGAGCTCTACTGCGACGCCCGCGAGTCAAACCTTGCCGTCGTCCTTTTACCTGACAGCGAAGCCGGCCTTCTTCAACGTGCCTTCCGGGGTCAGTGCGCCCTTCCCGCCCATCGGCCCGGATGTCACGGGCGGAACGGGCCCCGGCGGATTCTCGTACATGATCCCAGCGGCCAACTGCTATTTCAACATCATGCGCGGGCCTTCCGACGGCAGCGGGACTGTGCTTTCCTTCGACGCGAGCCAATGCTACAACGGTGGCGGTACGGTAACGCTCAACGCACCAACGAATCTGACCTCCTCCGTCGTCACAAACTGACTTCTCCCGCGCGAACCGCGGGCGGCCGTTTTCGGTCCGGGTTCGCCGGACCGAAAACGCTGAATACCAATTCTCAATCCCCAAGTGCGATCCGTCAAATTACGGAGTGTCGGACGCCCCTTGATTCTTCCTTGCGACGAGGCGGACGGGACTCCGATTCAAAATGCCGCGCGATCGTGAACGTCCGATCGGTCATCCACAACGATGATCTCCTTCGGTTCCCAAGTCTGTGCCAGGGCCGAACGCAGTGTATCCGCTATAAATTCCTGGGCGTTGAACGCCGGTATGGAATCGACACCAGCGGCTTTGCCTCGTTGCTGTCCGCGACCGGCACGCTGCACGGTTCGGCTTCCGTCGAGGAGATCGCGCCCTCGCCCGAGGCTGGCTTGGCGGACTGGCGATCCCCGGCTGCCTGGCGCAAGAACCCCGCCACCTGGCGGAGAGGCGCATGTCCGCCATTGAGGAGCACAACCGCACCGAGATACAGAGCCCCTAACATCACAGCGACCAACACGACCCGCGCGAGTGGCTGGTCCGCACTGGGATACGCACCGAGGGCCTGAAGGGCTCGAATGACTCCGGCGCACGCCCCGCCAGCCAGCAAGGCAGAGGCGGCGCTTCGCCAAATTGCCGCCAGGACCGGCTTGACGCCCAGTTGAATGGGGACGCCCGCATACCAGAAGGCGGGAATCGTCAGGATCCAATACGATGCGGTCCAAGCTGCGGCGATTCCTGCGGCGCCCCACGGCAACGCGGCTAGAAATAACAAACACGTCACAGCGATCTCGAAGAAGCTCCATCTAAGCCAGCGGTCCGCTCTTCCAATCGAAAGGTGGATCCACCCGTGGATGTAGTAAAGCATCATCATCCCAACGCCCGGTCCGAAATAGGTGAAGATCCGGCCGGCCGGTTCCCACTGCTTTCCCAACAGAAGGCGAATCAGGTCGTGGCCGACAAGAGTAAACATCGCGGACAAACCCATGCCCACGAACGCCATCACGGCCAGTGCGCTAACGAGGTGCTGCCGATACTCGGGGGAGCGGGCGTTGAACCTGCTCAAGGCAGAGACGGCGACATTCGTCAGCGGCGCACTGAGCTGGCCTGCGGAGAGGGCAAACAAATCGTAAGCTTTCTTGTAGAAGCCCAGGGCATTCGGTCCGAACAGCGAGCCCACCAGCAGGTTGTCAACATTTCGCGAACCATAGTTCAAAGTGAAGCGCCCATACACATGCATCGCGAACCGCGTCATGGCGGCCGTACCCGGGGTGCGACGCGGAAGGCTGGGAACCCATCGGCACATGTACCAAGCGCCACCGCACTGGACCAACGGTAAAGCCACGGCCCCCCCGACTAGCGCCCAGTAACCCCACCCGGCCCGCGCCAGCAGCACGGAAACCGCCAGCGAAGCCGTGCGCGCAATCAACTCATTCACGGAGACTGCTGAAAAGCGCATCGCTCGCTTTAGGAGCGCGAGGTGCTGCACCGAAACGCTGGTCACTAGAATCGTCAATGACATGCCGATGCTGACCGGCTCCATCAAGGGATCCCGATAAAGCCACGCTAGTAGCGATCCTGCGGCAGCGAAGCCGACGGTGAGAAGCAAGCCCACGCCCACGTTGATCCAGAACAAGTTGCTAATAAGGAAATGGTCGATCTCTTCGCGCTGCAAAACGGCCTCCGTGAAGCCATTTAGACCAAAGTTCATCAAAATCAGGCTGAAGGTGGTAACCAGAGCGACCAACCCGAAGTCCTGAGGGGTGAGCAGGCGAGCCAAGATCATGGTTCCAGCGATCTGAATGGCCAACCCGACACCGCTGGAGAACACGGTGGCCCCGGCGCCCCGAACGGCGAGACCCGGCGCTTGGTCCCAACTGAAAACGGGGCAGTAGACGCCGTTTGCATCGAAGGGTTTCAAACCGTCTCCTGCCCAAACCAGGTGTCCAGCGCAAGGTCCGCTTGTGGCTCATCCTGGACGGAGCTGTCGGTGTGACCCTCCTCCAGGCCCGGTGGCCGTTTCGGAACGGCGGGCTCAGGTACAACAATGACGGCAAACAGGAAGAGAATCCATACGGGGTTCTGAACTCGGAACCCTACCTCCGAAAGGTTGTAAACAATCGCGATGAGGAAGAAGGCACATTTGAGACCGCCCATCTCGGGGTTGTGGCGGAGGGACGCGAGCACATTCCGTAAGCCTGCCGCAATGACAAAGCCAAACAAGGCGATTCCGATCCACCCCAGGGTCAGGTAGAGTTCGAGATATCCGTTATGGGATTCCTGCAAATGGAACCGGTAGACGTTCCACGTCTTCTCAACACGGGCCCCCAACCAAAAACTCTCGAAGCCGGTCCCGACCAAAGGGTTTCCAGCCATGCCGAGGGCCAATCTCCAGATGTCCGTCCGGCCTGTGAGCGTCGAATCCCTGCCCAAAGACTCCAAGAGGCCCCCGCCCAAGTCGGCAAACATGGCGAATAAAGAAGCCGACAGGCCTCCCAGGAGATACAAGCCAACGACCCATGGCTTTCGACCCAAGCGGAGCATACTCGTTAAGGCGACTAAGCCGGTTCCCAACGACAAGCAGACCAACGAGGTCGCCGATTGGGCCATCGACATGAGCCAGACCACCATGCTGAGGAGAAGAACATGGGCAATCACCGGCCCGTTCTTGCGGGTATACTGGCTTGCCCTCCATGCCACCAGAAGACACCACTCAGAGGCGACTCCAGTGAGGAGCGTGATCATCCCCAGTAGGTTCTTGGAGGTCGTAATGCCGGTGTACGATGGTTGCCAGGCAGCGCCATTCCCATTCGGATGAAAGTCCCGACCGAGGGCGGGGAAATACTTAATAAATAGGACCGATATTGGCATCCAGATGAAGCCCACGCGCGTAAAAAGCCGCTTGGTAGCGCCAACTGGGTCCGCCTCGGTGAGGACGATCAGCACCATCACTAGATCGCCGACCGCCTTGAACCACCGCTTGAAGGTGACATCCGGGAAATCAGACCACGCAACGCTCGCGAGACTGTAGGAGAAATATAGGAGGATCGCGCTATTCGCCCGCAAGAGTCTCACGGCCTTTTGTCTTCGGGCCAGCACGGCGATCCCCACCAACGTCAGAGCCAGAAACACGTTCCGGTCGAAAGGACTCCCTTCCAGGTACTGGTCGGGTGTTCTCGGCCCCCCAAAACCTCCGAGCCCAAAGATCGCCATCCACTGGGACGCGGTCCGCGATCCGTTAATCCCTAGCCACACCACGGGGAGCCACAAGGCTCCCGACGTCCGAATGCTCCGGTCTTGATTGAGTCTGAAAAGGACGAGAATCAAACCGATAAAGGCGACAGTGGCAATCTGTGGCATTCACCACCTCCCCTGGACGGTTTTTGATGGACGCAGCCGGATCATCTTGAATCGAGGAAAAGGCGGTGTACGAGTTCCAGAGTTAACAACTGGTGGATCTGGGTAGTGTAGTTGTGAGTTCCGCGCAGGTGGCCGCTGACGACTGCTTCCACACGGCTCCGCTCCAGGTACGGCCGGGAAAGTGTCCGCTGGTCGAGCAGCATCTCCCGAATATACTGCGCCAGAGAATCCCGGTACCAAACCCTGAAATGAGAGAATTTGTGCCTACCAAGGAATAGACGTTCCAAGTGAAGCCAAGAAACAAGATGATCGAGTTTAGCGACCCACTGCGGCATTCCATAGTCGTAAGCGTATTCCGCTTTAAAAGAGAATTCAAGCACGCTCCGCGAGATGGTTCCCGATACACCTGTGGGACCGGCAAGTCCGCGGTCGGTCCGAATCCGGCCCAATGCCGGATTGCCATCGCTGATGAGACGGACGCAGTCGGTATTGTCCTCGAAAATATCGCTGGTTTCGATGGCCGAACCCGGCGCGCGGAAGGCGGTCCGGACTAAGTGATTGTCCAGGAACGGGGAACGCAGCGTAAGCTGGGTTTGCTCCAGCGAGAACATGTTGTAGTGATACCAGGGAGTCTGGCGGAATGCGACGAACGAAACCGCGTGTCCGCCCAGCAACCCGCGGTACGTGTCGTGTGCGCGACGGACCTCCGACATCAACTCGGGACGGTACAGACCGGGGATGGGATCAACGGCTTTAAACGCACGCAGGCGGCGAAGGATCTCTCCGCCGTAGTTGCCGGTCATCCGGACCGGGGCGATGTGGGCGGCTTTCTCATTGGCGTAGAGGCTGGGGGAGGCGCTAACGTTGGCGCACCCGTCGGTGAGGTACACGGTGCGTTCGGCGTACTTGGAAAAATTGGAGAGAAACTCCGCCCCCACCGGAATCACCTGGTAGGGCTGCCCACACTCGCGAGCCACCTTGCGCGCCACCACGACGTCCTCACAGTCGCGAAAGGTCCCGCCGAAGGAGTAGCAGGGGAGCTCATTGGGCGCGGATTTCTGCCAGGCCATAATCATGCGGGTGTCCAGTCCTCCAGTCAGGGACATGCCGATGGGCTCGCGTCCATTGAAGTAGCGTGGCAGAATGGTGGAAAAGACTTCCCGCAATTCGCGATAATAAGCTTCCGCCTCCAGCGATCCTTGGTTCTCCCATTCCTCCGGCCGGAAATATACGCCCTGCTGATCGAGCGCGCCATTGCGAAAGACCCACGACGACGCCGGGGGCATCAAGCAAATCCCTTGAAACAGCGTCCGGTTTTCGAGGATGCAGCCGCAGGCCACCAGTTCGCCCAATCCGCGAGCGTCAACCTTGCGCAACTCCGAACGCACCGCCAGGATCGCCTTGGCTTCGGAAGCGAAGTAAAATGCATCCTTCGCCTCGTGATAATAGATGCGGTTCATTCCGTACCGGTCGACGAACAGCTTGGCAATTCCACGCGTTCGATCCGCAACCAGCCCTTGAAACCTCCCATTGAGACCCGCCGGAAAATCCGGCTCGTCCCGGTAACGGTCGAGCAGATACGCAGGACCGGACCCCGGCGCACCCGGCCGGCGGGTGACGCCTGGTTCTGGGTACTCCTCCCCAGACAACACCAACGTCACATCTCCCGCTGGGTTGCGCAGCGGCATGCCATGGCTGAAGGAATTCTTCCGAATCGCCCAGCCCACGTATACGCCTAGCGACTCATCGGTCCAGACCCCGGTTCCGTTGGTGGCGTCATGATTGATGGACTCGACCATGCGGCACACTTCCGCCTGAGCGCGGTCTCGCGGCATTTTGCTGATCAGTCCAACAATTCCCGGCATGCTGTTTCTAGTCTACTGAGGCTTTGGACGCCTCGCCGGCGAGCGGAGTTACTACGCTTCCGTCATGGAAGAGAATTTGCGGTTGTACCAAGCGGTGCGCAGGTCCCGCAATTTGGCGGCTACCGACTCAGGAACGTGGTCGGCCAAACGGTGGTGCAGGCCGAACTGCAAAGCCAGCTTACCGGCCGGCGTTAAGGGCACATAGTAACGCGGCACTTCGATTTTTTGAAATCCGTTGCGCTCCTTGAAATCGCTCAGAGTGCTGGTTTGACGTTTCCCGTAGGCGAAGTTCGAGTACACCAGATAGGGGATCCTGCGCTCGGCGCAGCACCGAACTGCGGCGGCGATTAGCGCGTTGGTCGGCGCTTTGTCGCGGTGCTTGACCATCGAAACGATATTCAGCAAGCCGGCCTGGGTGCGCGATTCATCGATCACCATCTTGATAAACCCGACCAGCTCTGCGCCCAGATACGCGCCAACGAATACGCTGCAATCGAGGAACGTGGCGGCCTCGCGATACACCGTCTGAACATCCTTGCCATAGTGAGTGTTGCGATGGCCTTGACGCACGGGCGACTCGTTGTAGACGGTACAAATCCCCTGGGCCAGCGTTTCGTCGAACGTCACCTCGCGGAGCACCACACCTTTTTTTTCGGCTTGCTTGGCTTTGTTGCGGGCCTTATATCCGATTTGCTCTTTCCACCAGTGGTCGTAGGTGCTCACCGGCAACGCGGCGAAGTTGTCCCACTCCATCGGATAAGTGTACTTGGGCGTGGTGTCGGGCAGGCGCTGCATGAAGGTGAACAGGTCGACCCGCGCATCCGAGTTCCGCAGGCCTTGGAGGATCGCTTCAGGCTGTTCCAGGAAAACATACTTTTCGCCCTCGAGCTGCGCGATCTTGAGGAGTCGCCCTCTCACCTTGATGTCCTGGCCGCTAATCTTGATTATTAAGCTCATAATGCAATCGTCTCGCGCTGTTCTCTCCTGGCCGCTCTCGAGTTGATCTGCTGGAAGATCGCGTCCATGATCTTCGCTGTCAGCAGAATCTCGCGGTGGGAGATGGGGTCCGCAGCACCCTCCCGAATCGCCCGGTAGAACGATTCAATCAGAAACTTCATCCCCGCCTTCATGTGAAAATCCCGCGCCAGGAACGTCCGTAGGTTGGTGGCCAGGTTACCCAACTGCTGCTTCGCACTCACGACAGGAGGCACGAATTTTTCCAGGTAGCTGACACTCCGCGCACCGCTCAACTTGATGAGCGTCTCTTGATCCTGATCCACAATTAGGCCGTTCTGCGGACCGTAGACGCGGAACTGGTGAATATCGGGACGCATTTGCGACGAGAACGTGAAGTAAGCCGTCATCCCCGACTCTTCGGAAACGATGACGCGGAGTTCATCCACGATTTCAGTCTCGCCCATGTTCTTCAGATACGGACTGGTGAAACCGTAGGCGATCACCTCGGGCGAATCGCTGGTCATGAACTCGGCAATTCTTGCGATTCCGTGGCTGATGATGTTGTGCAGCAGTTTCCCGGGCAGCCGCCGGACCCAATGGTGCTTGTCGCCCATCAGAGCCGCCACGTAGGAGCCGCCGAGCTCATACACGTAGTAGCTTTCCATGTGAACCGGAGCGCCGCCCAAGTATCCGCTCCCGACCAAGGCTCGCATCCGGCGGGCGACGTGGCTGAACTGATCGTCGTGCCCCACGGTGATCTTCAGGCGCCGTTCCCTAGCCAGGGCGATCAACCTGCGGGCTTCCGCGTAGTCCAGGGTGAAGGGTTTCTCCACATACACATGGCAGCCGCCTTCCAGACATTCCCGCGCGATGTCGAAATGCCCTTGGGGCGGCGTGGTGATGTGGACGACATCCGGACGGGCTTGGTTGAGCAAGTCCGTTACATTATTAAAGCATTCCTGTACTGGAAACCGGTCGGCGAGCTGCCGGGCCATCAACGGCTCGCGATCGCACACTCCGACGATCGCGCAGTCCTTGATCCTCCGGATTTGCATGGCGTGCGCGTCGGCGATCTTGCCGCATCCCACGATGGCGACTTTAAGCACGGCGGCCTTCGTTCCGGCAGGCATCGAAATAGCGCCTGAGCCCCTCTTGCGTGGAGATCTTCGGCGCCCAGCCCAGCCGCGTCTTCAGTTTCTGATTGCTGTAGCGGGTGCTCTTCCAGGTGACGTTCCAGTCGCGCCGATTGAAGGTCGGCGGAAGCTGGCCTTCCGACCACGTCGAATACCGCTCCCACAAGTAGCACAACCCGTAGCTCACGGCATGCGGCAGATAAATTGACCGGAACGATCTCACGTTCTTCTTATATTGCCGCAAGAACTGCCGGCTGCGCGGAAGATCGTCGTCCACGATGTTGAAAATCTCCCCATCCACGCCCGGCCTCAATCCCGCGAGCGCAATCGCGTCCGCGCAATTGTCTACGTAGGTAAACGGGATCGTATTGAAGCCGCCCAGATGCAGGAAAATGCCAAACGTTCCTATCCCCACGCGCGCCGTGATGCCTCGATTGCCCGGTCCATAAACGTATCCAGGCCGGACGATCACATAAGGGATCCCGAGCCGGTTTCCGCATTCCCGGACCATTTCTTCCTGCTTGACCTTAGCGAAACTGTAAGCGTCGCCCCGCCCTTCCGGACGCACTTCAATCGGGCTCGACTCATCAAGAAGCTTGCCACCGGGCTTGTCTCGATTGGTGTACACCGCGAACGAACTGATGTTTACAAAGCGCCGCACACATTGGTGGCGCCCGGCCGCCTCCATTAGATTCCGCGTAGTCACCACAGAATTCATGAACGCCTCGGGGAACGATTTTTCGCCCCGGCCGGCCGCCAGGTGGAAGATCACCGGCACGCCCTCAGTGGCCTTCACGCAATCTTCAGGAGACAGAAGATTGCCTTTGACCAGCTCGATCCTAGTTCCGGGCCGGTGGCTTTCGAGTAACGTCTCAATCCGACCCGCCTTGCCGTAGGGCCTGGCAAAACAACGGATGTTACGGAAACCCCGGTCGAGTAGGGCTTCAACCAGTCTCGATCCAATGAAACCGGCGGCGCCGGTAATCAGGATGGGATCGTCAGGTCCAATTATGTATTCTGATGGACTCATGTCGGAGCTTATTCGGTAACGTACTGTTCGCGTACGGGATTCACTCCCACCAGCGCCAGCAGCCGGCCCAAGTGATCGAACAGCTTCACCAACAGAAGCATAAACGCGCCCTGCCCCAACGCCAACGCGAACGGGAGCGCCGCCGTGTAGGTGGGAACGGCGATCACGGAATTCAGAACCTCCCGCGCGCCGAACGTCGGATGCCGCAGGGAGACCGCTCCCCGCAGCAATGCCCGGCGCAACAGGAACGTCCGTTTCCACCGTACCGGCGGCACAGTCTCATAGGCCATGGCTTCGGCGCACCAGATGAACACGTGTCCCTTTTCGATCAATCTGCGGAACAAATCCTGGTCCTCGCCGGTCCGGAACTGCGGCCGGAACCGCTCTCCGGCCAACCGCAAGACTTCCATCTTGAGCAGTACGTTGCCCGTCCGCCCTTTTTTCCAATCGATCACGAAGCCCGTCGGGTAGCTGGGACGATCGTAGAACTTGCCCTGCACCACCCACCGCGGCGCCTGTTCGTCAAAGTGGGGCTTCACCGGGCCCAGCACGCCATCGACGCCATGTTGCTGAAGAGCTTTGAATAGCGTCACCAGCCAGAGAGGAGCCGGGAACTCGTCGTCGTCGATAAAAGCAAGATAGTCGCCGTCGCAGTTTTCAATGGCTCTGTTGCGGGCCAGCGCAATGTTCTGTTGCGGTTCGACGCAATACTTGGCGGGAATGGACGACCCCGCTGCGAATCGGGTCACCGTCATTTCAGCGGATCGCTCGCGATCGTTATCCACCACCACAATCGAAAATGCGAAGAGCCCGTTGGTGTCCTGTTTGCCTAACTCCACCAGCAAGTGCCGCAGCAGTTCCGGCCGCTTGTATGTGCAAATGCACACGTTGATGTGGTGCCCTAACATCGCCTCAGTTTTTCTCGAGCACGCACATCAGCAGCAACTGCGTAGCGCTCGTCGCTTTGCTGACCAGGCGGCTCAAGCTCCGCATGATGAGGAACAGCTCCTTGTTGAAGGCGAAATACACATAGGAACCGGAACGCGACTCCAGATTGCGAACTTTGAATCCAGTGTTCGCCGCCAGTTCCACGAGCTTGCGCCTGGTGTTGGCGCGGTAGAACGTTGGCGTGTTTTCGCCAAAACCGGTCGCCGTGAGAAACGCGTTATGCAGCGCGGTCGGCGTAGCCCAGGAGATCAACATCCCATAGTTCCACAAATTGGGAGTCTTGACGTATACGATTCCGCCCTTCCGCAGGACCCGCGAGAACTCCTTCAACGCCTGCTCGGGATGCTCCAGGTGCTCGAAGACCCAGCGGCACACAATCAGGTCGACGCTGTTAGACTCGAGCGGCAGAGAATAGCAACTGGCGCAAATGCGGTGCGTGATATTTTCGTTGTTCCGCAGCGCGGCCCGGTCCAGATCGATCCCAATCGAGTTGGGTTTCAGATTTGCCAGCCGGTCCCCCATTCTTCCCAACAAACCGAACGGGCCGCAACCGATATCCACAAACCGGCGGCAGGTTCCGTTGAGCGATTTCTGCACCTGCTCCATCAGAGCGTATTCGCGGTCCAAGACTTCGGCGCGGTGCTTTAGAACCTCGTTCCTAATGCGAGCGTCCATCGATCCCTCGTTCGAGTAACGGTCCAGTCATTTCCCACCCAGGATGGGTCTTGCGGGGGAAATTGGCGGAGAGGGGAGGGATTCGAACCCCCGGGTGGTTGCCCACCGCGACCGGCAAGCCGATCGCTGCCTTAAGCCAACGGCGACCTCTCCGCATTGCGCCACTCATCTGGAGACGAGCTTGGTTTGCTCAAGCTTGGTCTGCTCTTGATCCACGATATCACCGCCCATCAACAACCGTACGCCAACCGAGTAAGCAATCGATTTTAATGGGCGCAGGGGGTATTTCCACAAGAATCCTTGAATCAATTCGCCGCCAAAACCCTGTTTATAGTTGGAAATTCCTTCTTGCTTCGAACCTTTTTCTGGATTAATCCGGACACCCTGAAAGTCGAAGCGCTGCACGCCCAAGGCCCGGAACTGCCGGATGGCTTCCCAATGCAACAAATGCATCGCGCCCAAAGCCGGCTGCGGCCGCGAGCCCGCGTAGCAATTATAAGCGGTATGCCGGCTGAACGGCGCGACCATACAACCCTGGATCACGCCTTCGTGCTCGGCGACAAAGATCTTCACGTATTCGCCCAAGGCTTCGACTCGGCGTTTGAAGTCCGCGTAGGATTTAAACTTCGACCCCGATCTCTGGAGCGTGGTGAAAACCAAATCGTAGGAAACGTCCAGATATTCCAAGCCGCATTTGATCTGGACACCTGCGGCCTCGGCTTTTCGAATATTTTGCCGGTAGGTCTTGCGAATCTCACTCAACAGCTCGGCCTCCGGCTTGGTCAGGTCCTTAATAAAGGTACCGTACGGGGCGGCTGCGGCTCCGTCGGGATAGGTTCTGAAGATCGCGGTGTTTCCGGAAGGAATGATCACGTCCGCGCCAGCGGAACGAAAGTGCGCCACTACCGCGGCCAGAAACGCCTTCTCAGCTTCCAGGCTGAACTCCTCCACCAGCGGTATCGTCTGGGTCTTAAAGCGGATCATGTTCAGGCCGGGCTTCTGAATGATTCCGTACGGCAAAACGCAGCGCAGACTTCCA
Organism: Bryobacteraceae bacterium; assembly: GCA_035604115.1. GTDB lineage: Bacteria > Acidobacteriota > Terriglobia > Bryobacterales > Bryobacteraceae > Palsa-187. The sequence goes on along the minus strand of DATNJC010000188.1, from coordinate 26,750 downwards.
TCCGAGTCTTTTCCACCGATCCAACCGAACTGGCCACCGTCGGAATTCAGGAACGATTCCGAAGCGTAGATCGGCAAGTCGCTATCCCACTGTATGTCGACTGGCGCAGCCGTCAGGTTATGCATGGCCATGCTGCCATCCCTGAATCACCAGCCGAGCGAGCACGTCGCGTTGTGCTTCACTTACGTCCGGACACAGCGGCAACGTTAACATCTCTGCAGAGAGTCGATGACTGGTGGGACAGTCGGTGCCAAGCGTCGCATCGAGACGCCAGTGAACGCTCAGCGGAACTCCCATCTTCCGCGCGGAAGATTCAAGCGTTGCGCGGTCTCGCACCATGACCGGAAAACCTAACGGGCATGTGCCCGGCAAGAGCGCATCAAAAACCGGTGTGATCGAGCCGGCCTTCGCCGAAAGGTCCTGCCAAAAACGGAAGCTTTCCGTCCGCTTTTTTACGATATCCGGAAAAGAGAGATCCGCCATGCCGCTCTGAGCAAAATGCGACAAGGGCAAAACCCGTTTCGAGGGCGCCGCGTGGGAGATTTTCGGCAAAACCCTTCCGGTATGGGACGTAATGTTGGACCGGCTCAGCGTGGTGCTGTTCAGCTTCAGCATCGATTTAACGCTGGCCGCGGCGGAGAGGACGTCGGAATAAATTCGCGAATGGAATGAAGGAGCCGGCGGCGCACTCCTGTCGTTCACTCGCAATCCGCCTCCGTCTGGAACGGGCAGGATCTTGCGGAAGCTGTAGGTAGCGAGATCGCCAGTTTCGCCCGATCCCTCGGTCAACAACGAATGGGCGCAATCCTCGATCAGGCCGACACCTCGCTCCGAGCATATCGCTTTCAGTTCGTTCCGGTAGGGTTGCAGAAAGCCGAAGTAATTCGTGATCAATGCCGCTTTCGCGCGGCGGCCGTTCAGCTTCCTGCGTATTTCGTCGGGATCGACCACCAGATCCGGCCGCACGTCATAAAACACCACGTCCATCCGCGACACGAAGGATCGCAGGACCTCCTGGCACGTGTACACCGGCAGCAGGACAGTATCGCCCGAGCCCACGCCCATGTGAGCAATGGCTAGCGTCAACGCATCGCGTCCCATGAAGGTTCCGATGACGCCGGGAAACCGCTTCACGGCCGCGGAGGGCGGCACACGATTCTCGATTCCCACGCCCAGCGCGCCGTGGTTATGATCGACGAGCATTCGTTTGTGGACTCGTGGCTCGCCCTGTCAGCGCCTTCTTGATCAGATCCCCAAGCCTCCGCCGTTCTTCGCCTCGTCGAAACTGGACCACATCCGCCGGGATCGATTTTTCTTGGCGCGTTACCATGGCCCAGACAAATCCGGCCAGGCAGAGCGCACCATTTACGATGATCGGCCGATACTTGACCATGCGATACACCGACCGGAAGAACTGCCAAATGGGATCGCAGCCGAGCAGATAGTCCACTCGGCCCCCGTTGAACGCTCCAGCTAGCGGACTGTGGTTCACCGAACTCATCTTACGATGATGCTGGTACGGCTTCTCTAGGAACGTCCTGGTTTCCCAGCCTTTCATGCGGGCGGTGATCACCGCGGTGAGGTCCACGCCTCCCGTCTTGAGTGGTCGGTATCCGCCAATGGCTTCGAAACACGCCCGCCGAAATACTTGAATCTGGCCGGATACATGCTCCAAACTTACGATGCGGTAATCGTATTGGAAGTCGCCTTCCCGGAACGGGGTTCCTGCTACACCGAGCTTGGGATTTCCGTCCAGCTTTCCCAGTAGGAAATCGAAGTAGTCCGGGTCGAACGAAACATCGGCATCCAGGTTCGCGATCACGTCGTACGGCAGGTCCTTCACCCGATCATAACCGGCGTTGAACGAATAGACTTTGCCCGCGAAATTCCGCGCGGTCCGCTCCGGCATCCTGACGAGCTCAATCCAGGGATGGCTGGCCGTATATTTGTTTACGATGTCATCGGTGCCATCCGTCGAGCCGTCGCTCACGATGACCCATTTCAGAGGCAGCACGGTTTGAGCGATCATCGACTGGAGGGTCAGTTCGATATACGCCGCTTCATTTCGCGCTGGCGTGATCAACACATAACTTGGCAAGGAGCGCTTCATCGGCGATCCCGTCAGCGGATGCTTCACGTTTTCAAGAACGGGTGGATGCATGGAGTAACTCAAGAGAGGCAAGTTCTGCGAGCTTAGAATAAACGTCCGCAAACGTCCGGACCGGAATCCGGTTCGTCTTAAGGTAGGAGAGAAAGGCGTCGACCTCGTGGAGATCGGTGGGATCCTTCGTGTGCCCGATGGCGACGATGGGCCGGTACGTCTCGGGGTCCTTTTGATCTTGCTGAATAACGCGGTTCATGGACGAGGTCAATTCGTCCAAAGTCATGCGACAGAAATCGAGCTTCAGTGGATATAAAAACCGCACAAAATCCCGCAAACGGCCCAGCTTCTTCCGCTTGCTCTGGTTCGCCACGCCGAACTGGTTGGTGAAGCCCATGCGCTTGGACGTGGGCATCTTCCAAAAAGGCACCATCTCCGTGTGAATCGGCACCTCGATCCACGGACCTTTCGAATCGGGCACATTCACGTCGCTGCTGAACGGCCAGAAGTAACCATTTCTCTTCGCAGGCCGGTAGTCGAGGTGGTGGTTGTGCTGCAACCCGCCTTTGAACACGGAGGAGTCAATGCGGATCCCTTTTTCCGCCAGAACGGCAGCGGCGATCTCGGTAGGCTGAAACAGCCAGTTGCCTGCGCGAAACGAAATCGGAGTATAGCCGGGCTCGTCCACCAAATGCCTCATGTACCGCAGCGAAGCATCGATAATTTCGTTGATTCTCGCTTTGGGCAACCGGCAAAGATTGTATTCGGTTAAGTCCAGCGTCCAGCGTCCATTATCGTAATGCGCATTGGACCACTGGGGGTGGAGATGTAGAGCGATCTCATATCCGTCGAGGTGCATCTCCTTGATCTGCCGCTTCACCGCGTCGATGGCCATGTCGGTCCCGTAGGCCTCGATCTTCTCGAACTCGGCGACCTCGACGTAGTTCACGAAGCGGGCTTCGTAACGGTCGAACACGTCCTTGAGTTGCCGCGCCGGTTCGTAGACTAAGTCGTGGAGCGCTCCTGTGCCATTGCCGAAGATTTCGTAATCGATGGTGAAGATGAAATCGATCATTGGCACGCCTCTTCAATCGAGTCTGCGCCCGCCTTGACAGCCGGTAGATGGAGGCGTGGTTCGGGCTGCTTCTGTTTCGCCCGCCGCAGGGGGTTAGCTTCGAGGTGATTGTCGCGCAGCTCACACAGCAAGCGGCGAATCAGGACGCCGGCCGCGTGCATCGTAGTCGTCTTGGGCGCCGCGGCCACGGCCGCGCTGCCTGCATCAATTCGAATATCGGCCGACTGCCCCGGCTCTAGTCGCACCGTGATCGTCAGGCTACCGCCGTTGAGTTCTCGCGCGCAAAGACTGCCGTTGAGTGTCACGGAACGGACTGACGTCTCCGCGTTGCGGCGCTGAAACAGGACGTACTTCCGCGGCTGAGGCTCGGTATTGGCCACACTGAACCAGTTCGTGAAAAAACGTAGATGGATGTCTCCCTTGGGCGTAACCTTCTTTAGACACGCGTCGGTGCAAATCGTAGCCAGATTGTTCCATTCCAGACGTCCGTCCAGATCGTTGAGACGCTCCACAAACGCAACCAACTCCTCATAGCCTTCCCGGAAGTAGCCATGATGCTGCACCACCAAAGCGGGTTTTCCAAGAAACAGATCAAACGCGAATTCCGCCGGATCGTTGGGGTAGTGGCGCCCGAATAAAGGCAAATCCGCACATTCCGTGACGCCGACGTCCATTAGGTTTTTGAGCGGCAACACTTGCGGCCGGTTCGCGGGACACAGGTCGGTGTTCACCGCCGCGATGTACCCCGACGCGGCGAGCGCCTGGAGCGCTTCCGCGGAAAACAATCCTTGCGGGAAGACCATCACCGCGTCGAACGGAACGCCGGACCGCTGAGTGTGTGCCCGCATCCGGTCGAGAGCCAGCCGCGCTTGACCGCGCAATACCTCCGGACTAGTTGAAGCGAATTCCGCCTTGGTGTGATCGCAGCCGTGGACACACAGCGAGAGAGCTGGAGATTCGTTCAGAAACAGTCGGGCCATCCGCTTACGGGACCGCCGGTAGTTCCACGGGATAAAGGCGATGGCGGCCGAAAACTTCTGTCCGCGGGTGGCCTCCAGCAGCTTCGTGTATTGCAGAAATCCGTATCGGGGCTTGAGCAACGGATCGTCGATGATGAAGCACGCCTGCGGGTGGTCGTTATGCCAGGCGCGGTTCCCCAAGGCTGCCTTCAGAAACATCAGCAGCGGGGCTAGACTCGCAAACCAGGGCAACAATCCCGCGCGGGAATCGACTTCTTGGTCCAGGTCCGCGAGGTCCGCGGAACCAGCCAGAAACAGTTGCGAGCCCTCCCGATCCACGCGCACGAAGAACGGCTGGGTCCCTACAGCGATCAGCACGGCCGGCCCGTTCGAAGACGGGCGCAGCTGAAACACTGAGTCTCTCGCGGCATCGACGCCGCGAATGGACAATCCCGTAAACTGCCGGCACCACTCGCGCTGATCGCCGGACACGTGAAACATGGATGTCTCTCCCGCGGGGGCTTCGACTCCAACCAACACACCGGAGGACAACGAGCGAATCAACTCCGCATGCCGGACCGAGCGCGTAAATCCATGCACGAAAATCTGGGATGCCACGCCCATGAATCCCTGGACACTTACGCCGTAATCGGCAGCGCGAGTGAGCACGTCGGCATGCGCGATCAACGCCGCGCCTTCCGGAACCGACTTCCGGATTGAATCCGTGTCGCGCGCGCCGTCCGTGGACACGAAGGCGACATCCAGCCCCAAGAACTCGGCGATTTGTTTCGCCCGGTGCTCGGAAACTCCCGGCGTCTTCCCGCTCAGGATACAGACGTTGGTGGTTGGCGGAACCATACTCAGCGGGCAGCCGTCTCCGGCTGAATCTTCGGGCGCTTGAGCGGCCGTAGGGCGCGCGTGAATTCTTCCACCGTCTCGGCTTTGGTCAGGGGTAGGCCCACGGTAGCGATCGGACTGGGCATGTCGTTGGCCAGAAATACTCTGGCTGGCACGTCCCGCGTGACGACCACGCCTGCCCCGATTACCGCGCCCTCGCCGATGCGCAAGGTCTTGCTGCCCGATGTCGCGATCACGGTGTTCGGTCCGATGAACGCGTCCTTCTCGATCACGATATTCCCGGCCCCGCGCGTGTGCGCCAGAATCATCGCCCGCACGCTGATGTGGACGCCATCCTGAATTTCGACCGAGGAGGGATGTTCGTTTTCGAGGTATACGTCGTCGCCGATGAAAATATCCTGACCCATCTTGACGCCACGCAGACGATGTAGAAACGGGCGCAGGGATTTCGACCCCGGGAGAAATCGGGCCATCAAATGCAACACGCGATTGGAGACCCTGCGCAGTAACGGCTCGTTCATAGCACTTCCCTCACGCCGACACCCATCGCACCATCCGGTCCATCGGATACATCCCGTCCCACGGCGCTTCGTACAGCGACATCCGCCCCACTTCCGGGCACCGTTCGACGCCGCGCGCGGTGATTGCCTCGGCTAACTGCAAGCGTCGTTCCCCTAGCGCCAGTCCAGCCGTTTGCGTGTTGATCGAACACAGCGCGGCGACTTCAAAGGCGTCGTCAACAGGTCTCACAAAGAGCGTCCGCCCGTAACAGGGTGTGGCCAGCCCGCGATCCTCGTCGCTGTACAGGACCGTCCAATGCACGCCGCCGTCGTACCACGCTTCGCCCCGCATATCGTATTCCGCGCGCCAGCTCAAGATCTGGAAGGACTCCTGAGCCGCCACGTCCGCCGGAGCCGAAGCCGCCAAACGGCCCAACTCTTCGGCCAGCAGCGCCGCGAACGCCGAGGGCGCGACCGCGCCGCCGCGCTCGACAAAAATCGTGTGCGGTGAGTTGCATCCGCGCTGCCCAAGCGCCACCGTATCTCGCGCCACCAAGGAAGCGATCTGCCGCGCACCCGCCTGATCGGCCAACTTCTCTGCGCCCACCACTACGAACGAAGTCTTCGGTCCGAACACGATATCCTCGGTGCCAAACCGCCGCGGCAGATTCATGATGGCCTCCACCGCCTCGCGCCCGCCCCAGGCCACGCGCACATCGGCCAGCGCCGATAGCGCCGATGCCGCGGCTGTGTCGTCGCGATCGGTGTAAATGGCCCGCACCGCTCCAGTGAGCAACTCGCCGGTGATCTCCTGGCCGTCCGGCCGCCGGTAGCGCACGCGAGAAAGAGCGTCGAGAAAGAACGGTAGAATCCCGGCGTTTTGCCGCGAGACCTTCACCAGGTTGGCATTCTTGGTTAACAGCCCCTGGATCACCGAAATCATGCCCAACAGCGGAACGTTACCCGCTACCCAGTGCACCAGCAGACCCCGCGGCTGCGCCCGATGCGTTCGCGTACTGGCCTGCGTGGGCACAAATTTGTCGATCGACTCACGGTCCCCACGCAAAGCCTGCTGCGCGACTTGCTCCAGATTTCCGCGCCGCAGCCATAGCGGGAGGAAGCCGATTCCCAGACTTGCCACCATCCGCCCGACCTCGCTGCGCGGATCGGTCCAGGCCCGGCTAGCCGCGTCGCACAGTCCGATCAAATCGTCGAGCGATGCCGCGCGTAGCCGTTCCTGGGCGGCCTTTAGTCCGCTGATCAGCCGGTCCGGGGAGGATTCCACCGGGCAGCGTTCCGGCTCGGCCCCGGGCTCGATATGCCGGCCTTGCTCATCGAACAGAACGAAAATCTTCATACGCTGGCGTTCGCTCCGGCCTGCACCTGATAAATCTGTTCCGGCAGCGTGTCTCCGCAGCCCCGAATTTCGGCGCCCTTGGCGCGTCCCAGCACCTCGAAGCGCGTGCCGTAGCGCCCGTCTTCGGCTTGATCTCGCGATACGATCCGGCCGATGTCGTCGACCAACAATGCGATCCCCGGATAGCTGTGGGGCAGCGGAGTGATAAATTCGAGCAACCCCGGCTCGCCTTCGGGCACTGGCGCAAGCGTCACCGGGTCCCGCACGATCACGTCGGAGTACACCGGAGCCAGCCGCACGCCGCGCCCGTTGTCCGAGTAGATCACACCCAGCTGTTCGGTAAAACCGTACACATCACGAATCGACGATTCCTCTACGCCAAACACCTGCGAAACTTCTTCGTTCAACCGCACCCGGTTCACCGCCTGGCGTTCCAGACGCTTCCACCCGCCGAAGTGCAGCACCATGCTGCCGGGGGGTAAGCTCAGCCGTTTTCCAGCACGTGCAAGCGGTGCCACGACATACTGATACAGCATGTAGGTGTATCCGATCAGGCACACCGGCGTGGACTGCGAGCGAAACCGGGCCAGCATCGCGTCGAAGGCATCGGCATCGAGGTCGATCCGTCCGGCTTTCGATTCGAGCGCATAGTGAGTCTCGCTGGCCATCATCAAATAGCCGCGCAATCCCGCCACGCGTGCGGAAAGCTCCACGTCCGCTCCCGGCGCAGCCGCCGCGTCCAGCACCACGAAGGGCCGGCGTGTCGAGCCCATCAGCGCGCTCAATTGTAAGGCCAAGGCTCGCATCTGCCGGTCCCGCGTCACGCGATCCAGCACCACACGGCTAGGGGTCTGCGACGACGTAGCACTCGACCGCAGCACACGCACCACATCTTCCTGACCCACTGATTCCAAACTCAGCCGCTTGAAAATCGACACCGGCAGGAACGGCACGTGGGCCAAGTCTCGAATCTCGGCATCTGGATCCGCGCCCTGCTTCTTGTACCAGCGCGCAAAGGGAGCGCAATGCGCCACGTGATGTTGGATCGCTTCGCGCACCGATCGCAACAGCAGTTCCCGATGCTCGCCCGGATGGGTGGCATACGGCGCCTGCCGAAGTAGTTCGTCGGTGGCGCTCATGATGGCAGCGCTCATGTAGCTTACGCAATCTCCATCAGCAGTTGGGTCAGGTCCGGCGCCGTCAGCCTGCAAGCGTTGGTACGCAGGCATGCATCGCGCGCCGCGGCCTCCGCGAGCGCCCGCCGCTCCGTTTCATCCGGGGTCCGGCCGAGCAGCCCTTCAAAGCTCTGTGGCAGACCCAAGCTCTGCGCCAAATTCGCCAGCGCCTCAGCCAACGCAGCCCCTCCGCCAAGGCCGCTCAGCGCGCCCAATTCATCGTACACCGCGGCATTCTTGTTCCGGTTCCAACGCATAGTAGGCAGCAGGTAGAAACCAGTAGCCGGTCCATGTGCGGCATGATGCAGTTTCGACGTCGCATGCGACAACGCATGCGCCGCGCCGGTCGACGCAGTGCTCTGGCACAAGCCCCCGAGAAACGCCGCCTCGAGCATCCCTTCCCGGGCCGCCAACTCCTGCGGTTTCTCCACCGCCACCGGCAGGTGCCGCAGCACCATCCCGATCGCCGTTCCCGCCAGCGCCCGCAAGAACGAGTTTCCGAGGCTGGACACCGCCGATTCCACCGCGTGCGCCAAGGCGTCGAATCCCGTGGCGACCGTGGTCTCGCGCGGCAGGCTCACCGTCAACTCGGGATCCAGAATCACGATATCCGGCAGCCAGTACGGCGAAACGTAAGCCATCTTGGTTCCATCTTCCGCCGATAGCACCGCCGCCTGCGAGGCTTCCGATCCGCTCCCCGCGGTGGTTGGAACCGCGACCATGCGAGCTTTCGTTCGCAGCGGCCCGATCGCCGCGGGCGCAGCCCCGGAGAACTGCACCTCCGGATATTCGTACTGCGCCCAAAGAAACTTCGCCGCGTCCAGCACGGCCCCGCCACCCACAGCCACGATCCACGCGGGTGCCGCCGCGTCCACTGCTTCCCGCGCCGCCGCGATCGCGGAAGCCCGCGGCTCGCCGCCCGCCAGCTCCAGCACCTCGGTAAAGGCCGCGTCTTTGAGCTGCGCCCGAACCCGGTCCACGAGGCCGCTGCGCCGCGCGCTTCCGCCGGTCACCACCAGCACGCGCGCCGGCTCCAGGCAGCCCACCCGTTCGATACTTCCCTTCCCCAGGCATACTTCCGGCGGATTGAGGACCCGCTTCAGCATGCGCAGCTTCATCGCCCGGAGGTCCATGCCACCTCCTTGGCCTCACGCAAAGCATCACGTAACAGGTGCCGCTGAATCTTCCCGGAACTAGTCCGCGGAATCCGTTCGATCCGCTCCACTCTGTGCGGAATCTTACACTCCTCCACTCGAGGCCTCAAGAACGCCGCCACTTCGGCCCGCGTAATCTCGCGCTCCGCAACCAAGTAGGCGGTGACGCTCTCGCCCAACAATTCATCTGGTGTGCCGACGCAGCCCGCGTCCCGGACTCCCGCCAGTTGGCACAGCAACTCTTCGATTTCGTCCGGCGCGACCTTCCGCCCGCCGACGTTGATCATGTCGTTGCGCCGGCCCAGCAAGAACAGGTAGCCATCGGCGTCCATATACCCGATGTCGCCCGTTTTGAGTCCCACCCCGGAGAAAGCCTGCTCGGTCAGTTCCGGTTGGTTCCAGTATTCGCGCATCACCATGCCGCCGCGCACGGTCACTTCGCCCGGCTCTCCCGGAGGCATCCGCCGCCCGGTTTCATCGCATACCGCAATCTCGACGTTCGGCGCCGCGCGGCCGGCGGTTCCAGGCCGGGAGGCGTCTTGGTGATACTCGACGAACGCCGCGCGCGAAGCTTCCGTCAGTCCGTAGTGATGGCAGATGCGGGTGGTGGGGAGCAAATGCGTCAGCCAATCGCGCGTCTCGGGCCGCATCGGTGCGCTGCCGATTTCGATATAGCGCAGGTGCTCTCGAACCATCCCCAGAGCGTCACCGGTGATCCGCCGCATAATATCGAACCCCGCCGGCACCAAGGCCAGGCCCGTCGCGCGAGTCTCGATCATGCGCTTGACCACCGCGGCCCCAGATCCCACGCCCGGCTCGATTACCAACGTATGGCCCGTAAGGGCCATGCACCGCAGGCGGCCCAGTCCGAAGGAGTGGCTCAGCGGCAGGGGAACCACTTCCACATCTTCCGGCCCGCTGCCGACGAACGCGGTGATGTTGCGCGCCGCCGCTAGAACGTTGGCTTGCGTCAGCACCACGCCTTTCTTTCGTCCGGTGGTTCCCGTGGTGTAGAGCAGATCCGCGATGCTGTCCCGCCGGCACTGCGGCTCGATGCTTTCACCGTCCGCGACAACCTCGGCCGCCGTAACCACGGGGCAGGGGGCCGCGTGGACCGGCTTCTCGGCCACGGCCAACTTCGCCCCAGCGTCCGCCGCGAGAGCCGCGAGCGCAGCTTCCGGTGTATCGGGAGGCACGGACACGGCCACAGCGCCGAGCGCATGCGCCGCGAAGTACAACACCGGAATTGCCGGCGTGTTGGCGCCGCACATCAGAACCCGGTCGCCTTCCTCCACGCCCAGCACGCGCAAGCGTGCGGCGGTGGAGAGAATCAGCGCCCGGAATTCCGCATAGCGCAGCGTTTCCGCGCCGCACCGCAGAGCAACCCTTTGAGGATGCTTGCCGGCGTTGGCGAGAAGGTGCGCCAAGAGCGTTTCTTCGTCAACCTTCGGCACGCAGCTTACCCTTGGCCGCCAGCAAATCGCGAATGTTGCCCACCGACTCGATGGCGATAATCTCTTCCATGCTCAAGCGCTCGCCCAGCACCTCTTCGATCTCCATCACCATCCGGACTTGCCCCAGCGAGTCCAGGTTGGGAATCTCCTGCAGGCGGGTTGCATCGTTCAGCACGCAATCGTCCTCGAGTTGCAATGCGTTTCGCAGGATTTGTGTCACTGTATCTTCAGCCATGGTGTCTCTGCAGCCCGCCTCCATATAGGTTTGAAAAGATTTTCGGGAGCCGGCTAATGTTTCTCGAAGGTGGCGGGACGCGGCTCAACAAACTCGGTCAGCAGACTGGGTTTCAAGTTGGGAAACAGGAAGGCCACCCGCCTTCCTTCAAATCCTAGCACGGGGCGGCAGACCACCACCGCGCGCGCAGCCTCAAACTCCTGAACGGCCGCATCGATGTCCGCTACCTCAAATGCCACGTGATGATAGCCGCCTTGTGTCTTCGCCAGAAACTTGGTGACAGGCGTGTCGTCGCCCATGGGCTCGATGAACTCGAACCAGGTGTCCGCGCCGACGCCTACAAACCCCACGCGCACGCGTTGCGTCCCATCGTCGAACGGCAGCGTGGTTTCGCCTAATTCGAAAGCGCCCGCGTAAGCGCCCATGGCGCGCTCTAGACTCGGCACCACAATCCCCACGTGATGCAAGCGGTACTTGCCCAAAGCGGCTTCCACGCTACCCACGCGCCTCCGCCGCCAGCAAAAAGTTGCTCAACGCCAGAAACAATTGCGATTGCGGCCATCGCAAAAAGGGAACCGTGTGCCGAATCCCTCCCCTATAGACTCGCGTGACCCAGTGACCCTTTCGGACTTGCTGCGTCCGCAGCAACCGCATCGCCAACCCCTGCGCCAGCGTGAACGCTTCGGGGATCTCGCTTCGCAGCAGCACGCCCAGGCTGATCGCCTCGGCCACATTGTACATTTCCAAACGCACGATCTGGACCCGTGGCGCAATGGCGAAGGATCTCGGGTTGGACTGTTCATCGAACAAGTTCTTGCGATACCACCTGTAGCCCCGCTCCACCGCCTGCTGCACATCCTGGTTCCGCAGTGTGCGATTCAGCTTGTAGAGGTTCTTCAAGACAAAACAGGTGTGAAAATGGTCGATAAAGGCTTCCTTGGGATTGTCGACCGCATACAGCCAGGCGCCATCGGCTCTCTGGCTTTCCAGAATAAAGCGGAGATTCTTCATCGCCTTCTGGCGATAATCGTCCCGCCCAAAGCGGCTCGCGGCGTCCAACAGCAGCCACGCCCGGTAGGCGCTAGCGTTCACCACCTTGCCCCGGTCGTGCGGCGTGTAGCTGGACGCGGCGGAATCTTTTCCAGTGGGCGTGTCCCTCAAATCCTCAAACACGAAGCGCGAAATCGACTGGGCAATGTCCCGATACCTGGTGTTCCCGGTCAGGTCGAGCAGCCGCGTGAACGCTTCGTAGCAGTACGGAGTAGCAGTTATGTGCGGCGTGCCTTTCGGCATCAACCCGTTGACGTTCTGCCAGTCAAACGGATATCCCCAACAATACCCTTTGAAACCGGGGATGCTTTGGGCCAACAGGTCGTGGCCCAGATTCTCCGCCTTCGCCAGCCAGGACACGGCCCGTTTGTCGCCCCGCAGTTTCCCGCACTCATACAGATTCAAGAACCCGAGCGCTAGTTGCGCATCCGCGGTCGCATACCGGTCCTTCTTGACCAGCACCGTGCGCAGCCGGGGGCAGACGGCTTCCATCAGGATCAGCGGCGCCGTCATGGCCACGCCCAGCGGGTTCTTCTTGTAGAACAACCTCCGGGAGAGTTTGCCATACGCCGTTCCCCAAACGTCGTAGGGGTCGTAGCTCGCCGCGCCGGACTCCTCGAGCCACGCAGTGAACCGGTCCGCGACCGGCCACAGATGGCCTGCAATCGCGGTAGCCGTTTGGGGAGCCGAGCCTGCAACGGTCTCGGCGGGAAGTGTTTGCTCGATCGCGCTCACGGTGAGATTACTGTCGCGCCGCCGTAGTTTCGAATTCCTGGACAGGCTCGGTCTTCTCACCGGCCATCTGTCCGATCAAGCTCAAATATCGTTCTTTCATGACGCTCCAACGAATGGGCGCGTATTCTTCCCTCGCGGTCCGCGCGAGCTTCGCCCGCAACTGCGAATCCCCGTAAATCCGGACCATTTCCCGCGCCAAATCGCGGGCGCTGTTAGGCTCGAAATACGCCAGTGCATCGTCGCTGAAGTAGGACCGAATAGCGTTCAGGCGCGACACTATCACGGCTTTTCCGGTGATGATGAATTCCGGCAGTTTGTTGGGAAAGGCATAGTCCAGGAACACGTCGCGCCGGATGGGCAGAATCCCCACACTGCACCGGTCGAGCCATCGCGGAATTTCGGCCGCCGCAACTTGTCCCGGAAACGTCACTTTCGACGCTAGCCCGCGCTCTCTCGCCAGCGCGATCAAACGGTCTCGTTGCGGACCCGACCCAAGGATCCACAACTCGGCTCCGGGCATTTGTTCATGCACCTGGGCGAAGGCCTCAATGGCGATGTCTAGCCCGTAAATCTCGGTCAGGGTGCCATGGTACATCATCGCGAAATTCTCGCGCGACTCCTTCTTCCTCTCTCCGCCCACCGTCGCAGCCGCCGCCGGTGAGCCGCCCTGAAACCGAGCCTCGTCGGCGGAATTCATAATGATGGTGGATTTCGAGCGCGCCATCCCGCGCCGCACGAACAGATCTTCAATCGGCTTGTTAATCGTCAGCACCTGATCCGCAAACTGCAGGCTGATCTTCTCCAGAAATTTGAGCGTCCGGATGGCGAACGTGTTCTCCCCAATCCCGTACTTGGACATAAAGAATTCCGGCGTAATTTCGTGCATGTCGAGAAGCAGTTTGGCGCCCATCCAGCGGCCCAGTATGGGAGCAAAAATCAGGAAGTCCGGCAGCGTGTTCACGTCGATCACCGCATAATGCCGGCGGCGCATCAGAATGGGGATGCGAACGAACACCCACAGGAAGAACGCGAAGTATTCGTAAAAATAGCGCACCAGGGACCCGCGTTTCTTCCCCAGCGACACGGTGTGGACCTGGACCCCATTGAGCGCGTATTTTTTTTGGCCGGAATCGGGGCGCAGCGCGAGCACGTCCACTGAATAGCCCGCCGCCACCAGTGCCTCCGCCTTCCGGCGCACCCGCACGTCGACATCGTAGACCATTTGAACCACCAGGCAGACGGATTTCATGACCGTGAAAGTGCCGGCAACAGCGCCCGGTTGGTTCTAATTTCAAGTTCTTCGGCCGGCTTCCCGCTCCAGGGAAGGTCGACACAACCGCGAGTTCCCTGCCCCGATTCCGCCCCATACACGCGAACGTTCAACGGCGGTTGAATCTCCGCGCCGGCGTACACGATGGAAACCTGGGCGTCGCGTCCCCGCTCGAAGCACACCTCGCGGCGCTGCCGAAACCACGAAGTGACTTGCGCAGCCGAGCCGAACCAGCCATCCAGCGATTTCAGTTTGTGCAACAAAGTACGGTAAAACTCGCCCCAAAACCGCTCCGGCCCATGGCTGCGGTCGTGCCACAACAGCGTCAACACGCCGCCGAACCGTTGGGCATTCGCGATCAGAGCTTCGCAGCGCTTCAAGGCTTCAGCCTCCGTGAGGCCGAGCCTTTGAGGATAGAACAACGCCCCATCCTGGATGTGCATCGGCAGCTCCAGCAGGGTTTGTGCCTCTAGCGGGCGAAACACTTGACTCGTTCCAGCCCGATAGCCGACGGTCTCGTTATAACCGCAGGTGGAATCGTAGACATACCCGGCTCGTTCCAGCACCGACGGAGTGTTCTCGTCTTGAAGGAGCCAGTGCATCCGGATGCCCGTCGCGGACTCCCCGGTCACGGTTTCCAACCGGGCCAGCTCCTCGCGTCCGCGGTCTTCACTGTGCCAGGCGTCGATGCCATGGACGCCCAGTTCGCAGCCACGCTCTTGCAGGACGGCAGTCCACTCCGCAAGGTCGGTGACATCGTAGGCGGTAGCGCGCCGTGAAGCGTGACGGCCGGGTACCTTGTCGCCGGCCCGTCGCTTAAACGGAATCAGGAAATACGTGGCGGGCAAGCCTTGCTCGGCTTCCAGGTACCACGGAAACGGTTCCCAGAAATCGTTCGCCCACCCGGCATACACGAACGGCAGCGACGCGGCGGCGCGCCAACTCTTAAGCAAGCGCTCGAAAGAAAGCCGTCCCTGGACGAAGTTACGCACCGACCCCACGGTGGCCCGCAGCAGGAAACCCCACGCCGAATGATCCAAGAAGTGCCGCCGGATCCCCACAAAATCGATATCATGCGTCAGACACGCCACGAAGCTATAACCCGCGGGTGCCGGCAAGATCTCAAAAAAGGCCAGCTCCGCCTCCAGCATCCATTCGCGTAACAACTGGATGTGCAGATCGAGCGCCGGCGTGGAAGCGTGCTCCGCCGGCTGTCCGGCCGAAAGGAGAAAGCGCACTTCCTCGAAGAGATCGTAGCCCAAATGCACCACCAGGGAATCCGAAGAGCGAACCTTGAGGGCCGCGATTTCAGAACCCGCGGTTAGACACGCTACCGCTTCAATTTCCCGCGCGAACGTCAGCAGCTCACCGTAGACCGGAAGCGATCGATCCCGATCATGGACGACTGTTCCCTGCGGGACGGCGTCATGCCGGACCGCCCCTTGCCGCGTCGTATCCTTCGCCGAGGCGCCGGAGACCACCAGGAGCTTGACCGCGACGTCCGGGACCTCCTCCGCAGTGGCGATAAGGACGTCGTAAGACCGCCCAGGCGCGTAGAATTCCCAGGGTGTCTTGAAGAGCTCGAAGAACTCCCGCACCGCCCCGGCTTGACCGGCTTTGGAAACGACTCCGATCAAGAACCTACTCCGCCGCCCGTTGCGCCGGGGCCCCGGCCAGCGCCGGTACAGCCAGAAACTGCTCGACACAGCCTACGACATACCGCGCTTGCGCCTCGGTCAGTTCCGGATGAATCGGCAGCGCGAGTGTTTCCTGGGCCGCCCGCTCGCTTTCCGGGAACGCGCCGGGGGTGTGTCCAAGATACGCGAAACATTCCTGCAAGTGCATCGGCACCGGGTAGTACACTTCGGTCCCCACACCGTTCTTCTGCAGATGCGCCTGCAACTCGTCGCGGCCTTGTACGCGGATTACGTACTGATTGAAGATGTGCCGGCTGGCTGACACCACTGGAATTTCCACCGGCGCACCCGACTCGCGGAACAACTGGTCGTAGCGTTGCGCGTTGCGCTGCCGGGCTGCGGTCCAGCTATCCAGATGCGGCAGCTTGGCGGAGACCACCGCCGCCTGGATCGCATCCAAACGGAAGTTGCCTCCAATCACCTTGTGATGATATTTCGGCTTGGATCCATGCGCCCGGAGGACCTTCAATTTCTCGGCGCGCTGCGCGTCATTGGTGACCACCATACCCCCATCTCCCGCCGCACCGAGATTCTTGGAGGGGAAGAACGAAAAGCACCCGTAGTGTCCGAACGTACCCGCCCGCCGTCCGTTATGCTCGGCGCCGATGGCCTGCGCGGCGTCTTCGATGACAATCAAGGCATGCTCATTGGCGACGCGCATCACCGCGTCCATGTCGGCCATCTGTCCATACAGATGCACCGGCAGAATGGCGCGCGTCTTCTTGGTCACCTTCGACGCGATCTGCGCGGGGTCCAGATTGTAGGTCTTGGGATCGATGTCCACGAACACCGGCGTCGCACCTAGACGCGCAATCGCTCCGGCGGTGGCAAAGAAGGTGTAGGGCGTGGTGATGACTTCATCGCCCAGACCGATGTTTTCAGCCATCAGGCAAATTAACAGCGCATCGCTGCCCGAAGACACTCCCACCGCATGCGAGCAGTTAGAGTACGCCGCGACCGCCTTCTCGCACTGGTCCACCTTAGGCCCCAGGATGAAATGCTGGGACTCCATGACCTCCGCGATGGCGGCGTCTACTTCGGCCTTGATGGCCGTGTACTGCGCCTTAAGATCAAGCAAAGGAACGTTCATACTTGGCTTCCTCTTTTAATTGCTTATAAGATTTCTTGCCCGCCTTGAATTCGGCCGGCAAAGGAGCTTCTTCGTCGAGATCTAGGCATCGCAGGACGCCGGGCTCGACTTCTTTATAACGGTACCCAGTCTCCGGGCAAATCATCACACCACTCGCGTCCGTCGCTTCGAGACGATGGCCATGCCGGCTCATCCATCCCACTTGACGCGCGGGGTTTCCCACCACCAATCCAAAGTCCGGAACATCCTTGGTCACCACCGAACCAGCTCCCACAAACGCATATCGTCCGATCGTGACGCCGCAAACGATGGTGGCGTTGGCGCCAATGGTGCACCCGCGCTTCAAATGCGTGGTCTCGTATAGCGAGTGCCGGTTCACCTGCGAGCGCGGATTGGTGACGTTGGTCAGCACGCAGGACGGCCCCAAAAACACGTCGTCTTCGATGGTCACGCCGGTGTAAACGGAGACGTTGTTCTGGATCTTGACATTGTTTCCGATGACCGTACCGCCATCGACATTCACGTTCTGGCCGATGATGGTGCGCTCCCCGATCCGCGCGCCTTTCATGACGTGCGAGAAATGCCAGATCTTGGTGCCCGCGCCGATCTCGGCGCCCGCATCGGCATACGCGGATTCGTGGACGAAGTAGGGCAACGCCGGCTTCGGAGCAGCAACCTCGGTTGAATCGAGATGAATCGTTCCGTTCGCCAAGGCCCGCTGGCACGCGTCCAGCACGCGCAGCACCCGCAGACCTTCGGCGCCATCGCTGACCGCCGGCCTGCGGAGATCCACACAGTCTAGAAAATGCTGGCACTCGTCTTTGAGAGGCTCGCGATTTTCGAGCTCCACGACTTCCGCATTGGCTTTGATCGCCGAGGGAATCCGGTTCTTCCACTCGACTTTATGGGGATAGAGCACCAACTTGTGCTCGGCGGTGTCGTCGAACACCGCCATCTTGTCCGACCCCACCACGACCAGCTTCTGCTCTTTGACCGGATGCAGCCAGGAGACGAAAATGTGCGCCTGTACGCCGCTCGAAAAGTCGAAGTGGCTCAACGTAACGTCGGCGACATCGCGGCTCAGATACGCGCTCCCGTGGCAGGCGACACGATTGGGCATTTCATTCAGCAGCGCCAGGATGACCGAGATATCGTGCGGAGCGAAGCTCCACAATATATTCTCCTCGGTGCGGATCTTGCCGATGTTCAATCGGTTCGAGTACACGTAATTGATCTTGCCGAGCGCGCCCTCGCGGATCAACTGCTGGAGTTTCAAGATAGCCGGGTGGTACCGCAGAATGTGCCCGACCATCAGGATTCGTCCCTTGGCCTCGGCCAGCCGGACGAGATCTTCGCCATGCTTCACGTCGATGGCCAGGGGCTTCTCGACCAGCACGTCTTTGCCCGCCTCGAGCGCCGCTTTGGCCATTTCGAAATGCGTCACCGCCGGCGTCGCGAGCGCCACGGCCGTGATCGCAGGGTCCGCCAGGACCGCGCTGAACTCGCGATGAAACGTGACGCCGGGGTACTGGCGCTCATAGCTGGTCTGTACCGATTCCAGCGGGTCGCACAAGGCAGCCAGGGCGCCCAACTCATGGAAATTCCGCACCAGGTTTTTCCCCCAGTAACCCACGCCCACTACCGCGACTTTAGTTGCTGCATTAGACATTCAGTATTCTCCTCCGACCATCAACCCAACAATTCCACGCACTGAGCCGCGGCGAACCCGTCGCCATAGAGCGCAGGGCGCAAAGGTCCGGGCGAAAATGACCTCGCGGCCGCCAGCAGTTTTTCCGGGTCCGACCCGACCAACATGTTCCACCCGGCTTCCACCGTCTCGACCCATTCCGTTTCTTCCCGCATGGTCGCGCACGGTACCCCGAGCCAGTAGGCTTCCTTTTGCAATCCACCGGAATCCGTCAGGATCATCCGCGCCCCGCCAGCCAGCGCCACCATATCCAGATAGCCCACCGGATCGATCAGCCGGATATGCTTCCCGATGGGGCAGCCCGCGTCCGCGATCGCTTTGCGGGAGCGAGGATGCACCGGAAACACCAGCGGTTCCTGGAGCCAATTGAAAGCCTGCAAGATCCGCGCGAGCCGCGACACGTCGTCTGTGTTCTCGCTGCGGTGGAGAGTCGCGAGCAGGTAACCCTGGGGAGCCAGATCCAGCCGATCGAAGATGGCGGACGGCCGCTCCGCCAGCCGCTGCCGGGCCCAGTTCAAGACGTCCAGCATCACGTCGCCCACCAGATGGACACCCCGCGTAATCCCTTCGGCGGCCAGATTCCGGACGGCCGTGCCGCTGGGACACAGCAGCAAATCCGACAGGTGATCCGCCACCACGCGGTTGACCTCTTCTGGCATGCGGCGGTTGAAACTGCGCAGCCCGGCTTCGATGTGCACCACCCGCACGGAAAGCTTGGCTGCTGCCAGCGCTCCCGCCAGAGTCGAGTTGGTGTCGCCGTAGATCAACAGATAATCCGGGCGCTCGGCGAGCAGCACGTCTTCGATGCCCTTGAGCATGGCGCCGGATTGCGCGCCGTGCGACCCTGAGCCGACCTCCAGGTTCTTGTCCGGCGGCGGCAGATTCAGCCCATCGAAGAAGATCCCGGACATCTCATAGTCGTAGTGTTGCCCGGTGTGGATCAGAACTTCGTGGTGCCGGTTCCGCAACACCCGGCTCACCGCGGCGGCTTTGACGAACTGCGGCCGCGCGCCGACGATCGAAACAATCTTCACCGGCTATCCGCACCATCCTCGGCCCCTGGTTCTCTGACCGTCTGATGGAACTCCGTTGTGGGGTAGGATGACATCTTGTGCGCCGGCTGGTAACCGGCGCTCGAAGTTACTCGACACGCGGCCAAGCGGACTGCCAACCCGTCGCAGGCTTACCAACCGCCCCGCTACCGGAGGCTCACGCGTACACGGCTTCGCCCTTGCGGCTTAAGGACTCTTCCGCCGCTTCGAGCATGCGCACCACTCTGAGCCCGGCCAACCCGTCGTTGATAGGAACCTCTCCCTTGGTGATGCAGTCCGTAAAGTACGACAATTCGGCTTTCAGCGCCTCGGTCGCCTCGATCTTGGGCGCCCACATGTCACCCGACCGGTAGCTGACCAAAAGTTTGTATACGCCTTCGCGGCTGTTCATCTGCACGCCCCGGTCGTACACCTTGATCTTCTCATCCGCTTCCAGATCGTTCCACACTACCATTTTCTTCTCTCCGCCGATCAAAGTGGTCCGGACCTTGACGGGGGACAGCCAATTGACGTTGATGTGCGCGATGACATTGTCCGGATAGTAGGCCGTCAGGAACGCGATATCGGTCAGACCGTTCAGGTGCTTTTCACCGGTGGCCACGATGGCCTCCGGACGCTCGCCGATCAGGTAGTCGACGATCGAGAGATCGTGCGGCGCCAGATCCCACAGCACATTCACATCGTGCTGGAACAGTCCCAGATTCACCCGGGTGGAGTCGTAGTAGTACAGCTTGCCCAGGGTGTTGTCGTCGACCAGTTGCTTGATCTTTTTCACCGCTCCCGTAAACAGGAACGTGTGATCCACCATGATTTGAAGATTGTTCTTCTCCCCCAGCTCGATCAACTCCTCGGCCTGGGCGGAGGTGGCCGTGAACGGTTTCTCCACGAACACATGCTTTCCGTTGAGCAGCGCTGTCCGGGCCAGGTCGAAGTGCGTCCAGACCGGCGTAATCACCGCGATAGCGTCGATGTCCGGCGCCGTTAGCAGCTCCGTACAATCCGTAGCTACGCGAACATCCGGGTACGCCTGCTTGGCCCGCCGGATGGCGGCTTCACTCTTATCGCAGATCGCCACCACCCGGGTGGAATCGAGGCCCCGAAGATTCCGTACTACGTTCGGCCCCCAATATCCGTACCCGATCACTCCAAATCGAATCATATTGTATACCCTCCGCTGTGAGCTTCAGCTCTCGTTGGAGCTGAGCAATAAAACTGTCACACTTTACCTTGGTAACGCGAGAAACTGTGTTCGACGGATCACCCGCCGCGTCGGCGGTGAGTCGGGAACAAAGCCGGAATTCTAGCTTGGAAATGGTTGGTCAGTAATACTTGGAATAGAGCTGATCGAGTTGCTCCGCGCCATTGAGGATCATCCCTAGGATGTGCTTAGACCCCAAGCGGGCGATGGCGGCCTCAATCGCTTCTCGCGAAGTTGAGGCGGCCCGGACGACCAACAAACTCGCATCGGCGTGCGCTTTTAATGCCGGAACATCCGCCAGCGGCGTGGCCGGAGGAGAGTCGATCACAATCCAGTCGAAGCACGGAGACACGGCCTGTATCACGCTGGAGAGCCCCTCCGACTGGAGGAGTTCCGTGGGATTGCCCTGCACCTGTCCCGCCGGCAGAAGGTACCAGCCGAGGGGCTCGATGCGCCGCAGCACGGAAATCAGATCACAACCACTTTCCAGACACTCTGCGAGTCCGGGCCCGGGACGGAGGCCCAGGCGTGAACACAGCATGGGTCTGCGAAGATCGCCCTCAATCAGAAGAACGGTTCGCTTCCCCTGTTCCGCGAGAGCCGTAGCCAGATTCAGAGCCACCGTCGACTTGCCTTCCGCCGGCAGCGGGCTGGTGATCAGGAGCTTCCTGAGTCTCCCCTTCTCCCACGCGCTCTGGAGACGCATTTTTAGCAGTCTGAATCGGTCCGCTCCGGCACCGTGCGGGTCGGTGTAAAGAACGATCCGGCTCTCGGCTGTGATGACGGCGTTTTCAGCCGGCAGTTGCTCCAGGCTAAAAATCGTCGGCGCATATTCCGCCGCGACATCTTCCGGCGGCGCGAAATCGACTGTCGATGTGGCAAACACCGCTGAGGCGACGTCGAACCCCGGCCCGAGATCGTCCGCGGGCGCCCCGGCGGGCGCGGAACGTGAATCGGCTACTACCGCGGCGTGTTCCTCAAAGGCCGGTCCCTCAAACACCACCTGCGCGTCGTTGGCGAAGTCCGAAGAAAGTGTACCGGACTCTCGCTCCAGCCGCTTTAATGCCTCGAATATCTTGCTCATTCAGCTGTTCCGCCTAAAAGGGAGGGTTTGAGCGGATTCTCCTTGCGATCGATCACTGTAATCAGGATCAAGGGCCGCGACGGCATCCTAACCTTGCCGGTAAACGTAATACTCGGCCATCAGGCCGACCGCCATCAACACTACTACAGCCAGCCATTCGAAGGCCAGTTTCCGTTTGAGACTACTCTTTTCGCGGGGCGTAAGCAACAGGGGCACTCCGATAGTAAGAGCCATCGGGAAGCCCTTACTGAGTTGCGTCTCCGTGTAGAACGAGCGCGTCCGGGTGTCCATGAACAACCCGAGCGCCAATCCTAATGCCAGACCGATTCCCACACCCGCGAGGTTGATTCTGAGCCGTTTGGGGCTGGATGGAACCGTCGGAAAGCTCGCCGGGTCGATCTCGCGGAACTGTTGTCCCTGCTCCCGCTGTTGAATATCCGCCACCAGCCCGGACTGCTGCTGCTTTTTCTCCAAATCCAGGATTTCCTGCGTCAGGATCTCGTTTTCCCGATCGATAGCAGCCAACTGCTGCCGCCGCAAGGGCGCCTCGACGACGCGGCTTTGAGACGCCGCAGCCGTCGCCTTCGCGCGTCCCTCCTCTTCGGTAATGGCTGCGTTCAGACGATCCTCATCCTTCGACAGGTCCAAGATCTCTTGGGAATTTGCTCGCAGCTGGCCCCACAGTTGGCCCACCGTCGGGTCATCCGCAGCGATGTCGGGCTGGTCTCCGCCGCCCAATTTTTGTGCTTTGAGCATCGCCTCCACTCTAGCGATCTCTTGGTCCTTTTTCACCACTGAGGGATACTGCGGAGTGAAACGCAGCAACAGTGCGCTCCGTTCCGATTGCAGCCGCGCCAGACTTCCGGTGAGAGTACTGTTCAACACCGATTCCAGATACAGCCGCTGTTGGCGGGCCCGGTTTAGACCTCCCATCGCATTCTGGAGCTGCGATCGCAGCTCCGGCAGCCGGCTGGATTCCGTCGGGACCTGTTGCTCGGGCGCCACTTCAAGATACTGGGTCTCGGCCTCCCGCCGGCGCTGCTCCAGCTCGGCCTGCTGCCGGCGCTTGCGGTTCACTTGGTCCTTCAGGAGGTCCACGGTATTGGTTGCCTGGCTCTGTTGCGTTTTCAAATCGCTCTCGATAAACAAAGACGCCAGCGTCTTTGTGACCTGTTGCGCCAATACTGGAGTGTCGGCAGTGAACGAGATACTGAAGGCGTTAAAAGCATTCCGCCCCGACGACGGATCTACCGGCTGAACGTCAATCGCCTTCCGCATCAGTTCGGCAACCTGTTCGTCCGTGAGCTTGCTTCTCTTCTTAGCGTAGAGCCCGAACTGATCGGCAATATTGACCAAGCGCGCGCGGGAGAGAATTTCTTGGCTGATGATCTGCAGCTTGTCGACGATGTTCGTATTGCCGGTCGCGTCGACCACGCTTTGCGGAATCTGCTGCTCCGCCACCAGAATCTTGGCTTCCGACGTGTAGAGGTTGGGAAGCAACAGAGACCACCCGGCCGTCCCTAGAATAATGACGCTGGCGGACAACATGATCCACCACCGCCGGCGTTTGAGAGCCCCTAGGATCTGGCGCAGCGACTCATGTAGGTCGGTTTCCTGTTCTGGCGATTGATTGTGATCCATTAGCTTCGGTTGGCGGCTTTCGTTAGCCGGCTTTAGTTAGCAATGCTCCGCACCCCCAAGGGCTCGGAAAACGCGCGCGCGCCGCGGGGCGCCACGCACTTAGCGATTTGACCGACCACCCGGCGCTGTTGCTCCGCCGTCAAGCCGGGGAACATGGGCAGCGACAGAATCTCGGAAGAAACTCTCTCCGTCACCGGGAAGTCCCCCTGATTATAGCCCAAGCCAGTATATGCGTCCTGCAGGTGCAGCGGTATGGGGTAGTGAATCCCCGTACCGATGTGTTCCGCCGCCAGATGCTTCATCAATGCGTCCCGTTCGGGAACTCGGATCACGAACAGGTGATGCACCGGACGCGCCCACATGGGCTGAAACGGCAGGACCACCTTCTCATCCAGATCCGCCAACAGCTCCAAGTAGCGGCCGGCTGCATCGCGGCGCAGTTCCGTCCATTCATCCAGGCGGCCTAGCTTGACCCGCAGGATGCCGGCTTGGATGGCGTCCAGACGGCCATTGAAGCCTTCCATCTGGTGATAATACTTGCGATTCTGGCCGTGATCGCGCAGCATCCGAATCGTCTTGGCGATCTCCGGATCATGCGTCGTAACCGCCCCGGCTTCTCCGCAGGCCCCCAGGTTCTTTCCGGGATAGAAGCTGAACGCTCCCGCCTTGCCCATGGAACCCGCCCGTTCCCAGCTCCGGGAATGTTCCGAATAGTATTCCGCACCATGCGCCTGGCACGCGTCTTCGACCACCGTCAGGTCGTAAGTCTCGGCCAGCTTCCGGATGGGATCCATGTCGGCGGGCTGGCCATACAGGTGCACCGGAACCACGGCCCGGACGGGTGCGTTAAGTCTGCGGCTGGTCAGCGCCCCGGAACGCGAATCCACGTAGCACTCCAGCTCCAGGTATTCCTTGAGCCGCTCGGGATCCATGTTGTAAGTGCGTTCGTCGATATCGACAAACTCCGTTCGCGCGCCGGCTTGGGAAATCGCTTCGGTGGTCGCGATGAAGGTGTTGGGGACTGTAACGACTACGTCCCCGGGCTTGATTCCAGCGGCCATCAACGCGAATCTCGCGGCATCCGTCCCACTGCCCACGCCGACACAATAAGGCGTCTGGCAGTACTCGGCGAACGTGCGCTCAAACTCCTCCACCATCGGCCCGCCGATGAAGGAAGCCGTTTCTAGAGCGCTCTGAAAGACACTCGACAGCTCTTTCTTCAGCTCGTTATGTGGCGTGATGAGATCCATGAACGGGATCCCTTTGTTACTTGCGGTCATCGTGTCCTCCCAGACATAGTCGATTTGATAGCTGACGAAGTAGATTTGGACGAAGTAGATTTGATGGATGCAGCGGTCTTCCTGCCAGCCTGCCCGGCCAAGCGCTCGGCGATCCGCGCGGGCGAATCAGCGTTCTTAGCCGCAGTCGCTACCTTGGCGGCAGAGCCGGACTCCAGCAGACGCATGACGCAAGCCGGATTTCCCGCGACGATGGCATTCGGGGGGACGTGCTTTGTCACCACGCTCCCGGCTCCAACAATGGCGCGTTCTCCGATGGTCACGTTGGCCAGAATGGTCGCGCCGGAACCCACCGACGCGCCCTTCTTGATCAGCGTCCGTTCCACCGTCCAGTCGGCTTCCGTCTGCAAGCCCCCGTTTTCCACGGTCGCCCGCGGATACGTGTCGTTGATGAACGTCACGCCGTGCCCGATGAACACATCGTCTTCGATGGTGACCCCTTCGCAAATGAAGGAATGGCTTGAAATCTTGCAGTTCTTGCCCACCTTGGCGTTCTTTTGAATCTCCACGAAGGCCCCGATCTTGGTCTCGTCCCCCACTTCGCAGCCGTAGAGATTAATGAAGGTCGACAACTTCACGTTTTTGCCGAGCACAACGTCTGGCGCAATGCATAAGTAACGTTTCATATTCGCCACCTCTCTCTAACCGGAGAGAGTAGAATTTTTAAACTAGAGCTCTTGCTGATCAGGTAATGGAATACCACCTGTACGCGGCCTTTCATGAAGAAGCGCACGATGGTCGGCAAGACGGGCCAAGGTCATCTGACGTAGCGTCAGATAAAGGGACCTGCGCCGGTTCGGATATTCAAGTCGCAAAATACTATTTGGAATAACCGAGGGCTTTCATTCCCTGAGCCGCTTCGCGCGCTATGATCAAGCGTTCATGCCAAGCAAGCCGATCGCGTACTGCGGTGTGGCTAACGGAGGCTGAGAGTGCCAGCGACTCTCTAATCTCGACCCCTAGCCACGATTCAACTTTGCGGAAGTCAAACCTGCCATCGACGAGATCTTCGTATTTGATATGCAGCGCGGGAAATCCATCCGGAAGTTCAGACCAACTTGTAGCCAGCCGGTTCCAGTGTCTCGCAAACCCAGCAGCCGAATCGACCCGTATGTCTGGAGACCTGTAGAAAACGTGATGCCAACCCGCATCCGACAACGATCGGTAGCAGTCGTACGGATGGCGCGACAAAATTAGGAACTTGGCGCGGGGGTATAACCAAGACAGAAGGTTTGCTTCAGTCGCGCCCAGCCGGACTTCCTTGAAACCCCAGCGGGTAAATCCCCGTTGCCGGGCCGGTTCGGCAAGCCACTGATCGAAAAGACTTCGTAGCGCAAGCCGAAAGCTGTTGCCGGGAGGGTAAAGGGTAGCGATCCAGGATGTAGCCAACGACGATGGAGCCAGACTGTCGGTGACACAGTGAGTTTGTAGCGAAGAAAACGTGGAGGTGCTGCATAGCATTTCAGCAACTCTCGACACGAGCGCCATGTCCCCGAGCGGTTCTCCCCATAGAAGCAGGTTCGGATCAGTAACCAAGATACGTTGAAGCAGTGTTGAACCACTTCTCCACCCCGTGGAAAGAACGAAAATCGGCGTCTCAGTGTCCTCCTGTTCGTCTGCCACGCCCGACAAATGAGAGAGGGATTCGACTAACTGTTCCACAGATGGAAGCGTCACTGGCTTGCATCGCGCCCACTCCCAGAACTCGCGAACGCAGCTTCTGCGCGCGGCATTAACGAACGCCCGCGCGCTACGGCGAATCCGTTGGGTTGATGCCGTCTGTAGCAGTCCCTGGGACACTTTCCAACGACCCTTAGTGCGAAGCGCAGCCCTTCGCCTACCAGTTCTCCTCGCCGTAAACTCTCCACGCTATTGCCTATACCGCTACGGGGGCCCGGAATGCTGCGAGTGATGTTGCCCTAGGAGCCTGTCCGAATAAAACCGCAAGTTCGCAGGCATGAATGGAACGGAACCGGTACATAATGTTTTATGCCAAAGGGCTACCGAGACTACCTGCCGGAGCAAGACCTACTGTTGCCGCCAAGCCTCCGCGACTGGC
>DATNJC010000187.1:0-25455 GCA_035604115.1 Bryobacteraceae bacterium | reverse complement strand
TGTAGTGTCCAGGAATTAGCTGGACTTTCGTTTAGGGGTTTTACGAGCAGTGCAGCCGGGCTGGATCTGTTCGAGAGTTTGACGGCATCTGGCGAGTTTGGCGAGGATCGAGTCGACGGTGGCGGTCCAGACGAAGGGTTTGGGGCTTGCGTTCCAAGCAGCCAGGAAATCCTGGATCGCCGCAGTGAGATCAGCGACGCAAAGAAAGGAATCGCGGCGGATGCGCTTGTTGGTCAACTCGGCGAACCAACGCTCAATGAGGTTGAGCCAACTGCAACTGGTGGGAACGTAATGGATGACGAAGCGCGTATGCTTTTTGAGCCACGCTTTGACCTCGACCGTGCCGTGGGTACCGTAATTGTCAATCACTAGATGGAGCGGTGTGTTGCCCGGAAATTCCCGGTTGATGCGCCGCAGAAACTTCAAGAACTCTTGATGCCGGTGCCGCGTGCGACATTCCCCGATGACTTTCCCCTGCAGCACATCCAGAGCTGCGAACAGCGTGGTGGTTCCGTTTCGCTTGTAGTCGTGGGTCATCGTACCGCAACGTCCCTTTTTCAACGGCAGACCGGGCTGAGTGCGGTTTAAGGCTTGAATTTGGCTCTTTTCGTCGACACAGAGCACCATCGCTTGGTCGGGCGGATTCAAGTAAAGACCAATGACATCGGTGAGCTTTTCGAGGAACTTCGGGTCCCGCGACAACTTGAACTTTTTGGTGCGGTGCGGCTTGATGTTGTGACTGCGCCACAGATTACTTACTGTCGATTTGCTGATCCGCTGATTGGCCGCCATCAGACGGCAACTCCAGTGCGTCATCCCTTTCGGTTTGGATTGCAGTGTAGCGTCGATGACGGCCTTGATTCGCTCCGGATCGTAGGTGGCCTTGCGGCCCCGGCCCGGTGCGATCTCCCATAGACCCGACAGACCTTGCGCGACAAAACGCTCTCGCCACAGACGAACTGTTTTCCGATTGACATTCAACTCGGCAGCGATGGCAGCCTCCGATTTACCGCCGCCCGATGCGAGCACGATGCGGCCCCGAAGGGCCACCTGTTGCGGCGTTCCCAACGCCGTCAACCACTGCTGGATCTGCTCCCGCTGATCCTCAGACACGACCAGCACGGGGGTTGGGCGGGGCATGACCCAGTATGAACCAGTCTTATCTGAATGTCCAGCTATTTGTTGGACACTACACTAGCGTAGCCGGCATTCCCATCCATTATGGTTACGCCCGAAATGTTCACGATACCCGCATGAACAAACAGAACCTCGACCGTACCTCCCCCGCTGACGGACAGCAGGGAGGCGCCCGGTCCGAGGATCGTCACATCTTGGCTGATCTGAAGAGTGCTGGCCAGCGTAACGGTGGCTGGGAAGCGAATCGCTTTCGAATTGAAATAAATCGTGTCGCCCGGCGCCGCGCTGGTGATCGCGTTCCGCAGCGAGCCTGGGCCGCTGTCGTTAGTATTCGTAACGCCAATGGTGTTTCCGAGAGCCGCCGAAGCGAAAAACGCCAGGACCGCTACTCCGGCCCTGCCAGTTCGGGGGACTAGAAAGCTTTTTTGCATGGCACCTTAAGTAGATACTGCTTGGGGAGATAACGCAACCGAACGCGAACCCATCGGCGGCTTGGACGGTGGGCTAAAAGCATCTGTGAGGTGCATGAAAGACTGCCCGACTTGGGCGTATAACGCCCAAACCGTTGATCTGACTTTCGATTCGTTGAGGCTTTGGGGTACGGGACGACAAACGCGCTTAGCCATCGAGTTATGCCTGGAAGCGGAGGGCGGGCCGGAAGACCCGTTGGAGTTCGTTGGCATTTAGCGAATTACCATCGCTGCATGAGCCGGGTCCCCGCCGGCGGGCTCGGAGCCGATCTGTTGGGAGATTTGATCCTACGATTAGGAGCTACTCTTGCCGGAAAATCGTAATCCCGGATTGCTCGGCAGCCTTGCGCATCGCCGTGTCGAGAGTGGCCAGGGTGAGTCTTTCTCGCGAAGCAAGATCGACATACGCGGCATCGTAAGACGTAAGGCCATAACGCATCGCTGCTGCCGTTCCATCGCGAATCACGGTTAAAGCGGCGGAGGGTTCTTCAACCTCGATACTCAAGTGCGACAAGGCCGCCAGAAACGCCTTCTCATCAGCGGATGTGATGCGCTTGCGAAGATGGGCGACGGCAAGACCGTTCGCGACCTCCCGCGCCCAGAGTTCGGGAACACGTAGGCCATCCCGCTCAACGGCGGCTAAAACTTCATCCGCATAGGCGCTGCTTTCATCGGGCAAAGCCCATGCCAGGGCGATGGAAGCGTCCACAACCAGAGGCGGCATCTAGAACCAGATGCGGGAACTAGCGCCGACCATAACGGACGTAATCGCGCGTGGTCCAGCTGGCGGGGTCAGGTTTGACTCGGGCGCGTAAAGCACGCACCTCTGCAACCACACTGCCGGGAGGGACGGCGCGGAAGCCGGCATCGCCCTTCAGCAGACGCAATGCGGCATCCTTCACCAAGCGCTCGGCGTCGGTGCCTGCGTTGGTGGCGATTTGCGTAAGCTGCGCTTCCTGCTCGGGAGTGAAATGTACCTCCATGGCTCCCAGAGTACGGGAAAGGTTCGCTTCAGGCAAGTTGTAGGATGGACTCCTTGTGAGAGCGCTATTACAGCGGGCTGTTTGGATGTGGCTTGACTCCGGCCTGGAGGCCGGAGCTACCATCCAAAGAGTTCGGAAACTTCACGGCTCTGAGGGGTTCAATCACAGAACGGTTTGGAATTCGATGTGGGTTGGGATCAGCTAGTTGGCTGCTTTGGGGCCGGGGAAGGACTCGGGGCGGTGGCGTAGAGTTGGACCGGGAAGGAGATCCCATGCCAGTACGTCACAAGCCGCCTGCGAACGAGGTAGAGGCCGATATTGCTAATGCGGGGTCCGCGGAGTCTCCGAAGAGTATCGGGGAAACGGTCAGGCTGTTGCGCGAAAAACTCGGGGATTCGCTGGCCAAGGGAGAGTTGAAGGGCACTCTCGCCGACTACATTAAGCTGATCCAGTTGGAGAAGGAAATAACGGAGGACGAACCTCGCGAGATTGTCGTCAGCTGGACTGAGCCACCTCCGGGTGCGACGGACCGGAAGTGAGCCGCCGAACGCCCTTGACACCCATGCATCGCTAAGGAATCATGATCCGTATGGAGAAACGCCGGCGTAACGCGTTTGGGTGGGCGGGGGTGACGCTTGCTGCCGCTGCCTTTCTCTTCTCGACGGGTAACCGCGTCACACGGGAGGTTTCTCAAGGCTCGGCTCGTCTGATCTCGGTGGAGCAGATGCTCGAGGTTGGCGACGCCTGCCGTATGCCCGCTGCGGTCTCCGAGTCCGGCAGTCTCTTCGCCGAATTTGAGTCCACCGCGTACGCCGCGGACACTTTGGATGTGACGCGCCCTCCGGTGCGCACCATTAAGGACACCTACCCGATTTACAGCTCCGTGGCGGTCGATCCGGTGCGGGATGAGGTGATCCTGCAGGACACCAACCTGTTCGGCATCAAGATCTTTAACCGTACGGACAACACTCCGGCGACGTCGGAATCCACCACGCCCAAGCGGGTGATTCAGGGCGACCAGACGCACTGCGAGTACAACAACGGCCTGACCGTGGATGCAAAAACGGGCGACATTTATTCGGTGGCCATGGACACGGAAGATAATGTTCTGGTCTTCGCTGGCGGCAGTGCGGGCAATGTCGCTCCGGCTCGCATCCTGAAGACGCCGCACCGCAATTTTGCATCGGCCCTGGACGACGAAAAGGGCGAGCTGTACGTCACCATTCAGTATCCGCCCAAGGTCGTGGTTTACCGGAAGGAGGCTTCGGGAACGGAGCAGCCCCTGCGCGTGCTGGAAGGGCCGCACACTTACCTGCATGACACGCATGGCCTGGTTCTGGACTTCAAGAGAAAGCTGATGTTCGTGGGGACTTGGGGCAACTCCAGCGATCCGAACGTGGCCGGATCGGGCAAATTCTATCCGCCCTCGATCAACGTGTATCCTTTGGGCGCCAGCGGCGATGTCGCGCCGCTGCGGATCATTCAGGGGCCCAAGACGCAGCTCGATTGGGCCGGAGGAATGACGCTGGACCCGGAAACCGGCAACCTTTGGGTGGCCGAGGATGTCGGCGGCAGCATCCTGGTGTTCAAGGGCACGGACGAAGGCGATGTGAGCCCCAGCCAAATCATCAGCGGCCCGAAGACCGGCTTGAACCATCCCGCGGGGATCTCGTTTGACGCGAAAAACCGGGAGGTTTGGGTGTCGAACATGGGGAACTCTTCCGCTTCGGCGTTCTCGGTGGGCGCCAACGGCGATGTGGCTCCGATTCGCACTATCCGCAGTGCGCCGTTGGGCAGGAAGAGCGTGAAATTCGGAAAGCCTCAAGCGGTCGCGTTCGACAGCAAGCGGGATTTGTATCTGGTCCCCAATTGAGTAAACACACCGCAGATTGCGAGCTTCGCCAGGTTGGCGAAGGAAAATACAGTACCGGTCAGCGCGCTGGAGGGGCAGAAGACGTTAATCAGCCGGACCATGCACGCTCTGGAATATGATCCGGTCCAGGATGAGCTGGTCGTCAATAGCCCGCTGGCCAACGCCATCCTAACCTTCCGCGGCGGAGCGAAGGGGGAAGAAGCTCCGGTTCGGGTGATCCAGGGTCCGCGGACGCAGATTCAGAGCACGGGCTACGACGGCAACGACAAGATGGCGATGGACCCGGTGAACGGCGAGATCTACATTGGCGTCGCCAGCAGCGGAGGCGCCGGGAAGGGCGTCATCCTGGTTTTCGATCGCTCGGCCAACGGGGACGTGCCTCCGAAGCGCGTGCTCGGCGGGCCGGACACCGGGTTTAATTTCCCGAGCGCCAGGGGGACCGGATTCCCGTATATTGCCATTGACGCGGTCCGTAATCTCTTGGTCGTCAGCACGGGCGGCAGCTTGCTGGTTTTTGACCGCACTGCGAGCGGAAACGCCAAGCCGAAGTTCACTATCGCGGGGTCGAACACCTTGCTCGGCGGGGGCGCGAATAACGTTCCGGTGCGGGTCACGCAAGCGGGCTGGATCGTGGGCGGGTGCGAGCGGGGATCGGTCTGCGCGTGGAACGTGAATGAACCTGGGAACGCCGCGCCGCACTGGAAGATTCCGGTTCAGAAGCTCGCGGGCGTGGGGATGGCCGGAGAGTTGACGCTCGATCCCATCCACAAGGAGCTCATCGTTCCCAATGGCGCTAGGAACGTGGTTATGACGTTCGCGTGGCCGGAGGTGTTCGACGAACCCGCGCCAAAGGTTGCTCGCTAAGGCGTCGCCGGTTTGAAGCATCGCTATTAGCCTCGAGCTGCCACGTGAGCGGGCAATCCGTGTGCATACGGCTATAGAACCACAATTCGATTCAATTAACGGCGTGGCTCAGCAGTTTTCCATCCTGAATCCGTGCCCGACGCGTTGGTCCGACCTAACCGGCGAAGGTCGCAAGCGGTTCTGTCCTCACTGCCAAAGGGACATCCACGCTCTCGATCAATACTCTACAGAGGAGATCGAGACCCTCAGACGAGAATCTTCAGGCCGCCTGTGTGGTTATCTGGCGGGAGAATCCCTTCCTCCGGCTCGCAGCAGGCGCGCCGTATTGGTGGGAGCGCTGCTGACAGCGATTTCTCCGTTGCTGGCTCAATCGGGGCGGGTGCGTTTTCGAGTTAGCGATCAGACGGGAGCGCTGGTTCCGGACGCTGAGATTTCGCTGCTCGATAAGGAAAACAAGGTGCTGTTGACGCAACACGCGGATAACGCAGGGACGGCAGTCTTCACCGGTCTTCCAATGGGTGTTGCACGATTTACAGTAGCGTCTCCAGGCTTCTCGACGATGCCTGTCGCTGTGACCATTAGCAGCGGGAAAGAGGTGAAGGTCTGGGCCAACCTCATGCTCTCAGTAATCGGCGAGTCGATCGAAGTGCCTGCACCGGAACCAACAGGCGCAGCAGCGAGGAAACGTAAACGCAAACGTTGGTGGGTCTTCTGACAATTCGATAGGACGAAAATAGGCAGACGTTATGGCGAAAACGGAAGCCAAATCGATTGGACCGAGCGCGGACTCATCGGTCGAATCCTCGGCAAGGGTAGGGCAAATGCTTCAACTCGCGGATGGTCGGCTGCTCGGAATGTTACTTTTTGTGGACAAATCCAATGCCATTAACCATGCCCGCCGGAAGCCTTCGTCTGCGTGAGCAAACTTCGCTTCACCGCATCGGTTTGAAGGTCAAAACCTTCACCTGCATGGGCGCGACGCGATCCCAGAGGATGGCTTCAACGAATACGGGAGTGTCCAGGGGAACGGCCGGCGAATCGATGGCGTACAGCACTTCGAACTTGTCTTTGCCCGCCAGCAGGAATTGTTTGCCGCCTTGCACCTCGATGCGGCCGCGGGCGCTGATCTGAAATTGCGTCACGCCGACTTCGAGCGGCTGCAGGATCTTGCGGATGCCTTCGGGATCGAACGCCGCGCCGGGCTTATAGGTGAGCAGGATGGCTTCCTTGGACAGGCTGATTTTCACTTGATCGACGCCCGGAAGGCGGCGGAAATAGATTTCGGAGAGTCCGGCGCAAATTCCGCAGGAGATGCCGGTGGTGCGCATCGCTACCTTCTCGACTTGAGCGGCGCCGGGCTGAACGGTTACCGCTGCGAGCGCCAGGAGCGCCCACGCAGGCTTGCGCGATTTCATGTCACGTTCACTCTAGCGGTAGCGGATCTCAAGCGCAATCCAGCCGCCGATTACGATGAAGTTCAGCGCCAGGCTGGCCGTCAGAATCGCTTTGACGCCCCAGGTCCGCGATTTGGGCGGACGGATACGCACCGCCCATACCTGATAGGCGAGCGACCCCAGAGCCACCGCGAGGAACAGCGGCTGAAGGCGCTCCAGCCACAGCAGGCAGCCGGCGCTCAATACCGAGACTAATCCAAGTCCTGCCAGGACTTGAGGCAGCATTCATCAACTGGGCGTAAGCAATCCGGCGATGATGGCGATTATGCCGGCTCGCTTGGGGTCAGGCCCCATGCTGGTTACCTCCTTGGGCGCAATTATAACAAGGGGTCGCGGCGGCGATAACCGCCTTGGCTATACTCGCGCTGGAAGCTAGTCCCGCCGGGTGCCAGGCTTGGTCTTCAAAGCCAGCGCGCGGCAACATCGTGCCACGGTGGGTTCGACTCCCAGTAGCATGCTGACCAGCGGGGCTATAACCCCGTGGCGCGATCCCGGGATCAGCCATCAGAGCGCTAACAACAATATCGCCGCGACAGCTTACTGGGTGTGGGCGGTATTTCCATGCGCTCAAAAGGTCGCGATTGGATTGATGGGCGAGCCGGTGCCTCCGGGAATCGCCAGGGGCGCGGCGGTCAGGAGAAACTCCCAGCGCTTCCGCGCCGCCGCGGCATCGGCTAGGGCTTCCAGATCGCAGTTGTCGAACAGGTGGACGCCAAGGTATAACAAGGCGAAATCGTGGACCGCCCCGCGTAACAGCGCTGGCGCGACGTACTGGGGATGATCGCTGCCCATAATCGCGACATCCCGCTTTTTGAGCCACGGGATCACCGATGGATCGAGGCCCGCATCACGGCCACCCTCGGCGCGTCCGCGCAGCCACGGCCCTAGCGCCTTTCTCCGGGCCCAAACTCCGGTGCGCACAAACAACGCGTCGCCCGCGGAAACTTTGACGCCGGCTTTCTTCTCCCAGGCCTCCAGGTCCTCCACGTAAATCGGCGTGCCGGGCTCCAGATACGGAACACCTTTGAGCCTGGGAATATCGATCAGGATTCCGCGCGTAAAGATTCCGTTCTTCAGGTTGTGAATGGAGTTCTTCGCGTGTCCCTGCTTCATCACTGTATCGGCGTCGGGCTTGTATCCGTTGAAGAACACGCCCTTGTCGTTGATGTGCGCCAGCGAGTCGAGATGCGTGTGGGCGATGCCGTGATAGTTCGCCGAGAGCTGGTCCGTTCCGATGGTGAGCATCTTCAACTCAAAAGGATTGGGATTGTCAACGGCTTTTTGCGTATCCAAGTCGCCCGCCATCGACACGGAGACGCCTTCCTTCACCAGCGCCGCCGCCTGTTTCCGTTTCGCGGGAGTGATCAGGTTCAAGGCTCCGATCTCATCGTCCTTGCCCCAGCGGCCCCAGTTGGAAAGTTCAGTTTTCCAGCGCTCGTACTCCTCCGGGGTGACGCTGTGTTTGGGCGCGGGCGTCTGTGCCGTTACGGACGCGGCCATTAGGGCGCAAGCAATTGCGGCGGCAATCCTCATGGTGATCTCCTTTCGGACCTCGCCAAGTATATATCACGCCGCGAGGTGCTACGATCATTTGGTAATCTCTGTCTCTTTCTGCGAAGAGGGTACGCCATGATTCGAACACTCAAGAAGACGCCCTGCATTCTACTGGCTACTGTGGCGATGGTGTCGACCACCACCGAAGTGGCCAGCGCACAGTGGGACCCATATCCGTGGAAGAGAGTGCCGCGCACGGCCGACGGCAAGGTCGACTTGAATGCGCCGGCGCAGCGCACGCCTTACGGCAAGCCCGATCTGTCGGGCTTCTGGATGCCGGAGAACGCGACCAAGCACCTGCTGAACCTCGCCGCCGACCTGAAGCCGGAGGACGTGCCGCTCAAGCCGTGGGCGCGGGACCTCTACAATGCGCGGATCGAAAACAACGGCAAGGATCATCCCGGCGCGTCCTGTCTGCCGTCCGGCATTCCGGAAAAGGACAACATCCCAGACGGCCTCAAGCTGGTGCAGACCGAAGACCTGACGCTGCTCCTGCACGAATCCCGCACGATCTACCGGCAGATTTTCACGGACGGGCGGCCGCTGCCTAAGAATCCGCAGCCGGCGTGGATGGGCTATTCGATCGGCCATTGGGACAAGGACACGTTCGTCGTGGAGACGATCGGACAGAACGGCAGGACCTGGCTCGACATGCGCGGGCTGCCAGGCACGGAAGCCCTGCGTATCACGGAACGTTTCTCCCGGCCGAAGATCGGGCACATGGATATCGCGGTCACCATCGACGATCCGGAGGCGTATACGAAGCCGTGGACCGTCAATCTCGCGTGGCGCTTGCTACCGGATACCGATCTCATCGAGAGCATCTGCGAAGAGAACAACCGGGACCCGGCACACATGGTCGGAAAGTGACGCGGAGCGAAAGCTATTCGCTCTCGATATTCACCGCATAGTACGCGACGGTCTTGGTGGGGACTTCCTTGAACCAGTGGGGCGTCTTTGCCGGAATCGTAATCACGTCGCCCTTGCTCAAATGGTAGGTCGTTCCGCCTTGGACCGAGGGAGCGCGCATTTGATCCGGCGCGGTCCGCTTGGCGTCAACCATGGTCCCTCCCACTACCAGCGTCGCCTCGCCTTCTACCATGACGAACACATGGTTGGTATGGTCGTGGAGTTCAACTTGACCAGCTTCCCGGCGCTGTGCCAAAACAACCAGACCCGGATCGCTTACAATTGGCCCGCCTTTGGACATCACCTCCGTGACCTTGTCGTGGCCGATGTAGTGGACGGCCGCCGGGACACCGCCGCCGAGTGAGACCGCGGCCGCGGTTAATAAGACTGCCATCGCTACCAATGTAGCTCGGGTTACTAGAATTCTCATTGCATTTCTCCTTTTCTTAAAAGCTTTGCGAATCAGAACTGGAATCGCGCGACGAAGCTGCCTTGACGCGGCGGGCTGAATGTGGTGGCTGTGCTGATGTATCCAAAACCGGCCGTGGCCGTTTGCGTCGCCTGCGAATGCGGGCCGGGAATTAACTGGGTCACCGCGTACGGGGAGCGAACGAACTGGACCCAACCTCGAAATGACATTGCCAAAGTCTACACCCGGTCCGCCGGGGGGTCAAAGGCATTCGGTCAGGAGTTATCAGGCGATCCCGGACAGCTCCCGGAACTGTCCACTACTATCGCCCAGCTTTTCGGCTGGTATGCCTAGCTTATTCAGCAGCGTCAGTTGAAGGTTCGTTAGTGGCGTGTGTTCCGGATAGACGATGTGACGGCCGCCTTTCAACGCACCCGCGCCTCCGCCGACCAAGAAGATGGGTAAAGGGCCGTGAGTGTGCCGGTCGCTATTGCTGATTCCCGAGCCGAACAGAAGGATCGAGTGATCGAGCAGCGAGCCATCGCCATCCGGAGTCTTACGCAGCTTTTCGACGTACTCGGCGAACAGCTCGATGTGATGCCGCTGAATGCGGGTGCATTTTTCCATCTGCACCGGGTCGCCTTTGTGGTGTGTGACGGGATGATGCGCCTCCGGCACGCCGATTTGGGGATAGGGCCGGCCCGTCTGCTCGCGGCCGTACATAAATGTGATGACTCGGGTCAGGTCGGATTGGTAGGCCAGTAATTGCAAGTCGTACAACAGGCGGACGTGCGCTACGAAAGTATCCGGGATGCCGGCGGGCTGGGCGACATCCGGTATTTCCTTGGAACTCTGTTCTTCAGCCTTTTGAATCCGCCGTTCGACGTCTCTCAGCGCCTCCAGATAGTCGTTTACTTTACTGTTGTCGGCGCTGCCGAGCTTCCGCTGGAGTTGACGCACGCGATCGTTCACCGAATCGATCAGGCTGCGGTCCTGGTTCAGGCGCGACGCGCGCACGCGCGCATCGGTGCTATCGCTGGAACCGAACATGCGCTCGAAAAGCACGCGCGGGTTGTTTTCGGCCATCAGCGGAAGGGTCGGAGTCAGCCAGGAAAGGGTGGCGCTATAGGCGCAACTATAGCCCAGATCACAGGACCCCAAGAGGCTATTGTCGTCGACGCCCATCTGGAGCGAGGAGAGCTGCGTGTCGCGCTCGAATGCCTTCGCTGCAATCTGGTCCATGGAGACGGCGTTCTCTACATTCGTATCCGACTTCTTCACGTGCACGCCGGTGAGGAAGGAACCGCAAGCGCGGGAGTGGTCGCCGCCGCCGTCACCGAGCGCCTCCGCCTGATCGCTGGCCAGGCCGGTGATCACCGTCACTTGATCCTTGAACGATTCGAGGCCTTTCAAGGTAGGAGATAGCTCAAAATTTGCGCCCTCGCCCTTGGGCAGCCATTTATCGTAGATGATGCCGTTCGGATGATAGACCACGCCGAAGCGGCGCACGGGCGTGCTGGCGGCGGCCGGCGCCAAGGCGGGAATCATGGCGTCGAGCAGGGGGAGCGCGACGGCCGCGCCTGCGCCTCGCAGCACGGTGCGGCGCGAGAGAGCCTTCTTCGTTAGGATCATAGTCCGATTCCTTCCCTAATCTTATTGGCGTGCCTGGCCTGCTTGGCGTGCCTGGCCTGCCGTTCGCATTTGAAACGGCGCGCTCTTCACGATACCTAAAATGACCGACGACCAGCGGTAGTCGTCGGCCGCCGCCGCGCGATCGATCGCGCGGACCGTGGGAGCGTCGTAATACTCCAGCCCCCGGCCCAGCGTATAGGTCAGCAGCTTTTCGGTCACGGCTTTTGCGAATTGCGTTTTCTGCGCCACAAGGGCGTGCTGCAACGCCAGCGGCCCGTCGACTTTGGTGCCGTCCAGTAGCACGCCGGACGCATCAATGGCGTGGCCCGCGTCCTGCGTGCGCCACCGTCCAATGGCGTCGAAATTCTCCAGGCTTAACCCCAGCGGGTCCATGCGCAAGTGGCAACTGGCGCAGATCGCATTGGCGCGATGGGTCTCGAGCATTTCGCGCACGGATAAAGGCTTGCCGTCCGTGTTGCTGGCCTCGAGCGCGGGCACGTTGGGGGGAGGAGCGGGCATCGGCGCGGCCAGGATGTTTTCGAGCAGCCATTTGCCGCGGATGGTTGGCGAGGTGCGCGTAGTGTACGAAGTGACGGCCAGCACACTGGCCTTGCCGAGCAGGCCGAAGCGGTTCTCATCGGTGAGTTTCACGCGGCGGAAGTGGGTGCCGTAGATACCGGGGATTCCGTAATGACGCGCCAGTTGCTCATTGAGGAATGTTTCATTCGAGGTAAGCAGGTCGACGAGGCTGCGGTCTTCTTTCAGTTGAGCGTCGAGAAACAGCTCGGTTTCTTTCAAGAAGGCGGCGCGAAGATTGTCGTCGAACCAGGGGAACTTGCTGCCATCGGGATTGAGCAGGCGCACGTTGCGGGTCTGGAGCCAATCCGAAAAGAAATTTTCGACGAGCGAGGTGCGGGCGCGCTCATCGGCGAACATGCGGGCGACTTGTTGCTGGAGGACGGCGGGTTCCTTCAGTTTCCCGCGGATGGCGAGGTCGAGCAGCGTGTCATCCGGAATGCTGCTCCACAGGGCGAAGGACAGGCGCGACGCCAGTTCGACGTCGGAGATGCGATAGACGGAGCCGGGAGCCGCGCCCGGTGGATCGGCCTCGATGCGAAACAGAAAATCGGGGCTCACCAGCACGCGCTCCAGCGCGGCGCGAATCCCTGCGTCGAAGTCTCCGGCCGCTCGCGCGCGTTTATAGAAACCAAGTAACGTCTGCACGTCGTCATCGCTAGCTGCACGTCGATAAGCGCGTTGCGCTAATCTCGACAAGACTTTCGTGGCGCAGGAAGTTTCATCGGCGGCGTTGGCGGGTTGGCAGACGAAGAGAAGCCGGCGGCTGGGCGAGTCCTGTGGAACTTTGCCGTCATAGGGACCCCCGATCAGCAAAGCTGCGATGGCGATGGGCGAGTTGGCGTTATCGGAATTGCGCGTGAAAAGGGAAAGGCGATCCGGGCCTCCGCCCTCCGGCTCCGCGTTGTCGGATTTGAGCATGGTCGCCATGACCTGGTGTAAACCGGCCTTCACAGGCACGCGCGCCTGGAGCGACTCGTCACCGTCGTATTGAAACGTCCTGGTCGGCGCTTTCCCTCCGCCGATCTTGAACTGCGCCACCCGCACTCCATCCACCCGGACTTCGAGTTGATTCGGGACGTTCAAGCCGCGAATAATGGCATCCCAGGCTCGCTGCAGACGAAGTCTGAACACGTACTCTCCGTCCACCGGAAAGTAGTGGCGTGCGGCGACGCCGCCTTTGGATCCCAGGGGGAAGTCTTCGTCCAGGCGATCCGTTTGGCGAAGATACGTCAGATCGTTGGGGTTGTCCTTAATCGCGCCGTAACGCACGAACGTGGGCGGCATGTTCGGATCGCCCACGGCGCGGCGCGCAATGGCCGCCGCCGCGGTTACATATCGGTCCAACAACGCCGGTTGCATCGAGAGCGCTTCGGCGTTGTTCTCGAATCCGAACGCCTGTTCGTCGGGCGGCAGCGTCGCCTGCGCGTCCACTTCCACCGCGATCAGGTCCCGCACGGCGTTGGCGTACTCGGCGCGATTGAGGCGATGCAAGCTGGCGGACCGGCCCGGATTGATGTGCGTCGCGGCGGAGCGATCGATTTCCGATTCCAGCCAACCAGCCACGGCGTCGTAAGTGGCGTTGTCCGGACGCCGGATTCCCGGCGGCGGCATCGCGCGGCTCCGGAGCTTCACAATGACTTTCTCCCACGACTCGGCGGCAGCGGAGGGATGTTCCACGTCCAGCGCGTCCAAGAAGAGGTTCGCGGTCTTCAGCTTCTGGTTATGACAAGAAACGCAATAGTTGTTGACCAGTTCGCGCGCGGGACTGGCGGAGGGCCTCTGCGACGGCGCGGGCGCTGGCGCTTGAAAGCCGAAGACGGCGGCACAGAAAACCGTTAAACCGGCTGCACGAATCGCTAGTCGCTTATGGCTGGTCATTGTTAGTCAGGTCGCGGCTGCTTAACTCGCGGCACTTATTCTGCGCCTCGCAGGGGTGTCCCAGTTTAGGATCGGCGCCGTGCTTCAGGAGCAGATCCGCGCCTTCCTTGTTATAGAGGACGCCGCCGAGCCGATCGCCAAAACCGGCGGCCGCAAGCCAGGGCGTCACGCCGGCCTTGCTAACCGCATTCACGTTCACGCCCAGATCGATCATTTGCCCCAGTAGCGTATTCCAACCGCGATACGCCGGGCCGAATAAAGCGTTCTCGCCGAAGGTCGTCTCGCCTTTTGGTTCCACGCCAAGTTTCAGCAGAAGATTTACCGCTTCGGTCGCTTGCGCCTCGGTGACGAGACTTTCTCCGATGCCATGGTTCAGCCCGGTCGCTGCCATGATGGCTGTGGCCTTCGTGCCCGTCGGGATTTTGGGATCGGCGCCGGCATCGAGCAGGATGCGCATCATCTCCACGTCGTCCACCGAGGCGGCGAGGAGGAAGGGAGTCGATCCGACGGCGTCCGCATATCCGGTCGCAAACGACGGTTGGCGTTTCGTCATGCGCGCGTTCACGTTAGCTCCGTGCGCCAGCAGGGCCTTGACCAGCCGCAGCTTGGCCTGACGATCCGGAATTCCGGACATGGGGTCTTCGAAACCGTACACCGGATTTGAAGCGAAGCCTTCCCAGCTGGTGGCCGCCCAATGCAGGGGCGTGATGCCCCCGGCGGCTACGTTGGGATCGGCGCCATGGTCCAGCAGGAACAGCGCGAGATCCACATGGCCCCGTAGCGTTGCGATCAGCAACGGGGTGTAACCGGGTGTCGTCGCCGCCCTGGGGGTCCCGACCGGAACAGGTACCTTCTCCTGGGCGAACGCTGCCGCGTCAGGCTGTGTCAGGATGTTGATGTTCACTCCAGCGGCCAGCAGCACTTCTACCGTTTCCCGATCGCCCACGCGCGCCGCAAAATGGAGGGGGGTGAATCCCTGCTTGGTGCCGGCATTGAGATCGGCATGCGCTTCGATGAGCGCCTTCACGACGCTCGGGTGGCGCTCCGCCGCGGCCCACATCAATGCCGTTTGGTTCTGCGCGGGCTCCTTTGCATTGACCGCAGCGCCGTACTCGACCAGCATGCGAACTCCGTCCTCGCTGCCGGTCTTCGCGCAAGTCATCAGAGGAGTTTCGCCGGTGGCGATCGCAGTGTTTGGATTGGCGCCCGATTTCAAGAGTAGCCGCACGAGCGCGCCATTTCCGTTGGTGCACGCTTCCGATAGCGGCGTCATCCTGAAATCGTTAGCGGTGTTCGCGTCTGCTCCGGCACCGAGCAGCAGAGCCGCCGTGTCCATGTCATTCCAGTGCGCCAGCCAAAGAAGCGCCGTCGAGCCGTCGCCGGAGCGGGCGTTGACGTCGGCCTTTTGACTCACGAGCGTGCGAACTGCTTTTGGATCTTGCTTCCTGGCGGCCTCCACCAGCGGCGGATCACTAGTTTCGGCGGCGATTGCGGCCCCGGCGGAAGCGCAGAGCATCAGTAGCGTCAACGCCACGGCTTTTGCCCAGCAGTGCCGCTCGTTTCGGTCAAACATACCGTCGCCTTTCATAGAGATCCAGTGTCCCGATACCGCCCTGCCTCGATCCGGCGCAGCGGAAATGCCTAAAGTCGTCGCAAGGCCTCTCCGGAAGCCCGCGGCTCTACCCGTGGGCTATTATACGAGATTTGTACGGTTCGCTTTGGGTGGGTTAGGGCGTGTGCGTGTGCCGGCGGGTGGCGGTCACTCGATTTTGGTTTTAGACTGGTTTGGGGTGCAACATATGAATCGACGGCAATTCTCGCAGCAGGCCGGGCTGGGCGCGATCGGCGCTGTGACGCTCGCTAAGGTC
Organism: Bryobacteraceae bacterium; assembly: GCA_035604115.1. Classification (GTDB taxonomy): domain Bacteria; phylum Acidobacteriota; class Terriglobia; order Bryobacterales; family Bryobacteraceae; genus Palsa-187. Next base: position 9,845 of record DATNJC010000187.1, on the reverse strand, counting down.
AGCCGGGCTGCCGACGTGACCCATCCGGCCCACTCGGAAAAGAAAGACTGGGCGCACGAACACTTGAAGGGGCTCGGCGGCTTGATCCTGCCTTCCTTCACTCCCGACTTCAAGAGTTTGGACGAAGCCGGCGTCCGCCAGGATATCCGGCATAGCATCCGGCAGGGCTTCACTTCCTGCACCGTTTCGGCGAACGGAGCGAACGCCGAGCAGACCAAGCGTATGTGGGAGCTGGTCCGCGAAGAGGCCGCGGGAAAGATCGGGATGGGCGCGTTGGGGGGCGATCTCGCCTTCCTCGAAAAGATCGGCTGTTCGTACACGATGGTGGGTTATCCCAGAAACGCGAACGCTCAAACCGAGGACGAGGTGTATGCGCAGCTCCGGAAGATCATCGATTCCACGTCGATGGCCGTGGTGCTGTACGGCTCACCCGTGGCGGCGCTGCGCCGGTTCCATCCTAGCGGAATCCCTCTTAACGTGTTCGACCGTCTGGCGGATCATCCCAATGTCGTGGGGATCAAGCTGACGCATCCGATGAACCCGGCCACGGCTTTCGAGATCTGCGAACGGCTTGCGGATCGCCTGATCATGGGGCCGTGCAATTTCGATCACCTCCCGGTGCTGGCTAAGACTTACAAAAACGTTCGCTGGAGCGGGCTGTGGATCACCGACGCTCTGCAATCGCCGGAGAAGCCCTACGCGGTGGAGATGATGGACCTCGTGATCCAGGGACGCCTGACGGAAGCCATGAAAGCGTACTGGCAGATGCAGACGCTGGTCCAGGGCATTTACGACTTGCAGGCGCCGTTGCTGCTGCACGAGAGCCATCCGTGGGCCCACATGAAATATTTCCAGTGGGCGACGGGCGGGAATGGCGGGTTGCTGCCGCTGAAACCGGCCCAGTATTTGCCGCCGCTCGACCCGGCGAGCCGCGAACTCATCAAGAGCAACTTCAAGAAGGCCGGCATTACGCCGGTGGACCGGCCGGAAGAAGAGTTCGTGGTGGGCAAAGCGGCCTACGACAAGGGCGTGCGGGCATCGCAGCTTTCCAGCCAGCCGCTGTACGTATAGAGAAAGTTCTGCAAGGAGGCGACATGATCAGGTTCCCCAAGTTCCTATTCCTGCCTTTGCTGGGTGTTGCTGCCATGGCTCAGCCGGCGCAACAAGCTCAAGACAATCCGCTGTCCACGTGGCTGCGCAATGCCTACATGGGAAATCGCAACACCATCGTGAGGACCGCGGAGAAGATGCCGGAAGAAAACTACGACATGCGTCCGGGCGCGCAACAGGAAGTGCGCACGTTTGGCCAGCAGGTCGGACACGTTGCCAACTACAACTTTCTGTGGTGCTCGCAAGCTAAGGGCGAGAAGAATCCCAACACGGCGAATCTGGAAAAGCTCGCCACGAAGGCCGAGTTCATGAAGGCGCTAAACGATGCGTTCACGTACTGTGACGGCGTGTACAACGCGCTCACGGACGCTTCCGGAGCGCAGGTCATCGACACCACCCTCGAAAACGGCCAGCAAAGGCGAAATTTGCGTATGGGTCTGTTGACGCTGAATTATGGCCATAACAACGAGATCTATGGAAGCATGGTTATTTTCCTGCGTATGAAGAATATCGTGCCGCCGGCTTCCGAGCCTCGCGGACAACAGAAGAAGTAGCTGGGCGGCGCAAACTGGCGCATTCTGTTGGTGTTGGCGATGCACTCGGTAACCTCGCCGGGAGGGCACTCGCGCGGGTTGCTCAAGCTGGGCCACTGTTCTTCATTTCCGAAGTAACCCGGGAAGAACTCGATGGCGGACACAGCCCCGTGCCGCATTAGTTGAACCTGCAAGTCTAAGATTTGTGAAGAACTTCTGACTCGGGACAGTAGCGCGTTTGGTTGCTAAGTCTTTTAGCGAGGCAGGCAGGGCGTGGGGTCCCAGCCGGAAGCGTCCGCCTGCTTCTTGAACTGGTAGCTGCGGACGAAGGGCTGCGTCAGGTACGTCGGATCTTCCACCTCGGCCGTGACCACGAAATAGGTATCGCCCTGCTCGCCGGTCAAACGGTTGAAGTATTCCGTAACCACCGCTTTGTCGCTGTACGGCACGCCGTTCTTGCGCAGGTAGCCGGGCAGCAGATTGGTGGTGACTACCTTAAGCGTTCCCGCCCGCCCCCGCGTGGCGGACCCGCCGCCGGCCACAAACCCGATGCCGCCCAGGTCGATCAAGCCGCGCCCCGCCGGCATTTGCCACTGGGCCGTGGAAGTTCCCTGCCAGGTCGGTTCACCCTTGGGCGCTTGCGCCGCCGCGGCTCCGAAACGCAGCATGCGGGTTTGCGTGCCGGCGTCGGCGTCGATCTTCAACGTGTTGTCGTCGGCCCAATCGATGTGCAAACGGCCCGGACGCTGCATCACGCCCACCGCGCCGTAGGCCTTGCACTGCTTGCCGTCGGCCACATCCTTGTCGGGGTCCCAGGCGTTGGCGATGCGGCGGGCTTCCGGGTTCAGCGGCATGTAGACGATGTCGCCCTTTTGCGGGCTCACGCGGAAGCGCCACTCGTCCACGACGATGGACACCCAATAACCGGTGAGATCGATGGGCGCCGACGCCTTGGCGGTGGGCGGAGGACCCGCGGCACCGCCTCGGCCGCCGGGAGCCTGCGCCAGCGCCACACCCGAGAGCACCGCCGCCACGGCAACCGCGGCGAAAGTTGTGCCTGCTTTAGTCAAACGACCCGCCCCACTTCCAGCCGTCCGCCGGCCGCGTCACGTTCACCATGCGCAGACGATGGTCCTCGGGATTGCGTCCCGGGTTGCCGACGACGATCACATGGTCGCCGGGCTTGAGCGTTTCGCGCGTCACGCCCTGGCGTCCGAGTTGCCCGCCGGCGCCCCACTCCACGGCCCAGCGCACCATCTCGCCGTTCGCGTCTTTCACTTCGACATGCACAAAGGAGTGCGGATTGCGGTACAGGAACTGCACCAGTTCGCCTTCGATGGTCACGCGCTTGTCTTCGAAGTAGGTGGCGGCGAAGGAATGATGCGCATAGGCGCTGCCGCTGAGTCCGAGCATCCCCCCGACCAACGCCACAGCAGCGCAGGCGCTGCGCGCGGTCAATGCCAGTAGTTTGTGTTTCATGAGTAGTTTCTCCTATTTTTTCTGAGTGAGACCTTTGTAGATGGCTTCGATGAAGCGGTCAGAATTGCCGTAGCGCGGATCCCAGTCCGCCGTGGGTTTGGACGCCTTGATCTGATCGAGAGTCTTGCCCTTCTTGATTGCATCCTGAACGCGGTCTCGCGTGATGGTGACCATATCGCGATAGTAGGCCACGTCGGCGGTGTCGCAGATGCGCCCGTGGCCGGGAACGATCATGGTGCCGCCTTCGGTGCGGAATTCGGGAATGACGATGTCCAGGAGATAGTTCAGCGCCGCCAGCTCGCCTTGAATGCTGCCGCCATGCTCGGTGTCGATGAACGGATAGCTGGTGGTGACAAAAACGTCGCCGGTGGCGATCACGTCGGACCCGCGGAACCAGACCATGCTGTCGCCGTCGGTGTGCGCGTTGGGAATGTGGATGAGCTGCACGCCTTCGTTGTTGAAAAAATGGCTGAGCTTCATCTGCTCGCGGTAGTAGGATTCCGTGGGCCAGGCTCCGACGGGTATCTTGGCATCCTTGGCACTCATGCGGGTGAGCACGTTCTCATGCGCCACAATGGCCGCGCCTTCGGTGGCGTCGCCGAGATCGCCGATCACGTTGCCGCCGGTGAAGGTCCGGCCGGCTTTGGCGATCTTCTCATTGCCGCCCGTGTGATCCGCATGGAAATGGGTGTTGATGATGTAGCGGATCGGCTTGGGCGGCGCGATGGCGGTCACCGGCATTCCGCGCTTGTTGATCTCCTGGGTGAACGAATTGATGGCTGCCAGCACTTTGTCGGCGTTGGCGGCAAGTCCGGAATCGACCAGCAGCACGCCATCGGGTCCAACCGAGATGACGATGTTGCCGCCCGCGCCGGCCAACATGTAGATGTTACCTTTGACCGGAACAATCTGGATCGGCTGAGCTGGCTGGGCGGGCTGGGCCAGCGCGGATGCGATGCCAACAGCCGCCATGAGAACCAAGCTATTGAACTGCGTCTTCATTTCGTTCCAGCCGCTTTGGAATTGGCATTCTTCGCCGCGGACACCTTGCGAGCAGCTTCGGGATACATCGTCGCCGCTCCGCCGACGGTGACTTCGATGGGCAGGCCGTATTTCTGGCCAAATTCCTGCATAAACGGATTCGTACCCGGCATGTAACTTGGAATCGCGCCCTTGGGCCGGTCGATTTCCTCGACCACGGTGCACGGGTAGGGCGGGATCTGTTGGTTGAGCGCGAGCCGGTACTCCGAAGAGCGAATCATCGGCTCGGTGAGGTACACCGGATCGTACGCGATGGTGACCCAGGTGAGATAGTCGCCGCGGCGAATCCAGTATTGGGTGAGCGTGGCGCGATCGCTCGAGGGCACGCCGTTGCGGCGGTAGTAATCTTCCTTTAAGTGCGTAGTGGTGATCTTGAGCTGTTCGCCCTCGAACTCTGCGGTGGAGAAGCCTCCCCAGGTGTGGGCGGCGAGGTCGGAGGGCCGCGGGCGGCCGTCCATGTAATAGGGGTTGTCGATCGAGCGGAGCCACTCCGCGTGCCACGCGGTGATCTGGCGGGACACGGGGTCGACTTCCTTCCAGATGCGGACTTGTGAAGGACCACGGGAAATGTACATGGCCCCATGGGGGCGGCACTGCCACTCGGGCAGCGTCATATAGGACGCGTCCCAAGCTTCAACGCGGAGGCGGCCGGCGGGGCTCATGGGAATACCGAGCCACTCGCCAATGTACGGATTGCCGGTGTTGTCTTCGTCCTGGACGGGGGCCCAATCGCCGGAGAAATCCATCTGGGCGAGGGCGGGAACGCCAATGAGGGCGGCGATCAGCAGGATTCTACGCATAAAGTACTTTCAAAGCTTGCACTAAAGCAGGGACGCCCGAGAGCGTCTGGTAGGTTACCACATCGGATGGTGCAGTGGGGCAACCATTTGGGCTGCAGCCGCCTTTTGAGGCGGCCGGCGTTGGTTTAGTTTAGAACTGCGATTTGGGTTCCGGGCCGCGACGCCAAGCGTGGAATTCACCGGACGGCCATGGGGCCGTCACAATTCGCGAGTAGGCTGGGCCTGGGTTCCCCGGAACCCAAATCAGCAGGACTATCTTTCGCGAGGAGAGTTTCCCATGTCCAAAAACGCAATCGAGCACCATCACAAAGCAGCGGAGCACCACGAACAAGCGGCTAAACATCACAAGGCCGCAGCCGAGCACCATGCGGCCGGCAATCACGAAAAGGCGGGCCACCATGCGCATGTCGCGGAAGGCCATCTGAACCACGCCACGCACCACGCCGAAGAGGCCAGCAAGCATCACGCGGCCGATCACGGGCATCACGAATAATTAGGCGCTTCCAGGCGGAACTGATCGCCGAACACGTGGCGGCTCAAACCGCGAGTAAGGCTCCGGCGGGTAAAACCAAGTCCGCCGGGGTCAGGGAGAGCCAGGCCAGTTTGACACGATCCAGCCGCCGCGATACGATACCTCAGGTGCGTCTTGCGCGCGCCTTTCAGGGAGGTATCCATAAATATGAGAAAGCTACTCGTAACCGCGCTGGGCTGGGGACTGCTGCTGGCCGCTGTGCCCGCTTGGGCGCATCATTCCTTTGCCGCCGAATACGATTCCAACAATTTGATCACGCTCACCGGCGTCATCAGCAAGGTGGAATGGACTAATCCGCACATCTACATTTATGTCGACGTCAAGGACGATAGCGGCAAGGTGACCACTTGGAGCGTGGAAGGCTATCCGCCCAACACGCTGAAGCGCACGGGGTTTGTGAAGAACGATTTGAAACTCGGCGACACGGTCACCGTGACGGCGTACAAGGCCAAGGACGCCAGCACTACCGGAGCCGGGCGCGAGATTACGTTCCCCGACGGCACCAAGAAGTTCGCGGGTCCGGCCGGGCGCTGACGCTCGGGCGCATCGTACCAGGAGGTTCTTATGAAGACTCGTGTAGCTGGGTTAGTTGCTTCCGCCGCCGCTCTGGCGATGGCCTTGGCGATCGTCGCGCTGCCATCCGCGGCGCAATATGAAAATGACGGCAAGGCCAAGGCCAAAGGCGGCAAGAAAGGCCCTACGGGGCCGGTGACGCACAAACCCATTCCGCGCACGCCGGACGGCAAGCCCGACCTCACTGGCACGTGGCAATCCGGCGGCGTCAGTATTACGGGCGAAGACGGCGCGCCGCCGCTGCACCCGCTGCCGCCCATCGATCAGCATACGATCGCGCGCCAGCCGCTGACGTACAAGCCCGAGTTCGAGGCCAAACGCAAGGGCCTGACGACGCTGGACGATCCGACGCTGTACTGTCTGCTGCCGGGCGTGCCGCGCATTCAGACTAACCCCATGCCGCTCGAAATCCTCGAAACGCCCAAGGAAATAGCGATTCTTTATGAAGCCTTCCGGGTGTGGCGGCGCATTCCGCTCAACGACAAGCTGGAACATCCCGACGACTTGACACCTACGTGGATGGGCGATTCGGTCGGCCGCTGGGAAGGCGACACCCTGGTGGTCGACTCCATTGGGTTCAACGACAAAACGTGGATCGGCGGCAACGGTTCCATCCATACCGAACAGATGCACGTGGTGGAGCGTTACACGTTGAACGACGACGGCAGCATGACCTGGGAAGCGGCGGTTGACGATCCTGGCGCGCTGGCCAAGCCTTACAAGACCGGAGCCGTGTTCCGCGCTCCCATCGGCGTGCGGGTCGAAGAGTACGAGTGCATCGAGAACAATCCCGATCCTGGCCACATGAAGAAGGCCAAGGAAATGGGAAAGTAGCGGCTGCCAAACATCGCTTGCGAGTCTTCTGGTAGCGCCGCGGGCGTGGTGCCTGCTCTGCTCTTGCTGCTATCATGGAAGTCTCCACCCGCCACATGCCGACTGAAGTCACCGAAATAGTCTGTGCGCACAGCCCGGATTCCGATGACGCCTACATGTTCTACGCGCTGGCGACCAAGAAGCTGCGGAGTCCGTTGGTGGAGTTCCGCCATAAGCTCGACGATATTCAATCGCTGAATCAGTGCGCGCGGGAAGGGAAATACGAACTGACGGCGATCTCTTATCACGCCTATCCTTATGTTGCGGACAAGTACTACCTGATGGCCGCGGGTTCGAGCGTGGGCGACGGGTATGGTCCGATGGTGGTGGCTCCGCATCCGATGCGAGTGGAAGATCTGAAGGGCAAACGCATCGCGGTGCCTGGAAAACTCACCACGGCGTATCTCACATTGCGGCTGATCGAGCCGGATTTCGAGGCGGTGGTGGTGCCGTTCGACCGGATTTTGGAAGCGGTGCACGACGAAGCTGCCGACGCTGGGTTGATCATCCACGAAGCCCAACTCACCTACTCGCGCAGCGGCTTTCACAACATCGTCGACTTGGGACGCTGGTGGAAGAACAAGTACGACCTGCCGCTCCCGCTGGGCGCCAACGTATTGCGGCGCGATTTGCCGGCGGATGTGGCCCGGGAGGCCAACCGGATGATGCGGGAGAGCATTCAATATGCGCTGGATCATCGCGAGGAAGCGCTTAACTACGCCATGCAGTTCGCGCGCGACATGGAAGCGCCGCTGGCGGAGAAATTCGTGGGGATGTACGTGAACCACTTCACCGTGGATTGCGGGGAACTGGTACCGAAGGCCGCCCAGAAGCTGCTGGATATGGGCTTTGAAGCCGGCATTATTCCGAACCGCGTGACCGTCGAATTCGTGAGGTAAATCCAATGCTACGGATTTCCGTCGCTGGGCTGGCAGTGGGCTTCGCGCTGGCATCCGCGGCGATGGCGCAGGATCCCAACGCCGACACGCGCTCGCGCGTGCGCATGATTCGCGAGATGGCCAAGCAGGGCTCGGACTCGGTCCCGGCCATCGCGACGTATCTGGGGGACACGGATTGGACCGTGCGCCTGGAAGCCGTCAAGGCGCTGGACGACATCAGCGGGCCGCGAACTGTTGAGCCGCTGACGCGGGCGCTCCGCGATAACGATCCGGAAGTGCAGGTGCGGGCCACCGACGGAGTGGTCAACGTGTACCTTCCCGGTTATCTCAAGACCGGCATCAGCGGAACCTTGCAGCGCGTGGGCAATTCGGTCCGCGCGAAATTCTCCGATACCAACGATCAGGTGATCGACGCGTATGTGCGCGTGCCTCAGGACGTGATCGAGGGGCTGGGCCGCGTGGCCAAAGGCGGGTCGAGCATGGAATCGCGCGCCAATGCCGCGCGGGCGCTGGGGATTCTGCGGGGCCGCGCGGCGATCCCGGAACTGATCGAGGCGCTGCACTCCAAAGACAACCAGGTGATGTACGAAGGGCTGATCGCGCTACAGAAGATCGGCGATCCTTCGGCTGCGCCGCGGATCACATTCCTGCTGCGCGATCTGGAGGAAAAAGTTCAGATTGCGGCGCTCGAAACCACCGGCATCCTGCGCGACCGCGGGTCGGCCCGCGAGGTGCGGGATGCGCTGGAGCACGCTCGCAATATCAAGATCCGCAGAGCGGCTGTGAGCGCTTTGGGAATGATTGCCGATCCGGCGGATCGCGCGACGTTCGCGCGCTACCTGACGGATAAGGATGACGCACTGCGCGCGGCCGGGGCCGAAGGGCTGGGGCGCGTGAACAATCCGGCCGATCGTCCGTTGCTCGAAAAAGCGTTCATGGACGAGCACAACGTCAGTCCGCGGCTGTCGATGGCCTTTGGCGCGGCGTTGTTGGGGAATCTCGACACCAGCGAGTTCAGTCCCTACCGGTATTTGATCAAGGGTCTGAACTTGAGAACCTACCGGAACGTGGCGATTGCGTTGCTGACGGAATTGATGCGCCAGGCTCCCCCGCGTCAGGCCGCGTATCTGCTGATGAACACGGCTGGCCGGGACGAAAAAACGGGGCTGGCCATTGTTCTGGCTCGCAGCGGAGACAAGGATAGCCTAGCTCCGCTCGAAGCATTGTCGAAGGATACGGACCCGGAAGTGGCGCAGGAAGGAATCCGCGATTTGCGGTCGCTGAAGGCGCGGCTGCCGTAGGAGCCCGGCTCGAAAGCCACTGGGGGCGGCCGCTTACTTGGCTTTCTTCTGTTTCTGCTGACCGACGCGGATCTTGAACTGCTTCTGCTGCGCCTCGGCGTAGGCTTTCCAATCGAAGCGCTGGGAGGCGTCCGAAAGATACTTGCTGACGTCAATGTCCTTGGGCAGAACGGCCATCAGGGTCGCCGTCTGGGCTCCATCGGGGCTGGTGATGCGATAGCGCTTTACGTTCGGAATTGCCATAACGACTAACAGGGTATCACACTCCCGCCAGGTCGAGCTGGCCCGTCCTGTTCCTTCCCGTACTGTTCCTATTTCGCGCCAGTGGCTGCGCGACGCCGCGGAAAACGCCGCCGGGTTCGAGCGACGAGTTCGGTTACAAGGCCGAACAACAGGTGATCACTTATCACGATCAGCATGCCTCGATGCTGCATCTGCTGGGCATGGACCACACTAAGCTGACGTTCCGCTTCAACGGCCGCAACATGCGGCTGACGGACGTTTACGGAATTGAATCCGCAGATCGTGGCTTAGCCAAGGGCCTAATTTCGCGCGCGAAGAACCTAGTCTCCTGTCCCAGAAATAAGTAAACGAAGTAAGGGCTGGGTGCGTCTAACATTTAGGGAGATCTTAGATGCGAACCGGCCGCCCCAAGCAACCGTTGACGGTAACCGAGGAAGAGCGCGAACGCTTAGAATCACTGG
>DATNJC010000186.1:0-61404 GCA_035604115.1 Bryobacteraceae bacterium | reverse complement strand
AAGGGGGCTCAACCGCCGCCCCCTTCCCCTGGACCCCATCCCCGCTCGCCAAAATCGCAGAAAGGAGCCCCGCCAGCTTGCCTATCCTTCAGGCTCATCCTTCAATGAGAAAATGCTCCGGGCCCGGGTTCGCCGCCGTTGGAGCAAGTGGCCGAATACCACCAGCGGCGGTGGGCTTCGGCCGAATTCGTAAAGTCAGCACGCGCTTTCAGACACTTAAAGTTGGCACGAGGAATGCACCGGCAGAGGCAGGAAGTTCGGAAGTTAAGGAGGAAACGAAAATGAAAACGAAACTGATCGCGACCTTGATGCTGGCCGGAAGCTCGCTCTTCGCGGGCCCGCGCGTGTTCTTCGGTGTGGGAGTTGGCGTCCCCGTGATTCCCGCGCCCGCACCGGCGGTCGCTTATGCGACGCCGTACCCTGGTCCGGGATATGAATGGATCGGCGGTGGCTATGTGTTCGCCGGCGGACGCCGCGTTTGGCATGAGGGCTACTGGCGCGCCCCCGCCTTCCGTGTCGCTCCGCATTACGATGGCCGCTTCCGGCGTTAGGGTGGTCCCTTTAGAGCTGGCGGTCAACGGGCGGCGGCGAATGTGGTGAGCGCTTAAGGCGCGATCTCCTCGAGCCGCTGCCCGCGCGTTTCGATCATGCCGCACGCCGCCAGCGCTCCGATCACGCTTACGCCGGCGAACATCAGAAATACGGACCCGATGCCGTTGGTTGCGACCATTACTCCGACGATAGGCGGCCCAATCGCCGAGGCCACCCGGAGCCACGAGGTCGCCAGCCCAATGCCGATCACGCGCATCCGCGTGGGATACACTTCGGGCGTGTACAAATACAGCACTGCGTTGGCCGATCCCACCACGCCGTAGCTCAACGTGCAAACTACGATAACACCCAGAACTTGATGCGCCCCCGCAATGCCCAGAGTCCCGAGCAACACTGCGCCCAGAACAAAGCACGCCAGGGTCCAATGCTTGCGCCCCAATCGATCGATCGAAAAGGCGCACATCAACAGCAGCAGCACTTGCGCGATGTTCGTAAACGACGCCGCGCGCAGCGATTGCTTCAGGTTCAGATGGTACACGCTGTTGTACAGCGTGGGCAGCCAGTTGTTCAATGTATTGGACACGAAATAAGCGCAGGCCCACAGGGTCCACACGACGAATGTCCGGCTGCGATAGGTGCTCGAAAGGACCTCGCACCAGCGCGTTTCACGCAGCGTGAACGGAACATCTCCGGTAATCGGAGCGACGATAGGCGAGAGCCGCCTCGCGCTAGCTTCCACCTGCCGCACGATCCGATCGGCCTCGTCCAGACGATTTTGCGAAATCAGCCATCGCGGCGATTCGGGAAGCCGGGCCACCAGAACGCTGACTAGCACGCACGGAATCCCGCCGATCAGGAAGATCGCTTGCCAACCCCACAGCGGAACCAGCCACGCTCCCACTTGCCCCGCAGCCACCAAACCGATAGGGAAAATCATTTCATATAAGAGGAAGAATCGTCCGCGCCGCCGCGCCGGGGACACCTCGCTGATATACGCGGCGGCTACCGGCATTTCGCCGCCGATTCCGATGCCTTGCACCAGGCGGCACGCAATCAACGCGCCGAGGTTGTGCGCGAACGCGCACGCCAGGCTCATCACGGCAATGATCGCGACCGCGATGGACGCGCTCCGGACGCGTCCGAATCGCTCGGCCATCCAACTGAACAGAATCGCCCCGCCGAGTTGCCCCACGTAGGTCGCGCCGATCAGCACGCCGCTTTGCTGCGGAGAAATGTGCCATAGCCCGTTGAGCACCGGCAAAGCGAAGGCGAGCGATAGCGCGCCGAACGCGTCAAAAAACGTCGCGCTGCCCATGATGACGCGCGATTTCATATGCCAGCGGGTGAACGGAACGTTCTCCATGCGCGCCAGCAGTTGCCCTGCGGAGATCTCCGAAACTTTCCCGCGCGATTGCATTAGGGCGTTAAAGGAACATTCCAAGCGTCATACCCGTACAGCCATCGGGTATCGTCATCGCCGCCCTTCATCCACGTGTTGGCGCTCGAAATGGCCTGGATGCGCGAAGTGCGCGGTTTACGGTGGGCTTCGTAGCGCTTGAACGCCCCTTCGATATCCTGGCCCTCGACCTCTTTCAGACAGCGCGCCAGCACCGCCGCGTCTTCGATGGCGGTCGCGGCGCCCTGCGCCATGTAGGGCGTCATCGGATGGCACGCGTCGCCCAGCAATGCTACCCTTCCGTCGCTCCAGCGAGGCAGCGGATCGCGTTCGAGGATCGCCCATTTGTGGCAATCCTGGCAGGCTTCGAGCACCACGCGAACATCCTGATGAAAGCCCTCGTACGCTTTGCGCAACTCATGAATATCACCCTTAGCGGACCAGGACTCGCGCGTCATCCACTCGGCCGGTTCCGGCACGCTGGTGACAAAGTACAGTTCGCTGCGCGCGGAATTCACGTAATAGATGACGATGTGGCGGTCGGGTCCCCACCACTTGGTGCGCGACGGGCCGATGTCGAACCCGTTCAGCAGGGCGCTCGAAAAGACCGAGCGATACGCGATCCGCCCGCGATGAATCGGCATGTCCGGTCCGATGATAATGTCGCGTACCACCGAATGGACGCCGTCGGCCCCGATGACTGCGTCGGCCCACGCGCGCGCGCCGTCGGCAAATCGGAGTTCAACGCTGCTCGCCCGCTGATCCAACCCCACCAATTTCTTGTTCAGACAAATCAACTCCGCCGGGACCGCGCCGAGCAATGCATCGTGCAAGTCGGCGCGATGCATACACAGGTACGGCGCGCCGAACAAGTCCTCCGGCATGGGCAGTTCGCGTAAGACTCGGCCCGTGTCCCATTCGCGATTCAGATGCGAGTACGGCTGAAAGGCCACCCGGCGCAGTGGAGCTTCGACTCCGATGCCACGCAGCACCTTCATGGAGTTGGGCATCATCTGCACGCCCGCGCCGACGCGCGCGAAGGCCGGCGCCTGTTCGTACACGCGGACGTCGAAGCCCGCTTGTCGCAGAGTCGCAGCTGCAGCCAGGCCCCCCATGCCTGCGCCAACGATGGCTACGGATGCTGTTTTGTTACCCATGCGGACCCGGCGCGCGGGCAACCCGTAGGCTCATTTCCGCAACGCCGGACCAGCGCCGTCGGCGCGCAGCCCACGCTCGGCCAGAGCTTTGCGAATGATGGTCGCGGCTTGCGGGTATTCCTTCTTCGCGTTGGCGAAGAACACACCTTCGGCCACCATCAACGGCGTCCATCCGAGCTTGGTCTTGGCGGTCACATCCGCGCCGTGGTCGATCAGGAATTGCACGATAGCCGGCTGCCCGGAAGTAATCGCGCCGATGAGCGGAGTGCTGCCGCTCCAGCGTGGGTCGCCGACGCCTTTGTCGAGCAGGTCATCGATGTTCAGCGGGTAATACAGTAGCGTGTACGAAGGTTCTCCCACCATCGGATAGTCGCCAAAATCGGCGTGTGCGTTGACGTCGTTGCCTAACTCCAGGGCCAGCTTGACGGCCTCCAGGCGCTCGGGTTCCGAGACTCCGCTGAAGGGGCCGGGGCTTTCACCTTCCCAGTAATCCAAACCCGCCGCAACCATCAGCGGAGTGATCCCGGCTTTGCTAGGAATCTTGGCATCGGCGCCGTGATCCGCCAGCAGACGCATGTACGCGGCATCGCCATTCTTTGCGGCGACGTAGAACGGAGTGGCTCCGGCGTACGCCAGCAGATGCCGTCCTAATTGAATGTTGGGCGGGTTCTTGGCCGTGCCGCCTTCTTTGCCGAAGGTATTTTCTTTCCACTCGATGCGAACGTTGGGATTGGCGCCGTGCTCCAGCAGCGCCTTCGCGAGTTCAATCGCGGTCATGCTGCCGGTGGGCACCGGAGGTCCGTGCGGCGTATTGCCGACACCCGCCGCTCCATCCGACCCGGGCCTGCGCAGCCACGCGATGGTGTGCAGAGCCGAGCCGCGCGGATCGGGCGCATTGGGATTCGCGCCGCGATCGAGCAGCACGTTGGCCAGTTCAAAGTATGCGTTGACCACGGCCATGTTCAGCGCGCTGGTGCCGTCGGGAGCGACGTCGTTGACATTGGCTCCGTGATCCAGAAGGACGCGCGCCGCGTCCATGTGGCCGTTGCGGACGGCGAACAACAAGGGCGTGAACCCGGCCTTGGATTTCGCTTTCACATCCGCGCCGAATTCGATCAGCAACTCTTCGGCGGAGGCGCGCCCTTCCGATGCGGCCCACATCAGCGCGGTCTGGCCTTTGTACGGTTCGGCGACGTTGACTTTGGCCTCGTGCGATAGCAGAACCTTGATGGCTTCCACGGAGCCGGTCAGCGCGGCGGTCATCAGCGCGGTTTGCCCTTCCTCGGAAGTGCCGTTGGGATCGGCTCCGGCCTTCAACAGATGTTCGATGACGACCGCGTTTCCGTTGGTGCACGCGAGCGACAGCGGCGTGATGTGATACCGCGTGGACGCCGTGACGTTGGCCCCCGCGGCGATGAGCAGGTCCAGGATTTCGGTACCGTTGCGTTGTGCGGCCCAGTGCAGCGCTGTGGAACCGTCGGGCTCGGTGGCGTTGATGTCGGCGTGTTGCGCGAGCAGCGAACGCACGGCGCTCGCGTCTTGCGCTTTCACTTTGTCGATAAGCCGCAGATCGGCAGCGCGAGCGATACAGCACGCAGCGGCTGCGCAGAACAACCAGCCAAGCGAACGGCGCATGGGCATCCTCCAGCGACAGTATATTACGTTCAGAGCGTGGAAGGGTATAATGGCTCAGACTTGCAAATGTTGCATTCTCAGCGACTTCGAGTTGGCTCGCGGCTGCTTCTGGCACTCGGCTTCGCGTTCGTCCCGCTGGCCTTCGGGCAGAATGACGCTGCCGCGGTCTTCAACAAATATTGCGTTACCTGTCACAACGCGAGGCTCAAGACCGCTGGTTTCGTGCTCGACCCAGCGGGTGTAACGCATGCCGCCGATAACGCGGAGACATGGGAAAAAGTAATCCAGAAGCTGCGCAGCAACGCCATGCCTCCGGCGGGTGCGCCGCGTCCGGATCAAGCCGCCTACAACTCGACCGCGGCGTTCCTGGAAGCGGAGTTGGATCACGCCGCGTCTGCGAAACCGCATCCGGGCAAGCTTCCGCTGCTGCACCGGCTGAGCCGCACCGAATATCAGAACGCGATCCGCGATTTGCTGGCGCTGGACGCGCTCCCCAAAGAAATGGATTTTCCGCTGTTGCTCCCGCCCGACAACAGCAGCAGCGGGTTCGACAATCTCGCGGATCTGCTGTTCGTGTCGCCGACGACAATGGAGCGTTACCTGGACGCCGCACGAAAAATCGCGCGCTTGGCCGTGGGTGATCCCGCTGCGCCGGTGATGATGAACACCTACCGGCTGCATCCGGAACAGTGGCAGGACGCCCGCGTGGACGAGTTGCCATTCGGCACCCGAGGCGGGCTGGCGGTCCGCAGCGATTTCCCTCTCGATGGTGAATACATTGTAAAGATCGAGCTGGCAGCCCCTCCGCGTGACCCGCATCAATTGGAGATCAGCGTGGACGGCGAGCGCGTGCAGTTGGCCTCGCTCGGCGGAAACGGTGGCGGCGGAGGGCGGGGCGGACGTGGCCGGGGCGCCGCCGCGGCGGGCGCCGACAAGCTGGAGTTCCGAATTCCCGTGAAAGCCGGCCCGAGGTTGGTGGGCATTACGTTCGTCGAGCGCACGGAGGCTCGCGACGAAAACATCTTGCGTCCTCGCATGCGGGGACGTGGAACCGAGCCGGCCATCGCGTTAGCGACCATCAGCGGACCTTACGACGCGAAGGGACCGGGCGACACGCCCAGTCGCGAGCGGATCTTCACGTGCCATCCGGCGAGCGCCGCCCCCATGGAGGACGCCGAACTTGCGTGCGCCAAACAGATTCTCTCCAGGCTCGCTCGCCGCGCGTATCGCCGGCCTGTGACCAGCGAGGATCTCGACGACGTATTACCGTTCTACACGGCCGGGCGGAAAGAAGCGGATTTCGAGCGCGGTATTCAAGGCGCGCTAGAGCGTCTGTTGGTCAGCCCGCAATTCCTCTTCCGCATCGAACGCGACCCGGCGAAAGTAGCGCCTGGCGCCCCGTATCGCATCAGCGATCTGGAGCTGGCGTCACGCCTGTCATTCTTCTTATGGAGCAGCATTCCGGACGACGAATTGTTGGATGCGGCCGCAAATGGCAAGCTGCGGCAACCGGAAGTGCTCGAGCAGCAGGTGCGGCGCATGCTGGCCGACCCGCGCTCCGAGTCGCTGGTGACGAACTTCGCCGCGCAATGGCTGTTCCTGCGCGACATCGACGCCAAGACGCCGGATGAACTGCTGTTCCCCGATTTCGACGAGACGCTGCGCAGCGCTTTTCGGAGGGAAACGGAACTCTTCCTCGACAGCGTGCTGCGAGAGAACCGCAGTGTGCTGGATCTGCTGACGGCCAATTACACTTTCGTCAACGAACGCCTGGCTAAGCACTACGGCATCCCCAACGTCGAAGGCAGCTACTTCCGCCGGGTCACGCTGCCGGAGAACAGCCCGCGCGGAGGGCTACTGGGGCAGGGCAGTATCCTAACGATCACGTCGTATGCGACACGCACATCTCCGGTGGTGCGCGGCAAATGGGTTCTGGAGAATTTGTTGTCCGCGCCTCCGCCTCCGCCTCCGCCGAATATTCCCGCGCTCAAGACGGAAGGCTCCGAGCCCGGCAAGGTTCTCTCCATGCGCGAAGCCATGACGCTACATCGCGCCAGCCCGGCCTGCGCGAGCTGCCATGCGCGTATGGACCCCATCGGCTTCGCCATGGAACACTTCGACGCCGTCGGCCAGTGGCGCGACCGGGACAACGGGAACCCGATCGACACGTCGGGTGTCCTGCCGGATGGGACGAAATTCGATGGTATGGCGGGCTTGAAGCAGGCGCTGTTGCGCCATCCCGAGCAGTTTGTCGACACGGTTGCAGAAAAGCTCCTGATGTACGGGATCGGGCGCAACGTGCAATACTTTGATCGACCGGCCGGGCGTCAGGTTGTCCGCGATTCGGCCAAGAGCAATTACACGCTGTCGTCGTTGGTGTTGGGCGTGGTCAACAGTGTCCCGTTTCAGATGCGGGAGGCAGCGACCGCGCCGGCGTCCGCGAGGCCAAAGGAGAAATGATGTTCATCACAAAGAACGCGTTACACCGGCGAACATTTCTACGCGGAGTCGGCACCACGCTGGCGCTGCCGTTCCTCGACTCCATGGTTCCGGCGCTCTCGGCCAAGTCCGCCAAGCCCGCGCCGCGCTTCGGCTTCGTGTATGTCTCCAACGGCGTCATTCAGGAACAATGGAATCCCGCCAAGGTTGGCGCCGGATTTGAACTCACGCCGATCCTGACGCCGCTAGCGCCGGTGCGCGATCACATCAATGTGCTGAGCGGCCTGTCCCATCTTCAAGCCGACACTTTCGGCGATGGAACCGGCGATCACCCCCGCGCTTCGGCGGTGTGGCTGACCGGCGTTCACGCCTATGACCGGACCCAGCCCGGCATCGAAGTGCGCTTAGCCACTACCCTGGATCAATTGATCGCGCGCGAAATTGGCAAGACCACGCAGGTCCCGTCGATCGAGCTCAATCTGGATAGCCCGCAGCAGAGCTCCTGCGATTCGGGAGACTGCTTTTACGTCAATACCATCTCCTGGCGCAGCGAGACTACGCCCAATCCCACGGAATCCCATCCGCGCATCGTGTTCGAGCGTTTGTTCGGCGACGGCGGCTCCGCCGCGCAGCGGTCCGCGCTGGCCCGTAACGAGGGCAGCATTCTCGACTCGGTAATGCACGAAGCCGGCCGCTTGGCGAACACGCTGGGGCCGGGCGATCGCACCAAGCTCAGCGAATACCTCGACTCGGTGCGCGAAATCGAGCAGCGCATCCAGAACACCGAAGCTCAAGGATCGGAAACCATCGAGCTGCCGGAGCGGCCCATCGATGTCCCCGACACATTCGAAGAACACACCAAGATGATGTTCGATTTGATGGTCCTGGCCTACCGCGCCGACATCAGCCGTGTGTTCACCATGATCATGGCCCGCGAACTCAGCCCGCGCACCTATCCGAACATCGGTGTGCCCGAGCAGCATCATCCGGTCTCGCACCACCGCAATGATCCAGAATTGATCGCTAAGAAGGCCAAAATCGACACCTATCACGTCCAATTGTTGACATATTTCTTAGAAAAGCTGAAGGCCACGCCGGACGGCGACGGTTCGCTGCTGGATCACAGCTTGACTTTATACGGAGGCGGCATGGGCAACGGCAATCTGCATCGGCATGCGGATCTGCCGTGTTTGCTGGCGGGGAACCTGGGCGGGCAGGTGAAAACCGGGCGGCACCTGCAGTATCCCGAGAACACGCCCATGTCGAACCTACTTGTAACGCTCGCGGACAAGGCCGGCATCCACGTCGAGAAAATCGGAGACAGCACCGGCGAGTTGCAGCCCGATCCGTTGACCGTCTGACGCTCAAGCGGACTTAGGCGCTTTCATCCTGACTCTGCCGCAAGTCGGACACTTAAATTTCCGCTTCTTGTGGTAAATGTGCCCCTTCAATTCCTTCATCGGGGTTTTGCATTTCTTGCAAGTCACGCCGCGTTACTCCATTGCGAACAGCGTCCCTTGCCCTAACAGCCACTGCGGATCGAAGCGCCGTTTCACGGCTCGCATCGCGGCGATCACCGCCGGCGGGTACTGGATTTTAAGCAGGTGCGCCTTGCGCTTGCCTAATCCGTGTTCGGCGCCGACGGTTCCGCCTAACCGAACCGACTCGTATGCCAGATCCGTGGTGACGCCAAGGGCGCGCTCGTATTGCGCTTGCGAAGTGGGCAGAATGTTGACATGGAGATGCGCGTCGCCGATGTGGCCGAAGATGACGTATTGACCCGGGAACTCGCGTTCGAGAACTCCGCGATAGGTGGCCAGCATAGCGCGGTTCTGATCCAGCGGCACGGCGTAATCGGTGCCCAGCTTGACAAATCCGCTGTGCCGCAGGCGGGCGTTGACGCGCTCGGGCAAGGCGTGCCGAAACTGACGGAACCGCTCGCGATCCGCGGCGGTGGTGGCGAACCAGGAGTCGGCTTCGATCGCGCCCGCCAGATCCAGATCCATTTCCAGCTCAGCCTCGCCCTCCATCTCAATCATGACCGCGGCGGAGTGCCGCACGTCCATCAATTGAAGCGACGCCGCATCCAGATATTCGAGCATGCGCAGTCCGCGCGCAGACCGCCAGCGATCCACGGCATCGAGCGCCGCCCCCTCGGATGGGAAAAACACCACGCCTCCCGTGACCTCTCCCGCCGCCGGGAGCAGACGCAGCACAGCCTCAGTCACCACTCCGAGTGTCCCTTCGCTGCCGGCGAAAAGATCGACGAAGTCCATGCCAGGCGCAAGGCGGTATCCAGCCGAATGCTTGGTGGTGTGGGGCAGGGGAATCGCCGGAACGTCGAAATCCACGGCCTCGCCGCGCCGGTATTCTTCGATGCGGCCGTCCACCCACACCACGCGTACCGCCAATACATGGTCGCGCGTAGCCCCGTAACGGAAACTGCGCGAGCCGCTGGCGTTGGCCGCGATGTTGCCCCCGATCGAAGAAGTGTTTTCGGTGGGATCGGGCGCATAGAAGCGGTGGACGCCGGTCGCGGCTGCTTGAACGTCGCGCAGCAGGACTCCCGCGCCCACACGGGCGTGATCCCCGAACACATGGTCGTGCGCGATTTCAAGACGGCGGAAGCGAGCCATCGACAATCCCCAACCACCCTGCGGCGCGGCTCCTCCCGCGAGACCCGTCATGGCGCCCATCACCGTTACGGGAATCTGTTCGGCCGCCGCGCGAGTGAGAATTTCGGAGACTTCTTCTTCAGTGCGCGGCTCGAAAACCCGATCGGCGTGGCCGCGATAACCGGATGCGTCGGCGATGTCCACGAGTTTTCATTTTACAGGGGGCGCTGTTTACTATGCTGAAAGTCATGGAACCCCGTCTAGAAATTCACAAAGTCGCCGCACCGGCCTACCGGGCAATAGCTGGCCTCGAAGCGTATGTGAGAAGCTCCGGGCTCGAACCGGCGTTGCTGGAATTGGTCCGCCTGCGCGCCTCGCAGATCAACGGTTGCGCATACTGCATCGACATGCACACCAAAGACGCGCGCGCGGCGAACGAATCGGAACAACGCCTATACGCTCTGACGGCGTGGCGCGAGACGCCGTTCTTCACGGATCGCGAACGCGCGGCGCTGGCATGGACCGAAGCGCTAACGTTGATCGCTGAAACTCACGCAGAGGATCTCATCTACGAAGAAGTGCGCCCGCACTTCAGCGAAGAAGAGCTAGTGAATCTCACCTTGGCCATAGTGGCCATTAACGGCTGGAACCGCCTCGCGCTCGGATTCAGGACCGTGCCCGGAACCTACCAACCCAAGGCCGCGCACTCCTGATAGCTGCCGTGGAGCACGCACTCGTGCGTGCCACGTCCCCACTCTTGGGGACGCGTGATTCGTCCCGCGCCCGCAAATGCCGTCACGAACGCCGGCAAGGCAAACCGCAGCGCGTGCTTCACGTCAAACTTCCAAAATCACCGGCATGATCAGCGGCCGCCGCGAAGTCTTCTTAGTCAGGAAGCGCTTCAAGTCGGCGCGGATTTTCTCCTGCATCACGCCCCAATCGCCGCGCTCCTCGGCGGTCGAGCCGTCCAGCGTCTTCATCACCACCTGGCGGGCGTCCTGCAGGACCTGGGTGCTATCCTCCATCGACATAAAACCGCGGCTGACGATCTCCGGCAATCCTTCGCTGCGGCCGGTGTGCTTGTTGATGGCGATAATCGGCAGCACGAACCCGTCTTCGGAAAGATGCCGGCGGTCGCGAATCACGATATCCTCGACCACCTCGTCGAGCGAGCCCGAGTCGATGCACACGCGGCCCACCGCGATCGGTTCGCCCTTGCTCGCGCCTTTTTCATCGATATCGAGCGTGTCGCCGGATTCCAGAATAAACGTGCCTTCGAGGCCAGAGTGGCTCAAATGCTGCGCGAGTTGCGCGTGGCGGGCCAGCTGGCGGTACTCGCCGTGGATCGGCACGAAGAAGCGCGGACGCACCAGGTTCAACACCAGCCGCAACTCCTCCGCGCTGCCGTGGCCGGATACGTGGACGGGCGGGTTCATGGTTCCGTAAACCACGTCGGCGCCGCGGCGCGCCAGGTGGTTCATCATGCGGTAAATCGCTTTTTCGTTTCCTGGAATGATGCGCGCGCTCAGCGCCACGGTGTCGCCCGGTTCGATCGACAAACTTTTGTGGTTGTCCACCGCGACGCGCGACATAGCCGACATCGGCTCGCCCTGCGTGCCGCTGACGACGGTCACCGTTTTGTTGGGCTGCATTTGCATGATGTCCTGCGGCCGCAGCAGAATCCCGTTGGGCAGCGTGAGCAGTCCCAGATCGTGCGCGATTTCCGTGGTAGCCATCATGCTGCGGCCCAGAAACGCAACTTTGCGGCCGTATTCCTGCGCCAAATCGACGATCTGCTGCAAGCGATGAATGGAAGAACTGAAGCAGGTGATCACCAGCCGCCGTGGCGAGCGTACGAACAAGTCTTCCAACCGCGGCGACACGGCCCGTTCGCTTTCGGTGTAACCAGGACGGTCGACGTTGGTGGAGTCCGACAGCAGCAACAATACGCCCCGCTTGCCGTATTCGGCGAACGTATGCAGGTCGAACAGGAGGTTGTCGGTGGGTGTCGGATCCACCTTGAAATCGCCGGTGTGGATGATCACGCCGAGTGGGGTGGTGATGGCCAACGCCACGCAGCTCACTATCGAATGGGTGACGTGGATAAAGTCGACGGAAAACGGGCCCAACTCGATTTTGTCGCCGGGTTTCACCTTGTGCAGGTCGGCTTCGTCTAACAAGCCGTGTTCTTCCAGGCGGCGCTCGACCAGCGCCAGGGTGAACGCGGTGCCATAGATCGGCACCGAGAGTTGGTTCAGGAAAAACGGGATGGCGCCGATGTGGTCTTCGTGCCCGTGGGTGAGGATCAGCCCGCGAACGTGGGCCGCGTGCTGTTCCAGGTAGGCGAAGTCGGGAATGACGATGTCCACACCCAGAAGCTCGGCATCCGGGAACATCATTCCCGCGTCTACTACGATGATGTCATCGCCATAGCGGATCGCCATGGAGTTCATCCCGAACTCGCCCAAGCCGCCGAGTGGAATGATTTGCAGTTTTTTGTCGGACATTTAAGTGAAACTTCAAGCGTAGCAGGGTGCGGACAACAGAGTTGGCGATAAGATTCCGGTCAGGCTTCTGCCTGTGACTCAGCCTGTGACGTGGGTCAGGCGGTCAGTGCGGCGACGCGCTGTCCGAGCTGAGGATAGAATTCGGAGGCGTTGGCGCTTCGCTCCCGGCCCACCATGCAGGACTGGATGTGAAGAATAGGACCAGTTCTGTCGAGCGCGCCCGGCGGAAAGCCCGCCGCGAGCTCCTGCGTCACGATCGCGGCGGTGTCCGCGGCGGCAGCCGGATCGGTCTCGATGATCACCGCGAGCACGTCATCGCTCCAGCGCCCCACCAGCCCCTCGGCTCCGAACTTCGCCTGGAGATGCGCCACCAGCGCCTTGAGACAAGCGTCGGCGGCTTGCGGGGAATGTTGGCGCGCCGTAGTCCGCCAGTTGGCGATTGCGAGCAGCAGCACTGCGAACGATTCGTCCAGTTTTAGCAATTGATCGAAGCGTTCCGCGAGTTTGCGCTGGTTCCAAGCGCCGCTGGCGGCGTCGGTATACAGGGCGCGCCGCTCGGTTTCCATGGTCTTGTGCAGGCCCCTGATCTCATCCTGGAGCTGTGCCACGGCGGCTTCATTGCGCTGCCGCATTTGCTCGAAGCTGTGCTGAATCGCCGCCGCCGAGGTGTTGATTGTCGTGCGGATGGAGTTCAAATCCTCCATGGTGGCGGCTTCCTCCAGGCGCGACACCTCGCGGTTCAGCTCCGCTTCGTAACCCGCCCCGTTCGTCGAAACCGATTCGGTAAGGGTTTGTATCGCCACCGCCGCCGCGGACACTTCGTTGCGCAAGCGGGTCAACATTTCGCGGCAGCGATCCCGATAGTGACGCAACTCGCCGCGGAACGACGACTGCAGCGCTTTGTATTCTTCGGCCGACAAGGCTGCCGCCAGATCCTGTTCGATTTGCTCCATCCGCTGGCGGAAGCGGGCGGCTGCACCGGGTTCAATCTCGATGGCGTACTCGCGCATAGCTTGGATGGCCGCGGCATAGCACTCCCGCAGCAACCGCTCGCACTCTTCGCGCTGCTCGATTTCTTCCAATGAATGCCGGATTGAGATCACTTGGCCTCCCCCCAAACTAACCTCCGGGAGTCAACGAAAGGTTTTCGTACAAAACCTCATCGGCTAGGGGTAGGACTAACTTGAATGGAATCTCATGCCGGCGAAGCTCACCACGCTCGCCTCGTCGATGTTCCACTGCTGGTAGCGCAGCGCCCGCGCGCGCGCTGCCGGCAGGATCTTCAGCAGCGTATAAATCGGAGCCGACCCGCACCACTTCAGGTCGTCTTGATTTTCCTTCACCAACTCCCAGAAGCCAGCCGCATCGCCGGCCTCAATCCGGGCGATGCGCGCCAGATCCCGCTCGGTCACTCGCTCCATCTCACCCCGGCCCGCTTCCGCGTCGAACGGATCGCCATAGCGGCGGCCCATGTGGGCCATGTCCACGCCCAGCACCCATAGCAGACAGTCGCCCTCGCGCGCCGCCAAGTCGCTCAAGGCGCCCAAGGCGCGCTGCGCTTCCTCGTTTTGTTCCGGGAAATGGCCCTCGTAAATCCCGTGTGCAAACGCCCCGCACAGCACCGGCACTACTTTGATCCGCGGCCCGAACAGGTGTTGCAGATAGACCACCTGGAACTCGATCGAGTGCTCCACTGCATGGCAATAATCTTCCATCACCGCAGCCGGACCAGCCTCGCGCGCCAGCCGCTCCACAATGCCCAAATCGGTCGAGGTTTCCCCGAACGGCGTGACGAACGACTTACGTGTCAACCCCAGGCGTTCCGGCTGCCCGTAGTGCGATGTCCCCAGCACCACGAACGTCCGCTCGGCATCCGACGGGTCCAGCGCCGCATAGGCCGCCCGGTACGCCTCCACGCCTCCGAACGGACTCACGTGCGGAGCCGCGATGGCCAGCGTGCGGCCGGTCCGCGGTGGCAGTTCGTTTCCAGGCGACAGCTCGTTTCCAGATGAATGTTCGTCTCCATTGGGCGTCATGTACTCACGCATGACTTCAGTCAGGTCCGCCGCCTGGTCGGGATATCCGCTGCCGGCGTGTGCGGGTTCCCGCTGGGGCGCCTCCGCGAAGGCGCGCTCGGCTTCCTCTTTGCGCCGCGCGAAATTGTCGTCCTCGAGGAAACCGGCCTCGCTCAGCGCGCCCGTCAGATGATCCTGCATCGGACCCACCTGCAAATCGCCGGTCATCCGCACCAGGAATTCGCGCAGGTCGAGCGGCGTGTGCGTGCCATCGAAGAATTCCAGGCACGGCAGCAGTTGCGGAGGAATAATCAGCGTTCTTTTGGAGAACTGGAACGGGTCGCGCAGCACCAGTCCGGGTCGATCTTCGATGGGCGAGGGCATGAAATCGAGCGTCGTGCGCAGCCGCGGTATAAAAGCGTTTTCCTGAGACATGATCGAGCACCAGCATAGCGGTTTAGAATCGGAAGTGCCCGCCGTGCAGAATTCCAACCCCACAACTGAATATCGCCACCGCTTGGACCGCTTCGAGCTTTTGCGTGAACGCGCCAGCCTGCGCTATCGCCGCCTGGGTAACGCGCGTCTCGCCACCGGTGTCGCCGCCGCGGCGATCGCTGCCGCATCGCTTGGTGGTGCATGGATCTCGGCGTGGTGGTTGCTCCTGCCGGTGGTGATTTTCACCGCGCTGGCCATCGTGCACAATCGCGTCGATCGCGAGTTATCGTCCGCCACCCGCGCCGTCGCGCACTATCAAAAGGCTCTCGCGCGCGTAGGAAACCAGTGGATGGGCAATGGCGTCACCGGAGAAGCGTTCCGCCCGCCCGATCATCTCTATGCCGACGATCTCGATATCTTCGGCCGCGGCGGACTGTTCGAACTGCTATGCACCGCACGTACGGCGACGGGAGAACGAACGCTGGCCGAGTGGCTCCTCGGGCCCGCGTCGCGGGAAACCGTCCTCGCACGCCAGCGCGCGGTGGCGGAGCTGCGGCCGCGCATCGATCTCCGCGAACAAATCGCCCTGCTGGGCGAAGACATCCGCGCCGCGGTTGACGATCGCAAGCTGGCTGCCTGGGGCGCAGCCCCGGAGGTCCGTTTCTTCGCAGGCGCCCGAGCCCTCGCGATCGCGCTGGCCGCCGCCGCGCTGGTCACGTTGGCGCTGTATCTTTCTCAAACCCTCACCCTGCGCCCGTTCCTCTACGTCATCCTGGCCGAGGCGATGTTCGGATTCTCGATCCGCCCGCAAGTCGGCGCGATCGCCCAATCGGTGAACTTGCCCGCGCGCGAGTTGCGCCTGCTGGGCCACATGCTGGAGCGCCTGGAAAGTGAGGTCTTCTCCTCACCGGCGCTGGACACCCTGCGATCCAAACTCAACTCCGGTGGACCCCGCCCCACCAAGCAGATCCGGAGTCTGGAGCGCTGGGTGGAACGTCTGGACTGGACCCGCAATCAGTTCTTCCGCCTGATCGCCGCGCCCCTGCAGTGGACCACTCTGTGCGCCATGGCGATCGAAGACTGGCGCGCCCGCAACGGAGCCCACATCGCGCAATGGGTAGCAGCCGTGGGCGAATTCGAAGCCTTGCTTGCGCTAGCCGGTTTCGCCTTCGAGCGCCCCAGCGCAATGTTTCCCGAGTTGCTTGAAACAAGCGAGCCGAGCTTCGAATTCCTCACGCTGGTTCATCCGCTGATCGCGCCGGAAGAAGCCGTGCCCAACGACGTAGCCCTGGGCGGAGAGTTACGCCTGTGGATGGTCAGCGGCTCGAACATGTCCGGCAAGAGCACTCTGTTGCGTGCCGTGGGCCTGGCGGCGGTCATGGCCTGGGCGGGAGCGCCAGTCACCGCCGCGCGCGCCCGCCTGTCGCAACTGGAGGTGGGAGCGTCCTTGCGCAACGTGGATTCCCTAGCCGACCACCGCTCGCGATTCTACGCCGAGATTACCCGCCTGCGCCGCATCCTCGATCTGGCCCGCGCCGCCAAGCCCACGCTCTTCCTCCTGGATGAGCTGTTGAGCGGGACCAATTCGCAAGACCGCCGCCTGGGCGCTGGGGCCCTGCTCAAGGGCCTGGTGGACCGCGGCGCCATCGGCCTGGCGACCACCCATGACTTGGCGCTAGCCTCCATCGTCGACGAACTGGGCCCCCGCGCCGCCAACGTTCATCTGGAGGACCACATGGAGGGCGGCGAAATGCGCTTCGACTATCGCCTGCGCCCGGGCGTAGTCACACGCGGAAACGCCTTGGCGCTGATGCGAGCGGTGGGTTTGGAAGTGTGATTCCCGGCTCACCACTCAGTCTCTAGTCGACGAAAGTAGCACGCACATCGAAGATGCGCCCCTCATCTACCCCAGCGCTTGGCGGAAGCGCGGGAGGTCAGTTGTGATATTCGCCTCGCAAGTCGATCTGAATCCTCATGCCAATCCACGGGACGAGGAACGCGCCCCGATCTTTTACTCTTGAGCCCGCATCTATCCGAAGGTTCCCTCCGAGCCGTTCGGGCGGTGCTTCTTTGCGTGTAGTGACGGGCGTCGCGAATTTCAGATCCCTAGCGGTTCCAAACACTTAGCCTTCGACCTTCCCGCGCTTCAGCGCCCTGCCAGCGTAGAATTGCAAGATGAAACTCAACGGTTCCGAGCCACAGTCGGCCCATAATACAATTCGAAATACAAAGCGGACACAATCGCGCTCCGTGGCCAGCGGAAAAAACTGCAAAACGAACCCGAGACTCCGCGCTCGCGGCATGCGACAAAAACCACAAAACGAACCCGAGACTCCGCGCTCGAGGCCTGCGACAAAAACTACAAAACGAACCCGAGACTCCGCACTTGCGGCCAGCGACAAAAACTACAAAACGAACCCGAGACTCCGCACTCGCGGCCTGCGACAAAAACTACAAAACGAACTTGAGACTCCGGACTCGCGGCCTACGACAAAAACTACAAAACGAACCCGAGACTCCGCACCCGCGGCCTGCGGTGAAATTACAAAACGAACCCAAGCTGGGCGCCGGCGGCCATTCCCGTCGACCCCACGCCCCGCGTCGGAGGAGCCGTAAATGGGTCCGTGTCGGCCTGAGCAAGCCCTTGCCCGTCAGCAGGATGGCGCTCAAACTGGGTTCGTTTGGTATTTCCCCGCGCGGGCGCGATACAATGCGGCAGTGAGGCCGGGCTACCTGAGAACCGCGCGCACCGCCGTAGCCGCGCTGGGCCTTTGTCCACTCTTCGCCCTCGCGCAATCGTTCTCCGCGTCCCCGGCGCTCGACGCGCAAGTCGAGGCATCGATCCGCGCGGGCCAGATCCCGGGAGCGGTTCTGGTGGTCGGTCAGGTCGCAGGCGGCCAGACGAAAATTCTCCACCGCAAAGCCTACGGCCAGCGATCGCTGGTTCCCACGCGCGAGCCCATGACCGTCGACACCATCTTCGACGCCGCCTCGCTGACCAAGGTTCTGGCCACCACGCCTGCCATCATGAAGCTGTTCGAGCAGGGCAAGATCGTGTTGTCCAATCCGGTGACCACGTATCTACCTGAGTTTCAGGGCGGCAAGAGCGCCATCACGGTGCGCGACCTGATGACGCATTTTTCTGGATTGCGCCCGGATCTTGACCTGGAGCCGGCCTGGAGCGGATACGACACCGGTATCCGTAAGGCGCTCGCCGAAAAGTCCGAAGCCCCGCCCGGCCAACGCTTCGTCTACAGCGATATCAATTTTGAATTGCTCGGCGAGATCGTGCGGCGCGTGAGCGGCAAGCCGCTCAATGAGTTCGCGCGCGAGGTGCTCTACGAACCGCTGGATATGCGCGACAGCACGTTTCTGCCGCCGGCCTCTCTCATTCCACGCATCGCTCCCACCGAAAACAATCCCGCCACTGGCAAGCCCTTTCGGGGCGTGGTGCACGATCCCACGGCTCGCTACATGGGTGGAGTGGCGGGGCACGCCGGCCTGTTCACCACCGCCGACGATGTCGCTCTGTATGCCGGGATGCTGCTGGGAGCGGGCCCGCGCGTTTTCTCTCCACTGACGGTGACCAAGTTCACCACCCCCAACTCGCCGCCGGATCAGCCCATTCTGCGCGGCCTCGGCTGGGACATCGATTCGCCGTATTCATCGCTGCGCGGCGAGCTGTACCCCATCGGTTCCTACGGCCACACCGGATTCACGGGCACGTCGTTGTGGATCGACCCAACCAGCAAGTCGTACGTGATCCTGATGACCAACCGCGTGCATCCCAACGGAGGCGTCAGCATCAACGCGTTGCGCGCGCGCCTGGCCACGATTGCGGCCGCGGCCCTAGGCGTGACCGCGCCCGGTGTGACAGTCGCCGGATACAACGAAACGCTCCCCGGCGCGCGTCGCGCCATCGCGCCGAATCACCAGGTGCTCACGGGGCTCGACGTTCTGGAAGAGGACCGCTTTGCCGCGCTGGCGGGCCGCAAGGTGGGCCTGATCACCAACCACACCGGCGTCGACCGCGCGGGCCGCCGCAACATCGATGTCATGCGCGCGGCGGGAGTGAACCTTGTCGCCATCTTCGCGCCCGAACACGGACTCTTCGGCAAGCTCGACCAACCCAACATCAAGGATGAAACCGACGCCGCTACCGGGCTCCCGGTTCGCAGCCTGTACGACAACAGCCGTTACCAACTCACGCCGGAGATGTTGCGGGGCGTCGACACATTGGTCATGGACATCCAGGACGCCGGCGCGCGCTTTTACACCTACGGCTGTCTGATGCTGATTGCGGTCGAAGTAGCGGGCAAGAACAAGCTGCCGTTTTATCTGCTGGACCGGCCCAATCCCGTAACCGGAGTTCACGTCGAAGGGCCGGTGCTCGAAGCCGCGCTGCACAACGTGCCCAACTGCTACGCGCTTCCGGTGCGCCACGGCTTGACTCTGGGCGAACTCGCCACCATGGCCAACGCCGAGCGCAAACTCGGAACAGACCTGCACGTGATCCGGATGAAAAACTGGCAGCGCGGCGACTGGTTCGACTCCACCGGTCTGACGTGGATCGACCCGTCGCCCAACCTGCGTAGCCTGAATGCGGCGACGCTCTACGCGGGCGTGGCGATGATCGAATCCGCCAAGAACTACTCGGTGGGCCGCGGCACCGATGCGCCCTTTGAGCAGATCGGAACGGACTGGATTCATGGCGCGGAGTTGGCGCAGTTTCTGAACGCGCGCGCGATTCCCGGCGTGCGCGTCTACGCCACGCGCTTCACGCCCACCGATTCCGTATTCAAGGCCAAGACCATCGAAGGCGACCGCTTCGTCATAACAAATCGCGATCTGTTCGACTCGGTCCACTTCGGCCTCGAGATCGCCCACGCTCTGCAAAAGCTCTACCCAGGCAAGATCGACTTCGAAGCCTGCCGCTTCTCGATCGGCAGCCGCAAAGTAGTGGACGCGCTGAAGTCCGGCGAAGAACCCAGCGCCATCGAGCAGCGCATTCAAGAAGAGCTAGCGGGATACCTAGAACGCCGCAAGCCGTTCTTGTTGTACTAGTGGGGCAGGCTTTTTAGCCTGCGGACCCGCTTTCCAGCGGGTCCATCGGACTCGTTGAATTACGCGTTACTTCTCGTACAGGCTGTCGTAGTACGCCTGGAAAAACGCGGTCTGCGAAGGGTTCAGCACGGGACCCATCTCCACCTTGTCGCCCAGCAACATGGCGCCCGGGTTCTTGGCGTCGTCGAGCGGAGCCCACTTCGGCAAACCTTTGCCATTGGGGTCGCCGTTGGCGGCGAAGTTCACCCAGTAGCTGGACATGGTGTCGGCGAGTTGGCGGTCGGAATCGGTCCACGGCCGATTGGAACGCTGGGTCTCAAACACGTAGGCGATCTCGGAAACGTGCGTGGCCGTGCCGAACTTGGTGGGCGCGAAGGGGCCCTTCGCGTTCGGCTGCATGGGAGGCTGCTTGGTGAAGAAGTACACGTACGATTTCGATTTGCCGGTCTTCGCTTCACTGTGCGCCCAATTGCGCATGGTCCACGCCATTTCGTCGCGGCCCGCCAGGAACGCCGAGTCCTTGGCCTGATCGTCGGAGCCCGCCGGATACAGCTTCAGGAACGTGTCGCCGAGATTGCCGTACTGCTTGCGGGCCCGCTCGGCGAACTGATCGGCGTTGCTGGGGCGCGCGCCGAAGGATTCATCCCGATTGGAGCCCACCAGCACGGGCACGTCGTTCTGCTTGCCCTGGGCGAAGGTCAAACCGGGGTCTTGCGGAATCGACCACCCGTCGACCACGGGTCCCGTGCCGCGTCCGCCCTTCAGAATCTCGGCGGCGGACTTCGCGCGCAGTTCGGCCAGCGATTTCGCGCCCATGCCGTCCGCGAGTTTCACGCCGACTTGTTCGGCGTCCGCCAACGTGCCGATTCTGCCGATGGTGGCCGTATTCCAGGAACTGCTCTCGCCGATCACGCGATGGAACAGGCCCTTGGCCAGCGGCGAAGCCATCAGGTTGGCGACCAGCCCCGCGCCCGCCGACTCGCCGAAGATGGTCACGCGCTTCGGATCGCCGCCGAACGCGGCGATGTTCTTCTGCACCCACTGCAGCGCGGCGATCGAGTCCAGCACTCCGAAATTAGCGGCGCCCCGCCGGTCGGACTCGCGGGTCAATTCCGGATACGAGAAGAAGCCGAACACGCCCAAGCGGTAGTTGAACGTCACCACCACGGCGCCCTTGTGAGCCAGCCCTTCGCCGTCGTACATGTCCTGAGATCCGGAGCCCGTGTTGTAACCGCCGCCGTAAATCCACAGCATCACGGGGCGCTTTTCGCCGGATTTGGCCGGGGTCCAGACGTTCAGATACAGGCAGTCTTCGCTGGACTGCGGGTTCGCCTGCATGCACACAGGGCTGAACTGCTCGGCCTTGCGCACGCCGTCCCAGCGCGCGGCAGGCTTGGGCGCGCGCCAGCGCAGATCGCCCACCGGCGGCGCGGCGTACGGAACGCCCTTGTAGATGCGCATCTCCGGGGTGGCCCCGGCGATGCCCGAGACCAGGCCGGCGTCGAGCTTCACCGGATCGTTGGGAGCCGCGAAAACCAGGGCGGAAGCTAAGGTGGACGCGAGGGATGTCAGCAGGATCAGCCGCATGAATGTTCTCTCCAAAAGGGGAATGGTTTCTGCGACCAATCAGTATAGCAGCGTAGCCTATGCGGATTGTATGATATCCACGTGATTGCCGGTGCCGGACTGAAACGTGGTCTGCAATCGCTGTGCCTGTTCGCCGCGGCGATGCCGGTGTTGACGGCCGGTGGGACGCCGCAAGCGCCTAGGCACCCCCAGGGCGTCTACGTTATCGTGGGCCCTGCTGAACTGAGCGCCATACCGAGCCTCGTCAAAAACCCCGCGATTTCGGGCTTGGACGTCTATGTGCAATGGAGTGTCCTCAACCCCAACGCTCCTGCGCCCAACCAGCTCCCAACCCCTCTCGATTGCAGCAATCTTCCCAAGCACCAAAGCTCCGACCCCTATGATTGGAGCCTTACGGACGCTGCTTTCTGTGCGGTTGCGGCCTCCACTCCTCCCAAGACCGTTCAGCTCGTCGTGAGGCCAGGCTTTGATTCGCCCCAATGGATCTTGGACCAGATCAATACCAACTCCTGCTCCGGACAATTCGTTTTCGTGACCCAGCCCTACTACGTCCCTGCTTCTCCAATGCCTCCCGAGCCGCCGAACCCGAGTCCAACGTGCCATCTGGCCTACTTCTACTTCAATGAGGGGCTGCCCGTGCCTGCAAATCAGAACCTGTATAGGCCTCTGCCGATGCCTTGGGACTCGACCTACAAGAGCGCCTGGCAAACCTTCCTGCTCGCGATCAATGCCAGATACGGGCAAAACCCGGCCTTTGTTTCGATCGCGGTCGCCGGCCCCACGGCTGAGTCAGACGAAACACTGCTGCCGAACGTTTTTTCCGAGATCACGTGGTGGAGCACTATCCTGCGGAACCAGTTTTCCGATAGTCGGTATTGGAATTCGGACCAGGCCTTCATCGACGAGTGGCAAAACTCCATCGACACGTATGGGCAGATTTTCAGCGATGTCACTCTCGTCCTCATCTTATGCTGCGAAAGCAGCGGAGGCTTAGTCACCTTCTCCGCTCCCTACACGCCTCCGACTGGCGCTAGCGCGTATTGTGGCGCTTCTCCGAACATGGGTTGCGGAGCTGTTTACTCGATACTCTCCTACTTCGTGCAGCCTGGGGTCGGGGGCCGTAACGCTAAGGCCCTAGAAGATGACGGGCTGTCGGCAGCTCCAGGGACAGTTTTGGGACCGAGCGCCGTGAAGCTCATGACCGGGAGCACCGCGCAATCGACTGGTATCCTCGGTGGGCTACAGTTCGGCGGGGGACTTGGTCCGTATACGGTCCTTGCGGATACGCAAACATTGTGCCCGGACGCAACCGCCGCCAACCCCGCCTGCTCCCCCCAGCAAGCGTTCTACAACACGATCGCCAATATCTTCGACGGCACCGCCGCCTCCGCGCTTGCTCCCCGCCTCTACGACGCCGCTACGATCTCTCACTTCCCCGTTCTTAGCGCTGAGGGAACCAAGAACGGCGCTGCGCCGCTCAATTACATACAGCTTTATACCAATTCCATCCCCCCCTCATCCACCGCACAAGTCGATACCGGCGTAGGTGCCAGCCCTTCCTACTCGGGGCAGGACTTGCTCAATCTCGCGAGTCAGGGGATCGCCCAGATTGCCGAACAGCCACCGGCGCTGGCTCCAATTCCTCCCGTGATCACTTTGGTGGCCAACGCCGAAGGCGAAAGCCCGACCATTGCGCCGAACACGTGGGTCGAGATCAAGGGATCGAACCTGGCTCCAGCTGGGGATTCACGCATCTGGCAAGGCTCGGATTTTGTGAACGGCCAGATGCCGGCGGCGCTGGATGGCGTCAGCGTCACTGTGAATGGCAAGAGCGCGTTCGTGTACTACATCAGCCCCACGCAGGTGAATATTCTGACGCCGCCCGACGCGATGACAGGCTCGGTGCAAGTGGTCGTGACCAACAACGGCACGGCAAGCGCGGCGTACACCGCACAGGCGCAGGCGCTGTCGCCGTCGTTCTTCGTGTTCAACGGCGGGCCGTATGTCGCCGCGACGCACGCCGACGGAAGCTTTCTAGGGCCGGCCGGTCTGTATGCGGGCCTGACCACGCCAGCCAAGCCGGGCGAGACCGTGGTGCTCTACGCTAACGGGTTCGGACCAACTTCGACGCAGGTCGTCAGCGGGTCGAGCACACAGTCGGGAAGCCTCGTCCCGCCTCCAGTGATTTCCATCGGCGGCACGGCAGCGACCGTGACGTTTGCCGGATTGGTTGCACCGGGCGAGTATCAGTTCAATGTCGTGATTCCCAACAATACAGCAAACGGCGACAACACACTCACGGCTACGTACAACGGCGCGGCCACCTCGCCGCAGGCGCTGATCGCCATCCAGGGATCGGCGTCCGTGTCGAGCATGTTCTACGTCGCGCCGAACGGCAACGATTCCTGGAGTGGCACGCTGGCCGCTCCCAATGCCGCGAACACCGACGGCCCGTTTGCGACCTTCGATCATGCTCGTGCCGCGGTGCAGTCGCTCAATAAAGGGGGGCTGAGTCAAGTGACCGTGCAGTTCCGCGGCGGGATGTACTTCCTTTCGGCGACCGAGCAGCTGACGGCGGCCGACTCGGGCACCGCGGGTACTTTCGCGCCCGAGCTGCTGATCGTGTACGAGAATTATCCGGGCGAAGCGCCCGTGATCAGCGGCGGTGTGCGGGTTCAGAACTGGACCAACGTGAGCGGGAACGTTTGGAAGACGACTCTGCCCGCGTCCACTCAGTATTTCGAGAATTTTTTCTATAACGGCGTGCGGCGGCTGCGGCCGCGCCTGGGCGGCTACCTGGGCACATACTTTCGGGTCGAGGCCACGGTCTATTTGAATGCACCGGGTGCGCCGGCCTCCGCGCCTGATCCGAATTGTGCCATCTATGTCACGGGCAAGGGTTGGGAATGTTTTGACAGATTTCAATACACCCCCGCGGACCCCATCGCGAACACGTGGCGGAATCTCGCTCCACAGGCGGGAAACCATTGCAGCCAGCCTGCGGGGAACGCGGCTCTGGCCGGCGATATCGAACTGGTAGATTTCGAGCAATACAACGTTTCCAAATTCCGCATCAGCTGCGTGGATACCGCGAACCACATCGTGTACCTGACGGGTCCGGCGGACATGAATCCAAATTCGTACGCCGCCAACGGATTCATCCCCAAGCATCGTTACGTAGTGGAGAACGTCCAGGACCAGCTCACGCAGGCGGGGCAATGGTTCCTGGATCGCTCGACGACGCCGTGGACGCTCACCTATCTGGCCAACAGCGGGGAAGATCCGAACACCGATACAGTTGTGATTCCGCAGCTCACGCAAGTGCTGATCGCATCCAATCTGCAATACGTGCAGTTCCGGGGGCTGACCTTTGCGCACGACAACTACACGCTGCCGGACGCGGGGTATAACGGGACTTCTCCCGCCAGCGCGGCGGTGTCCTTCCAGAATTCCCAGGCGATTACGTTCGACTCGAGCATCGTGGCGCACACGTCGGGCGCGGGACTGGAGTTCATTTCCTGCATCAACACGACCTCGCCATCCTGGTGCGTTTCCCGCAACGCGAACGCCGTCACGTTCGACAATTCGATCGTAAACAGCGCGTTTTACGACATCGCTTCATCGGCCGTGCGCATCGGGATGCCGGGACGATTCGGCGACACGGCCGCCAACACGCCGCAATCCACGATGGTCGCTAACAACGTGGTGGAGGGCTGGGGGCGCGTGTTTCCGGACTCCAAGGGCATCTTGGGAGGCAACGGGCACGACAACACCTACACCCATAACGATGTCTATGACGGTTATCACGGGGCCATTGGCGTCTGCTATTGTTCCGGCCTGACGCCGTTCACGAACAATAACACCATCTCCTTTAATCATGTTTACAACCTGTTTCAAGGAATCGGGAATGACGGTGGGTCGTTGTATTTCGGTACCGCCGTTTTCGCGCAGTCCGCGATTTCGTCCACCGGCAACAAGATGCTCAACAACAAAGTGCATGACGTGAGCGACGCGTCCACTATGGATGACGACGGCTACGGCGGCGACGGATTATATATCGACGACTTCACGGGATCGGTGGACGTCGAGAACAACCTGGTGTACCGCGTGTCGGGCAATGCCGTGAGTTTCTCGGGACCGCGGGCGGGTCCCAACCAGACGACTACGATCAAGAACAACATCCTTGCGTTCGCGCGCCGGTCCCTGATCAACGCCTACAATCCGTATTCGTACAACACCGCGCCTCCCGCTGACGCGTTTTTTACAGCGTCCAACAATCTCTTCTATTTCGACCGCAACAGTGCGTCGTCTCCGACGTTCTACGCGCAGGGCGGGTGTACCTATAGCGGAGGGATCGCTTACACGGCGTTCCAGCAGTGGAACAGCAACCTCTATTGGCGTACCGACGGCGGCTTTGCGAACGACGCCCAAGCCTTTCACGTGCAGCCGAGCGCCGCTCCAACCGTGCCCTGTTATTTCGGCAATTCAGCCAAATGGACCTTCTTCGATTTGTCTGGCTGGCAGAAAATAGGTGAGGACGTGCAAAGCGTGGTGCAGGATCCGGGGTTCAAGGACCCGGCGTATCCAGCGGACGATTACTCGATGCCTAAAGGATCGCCGGGCGTGGGCTTCGTGGTGTTTGATCCAAACCAGGCTGGCCGGAACGATCCAGTGATCAATCCGCCGGCGGTTCCTGCCACGTTCGTCACGAAGTCCTTCAACTTCGCAACGGACTACTAGCAAGCTGTCCGGCATGGTGGGCAAGTACGATCAAGCGTTTTTGTCTTGTATCATGGCCTGTATGCGAAAAGGCTTGGCCTGTGTGCGGAATCACTTGAAATGTGTCTTCGGTGTGATTGCGATGGTGCTGCTGGCGGGTTGCTCGCGCCAGCCCACGGTGGATGACGCCAAGAAGTTCCTGGACGAAGCGGAACAGAAGTCATTCGACTTGGGCAACGAGTCGCAGCAGGCCAGTTGGGTGCAGGAGAATTTCATCACCGACGACACCGAGGCCATTTCGGCGAAGTCCAGTCAACGGGCCATCGACTACAGCGTGCAAGCGGCCAAGGAGGCCAAGAAGTACTACGGGCTACAGTTGCCCGATGACATGCGGCGCAAGATGACGCTGCTCAAGACGGGGTTGACGCTGGCGACTCCGGCCGATCCCAAGGAAAGCGCGGAGGTGACCAAGCTCGCGGCGGCGCTCGATGCGGCTTACGGCAAGGGTAAGTATTGCCGGGAAGAAGCCAAATCTGGCGTTTCCGGACCCGGCGGTTCCGACAAATGTCTGGACATTGGCGACATCACGCGCATCATGGCCAACAGCACCAATCCGGCGGAACTTCTGGAGGTGTGGAAAGGCTGGCACACAATTTCGCCGCCGATGCGCAAGGATTTCGCGCGCTTCGTCGAGCTGTCGAACAAGGGCGCGCGCGAGTTGGGCTTCGCCGACACGGGAGCGATGTGGCGGTCGAAATACGACATGCCCGCGGACGATTTTTCGAAGGAATTGGACCGCTTGTGGGAACAGGTGCGTCCGCTGTATCTGTCGCTGCACACCTACGTGCGCTGGAAGTTGCGCGAAAAATACGGCGACGCGGTTCCGGCGAACGGGCCGATCCCGGCGCATCTATTGGGCAACATCTGGGCGCAGGACTGGACCAACATCAACAAGCTGGTGGCGCCGGCGGGCTCCGATCCGGGATACGACCTGACGCAGATTCTGAAGGCTCGCAAAACCGAGCCGCTGCAGATGGTGCGTTACGGCGAGGGATTTTTCAAGTCGCTGGGTTTCGATCCGCTGCCGGAGACGTTCTGGCAGCGCAGCTTGTTCGTCAAACCGCGTGACCGCGAGGTAGTGTGCCACGCCAGCGCCTGGGACATCGACGGGGTGAACGACCTGCGTATCAAGGTGTGCATCGACATCAACGAAGAAGATTTCACGACCATCCATCACGAACTGGGCCACAACTTCTACCAGCGCGCGTACAATCAGCAGCCGCCGCTATTCCGCGACAGCGCCAACGATGGGTTCCACGAGGCTATCGGAGACACAATCGCGCTGTCGGTAACGCCCGAGTACTTGGTGAAGCTGGGGTTCATCAACCAGGCGCCGGACGCTTCCAAGGATATCGGATTGCTGCTGCACCGGGCTCTGGAAAAGGTGGCATTTCTGCCTTTCGGATTGATGATCGATCAGTGGCGCTGGAAGGTGTTTTCGGGCGAGATCCCGGCGGACAAATACAACCAGGGCTGGTGGCAGTTGCGGCAGAAGTATCAAGGCGTCGCGCCTGCGGCCGAGCGCGGGGAGGAGTTTTTCGACCCGGGCGCGAAGTATCATGTGCCTGCCAACGTGCCGTATACGCGCTACTTCCTGTCGTATATTTTGCAGTTTCAGTTTCACCGCGCGCTGGCGCGGGCCGCGGGTTGTCCGGCGCCGGGCAGCCAAACGCCGGTGCATCGCTGCTCGATTTACGAGAGCAAAGAGGCCGGCAAGAAGCTCAACACGATGCTGGCGATGGGGCTCAGCAAGCCGTGGCAGGATGCGTTGTTCGAGCTGACCGGGTCGCGCCAGATGGATGCGACGGCGATTCTGGATTACTTTGCTCCGCTGAAGGCGTGGCTGGACGAGCAGAACAAGGGCAAGCCGTCAGGCTGGTAGGGCTAGTTATGCTATTATGTATGCATAATTATGCCTGACCGAACCACTATCGTTATGCCTCCCGATCTGAAGGAACGGGCGGTGCGGCGGGCCCGCGCGCAAAAGATTTCCTTTGGCGAATTTGTGCGCCAAGCCGTGGAGCAGCAACTGAAGGTCCGCCTGAAGCCTCTCGGCAAGAAGAAGACTGGCGATCCGTTCTGGGACAACTGGGTGCCGATTGACGACGATGGCCCAACGGATATGGCCCTCAATCACGACAAATACCTTTATGAGGCGCTTGAGGATGAACTTCGCGGACACCGGCGCGTTTCTGGCCAAGCTTCATCGAAACGACCAGTACAACAGAGAAGCCGTTCGGTTGTGGCCAACTCTCAATCCGCCCGTGCTAACCAGCAATCTCGTGGTCGCTGAACTCGCGAAGTTGTTGGCGCAGCGCTTGGGGTACAGGTTCGCCGCGGATCGAGTCGCTGACCTCTACGCTTCGCCGACGATCGACATTCTTGCCTCGACGCGCGAAGACGAGATCGAAGCTCTGGCCTGGATGCGCCGGTTCGCAGACCAGCAGACGAGCTTCATTGACTGCGTTTCCTTCGCGATCATGCGCCGCCACAAGATCCGCACGGCTTTCACCTTCGATCGCCACTTCCGCTTGCCGGGCTTCCACGTGATTGGGCTGAAGTAAAGCCCGGCGTGGGAGAATGGTAGTCACTCATGACTGGGTCCCAGGTTCGCCAGAAATTTCTCGATTATTTCGCTAGCAACGGCCATCGCGTGGTGCGCAGCTCCTCGCTGGTGCCGGCGAACGATCCGACGCTGCTGTTCACCAACGCGGGGATGAACCAATTCAAGGACGTCTTCCTGGGTCAGGAAAAGCGCGACTACTCGCGGGCCGCGACGTCGCAAAAATGCGTGCGCGCGGGCGGCAAGCATAACGATCTCGAAAACGTCGGTTACACGCGGCGCCATCACACGTTTTTCGAGATGCTGGGAAATTTTTCGTTCGGCGACTACTTCAAGCGCGAGGCGATTGCCTTCGCCTGGGAGTTGATCACTAAGGAATACGGGCTTCCGAAGGACAAGCTGTACTTCACCGTGTTCCGCGAGG
The DNA here is from genome assembly GCA_035604115.1 of Bryobacteraceae bacterium. Lineage (GTDB taxonomy): Bacteria > Acidobacteriota > Terriglobia > Bryobacterales > Bryobacteraceae > Palsa-187. The sequence goes on along the minus strand of DATNJC010000186.1, from coordinate 32,236 downwards.
ACGACGATGCGGAGCGGCTGTGGCAGGAGGTGACCGGCGTTTCCAAGAGCCGCATCTTCCGCTTGGACGAGGAAGACAATTTCTGGCAAATGGGCGAGACCGGACCGTGCGGGCCGTGCTCGGAGATTCACTACGACTTTGGTCCTCAAGCCGGCTCCGGCGAATTCCCCAACGATCCCGGCGAGCGCTTCGTGGAGATCTGGAACCTGGTGTTCATGCAGTTCGACCGTGATTCGTCGGGCAAGATGACGCCGCTGCCCAAGCCTTCGATCGATACCGGCATGGGACTTGAGCGCATCGCGGCGGTGATGCAGGGGAAGGTGTCGAATTACGAGACGGATTTGCTGCGGCCGGTGATCGACAGAGCCGCGGAACTGTTTGGGAAAACGTATGGCGAGGACGATCGCGTGGACACGGTCCTGCGCATCAACGCCGATCACGCGCGGGCCACGGCGTTCCTGATCAACGACGGCGTGTTGCCGTCCAACGACGGGCGGGGTTACGTGTTACGCAAGATCATGCGGCGGGCGATGCGCAACGCTCGGATGGTTGGGGTTACGGACCCGTATCTGTACAGGGTCACCGGCTTTGTCGCCGAGCTGATGCGTGACGCCTATCCCGAAATGATGGAGAGCGTCCAGCGGGTGGCGCGCGTGGTGAAGGACGAGGAACATCGCTACGCTACGACGTTCCAGGTAGCGGAGAAGATCTTCCGCGATGAAGCCAAGTCCGCTATCGGCGGCGAAATTCCTGGTGCAGCGGCGTTCAAATTGTACGATACTTACGGGCTCGCTCTTGATGAACAAGAAGAGATGGCGCGTGAACTGGGCCTGTTCATCGATCGCGACGGCTTTGATGCCGAGATGGTGAAGCAACGCCTCCGTGCGCGGGCCAGTTGGAAGGGAGCGGAGAAGGCGCAGGTCAATCCGGCTTATCAGGCGCTGCCGAAGACCGAGTTTGTGGGCCGCGAAACCCTCCGAGAGGTGGCCCAAGTCTTGGCCGTGCTCGACGGCGAGATCGTTCTTAACCACACACCCTTTTATGCAGAGGCTGGAGGGCAAGTTGGCGACAAGGGCTGGCTGACCTCATACGACACGGGCGAAACAGTTGCGGACGTTGAGGGGACCTACGCACCCGCGCCCGGAAAGATTGCCCACAAAGTGAAGCTCTTAAGGCCGGTGGAAAAAGGCGACTTAGTCATTGCCAGAGTCGATCCGGAATCGCGTCACGCCACTATGCGTAATCACACCGGCACGCACCTGCTGCACGCGGCGCTACGTACGGTTCTGGGTACGCACGTGAAGCAGGCTGGCAGCGTGGTAGAACCTTCGCGGCTGCGCTTCGATTTCACGCATTACACGGCCATGGATCCGGATGAGCTGGCTGAGGTCGAACGGCTGATGAATGAGCAGATTCTCGGCAATCGCGAGGTGGTCACGCGGGTGATGGATCTGGATCAGGCGCTTGAAACCGGAGCCATGGCGTTGTTCGGCGAAAAGTACGGCGACCAGGTACGGGTCGTGTCGATCGACACCTTCAGCAAAGAGCTATGCGGCGGGACGCACGTTTCGCGCACTGGCGACATCGGGATTTGCAAGATCGTGTATGAAGGCTCGATCTCGGCGGGTGTGCGCCGCATCGAAGCCATCACCGGCGCGGGTGCGCTGCGGCGGTTCCAGGATGCCCAGGCGCAGCTGGCGCGAGTGGCAGGCGTGGTCAAGGCTTCCGAAACGGAATTGGTCGATCATGTCGAGAAGCTTCTGAGCCGCGAAAAAGCTCTGGAGCACGAGCTGCAGCAGTTGAAGACCAAGATGGCGCAGGCTCACGCGGGCGAACTGGAAGGGCAAGCTCGGGAGTTCAAGGGCGCTAAGGTTCTCGCCGCGCGCGTCGAAGGATTGGACCGGGCGCAACTTCGCACGCTGGTGGACTCGCTGCGCAACAAGTGGAAGACGGCGGTGATCGTGCTGGCTACGGCGGAAGATTCGAACGTTTCGATCGTCAGCGGCGTCACCAAGGATCTGACCTCTAAGGTGCATGCCGGGAAGCTCGCGGGCGCGGTCGCGCAGGCGGTTGGCGGCAAGGGCGGGGGACGGCCGGATATGGCCGAGGCGGGCGGCAAAGACCCGGCGGCGCTCGACGGCGCGCTGGCGCAGGTTTACTCGAGCGTGGAAGGAATGTTGTAGGTGGAGACCACCGATGTTGTGATCGTGGGCGCGGGTCCTACCGGACTGGCGTGCGGCATTGAGTTGAAACGGCGCGGCGTGAGCGCGGTGCTGCTCGACAAGGGCTGTGTGGTGAACTCCCTGTACAACTATCCCACTAACATGGTGTTTTTCACCACCCCGGAACTGCTGGAGATCGGCGACATCCCCATGACGTCGCTTAACGAAAAGCCGGTGCGGGCCGAGGCGCTCAAATACTACCGGCGCGTGGCCGATCATTACCAACTAGACATCCGCCAGTACACGCGGGTCGAGCGGGTGGCGGGCGAAGACGGTTCGTTTGTCACCCACGCTGTGGACGCACACGGATGCGCGCAACAATTCGCATCCAAGAAAGTCATTCTGGCGATGGGCTACTACGACATTCCGAACCGGTTGAACGTGCCGGGCGAGGATCTGCCCAAGGTGATCCATTACTACAAGGAGCCACATCCCTACTACAATCACGACGTGCTGGTGGTGGGCGCCAAGAACTCGGCGGCGATCTCCGCGCTGGAGCTGTGGTGGAGCGGGGCGCGCGTGACGCTGGTGCACCGCGGCGAGGGGATGCACAAACACGTCAAGTATTGGATCAAGCCCAATATCGAGAATCGCATCAAGAACGGCGAGATCCCGGCGTATTTCAAATCTCGCGTGGCCGAGGTGCGCGAGACTTCCGTAGTGATCGAAACGCCGGAGGGCGTCAAGGAGTTGAAGAACGATTTCGTGTTCGCAATGACCGGTTATCGGCCGGACTTCGAGTTTCTGGCGGCGCACGGAATCACCCTCGATGCGGCTACGCAGAAGCCCTACACCGACGCGGAGACGCTCGAAAGCGGGCGTAAAGGGATGTATCTGGCGGGCGTAGTGGTGGCCGGCGTGCACACCAATGAGATCTTTATCGAGAACGGACGGTTCCACGGCAAGAAGATCGCCGAAGCGATCTCCGCCGAAATCACATAGGCCGCGGGGCGCGGAAACGAGTTCTAAAGAATTAGTGGGACGTGGCGGTGACTGCGTTGGGCGGCGCCGGGGTTTTGGGGGCCGACGATGTCGCCGCGCCCGCGCCTTCCTTCAACAGGTCGCCCAAGAACTTCCGCAAGAACGTGTCGTCCTGAAGCTGCTCATAGGGTATCGAAGAGCCGTTTACGTTGGCCTTATCCCCCATGAATTCGCTCTGCGCGCGGATCGTGCCCTTGCGGTCCACAATGACGATCTGCGGCACCACCATGCGATCCATCACCGAAATCCCCAGATAGCTCATGACCGTATCGCGCGGGGCGAAACCCACCGGGAATCCCGCGAACTGCTTGGCGTAGTTGGTGATCATTGCCGGGGTCGGAGGCGTTCCGTCCGGCGTGCCGGCGGGGTTGTCGAATCCCAGGCCGAGCACTTGCAGACCCTTCGGCGCCAAATCGGCGCTGATCTTGGTCATCACTTGCGAAAGGTGCTGGCAGTGCGGGCACGTGGTAAACAGAAACTGAATGTAAACGACCTTCCCCTTGAGGCTGGTCAGCAGAGTCTTCTTGCCCGAAGGCTCGGTGATCACAAGTTCTTTGGCCGGACGGGGGACCGGAGGCATCACGGCGAAGGCGGGCAGGGCCGCAGCGAGGATGGCGGTGACGGTGGCAATTCTCATAGGCACAGTGTACCGCAGCGGAAACGGAAATGGGCGAGCGAGGGTGGGCGGCGGCACTGGTAGCTGAAGCCGTTTGAGAAGCTGGCTCAGATGTTGCTGGATCGCCTGGAGGGCATCCTGAATTACTGCCGCACCAAAGTGCCGATGGGTGTCGTAGAAGCGCTGAATGGAAACATCAAAAGCCTTCTCCGGCGCGCCGCGGCTACAAGAACCTGCCCTATCTGCTGTGGAAGGCTCAACGGATGGCGGTAACCAAGACAGAATTTGTGACCCTCACCAAAGCAGCGTGAAATGCCCACTTCCACGAATTCTCGCGCAGAGCCCTAAAATCAAGTAAATGCTACGGCCCCGCACGGCCCTCCCCACCGAGCTGAATTCGATCCCCGACCAGCCGGCGGTATTTCTGCTGTGGGCCGGCGAAAGCGCGCCCTACCTTGCGCGCACGGGCCTGCTGCGAAGACGGCTCCGGCGCATTCTAGGCGACCGCGGCGGAGCGGACGCCGGCCGCATCTCGCGGGTGCTGAATCTGCGCGGCGTGGTCGAGCGCATCGAGTATTGGCCCACCGGATCGCAACTGGAATCCTCGCTGGTCCATCTGGAACTGGCCCAGCGCTACTATCCCGAGCATTGGCCGCGCCTAACGCGCCTCCATCCACCGGTTTTCGTGCGGCTGCTGCTCGAAAACGCGTTTCCCCGGATGCAAGTGACCTCGCGCCTGTCTCGCGGCCTGTATTACGGCCCCTTCCCCAGCCGCGCCGCCGCCGAGCGCTTCGAAACCGGCGTGCTGGACCTGTTCCAACTGCGCCGCTGTGAGGAGAACCTGGAGCCGTCGCCCCAGCATCCCGGCTGCATTTACGGCGAAATGAATCGCTGCCTGCGCCCGTGCCAGGAGGCGGTTTCCATCGACGAATACCGCACGGAAGCCGTCCGCGTGGAGCAGTTCTTGCGCACCGGCGGAAAGTCGCTAGCCGAAACCGCCGAATCGGCCCGCGACCGCGCCAGCGCGGAGATGCACTTTGAAGAAGCCGCCCGCCTGCATCAGCGCGTGGAGCGGATCATCGAAGTGCAGTCTCTAGCCGGCGAAATAGCCCGCGAACTGAGCCGCCTGCACGGTGTGGCGGTAGTTCCGTCCGAGGAACCGGGGTCGGTGGACCTATGGGTGCTAGCCGGAGGACGTTGGTTGGAACCTCGCCGTCTGGCCGTAGGCGCAGCGGGCCAATCCCTGGATCATCAGGTCAAGGAACTCCTGGCGGGAATAACTCCCGAAGGCCCGCCCCATCCCGAGCACCTGGCCATCTTCCTGCGCTGGCACGGCTCGAACTGGCGCGACGGCGAGTGGATCGGCTTCGATTCCTTCGACAAAATCCCCTACCGCAAGCTAGTCAACGCCGCCGCCCGCGTGGCCGCCAGCCCAGCGTAGGCTTAGACGCCCAGCCGTGCACGAAATGGGCCCGCCCAATTTTGATGTAGACTACTGAGCGCTCCGAAACCCAACAATCGCGCGGAAGTCCGGGGCAGATGCCATCCGGATTAATCCAATCCGACGATGCGGGGCTTCGTGAGGTCGACTGGCTTCACCTCTAACTCGGCGTTGATGCTGCGCTCATCCCCTGGAGCGAGAGTGATGGTTCGCTCCCAGCGTTGGTAACCGGGCTTCTTCACAACGATAGTGTGATCACCCTCGGGTAGCCGCGTCACGGCGGCCGTCGGCGTACTCCCCCAATATTTACCGTCGATCTCCAGTTCGGCATTCATCGGTGTCGAAGTGAAACGGACCACGATTCCCTTTATCGGCTCGACCTGACTCCTGCTCACCTGACTTACGGAGGTGTCGCGCACTTTGGCAGGCTCCGCCGCGGGATTCACACTCGAAGGCTCTCCTGCGCTTTGAACACTTACAGGTGCGACTGCGCTCTGCCGCGGGACAGCCTTGGGGGAATCTGCGTCCACGGCCGTCCTGCCAGTAACTCCTTCGAGGGCCGCCAGCAGACCGCGGTATTCATTCTTATCGGCCTGGAGTGCGATGCCTCCACTGGTATCCCCGTCCCAGGAGATTCCGATATAGTGTTTCTTGGATTTGCTGAATGCCACGATCACGCCGACCCCGAGTGAAACGACCGCGAGAGCGGCACCAGTACCGATCCGATGATGGACCTCCTCCCCGTAGGTCACCTCGGTGATCGAGGGCGCCGGAATGGTCAGGAGCGTATCCGCGCCGTGTTTTAGGAGCAGCCGCTTGGCTTCGAGATACAGTCTTAAGCCCTCGCCGGTCTTCGCATTTGAGAGCGAGCCTCCTGCGTAAGCCACCGAGAATCCCCCTCGCAATTCAGCCGCAAGAGAGGCAGGCGGAATCGCGCAGCACAGTGTTGCCGCTATACACAAACGTCCGATTTTTAGATTTCTTCTCATGGCATCAACACTACCCCCGATCCACCTAAATCGACAATCGGCCTTAATACCTAGAACAACAAGTCTGCACACCGAGGGCGGCTCCGATTGGGTCTATGCTCCGTAGCCAGCATTGGGTGGATTGATCGGTGGCGCGTTGGCGGGGGCAGTGTTCCGGGTTTTGATGTAAAACATGGTGGTTCCCGGCCAGGGGGGGCCCGCCCCACATGGTTGCACAAGCCATCCGTATCACGGGCGTTCTGTATGACACTGGACTGGAACCCGTGCACAGAACCCCTCGCCCAGCCGATTACAATAGAGGAATGAAAGCGCGCGTCCACGTTTCTCTAAAGACCACCGTTCTCGATCCGCAAGGGCAAACCATTCAGACCGCGCTCAACGGCCTCGGGCACAAAGCCATCACCAGTGTCCGGCAAGGGAAGTACTTCGACGTCGATCTCGCTCCCGGCACGGCCCGCGAAGATGCCGTTCGCGAAATGGAGCAAATCGCGCACGAAGTACTGGCGAATCCGGTGATGGAAGACTATCAGGTGGAGATTCTGGACTAACGGCAGCGCAAGGGCGCGAGTCTGTAGCGCAGGAAATAACGTTCGCGGAGGGGGAAAACTTATGTGCGGCATCGTCGGATACATTGGACCGCGCCAGGCTGTGCCGATCATCCTGGACGGATTGAAGCGCCTGGAATATCGCGGTTACGACTCGGCCGGAATCGCAGTTCTGGAAAGCGAAGATTGCCTGTCGGTGCGGCGCGCTTCGGGCAAACTGCGCAATCTGGAGGAAGCCCTGCGGCTCAGTCCCATGGACGGTCCGTACGGTATCGGCCACACCCGCTGGGCCACGCACGGCCGGCCTACCGAAGAGAACGCCCATCCGCATCGCGATTGTCACGGCGACATCGTGGTAGTGCATAACGGCATCGTCGAAAACTACCTCGCGCTGAAGCACCAGTTAATCGAAGAGGGCCATCACTTCTGCACCGAAACCGACACCGAAGTGATCGCACATCTGGTGGAGAAGTTCTACGACGGCAATCTCGAAAATGCCGTGCGCGACGCCATCCGCCAGTTAACCGGCGTGTTTGCGCTGAGCGTGATCTCGCGCAAAGACCCCAACAAAATCGTGGCCGCGCGCTCCGGACCCCCGGTAGTGGTCGGCCTGGGCGACGGCGAATACTTCGTCGCCAGCGACGTCCCGGCCATTCTGTCGCACACTCGCGACATGTTCTTCCTCGCCGATGGCGACGTGGCCGTGCTCACCCGCGACGGCGTGCATCTCACCGATTTCAACGGCCGCGCGGTGAAGCGCCAGGTCTCGCACATTCTGTGGGACCCCATCATGGCGGAAAAAGGCGGCTACAAGCACTTCATGCTCAAGGAAATCTATGAGCAGCCGCGCGCCGTGCGCGACACCACGCTGGGCCGCGTGGGCCAGGAGACCGGGCGCATCTTCCTGGACGAGATGGATATCTCCGCGCGCGAGTTCAAGGAATTCAAGCAGGTGCGCATCGTAGCGTGCGGCACCAGTTGGCACGCCGCGCTAGCCGGCAAATTCATGATCGAACGATTGGCCCGCGTGCCGGTCGAAGTCGACTACGGCAGCGAGTTCCGCTACCGCGATCCATTGGTAGATCGCAGCACTCTTACGGTAGTGATTTCGCAATCCGGCGAAACCGCCGACACGCTAGCGGCCCAGCGCGAGGCCAAGCAGAAGGGCGCCAAAACTCTGGCCATCTGCAACGTAGTGGGCTCGATGATCACGCGCGAAGCAGCCGGAACGCTGATCACGCACGCCGGCCCTGAAATCGGCGTGGCGTCCACCAAGGCGTTCACCTGCCAGTTGACCGCGCTGTTTTTGTTGGCGATGCACTTGGGTCAACAGCGGGAAGTGTTATCGGAAGAGACCTCCAAGCACTTGGTCGAACGGCTGCTTCATCTGCCCAGCCAGCTCGAAGAAGTGCTGCGTCGCGATGCCATCTACGAAGAACTGTCTAAGACCCTCGCGCGATCCGTGGACTTTTTGTATCTGGGCCGCGGCATCCACTTTCCCATCGCCCTCGAAGGAGCGCTCAAGCTCAAAGAGATTTCCTATATCCACGCTGAAGGCTACCCGGCCGGCGAAATGAAGCACGGTCCCAACGCCTTGATCGACGAGAATCTAACCGCCGTGGTGATGGCCACGCGCGACCATTCGAGCGAGCCCAGCCGGCTGCTCTACGAAAAGACCCTGTCGAACATCCAGGAAGTAAAAGCCCGCGAAGGCGTCGTGATTGCCGTGGCCTGTGAAGGCGACGACGAAGTCGACAAGATGGCCGACCACATCATCCGCATCGGCACCACCCACGAACTGCTGCTGCCGATCCTCGAAGTGGTACCGCTGCAACTGCTCGCCTATCACATCGCAGTGCGCCGCGGCTGCGACGTGGATCAGCCCAGGAATTTGGCCAAGAGCGTCACCGTAGAGTAAACCTGTGGAGTGAACCAACAGACCCATCGGTTCGAACTCCGCACGCGCGGCAAGGCGCTCTATCCATTTACCAGCGACGTGGGCAAGTGGCTTGCGTCGACCAAGGTTGCAACCGGCCTCCTGACGCTGTTCGTGCAACACACTTCGGCATCGTTAGTCATTCAAGAGAACGCCGACCCGGACGTGGTGTTAGATCTTGCGGATTTCTTCGAGCGCCTAGCGCCGGAAGACACACCGCGAAAGCCGCCGCGCTATCGCCACGCGACCGAAGGCCCCGACGACATGCCCGCGCACATCCGCGCAGCGCTAACCCAGACGCATTTGTCGATCCCCGTCATCGAAGGGCGCATGGCTCTGGGCATCTGGCAGGGGATCTACTTGTTCGAACACCGCAGCTTGCCGCAGCGGCGGAGCGTGGTGGCGCACTTGCTGGGTTGACCCGAACCATCTACAGCCGCAGCAGCCGGTCCTGAACCTCACCGGTGACGCGCGCCGCATCCTCGCCGACGAACACGTTCACCTCGCTGCGAATTCCAAACGCGGGAAGATAGATTCCAGGCTCAACCGAAAAGCAAGTCCACGGAATCACGCGGCGTTCGTCGTGAGTTTCCAGGTTGTCCATGTTCGCGCCGGTTCCGTGAACGTCTTCGCCAATGGAATGGCCGGTCCGATGGAAGAAGTACGACTCAAAGCCGGCTTCGCGTATGTGCGAGCGGGCAGCGTCGTCGACCTCGTAACCGCATAGCGGCCTCCGCGCGGCGGCCGCTTCTTTCACCAGAGCCACAGCCTTATCGCGCGCGTCTCGAACGATCGTGAACACGTTTTCAATCTCCTCCAGCGGCCGCGCGCCGCAATATCCGGCCCAGGTGATGTCGTAATACACACCGCCGGGCGAGTTGAGTTTGGCCCACATGTCAATCAGCACCAAATCGCCCTGACGAATCTCCGAACAGGCATCCTGGGTGGGATTGTAATGCGGATTGGAGGCATTCGCGTTGACAGCAACGTCAGGCCCGTGATCGGTGAAGAGATTCTCCTCGCGAAAGCGAGCCAGGATGCACTGCTGCATCTCCCACTCGGTAACGCGCTCCCGCGCACGCAGCTTCGCCGAAATCCGTTCAAACGCTTCCGCGCGGATGCGGTCCACGCGGCGTCCGGCTTCCAGATGCAGATCGAGCTGCCGTTGGTTCCATCGCGATTCGAAGCGCTGGATCAGATTGGCGGCCGTCGCAACCTCCACACCGAGCGACCGGACCAGATCCACCGTGCCCGCGTCCACCATGGCTACATAAGGCACGGCGCACAGCGGCGAATACTGCATGGCGACACGGCGGGCTGAGCCCAGCAAGGAACCAAGACCATCGACCATCTCTTTCCACCCGGCATAGTGCGCAATCGAGCCCGGCAATTCCTGCAGCGTGTTCGGCTCGATACGATGCGCCAACCCGCGCGGCTCGCCGGAAGCCGGAACAAAGTAATACCAGCGTCGTGAAACCATCGAGCCCGGCGTGAAGTCGAGCACCCGATAAGCAATCGGATCCCGATGGTGATGGTCGAAGAACAGCCATCCGTCGAGCTGTTCCTCACACAACGCTTGCTGGATTTCAGCCAGTTTCATAGGCGGATTATTCGAAAACGCTCTTCAATTGAGCCGGCGTCGGCGGAGGCGTGAGCAGGCTCACCACAATCAGGCTGAGCACCGAAGCCGCCAGCGCCGGATAGACGGCGTCCACGTCTTTTTGGAATCCCCACAAAGATTGTGCCAGATTCCATCCCACTGTCACGACGGTTCCGAGAGCAATCGACGCGATCGCCCCCTGCGTCGTAGCGCGGCGCCAGAAGAAGACCGCCAACACGACCGGCGTCACAGCGGCGCCATAAATCGTGTAAGCGTAGAGAGAAGCCCGCAGAATACTCTCAAATTGCGCCGCCTGCAGCAGGGCGAACGCTCCCAGGGCGACCACCAACAGGCGCGAAACAATCAAGGTCTGGCGTTCCGTAGCGTTGGGATTGACGAAGCGCTCGTAAACGTCGTGAATCAAATTGGTCGCGGGCGAGAACAGATAGTTATTGGCGGTCGAAATCACCTTGGCAAAGATGCCTCCCAATAGAATCGCGCCGATCAGCACCGGGAGCCCCTGCCGCGCCGTGAGTGGGATGATTTCTCGCGGCTGCTCAGTGTGAAACTTGCTGCTCCCAATCACCGCGAACATGATCAGCAACGTTTCGAGCAACAGCGTTCCCACGATCCAGCCCGCGACGGCGAAGTTGGCGTCTCGCTCGGACCGCGCGGAGAAGAACTTCTGATACATGCCCTGGTTGCCGACCAGCAACAACATGGTTGGAATGAAAAACCCCAGCGCTTGCGAAAGGCCCACGTCTCCGAGCACCGTGAAATGGCTCGGTGGCAGCGTCTGCCGCACCTGGCTCCATCCCCCCGCGCTGCTCAGCATCAGCGGCACGGCAAACACAACCGTAGCGGTGACCAGCGAGCCGATGACCAGATCCAGATACGCCACCGACGCCATCCCCGCCGCCGCTGTAAATAAGATGACGAACGCCGCGATGATATACATTCCCGTAGCGCGCTCGAGCTGCGGAAAAATGAGATGGAGAATGTCGCCACCGCCTTTAAATTGATAACTGGTAATAACGGTGTAGGAAATAACAATCGCGATAGTCCCCAGTACTCGAGCGGCCGAGTTGTACCGAGTCTCTAATAAATCGGGCACCGTGAATTGCGCAAAGCGCCGCGCGCGCCCGGCGATCAGCGCGATCACCAGCAGCCCGGCCCACCCCCCAGCCGGTTGCCACAGCGCCACGAACCCGTTGCGGTAGGCGTTCTCGCCGCCGCCGAGTAAGCTGCCCGCGCCGATCCACGAGCTCAGCAGCGTAAACACCAGCACAGGCCAAGGCAATTTGCGCCCGGCAACCAGGAAATCGGCGCGCGAGTGGATCGATAACGTTTTGAAGAACGTCACGCCGCAGAGCGTCGCTACCACCACGCCGAGGACGATTACGTAAATCATGGAAGCCGGGTCACGCGGGAATGCGCCGCCAATTCACTTTCGTTTTGAAATTCGCCAGTCCCGCAACATCGCGCGCGTCGACCACGGAAAATGAAATCACATCGTCGAGCCAATCCTGGCTAAAGCCTTCCGGATACTGCGTGGCAACCGTTAGTGTATAGTCTTGCCGCGTCAACAAGCAATCGAAACTGAAGGTGGCCTCGAATGTATCGCCGGCGCGAACGTGCCCGGTTTCAATGCCTTCAATGCGCGTGTTGGTGCCGAACACATCGATGCCCAACCGGTTGCGGATCAGCACGCCCACCACGGGATTGTCCAGACCCTTCGAAGCTTGTGCCCGCACGCGAATGGTAATGGACTCGCCCGGCGAGACGCTACGCAACGGCTGGCCGCGATCATCCAGTAATTCGGCCTCGACGATCCGGCTGGCGTTGTCGCCATGCCGGAAATGTCCGGTGTTCAAATCACGCTGTGCCGGCTGATTTTCCTGCCGCTCCAGCACGAGACCCACGTAGCGGTTCACCACTTCGCTGGGATGTCCTTGTGCCGCGATCCGCCCATCCAGCATGAGGATGGCCCGATCCGCGAGGCGCTTCACCAGTCCCAGGTCGTGTGAAACAAACAGAACCGTGATCTTGCGTTGTTTCAATTCCTCGAATTTCTTGATGCAGCGGTTCGCGAAGATCGCGTCGCCGACCGCCAAAGCCTCATCGACGATCAGGATCTCCGGATCGACATGAATCGCCGTCGAAAACGCCAGCCGCACGTACATGCCGCTCGAGTATTCCTTCACCGGGCGATCCATGAATTTGCCGATCTCGGCGAACGCCTCGATCGCCGGGAACACCCGCTCCATTTCGCCGCGCGGAATGCCCAGAATCTCGCCGTTCAAGAAGACGTTCTCGCGCCCGGTGAATTCAGGGTTAAAACCGGCTCCCAATTCCAGCAATGCGGCGATGCGCCCGCTTGCTCGCACCCGCCCCCGCGTAGGTTCCAGGATGCCACTGACGATTTGCAGGAGCGTACTCTTGCCGCTGCCGTTTGGTCCCACGACGCCCAGAATCTCGCCGCGCTCCACCGTGAAACTAACGTCGCGCAGCGCCCAAAAATCGGCCGGAGGGTGGCGGGAAACGAATGGAAGCAGTTCGGCGAGACGGTCCACAGGCCGCCGGTACAAACGATAAGTCTTCGAAACGTTTTGGACCTGTAGCAACCAGTCTAGTTTAGCAGCTGCGTTTAACGCCCCATGCGCGCGCTGCGTCGCAAGCCTTGCGGGAGCGGCAGGTGGTACCCGATGAGGCAGAACTGATCCAGCGCGAAGAGCACCGTGCTCTCGAAGCCCTTGCCCTGCGCGGATCGAACTTCTTTGTTCCACGCGGTGGTCGCGTCGCTAATGCCCACCAGATGGGCGCGCTGCGAATTCGGGAACCCCAGCGACCCGCCGAGCAGAATCGTGGCTTCGCTCTGGTCCAGATTGCGGCCGAGAGTGAACCCGAAGCACTCCGTCTTGAAGCACGCGAGCAAAGTGGAAGTCCAAACGGATCGCGGAAGATTGATGGCCTGGTTGAATGCGGTTTGATTGACGTCAGTCGGATACAGCACTTCAAAGCGCGCCGTGGGCTGGGTTCCGCGAATGTAGTTGATCACAGACGTCGTGAACGCCCCGAGTTCTGCAGCCAGGAATGCCATTTCTTGCGGATATTGAGATGGATCGGCGGAATTAGTGGTAAATACGGTCATCGGCCGCCCATACGCGGTTTGAAATTGCGCCGTGCTCCACACATCATAGAACGGCATTCCGGAAAACGCGTGCCCGGCGCCGTCATTCGGGAAATACCACCACTGGACTTCGCCGAACTGCAGGTAGGGCTGCAACCCGGCCGACGCCTGTAACACAGCCATCTCCGCGTACACTTCTTGCCAGAACGCAAGACTGGCGGGGGAGAAGTTCGTCTGCAGCGACGGTGTCGGCAGAAGAATGGGGTCGCCCGCCGGCCCTCTCTGCGCGATCCCCGCGGTGGTTGACGGATCGCCGTTCCCCAATTCCATGCTGAACGCCGCGACCGAGTCGATACTGTAACTCTTAAGAGCCGCAAAAAAGCTCATGTTCCAATCGCGAGCCGCCCGATTCAATCGTGGAGTCGCCGTCAAGTCCGTCAGCCACGACCCATCGACGCCGGCGGCGAGGGTGGCTCCCGATGTTGCAAAACTCAAATTGGCGCTAGTCGTGGTCACCGCCAGCGTGATCAAGTTCCCATCCGCGCCCAGCGATCGGGAAGTAATTGTCAGTACATTTCCAGAAGCACTGGCCCAAATTCCCGTGTATCCGCGGTTCAACTCCAGAGCAAATGCAATGGCGAGCGTCGCGGGCGTGTCTCCGGCGTGGATCAGCTTCTGGAGCACGGTATCGGAAGACGATGGCTGACCCGTCCGGCCCAACGTGACGGTTACTGAGAAGTTCGGATCGGGGGTACCGCTAAACGTTACCGTTCCCGACGCATAAGTGTTTCCGGGGATCACTAACTCATAGAACCACAGCGCGCCAACGTAATGATTCTGTCGGCCGTCAAAGCCCAGCGTGTCGATCAGCCAGGCGGTGCGCTCCGGCGCGAGTTCCAGAGAATGCGCGGTGTCCCAATCCGTCGCAAGGGTCGTTCGCGGCTGGCTCGCGAATGCCGGCAGAGTAGCGGTGGGCGCCGCTGCTTCAACAAAGTCAAGATAGAAGTCCGCCCCGGCGGGTCCGGCGTGCGACAAGGTCACCGTGTGTGTTCCAGCGCTGAACTGGCCCACCGGCCAGCGAATCAGCACATCTTCGCCGGCCAACGCTAGATTCACAGTGCCGGCGGAATTTCCATCCACCTGAATGGCAACCGTGGCTCCGCTAGTTAGATACCGCGTTCCGATGTAAAGCGTGTGCGACTGCGGCGCGGAGTACTGACAACTAGCCGATGCGGTCTGCGTTTGGGTGTCATGGATACCGCCTCCGGAGAAGTTGCCCCGAGACGTGGTCCACGCACCGGTAAAACTGATCGCTGCATCCTCGATGCGAACGCTTCCGAGCCCCGCCACCGAATACGCGCGTCCGGTCCCGGTCACGGTCCAGTTCGAAACGACAACCTGAAACTCGCTTCTCGCAAACGCCGCGCTTTGTAAATCCGCCGCGTAAGTCCACCGCATTTTGCGAATCTTGTTGGTGGGCACGGTCTGACCGTTTTTATCGGTAAGCGTGGAAAAGTTCAGCGTGACGTTCCACTGTGTCGGCGACGTGCCATTGCTGAATGTCTTCGCCGGCGCGTCCCACGTTTCCGTGTCTGCGCCAGACGTGTATGAATACACCCCAAAGCGATTCCCATTGGCGCCCGCGGTGCTGGCTGCGATCGATTGACCGTTGGTGTAGTACAGCCGGATCGTCGATCCGCTATTGGTTGCCTTCAAGACACTGGAGAACGCGTTCACGCTATTGGCAATGGCCTGCACGATGCTGGCGATAGTATCGGTTGCCAGCACCTGATACGTGTAATGTTCCTCCAAGAATGCCAGTCCCGTGAAGTCGCCCGCGGTGACGCTGCCCGACAATGTGAAATCGGCGTAAGCGCATTGATAGCTCCCCGTCACCGGAGTAGCATGCGCCGCCAGCGGGACGTAGTAGATGCTTTCATTGCCATTGTCCCCGGCCCAGATCCGCAACGACGGCCAATCGACCGTCGGAAAAAGACCCGAGTCCAACGGGATGCAATTCGTGCGCGTCTCGTCATAACTCAACACCAGTCCGCTCAAGTCGCCGTCCGGTAGATTCCGCAGAGCGGGGTGCTCATAAACGTTGTCGCGATTCCACTCGATCACAGCCCAATCGAATTGTTGACGCCACGTTCCAGAGACCGTGAATCCGCTCGCCGACGTGCCGCTCAAAGCCGCGATCGCGGAAGGTTGGAAGAAAAAACATTGTAAATCCCCATTCGGGGTCAATTTATTAATTGTTCCTGACATAGGATCTCCGGTCGGTTACAGCCGGATCGTCACCGTAAGATCGCTGCCGGGCAGGGAATTGGCAGCCGTCGGCACAGTGAGAACATCCAGGTTAAGTTGCGAACCCGACGTCAAAGGCGTGAGCCCGAACCCGCCCACAACGTTCGACTGTGTGGCGCCAGCGGCAATCGTCAGCGTGCAGTACACCGTCGATCCCTGGCGCAGTTGCAGCGTGACCGCACTTCCGCTCGGTGCCTGACTCACAACCGCGAATACATCCCGAACCGCGTGCGCAGCTTCAACCATTAGCGGCGGAGCAGCACCGGTCTGCGTCGCCAGATATCCTTCGATCTGAATCGAGAATTGTCCCCCGGACAGCGTGCGCAGTCCTTGGTCGACAGTAGCGCCATACGAAGCGGGCGCCGTCAATCCGCCCCCGATCGCGTTGGTCATGAACAAATCCGCCGCACCCACGCGCACATCCGGGAGAAACACTGAGTAACTGAAGTTGCCGCTCGCCGGACTGCCAAAAAAGCCCGGCACAAACGGAATAATCGAAGTATTGCGCTTCAAATGATACACAAGAGTGCCGGCAATATGCGCCGCAGCCGTACTCCCCTGCGACGCCCGTGTCACGGTGTACTGCGCGCCCGTCACCCCGGTAATCTGCAGCATTTCCGCCTCCATCTGAATCAAGTCCCCAACTTGCCCGGGACCCGCTGAATTCAGAGTGACGGACGTATCTGTAGCCGCAATCGCGCTCGCCAAACTGTAGCTCGTCGGGCTCGCGAGTTCATCCCAATAAAACAACGTCAACGTGCCGGCCGAAATCGTATGAGTATTCGTGATGTCGGTAAATCCGATGGCCGCCAATTCGATAGAACCCTGTCCCGAGAGGCTCAGACCAAACACCGGAGCTGGTGGCGTGTCCTGGTCCACTCCCGGCCCCGCCGCTCCGCCGATTTGCCACCGCGTCAGGGGATTCAATTCATAAGCGCTCTCTTGATCGAACACATTCGCCGATCTTCCCGAGATTTGTACCGTCGCTCCTGGCCGGTTCGGAACGTCAATCTCCGCCGGACTACTCAACGCGACTCCCGCTAAAGTCCAAGTGGATTCCGCCACCGTGAAATAGCTGCTCGAATCTGGCTCCACAACCCACGCCGGCGTCACGGTAAGAGTCGTGGCGTTGTTCGTCACCACCGGCCGCTCCTGCCCAGCTCCCTTGCCGCGCGTCACCCGCACCAGCGCGCCTTTGAAGTCATCCGGCAACGCGCCCAGGTTCGCATTGCCGATCGTGGTCGCACTATACAAACCAGTTTGCGTTTCCGGTTGGAGTTCCATCCGCCAGTAGAAGTTCGCATGATCGTAGCTCTCATCCGGTGGACCCACGAGTTGTGCGGGAGCGCCGCCGGAATCGGTAAATGAAACAGCCACACTACTCTGCGAAGCGATGCGCAGCAACTCCACCGGATTGGTTCCCCGGTAAACCACGAACCCCGTGCTCCCCGGCGAAAAACTCAGCCCAGATAACGTGACGGCATTCGTGTTCGTGCCCGCGGGAATAGCCGCCGTGACCACAAAGCTCAAGCCGCTCTCTCCTCCCGCCCCATCGAGAGCACTCACGGCGTAATACAGCGTTTGACCACCCGCCAGCGCCCCACCCGTTGTGGCGATCGTCGGATTCAAACTCAACAACGGAATGTTCGCTCCGGTGGACGAGGGCTTGCTCGGCACGGTGAACGCAGCCGCCAGCTCGACGCTCGACCCGCCGCCCGCCACCGGGATCACGGTCTCGGTGACACCGAACTCCTCGAGGCCGTTGCCGTCGACGACCGTACCCACCAGCGGTCTCGGCAATCCGACGCTGCTGCCCACAGGACGTCGGCCGCCCGCCGCACTGGCTCCCCCGCTCGGATACCACGCGTCGTCGTGCCATTGCGCCGTAACCAACACCGTTTGGTAGTTCGCCCCGGGCGCGAGTTTCACCACGCGAAAGAGTTGCCGCTCCAACCCTTCCTTGAGATACGTCAAGGTGAGCAAATCCCCCGGCGTAAGCCCGATGCCTCGCACCGTGGTCTCGAACTCCACGAACACATTTCCCACGATCGTCTTCGCCAGTTGCAGGTCGAGCATGCGCGTCGCTTGGTCGAAATTGGGCAGCCCCAGCGCCGCGAACGCGGCCGTGACCTCGCGGCCCGTCAGCGCCGCATCGTCGGTATCCACCAAAGACAAACTGTCCTGTTGATACTCGTTGAACTCGTCCTGGAATTCGACAGTAAGCCGGTTCGGAACGTCCGCTCCGCTGCGCGAGTACAGCCGGATCGCCGGACTCGCATCCGCGTTCCGCAGAATCCCCGAGAATGCCGCGGTTGCGTCGCTGAATTCATACACCGGCCACCCGCCGTCGAGTGCCGACGTGCTATTGCTGCCGTCGGGCAGCGTCGGCTGTTGCACGGCCAGCGTGCTCTCGGCGCGCAGCGTCAGCAGCCCGCCGGAGCCGTAAGTGAGAATCAAAAACGCGCCGTTACGGATCCCGCGCACGATCTCCGCCGCGCTCGTGCGCGTTTGGATCACCAGGTTGCATTGATACCGCGGAGTAGAAACCGTATTGCCGTACAGGTCCGTGGTCTGAATCGCCGCAGCGCTGTAAGCCGCAGCCGCCGCGAAGCTCGGCAAATCTACGTCCGTCGTCAGCCACCCCGTGCGTCGCAGCACGTCCAACAGGACCCACGCCGGATTGTTTGTGAACGAGGCGCCGAGCGAAGTACCGTTAGCGTCGAACTGTTCCAGCATCAGCCCCTGCAACAGTACCTGCACGGTTGCCAGAGATTGTCCATTACTGATACGGTTCGGTGTGACCACGCTCAAGTACGCCATGCTCCCGTAAGGATCGCCGAACGGATTCCCCGATCCATCCGTGAAATCCATATTGAAAGCGCCATTCCGCGTTCCCGCGCTCACCACGTTGTACCAACCCGTGGCCGTCATGTCCGCGCCGCTAACGCCCGCCGGAATCTGTACGTTATTCACGACCACGCTCACCACCGCCGAAATCTCTCCTACTCCCAACAGCACTTCCATACGAGTAAGATTTCCGTCGTTGCGCGAGAACACGATCGGCGGCTGATACCACGCCGTCCCGTACACGATCGGTACGTAGTCGTTGTAAGCCGCCAGGTTATCGATCACCGGCGACACATGCCAGCCGGGTTCGCCGAAACCGCGCACGGCAATTTGCGCGGGTACGAACTCGATCCCTCCGAACCGTCGTGTGGCGTTGTTCGATTGGTCCGTGGAAAACATTCCACGCGCCGTGCAGTTAGCTCGCGTGAAGTCACAATCTGTGAACACAGCACCCGCGTTCAGATTTCCCGCGCCGCCAGTTTGATCCGCCGAATACCCGCACTTGAACAACGCCGAGTAGCCGCCCTGTGCCCCGCCATTCAACGCCTCTTGCCGCTGTGCCGCCGTCGATGGAAACCGCCACGGGCACCGCCGCTCGATTTGCACGTCCGGCAGCATGATCCGCTGCAAACTGAGCCGGTTGGTGAACGTAACGCGCAACGCGGATTCCGTGATTTCATCGGCCGTATTCCCCGTGCCGCGAAACACCACCCGCGATTCGGAAGCGGCTTGATTCGCCACCAGATCGTAAAACAGGAACTGCACCGTGACCTGCGCTCCCCGAAAGCCCGTCTCCCGCTCGATCTGAGAAAAGTGGGAGTCCGCATTCGCCAGCGTGATGGCAACTTTCGTAGCGCCATCCAATCCGTCCTGCGATGAAGCTTGCAATTCGAACAGATTATGTTTGAGCAGCCGCGCCCCATAAGCGTTCAAGTTAAACGTGACAGCATGCGTGCTCCACCGTTCGGTATTCCCGTTACTCAGTAAACAGTCGAATAAAAACAGCGGTGTAGGTGCAACCTCTTGCTCCTTCAACTGATCGATAGTCGCCATCTCTAAACTCCCGAGTGGGGCCAGGCTTTCAGCCTGCCGCCGCCTTTAAGGCGGCGCGTGTCTCCGCGCCGCGCAATGTCCAGACGCCGAGCACCGGCAGTGCGCCAGCGCCCCGACCCCACTTCCTTCACAAATCCCTGTGACAGGACCCTAGTAGCCATTAGTCACAATCCGAACCACCGCATCATAAACATCCGTTCCCTGCGCCGTAACAGAGATCTGATCCCCATCGAATCGAGCGTTCGCATAAACGCCTCCGCCAGCGCCAGTTAGTCGATACTCCGCAGCCGCCGGCTGTGCATCCACCTGCATCCCGAACAAATCCACCGACCCTCCCGCGTCCAATTGCGCTCCAAACGTAACGCTGGATGTGTTCTGCGCCAAATTAGCGAACAACGTGACCCGCTGCCACAGCCCACCCGGCGAGAACGCCTTCGAAACCTGAGCCCCCGCCGTCGACGCGATCAAAGTAACCGCCGATCCCCCCGCACTACGCGCCCACACGCTCAACGAGTATTGAAAGTTCCCAGGAACATTCAACGTCTGCGCCACCGCCTCTGGAACCTGACCCGCATTGACAGCCCGCGTCGCCCGCAGCGTCCCCAACGGATCGTCGATGCCTGTCGTAAGTTGAATCAGCGGCGCATTGCTCCAAGCCGCCGCGCCGAAGGCCTCGCTCGACGCCAACAAATTCCCCGCCGGATCGAGAAAAGTGAACACCTGCAGTTGCCCCGACACAGCCTGAAACAGCGCTTCGATCGCATTCCATTCCGCGGCCGTGAGCCCCGTCCCACGCAGTTCCCATTGAGTCTGCGCCGCCCCCGGATCGGCGTACACCACGGTGTGGCCGTCCCGCAATGTGTTGATCGCCGTCCGCGCCGTGCGCTGTCGCGTCACCGGATAAAGCGTCGCAGCCCCCGTGGCCAGTTGTGGAAACACCAACATGCTCAGCGATTCTCCTTAACCACAACCTGCGTGGCCCCTCGCCCTACGTCCTGGAATTCCGCCGCTACGGTACCCGATACAAAACTGCAATTCGGATACACCGTCCCATCCCACGGATCGGTAAAGCTAAAACTCCCCGACTCTCCCTGTTCACTCAGAAAAAATGCCTCCAAATTCACCAACTCCGTTTCCGTGAGCAGATCCAACCGGATCGTCCAGCGCAGCAACGGCGTCCCATAGTCCGGAAAGCGCTGCTCGCTTCCGTCCAGGAAGCGCCACACGTGTGTCGAGAACTGCCGCGCCCGATCCGCCGGATATTGCGCCACCGCCCCGGTGCTTAGCACTGGAAAACTTGCCACGATCCCTCCCGCGTCACAGCCCTTGAATCACATCGTTCAGCACGTTCGACTCGAGCATCGCCTGCCGCACCGCCATCGCAATATCCGTGCTGTGGTCCAAAAACGACTGGCTATCCAGCGCCTGAACCTGCACCGTAATCTGCGGACCGCTCCCCGCACCACCAGCCCCCGAGTTCGACGTGGACACGGGCCGCGGCTGCCCGCCCTGTGAGTAATCGACCCCAAACGGTTGCGTAGGCGCCGCCTCGCTGATGCCCGCGTTCACGTTAGTTTTCGGAGGCATAATCAGAGTCGCCAAAGGAGACTGCTGCGCGCTTCCTCCTCCTCCGCCGCCGAACAAACTCATCAACCCGGTTATCAGCGGACTCAATCCCGTCCCGATCCCCAAAACATTTTCGAGCACCCCGCCGACCGTACCGGCCGTCGACGATCCCCCCTGCGCCCGCACCGTGGAATTCAGCGAAATAGCCTGAGTATTATCCTGCGTAGCCTGCGCCGCCGCTTGGTTCACGGTCTGCAACTGCTGCAGTTGTTCCGTCAACTGCGTGAATTGATCGGTGAGGCCCGAGCTCGCGCCCGCCCCGGATCCCCCCGCGCTCCGCAAGGGCCCCACCGCCGCCGTCACCACGTCCCCGATCGTCTTACTCGCCACCAGCCACCTCCGCCCGATACTCCGCGTCCAATAACACAAAGGCATCGGCTTCCCGAGCCGTCAATTCGTCCCCGCCGCGTCGCCCCGAAAACGTCCACACGAAAAACTTCTCCAATAGCGTCACGCTGTCCGTCGTGATCAACGATTTCGGACACTCTTCGCTAACCCTGCGCCCGCGCACCCACACCGGCCGCCGCGCGCCGCGCTGATCTTCCGGCAAGAAGCCGCACCGCCGGCTCTTCTCCAGACCCTGCCGTCTGCACCGCTCGCAATTCCACCCGGCCTGATCCGAACGCAGAAAGTGGAACGCGACGATTAGTTTTTTCTTTCGCCCTCGCTCAAACCGCACTCAGCCTTGATGCGCGCGAGAATCTCCATAGCCAGCGCCATCGGCCCCCTGTCGATCAGCGTCCGCGGCGTAGCGTCTTCCCCGTCGATCGACAAGCCCGCAATTTCCGCCAAACCCCATTCCAAGTAGGCCTGATCGATCTCCGTTTCCAGCACCGCCGCCTCGATCTTCTCCCGCGGATCGCTCCCCGCTTCCAGAAATTCCAGCTTCCGTCCGATCTCCCGGATAGCCCGCGCCAGCTCGATCCGCCGCGATACCGAAATCCGCGCGACCTTGTACCGCACGCCCGCGCATACGTCGGATTCCAGCCAGACCCCGCTCTCGTGTTCTGTCTGTCCCCTGTCCCCTGTCCCCTGGCCCCTGCCCCTACCCGAACGCCACATAAAGTTCATCGTCCGCCGTCCCCTGACCCCGGCTGCTTTGAAACTTCCACTCCAGCCGAGTCTCGCCGTCGTCGAATTCCGGAACCTCCGGAACCATCGCCGGCATATACGCGCCGAATAACTGCCCCGCCTGCGCACCCAACTGCAACATCACCCCGATCGGCGACCGCTGCCGAGCCGCCTGATACAGCAGCCGAGTCTGAGCATCGTCTTGTTCGAACAGCGTAAACGCGAGGTTCACATTCCGTTGCCCGCCCGCAATGCATCGCGCAAAATCGCTGCCGAATTCTTTCACCCGCAGTTCCAGGTTGTTCTCGAGCGTCAATTCCGCCGCCGTCAGCGTGAGAAACTGCGCCTGCGTCGTTCCCATCCAAACTTCGCCCAAGTGCCCCGGCACCACCGTGTAATCGAATCCCGCCAGAGTCGGCTCAACCGGGAACTGCGTCAATCCCCCCTGGCCGCTGGTGAAGCTAACGCTATCCAGCAGATCCTGCGACTGCCCCGAAAACTCGAACTCCTGAAAGTCCCCGTTCACTTTCACCTTCAGCACATCGATCGCCGCGCCATTCAGCACTCTCTGTACCACGGTGTTCGGGTCCCAGTAGTCGTAAATCGTAGCGCTGCCCACGCCCGTACTCAGCTTGTACGTCATCGTAGGTCCCACCGCCGATCCCACGCCGGCGTTCGCAAACGGAGCATTCACCACGACGGTAGTTGTATTAAGAACCCCCGCCACGAACCGCAATTCCCCGCCGCACATGATGCCCTGCCCCGCCGTCAATCCATGCGCCGCGCCAAATTGAATCTGCGTCAGATTAGTGATCGCCGCCACCGTGCCCCCAGTAAAAAGCAACGGCGCAGCCCCCATAGCCGCCTGAAACAGCGGTCCATGACTAGGCGCCGCACTCTGATTAATCCACTCCGTCATCAGCGTGCTCAATTGAAAGGTAGTCTTCTTTCGAATCCGGTTCGGCAACCCAACGAACGTACGCGTGCCCGTCTTATCCTTCCGCTGGGTAGTCTCCAGCACCTGCTTGGCCCCCAGCTTCAATAACGGAATCCGATTCTGCCCAGTGACTGCCGCCGCGCCCCCATACGTGGATTCCAACGCCACGTACACTCGATTGTTGTTAGATGATATGTAGCAGCTCATAAGTTCCCAGCCATTCTGACTCCTGACTTCTTATTCAGATCGACAAGTCCACCTCGAACGTCACCTTCGCGATCTGCAGGAAATTCTTCCCCCCATGCCGCACGGAGTCGTACGTGACCTCATACGCTCCGGCGAAAAACACGCCCTGCCCCCAGCTCCCCCGATTCGCGTCCAGCACTTGCGTCACAGCATCCGCATACAGCCGTAACTGATCCTCGATTCCCTCCAGCCGGTCCTGCGAAATCCGCACCTCCACCACCGTCCGCACCTTCCCCGAAAAGGTCCGAAACTTCTCGGTGAGCAAGTTCCGCACGCGGTCCGCGTACACAAGCACCACCGGATACTTCACCACCTGGCTCCGTTCCGCCAACTCGAACGGCACGTTCTGATCCACGATGTGTGTAGCCGGTACCGGCGCCAGCGCAATCCCGCTATCGTTAGCCAGTTGCGCAACGATAGCGTTCAGTCCCGTGCCTGGCGCCGTCAGAAACTCCACCAGCTTCTGCGCCGCGATACTAGCCGTCTGCGCCCCAGTCAAAGGCATGGTCCTAACCTCGCCTCAGCATCGGCCCGCCGGTCACATACACATCCGGATTCTGCCCGTTCCCCGGCGCCCGCCCCGACACCAGGCCCGTAGACGGCAGCGTGAAACTCTGTGCCACAGGAACCGCAGTTGCGTTCTGCAAAGTAGCCGCCACGGAACTCAACCCCATATACACGTTGAACCCAGTAGCGCCCGAAGGAGGATTCACGACGCTAACCACCGGCACACTCCCCGCGGCCGCGTCAAAGCTGGTCGAATCGCTAACCTCCCCCTCCTGCCCCTGCGCCGAAACCCACGCAACCTGGATGAAGTAAGTAGCCGCCGCCTGTTGCACGGCCGCGAAGCTCACCACCGGAGCCATCGCCTTAGCCAGCGGCGTCAGCGACAATCCGATCCCGTACCGCACAGTGTGAGTCTTGGCGTCGTTAGCCACATCCCGATACTCGGTGAACTTAGCCTGATACCGGTCGTTCAATTGATTATTGAAGGCATCCCGATAAACCACCGCCAGCGTGTGAGCCGCATGCCACCGCTTCATCTGCCGCGTCACCACGACATCCGAAACCCCAATCTGCCTCCGCATATTCCACTGCAAGACGCCCAACTGCGGATCCAGCGCCCGAGTATGATCCAGCAGCATATCCAGTACTTCTTGAGACAGTTCTTCGGTAGCCAACCCCAGCTTCGCGTCCAAGTCGATCTGTTCCGTGTTAGCCACGTCCAGAATCGCCGACTCATAAACACGCAAGTCTTCCGTAGTATTCGGATTTCCATCCGTCAGCAACATAGATGCGCTCCTATCCCCGTTCCGCGCCGCCGCCCGAAGTTGAGCCGCCCCAAGTCCACCGCCCCGCGCGTCTCCGCCGGGTGAGCCAGCACAGCCTTCCCGTCCACAATCAGCTTCGCAGCCAAGCTCCGCGGAACCGTAGCGCGTACCCCTTCGCGTCCCCCATCGGCCGTCTCGCAACTAACCACCACAACCTCGGCGTCAGCGATCCCCGCCTCAGCCTTCCGGATTGCCTCGAAATAAGCCCGCAAATTCATAACGCACCTGATCCCCGTCGGCCCAAAAAAATGGCGGGCCCGCGAAGGCCCGCCAGCATTCTGTATTCTGTATTCTGTCTTCTGTATTCTTCTTCAGCTATTCACCTGCACCGCGAAATTATTCCGCAGCGCCCCGCACCCATACAACACATCCACGGTGAACTGCTGCGCCAGAGTGTTCGGCTGATAGCTCATCACCACGCGCAGCCCGAAGTTGCCCAGTTCCGCGTACTCGGCGACGGCGCCCGTACCCGGAAGCGGTTGCGGCAACCGCCGAACCACCAAGCCGATCGAGTCCCTTCCGAACGCCAGATTGTGAGTGTTCACCGGGCTGCTGCCCGTCTTGGTAACGTACTGCGACCGGAAAATATAAAAGTCCTTCATCTTGCCGATCGCCCCGTCCACCACCGCGCGCAGGCCCGCCTCGCCCGCCGTGTTGAACTCGCTGAAGCGCGGAATCTGCCGCAACGCCGAATACGTCACCGGGTCCACCACCAGGTACTTGGCCGCGCTAGGCGGCATCTTAGCCGAGAACAACGCCGTTTCCGCCGAATCCACAACCGCTTCCGTAATCGCCGTTCCGGCCGTGCCCACCGGGGCATTGGCCGAAAACGCCGGATACAAATTCAGCAGGTTCGTTTCGATGCTCTCCGCCAGAGCCACCACCGCCGGCTGCATGTACAGCTTCAGCAGATCCGGCACCGCGAGCACCTTCGTCACGTCCGGAATCTGAAACGACGCTTCGACGTGGTTCGTCAAAACGATTTGCGCATTACCGATGTTCGGGTTCTGCGTCTGCACTGTCCCGCCCTCGGCGATGTTGTTAGCCACCAGCGTCGGAGGAATCGGCACGTTGATCGTGTCCCCCGCATGCGCCAAGGTCGGCTCGTAGTCGCGATTGACCAGGTTCCCCATGACCAGGTTCCCCACCAAAGCCGGCAGCGCATCCGCCGCCACCAGCTTGACAATCGCTGACGCTACATTACTGGAAGTAATTGCTGGCATTTGTCTCTCTTTCTCTCCTTATTCAACTGTCCGAAGTCATTCTGACTCCTGACTACTGACTCCTGTCTCCTGTCTTCTTCAAAGCCCCTTAAGCGTCTGCGACGCCACCCGCGCGATTTCCTCCCGCGCCCGTTCACGATCCTCCGCGCTCATCCCCGGCCGGATCTTGTCCAAATCCACTCCACCGCCGTTCCCGGCGATCCTCTGTCCCCCGCTAGCCCCCGACCCGCCAGCCAACCGCCCCGGCAGCAATTCCGGATTCTCAGAAACGAACCGCGACAAGTACTCTTTCATCTCCCCGCCATCCCGCGACTGCAGCCGCCCGTCTTCGCTCCGCCCGATATCGTCCTTAACCGCCCGATAAGCCAGCTCCAGCTTCACCACGCCCAGCCGTTGCAGTTCTGCCCGCACCGCCGCGCTCCGCTCAGCCTCTTCCGCCACGGCCCGCGCCCGAGCGCTCTCGGCCGTCAGCTCATTCACCCGCAGCTCCAGGCTCTCCCGCCGCCGCCGCTCTTCCTCCAGTTCCGTCTTGAACGTGGGCTCGACCTTGGCCCGCTCGGAACCAAAAAACTCCTCGATGGCCGCCCGCACCACCGTCCGAAGATCCTCGGCCGGCTTTTCCTGCTCTACGTTCTCCATCTCCGCCATGCCGCGTTCAGCCTCCTATCGCGTGACCCCTTCGATCTCCGCCACAATCCGGTCCTTCACTTCTTGCCGGGCGTCGCATAAATATTTCAACGCCAGCTTCTTGAAAACTTCTTTTTTAAGCGTCGGCGAATCCACGCCCATCCCCAGCAGCGCCGAAGCGTCCTGCAACTCCGTGGAAAAGTCCGCGATGTCGAACTCATCCATCCCGGTAACGTTCACCGCCAGCCCGTCTTCCCGAGCCGCCTCAATCGCCTTCAACACCCGCCGCACCTGGTCCTTAACGGCGTCCCCATAAGCCTGCAGCACTTCTTGCGTAATCGAAAAATCCCGCTGCTTGCTCAACCCCGATTGATGCATCCCCCGGTCGAGCGACCCACCAGCCTGCGGCAAATAACAAACCCGATAAATCTCTTCCTGCAATCGCGTCAAATTATCCGCCGCAATCTGATAAACCTTCCCCTCCGGCTCAGTCCATCCAAACCGATCCCCCGGAGCGAGTTGAATGTAATAACTCTCCCCCACCATCTGCGACCACTCGCGGTCCGAATAAACCACCGGCATCGCAAATAATCCCATCGTGAGTGCCCAACTCAGCGCATTCGATTTATTGAAATGCTCGAGCTGCAGCGATCCAGCTCGATTCAACATCCACAACCCCGAAGGAATCCGCAGCCCAAACAAAGGCACCTGCCGCAACCGAGCCAACCCGTGCAGCCCCTCATCCACCAAAGCGAAAGCAGGGCGGACCCCCAGGTCTGCCGGGAGCCCAGCCCCACTTCCACCGTCCCCGCCCGCATCCGTCCCGCCCCCATCCCCATAAATCCGAAAATTCTCCTTATCGTAGTAAGCCCACCGAGTCTCAACCCGCCACTCCTGATCCTCAACGCGATCCTTCCGTAGCGTCCGAGTCCGCAACACCACCCACTCGAAATTCCCCTCCGCGTCCAAACTCCAATTGATAAGGTCGTCCGCACTGTAATCCACCAAATAAGCCCGAGAAGCCCCCGAAGAATCCTCCTCGGCTTTAGTCAATCCCGCCCCCGCCGGCCGAGGAAAATCCACCAGCACGTAACAAGTCCCCAGAATCAACCCCTCAGCAAACTGTCGCCGAAAAAAGTCATTCAGCGCCGTCCCCCGCCGGTCCGCATCTTCGACCAACTCCGCAAAAAACGCCTTCCCCGCCTCGTTCGATCCCTCCAGCGTCAACACCGGCTCAGTCCGAAACAAAGTAGCCGCATACCAGTCCACGATCGAGCCCACATAGTTCTCGTAAAACACCCGGCTCAACCGTTCCGCGTAAACATCCCCCGGCTCCCGCTGCCGCCGGATCAAATAATCCTGAGCATGATGCTTCAGCTGATCCCCGCCCGCATACAAGTCGCGATACTTCCTCCAAGCCGCCTTCCGCTCCCGATATTCCGGATGTTCCAGATCGATGTCCAACATTGCTCAGCTCCCTTTCAGCCCACCAGCGGCTTCCCCCGCTCGCCCACCGTCCGACCCTCGCCAAATTCCTGCCACACCAAATACCCCAGCGCATCCGACAAATGCGTCAACTTCGCATCGCGCTCCTTGTCCACCACCTGGCTGCCCTCCTTATAAAGGACCTGCTCGAAATCCCGCACCAGCCCGCCGCACCGCGGATCGACCACCAACTCCACGTCCCCATCCGCCGACTGCAACTTCGCGTTCATCAGCGTCACCCGATCCCGCACCGCCGGATTCGAAAGCGGAATCTTGTACGCGACCTCCCCGTACTCGCCCCCGCCCAAACATTTTCGAACCATCGCGACATCCGACAACCCGGTCGTCTGCATCCGCGCCCCCGTAGCGTCCGCATAAACCACCAACCCCGCCGCATGCCCCGGATACCGAGCCGCGAACTCCTCGCAAGCCTGCTCCGTCCGAGCCCGCGACAGCACGATCTCATCCAGCACCTTCACCGTCCGCCCGCAAACCTGCGCCACCACCGAAGCCATCGGGTCGACATTGAAATCCAAAGTCCACATCAGCGGCAGCCGCCGATCCACCTCCACCGCCGCCACATTCGCTTCCCGAGTAAACGAGTAATAAACCCGCCCCGAATCCATGCTGAGATACGACCCCAGCACTTCCTGCTCATAAAACCGAGCATCGTAGCTATGCCGCAACCGTTCGTAATAATCCGGCGTCTTTTCCAACAAATACCGGTTCTCAAACGGCTGAGCAAAAACCGTCTCATAACCCGCAACCGGCGTAGCCACAAACCGCTCATGCACCCAATCGAACCCCTTAGGAGTCCAAACCCCAAACCCGCACAACCGAGTAGCCCGAGGGTCCCGCAACCACCCCTCCAACCGCAGCCAAGCTTCCTCCGGAACGTAAGTCAGCTCATCCACCCCGAACCAAGCCAGATTGCTCCCCCGCAACCGCTCGAACTCCTCCACCGCCCGAAACAAAATCCGCGATTTTGTCTCCCGAATCCGCACCAGGTTCTCCGCCTTATTCACCTCGTGCGAAATCCCGAGCCCCTCCAGCGCCTCGTACAGCGCCATCAACGTAGCGTCCCGCAACATCGGAAACGTCGGAGCCCCGATCAACCCCGTCCGCCCCGGATTCACGTACGCCAGCTTAATCGCCTCCCGGCACAACGCCTGGCTCTTGCCCGACCCAATCGGCCCCGAAAATCCCTTGAACCGCGCGCCCGAGTCATGAAACCGCTTCTGCGACGGCAGCGCCGCGTACCCTATTTCTCGCTCGACGATCCCGGTGGCGGCTCTGTCCACGTAACCCTGATCTCCTTAGGCTCGTTTTCTTCCAGCTCCTTCAGCATCTGCACCAGCTTCAAATAATCCCCCAGCGCCTTCAGGTCCCCCGCGCCGATCTTCGATTCCACCTTCTCCAACATGCCCCGGAGCATAGCGGGCAAACTCTTCGATCCCTCCAAGCCCCTCTCCAAGCCCGCCTCCGAGTGATCGTCGATGTGCTGCCCGCCGTCCTCCCCCGCTCCCTCGCCTCCGCCCTTACTCTCGCTCTGCATCCCGCCGCCTGTAGTTCCGTCGTTGTTTGTCGTTCTCACCGAGCTGCTCTCCCCGCGACACCAAGCTACACCACGCCCCAGCGCCACTCCCCGCAGCCAGAAATCCATCCCCTTGATTCCGAATCTGTTATTACTCCAACATCCCGCGTGATCGCCCAACCATACCTCTCTTCTGTGAGGACTTTGAGCAAGTTTTGTACGTTGAGCACGTGGGGCAGGTTTTCAGCCTGCCGCCGGCTTTTAGCCGGCGTTCTTCGGCCCGGTTGTGCTGAAGTATTCTGCGGAACCTCGGCCGTTTTCGACGGACAACTTTCCGAGATGAAGACAAGGGCGTCCCAGCTTCGATATACTCTCCATTCAGCAAGTGTCGGAACTCGCTGAATTTAGTCCCTATGCCCATCAACTGGCCATTCTCGAAAACATACCGGCACAAGTGTCCAGACGGGACAATCAAAACGGTCTATCGCAACGTTGACCACGCGTTTCCCCTTTTTATCCCAGGCTGGAAGGCGAATATGGCCGCTGCGGCGAAGGCTCAGGAACTGGGAACAGCCGAGCTTAGGGCCGACTACGCTACAAAGATCGAGGGCTTATTGTTCAGCCTAGATGAGCTAAACCAGAGCCTGATGATGAACTTTCGTGGGGCGTACGTTGCGTATACGACCGATCCCTGCGGAAACGGCGCCATGCTCAATAGGCAGGTCGAAAACATTCTTCGAGAGCAACATCGTTTCCAACTCGTACGCGTCCAGATTCGTGCGCTGGTCAGCTTGGCCGGAGGCAAAGGCAACAGCCACGACAAGATCATGGACGCGTTCCAACGCTCGTCGACCAGATCGGCGGGCCGATCGCCGAAGCTGCGGCTGATGAAATCGCCGGGAGCCGCGCAGCTATGCGGAAGTGGATCGGAGAACCGAAGTGAGTGCGAAGGTTCTTTGCTTCGCCAGCGCCAAAGGTGGTGCCGGTAAGACGATGATCACCGCTTCAGTCGGGGCGTTCCTTAAAGCGCTTGGGAAGCGGGTTGTCCTTGTTGACGCCGACGCAGCCACAAACGGGCTGACGCTCTTGTATATCAAGGAAGTACTATCGAGGCAGGGCGAAACAGATGAAGGGCGCTTCCCAGAAGGCCTTTTTGAAGGGAATGACCTGACTGACGCCACGGCCCTTCACCTGCCATCCGGTGTCGACCTCATACCGGCGACTTACCACTTCGTGAACACGGAGGCCTATCGGCAGGAAGACTTTGTAGCACGGCTGTCTCGGGAACTTGGAAACCTCCGGAGCGAGTACGATTATGTCCTTCTTGACGCCCAGGCTGGCTCGGATTTCTGTGCCAGCGTCGCGATGCGTAAGAGCATTTCGGATCTTGTGGTGCTTGTTGCCGAATACGACCCAATGTCGGCCGCCGGAATAGAGCGGTTGAAGGGGCTATTGCGCGACGATCTCACCTACTCCCGCACCTGGATTCTCCTGAACAAGATACTGCCTGAGTTCGCGAAGAATTTCAGTGATTTCTTGGAGATTGCACGATATTTGAATCCGATTCCGTGGGACGCTGATGTAGTACGCGCTTACGCCCGCCGTCGGTTGGCGTTGGACACAGAAAACGGTAACGCGTTCACGATTGCTCTGATGCAGACAGTGCGCACCCTACTTGGAGACGACATCGAAAAGGACGTCAAGCTGTGGACCGAGAACCGTGCCGAGGCGATACGGCTGCCAATCAAAGCCCAGTACAACGACCTCGAAAACGAACTCGGATTTATTCTGGAGGAGTCCGCAAAGGCAGAAGCTCAACAGAGACGACTTGACCGGTGGTCGTTCATGGGGAACATCGGCATCGCAGCAGCTTCTGCCGGTATCGGTCTTGTTTTTATTTCGGATAAGGGTGCGGCGAACGCAAACCTCGTCGCACTGGTGACGGGTGCAGTGTCGATAGCGGCCATCGGTCTAGCGATCCACAAATTGTTTGTAGTTCGACTGGCGCCGAAAACGGCCGATAAGCTCGATCTGGCGAAGTTAAACCGCCGCCGCCAGGTGATTGAAGATCAGCTGAAGAAACTTGAAACGCTTCGCGCCGCCGATCCTGAGGCACTCCTCCGAGCTCGCCGGGAAACCTAGTGCCTGCGCGCGGGGTTCCCCGTCTGCCGTCTACTGCCCGACCCGCACTTGCAGCTCCCAGGACCGAGCGCGATCCCCTGTGAAAATCGAGCAATATGCCACCCCAAGCGCACCGCTCCAGGCGCACGAGCTCCGACGATCGGTGGATGCGCCTGCCAACCCGCCCCCACTATGAAACAATGTCTCCATGAAGCGCCCATTCGCCGCTGTCAGCGCCGGTGCAAAAATCCCCATATAGCCGGTTGAAAATTCCCCACCCCCTGACGGGGGTATAGCCGGTCGATCCTCCGCAGAGGAGGGCCGTGATGCTAAGGGGAAGAGACATGCAAGAGTTTATGGAGATGAAG
>DATNJC010000185.1:0-4111 GCA_035604115.1 Bryobacteraceae bacterium | reverse complement strand
GTTCATCGCCACAAACAACGAAAACTTCTTGTGCGCGTCACATCCGATAAACTGTTCCATAGTTCGCCGCAGCTCCTTCCAAGGCTGGGTTCTGTCTACCTTACGGCAGAACCCCGCTGCGGCGCTTTCATAAGATCACTGTCAAACTGGATGTTGGGCAGCCAATTCTGGCTGCAGCCGCCTATGAGGCGGCCTTCCTGCCTGCGACGTCCAGGAGTTTCGTGGAGCCCGCACGCGGCGATGAAGCAGACCGTAATGAACCATACGAGAGGCCCTATTTCAGCGCCTTCCGTTCATCCGCCCGAGCGCCCCCCAGAATTCCCGCCAGGCCGTAGTTGCCTTCGTTGCAGGCGTGCTCGAACAAAGGACCGTCGCCCGCGATCATGGGAATCTCCCCTTTCCAGGGCTTGGTAAAGGCCGTCGGATCATCCATCGTGAATTCGTACAAGAGCGTGTCGGAGGCAATCCGCGTAAAGCGTTCGGTCAGATGCAGATTCTCATCCGCGCCTTTGAATTTGGTCACGCCGGTGAAATTCGTGGTGTCGACCACCAGCGTATTGCCTTCCCAATGGCCGCGCGAGTCGCCCAGCCATTGACGAATCTTCGATGGCGGGTGCGGCCGGCCATCCAGCGGGATGACCCGAACGTCGTGATTGAGCTCAATGACAATGGTCAGGTACTCGGGCGTCTGCACGAACTCATAATTCGTGGTGAGTGGACCAAACACAGAATTGTTGTAAAAACTCGGCAGCATCGGGGGGCCCGTGGTCGGAAACAGGATGCAGCGCTCCAGCAAGGTCCGGTCTTCGGGGCCATCGGCGGGATGTTCCCGACTATAGGCCCGGTCCGCCTGGACTCTCTTCTGCGCTTCCGCCGTGAGTGGAGGGACTTTCCCATCGGGCGGATCGACGATCAAGGACGTGCGGAAATTCTGGGCGCGCTTGGAGTCGGCGTCCCACCAGAAATCGTTGTAAGTGCCCACGCCGCCGCCCGGCCGCGGCCGTTCGCGGGAGGATCGGGCGAAGACCTTCTGTTCGTAGGCGGTCTTTTCCTCCGGGGTGAGGAATTGCTTTCCTTCCAGCTCCTGGGGCCGTTCCAAAGGAACGATGCTGGCGTTGCTCCAGACTCCGTTGAAATCAAGGTGGCCGTCGGCCAGTCGCGGCGGAGTCCACGCGGGTTTAGCGGGCGCGGCCTTTTTGGCGGGCGCAGCCTGTTGGGGAGGAGATGCGCTCTGAGCCCCTGCAGGCATGGCCCATGGAGCCGCGGCGATCGCGAAAACCAACGCCAGACTTGTTCGCATCAAATCCTCCTCAAGCTCGTTTTATCCCGTGCCTGCATACAACGCCGCCTATTGCACCAGCAGATGTCGAGTATCCTTCTCGTTCTCCGAGCAAATAAAATCGAGCAGATCCGTATCCAGCTTGATCGTGTGATTCAGGGTGACGGTCCACGGCTTGGTGTACGCCTTGGGATCGTCCACCGTGAGCTCGATTTGCATGTGCCCGAAGTTCACCCGCCGGAAGCGTTCCGCCAGCTTGCCCGCATCGGTCAGCGGATTGCCCAGGCTATCGAGCCACAGCCCGTCGCGGAAACCGGTGGTCTGCACGACCAAGGTATCGCCCTCCCACTTGGCGCTAGAGTAGCCGTTCCAGGATGGATTCGGATCGACGGGCAAAGGCCGCGCGTCGGTAAAGATCTGCCGGTAGCTCGCGTTGAGCTCGTTCAGGATGACAAGAAGCCCGGGAGTCTGGATGATCTTCCTCGGCGTCGACCAGGTGTGCAACCGGACCGGACCGGGGGGCAAACAGTACGACAGGGGATCGTGCAGACGCTCCTCGGCGCGGCGCTTCTTCACCAGGTCCGCGGCCCAGGGTTGATACGGCAAACCGTCTTTGAGGGTGAATCCAATATTGCCGAACTCCTGGGCGGTGGGCTCGCAGCCGGGAAAATTCGGCGTAGCATTGCGGTTGGGCTGCATCATCCACAGGCCCGACAGGTCCGGCTTGCCGTCGGCGGTGCGAGGACACGCCGCGGTGAGATCCGGTTTCCCGTCCTTCGTTCGAGGAACACCGGCGGTGGGATAACTGAGCCACTGGCCCGCCAGCGGGGAAAGGCACAGCCCCCAAAGCAGTGCCGGAATGCCCAGCGCCTGCAGACCCAGTGTCCGAAAAAGTTTCATGCCCCCTCCGTGATGCAGTATACCCCGCGAAAACGTCGCGCGCTTAAGGGCGTGGACAAATCGAGCCCGATGGCTCCCGTGAGATTGTTATCGGCGCTCTGATGGCTGAATCCCGCCCTCAAGGGGCGGCGCTATAACCCCGTGGCGTTAGCCCGTGGATTCTTGCTCACGAATCCGTTCCTAGACTTTGGATCTCGCCAAGGCGCTAAGGCGCTAAGTATAAAACACAAAGTCTCAGGTTCTTTGCGCCTCAGCGTCTTGGCGAGGAAATCTCCGATTCCTTGCTGCGAAGTTGTGACTCGCGGCCTTAATAGACGTTGTCCAGGATGGCCTGGCAGACGTACTCTTGCAGCTCCCAGTTCGGCGCGAGCGTGAACGTCCGCGTGAAGGAATAGGGCTTGGTGAACGCCTTCGCGTCATCAATGGTCAGGTCGACGTTCAAGTGCCCCAGATCCGGACGCTTGTAGCGCTCGGTCAGGTGCATTTCTTCGCTGTGCGGCTTGCCAGTCGCATCCAGCCAGGTCTTGTCGTTGAACCCAACTGTATCGACCACAAGCGCGTCGCCGTCCCACCTGCCGTTAGACAGCCCCGTGTAGCTCTCGGGCTCGACATCCAGGTTAGGCTTGCGGCCGTCCAGGAAGAACCGCCGGTAGCTGTGGGTGTTTCCTTCCCAGAGCAGCGCGACCATCTTGGGGCTCTGCACGATCTTATAGGGCAGTGGATTGATGCGCACCGCGCCGTTGGGCAGGCACAGGCGCTCCGGATCGTCCGCGCCCTTCTTAGCCTTGTGCTCGTCGTAGATCTTCTTGGCCCACGGTTGATACGAGGGGTCTCCCGGCAAGTTAAGGCTGGTGGGAACCCAAACTCCCGATAAATCCACCTTGCCGTCTACGCCACGCGGCGTCGGCCCTGCCGGCGGAGCCGGAGCCTTCTTGGCTTGGACCGGCGGCACACCTCTGGGCTTCGTAGCGGCGACCGGTTTGCCGTCGGCTCCCAAAGTCGCGTCCAGATGCCCGGGGTCTTGATTGTTCTCGTTGCACACGTACTCCGTCATCTCGAAGTCCGGCTCGAGCGTCGTCGTCCTGTGAATGACCCACGGCTTGGTCAGCGCCCCTGGATCGTCGATGGTGACATCCATCTCCATGTCGCCGTAGTCGGTGCGATGGAACGTTTCCGTCAGGTGCATCTGCTTGGTGTGCGGAGTGCCCGCGAAATCGTACCAGGACTTCTCGAAGAAGCTGACGGTGTCCACCACCAACGTGTCCCCATCCCAGTGCGCCCGCGAGTCTCCGTAGAACGTGGGCTTCAGATCCTTGGGGTGATCGCTGCCATCCACGAAGAACTGACGATACATGTGCGTGTTGCCTTCAAACAGCATCAACACCAGCTTGGGCGTGGAAAATAGCGACGTGTGATAGGGAGCCGCGCGAGGCGGGCCACCCGGCAGGCACCGCGCTTCGAAATCTTCCGCGCCGCCGTGCGCCCGGTGGTCGGCGACGATCTTGGCCGCCCAGGGTTGCATGTTGGGAGCGTCGTTGCCGCTGCCGCCGAATCCGTTCCAGACCCCGCTCAGATCCGGATGGCCGTCCGCCAGGCGCGGCACCGGTCCGGGAGGCCCTTTCTTGCGAGCCCCGCGTCCTGGTCCTCTGCCTTTAGCTTCAGGAGCGGCTTTGTCCTGGGCGGTAGCGGTGGCCACGGCCAGGCCCAGGATCGCCGCTGCCGCGACGGCCAAAGGCGCCGCGGCCGACATGGTTCGATTCTTCCTCACGGTGAGATCTCCTGTGCGGCCCCGGTCAGCTACTGATTCTGTGCGTCGGCTGGGTTCGATGACCCTCCGAACACCCGCCGGCCGTCCGGCAACTTGACGCTCCGGGTACTGGCGCTGTTGGAGCTGTCCTTCGCCGCCAAGCCGTCCACCGTGACCTCGTCACC
>DATNJC010000184.1:0-108926 GCA_035604115.1 Bryobacteraceae bacterium | reverse complement strand
GCAGCCGGTACAGGTAGTCCCGACACGCTTGCTCGGTGTCGAACCGAGCCTCGAAATCGGCCAGACTCCGGGGATACTCCTCCACAGCCGGCCATGCTACAGGTTGGGGCCACCTGAGTCAAGTAAATACCCCCTTTTCTGCGAAACTGAGTGGTACACGCCACCGATTCCGCGCTTGATGAGGCTCCAAAAGCCTTCGACGCTGTTGGTGTGGATGTCACCCATCACGTACACGGCAGCCTTGTGGTTGATCCGACGATGAACGTATCCGGCCTTGGAGCCGTCTTCCTTGCGAATGTTGCCGATTCCGCCGTACGCTTTCCATTCGTCGGTGTAGACGGTGCTCTCGGGCAGCACATACTCTTTCACCAGCGGGATTAAAGTAGCACTGGTAGCATCCTTGGTAGTCTTCGCAACCACCCGCCCGCGACGTTCGCAAATCCCGACGATTGGTGTCTTAACGAGGTCGCCACGCATCGGGCGGCCCTTTCCGGCTTTACGCCTGCCACCGAAGTAGGTTTCATCCATCTCCACCGTCGGCCCCTCCAGTTGCAGATCTTCAGAGAGCAGCGAACGGATTTGCTTGAACATGCGCCACGCGGTCTTGTAGGTAACGCTAGTTTCACGCTGGATCTGCTTTGCGGAAATCCCGCAACGAGTCGAACCCATCAGGTACATCGCATAGAACCACAGCCGCAGGGAAGTGGTGGTCTTCTCGAAGATGGTTCCGGCCAACGGGTAGACGTGATTCCCGCAGTGGTCGCACGCGTAGGCCGTGCGCCCGGTAACGCGGTAGTGCTTGCGCTCGACGCCGCACTTCTCGCACGTCACCACGCCACCCGGAAACCGCTCTTCGGCGATGTAGGACAGGCAGGCATCATCGTTGGGGAACTCGCGGTTGAAATCCTCAATGGTGTACCGGAGGTGCTGAGGAATCGATTGCTTTACTTTGATTTCTTGCCTTGCCATGAATCTATGATGCCACTTCTTCTACTTGTTGTCAAGGGATAATTACCAACAAAAACCGTGACCGGGCCAGTCCAAACCGCACACATAATAGAGAAGCTTGCCGGCGAAACTCATACGGCCGCTGTTGTTGCTCTATGGGCTCCTGAATGCAGCGCTGTACAGTTCCCTATTACCCCTCTGGGAAGGCTTCGACGAAGAGTTTCATTATGGATACGTCCAGTACCTGGGAGTCCATCATCGCTTCCCGGTCCTTGGCCACACTGGACTCTCCCAGGAAGTCAATCAATCCATCGGACTCCTGCCCATGAGTCACGCCATGGTCAAGAGCCTGCACCTGACGGGCGTGCGGACCTTCGACCAGTACTTCTCGCTGCCCGACCCGGTGCGCCGGCAGCTTTACCATGAGGCCCGCCGCATTCCGCCCGGCTTCGCAGTCCAGGAAAGCGACGCATACTCCCTGAACTATGAGGTCCACCAAGCGCCGCTGGCGTATCTCGTGCTGGCCGTTCCCGATCGGCTGCTGGCGCGCGTTCCGCTGCCCCGGCGGGTGTGGATTCTCCGCCTTCTGGTGTCGATGGCGTGCGTGCTGCTGATGCTCCGAGGAGCCTTCGCGCTGGCCGGCGAAGCGGGGCTGCGCTCGTCCTTCGCGGCGATTCTAGTGTTCCTCGTTTTTTCGTGTCAGATGTTC
This sequence comes from Bryobacteraceae bacterium, assembly GCA_035604115.1. Classification (GTDB taxonomy): domain Bacteria; phylum Acidobacteriota; class Terriglobia; order Bryobacterales; family Bryobacteraceae; genus Palsa-187. The sequence continues at coordinate 107,269 of DATNJC010000184.1, read as the reverse complement.
TGGGCCACGATCGCGCACATCGGAAACGACTGGTTGGCAGTTCCTTTGGCCGTTTGGCTGATCGTCTGGGCACTGCGCTGCCACCTTGAGACGACGCTGCGACGGTCCCTCTGGCTGGCGGTTGTTCTTGCGTTGGGACTCCTGACCAAAGCCTACTTCCTGGTGTTCGTCCCGCTGTATCTGGTGGCGACAATCGTCTGGTATCGTAAAGGCTCGCTGACCGTGCCGTGGCTAGCGTGGCTCGCGGTCTGGCTCGGCGTCCCCGCGCTCGTGGCTGGCCCCTGGTACGTGCGCAACTGGGTGGTATTCGGGAATCTAAGCGGGCGGCTGGAAGAATCGTCGGGGGTCGCGGGCGCGCTGGCGTCACTCGCGGCCGTTCCCTGGCTGAAGAGCATCCCCTACATGGCGCGCGGGGCGTTCTGGATGGGCAACAGTTCCTTTACCGACTTCTCGGTCCGCACTATGGACCTGGTTCTCGTGCTGCTGGGGATCGGGTTGTGCTTGTATGTGCGGACTCTCTCGCGCGGGCGTTGGACCGAAGCCATCCTCTGGGCGCCGGTGGTGTTGTTCTGCGCGGCCATGCTCTATGGCTCGGGCAGTAGTTATAACTCCAGTCAGGGTCTGTTAATTGCCGCCAGTCCGTGGTACCTGCAAGCCGTGATGACCTCGCTGCTGTGCATGGCGATGCTCGGCTGCCAGCGCTCCGGTTCCTGGGGCCGGTGGCTCGCGCGTGCCACCGTGGTGCTGTGGGGTTATATCCTCGCCGCGACCTACGTCGCGAAGTTGTTCCCGCTGTACGGAGGCTTTGTGGGAGGCCGTTCCACGTTGCGGGATATCACCCACTGGTACCTGATGGATTCGTCCCGCGCCGCAGACCTCCTGGGCACCACCGCGATGGTCCCGGCAGTGTGGCTGGTCACCCTGCTCGCGATTCTATTGCCGATACTGCTGGCAGCGGTGACAGTTTTGATTCGCGCCGATGTCAGCGCCGATTGACTTCAAAACCCCGATTAGGTACGATCAACTCCGGTCTCCATCCCTATGCTAAACCGGTTCCCTGCCCCCACTTCCACCACGTTTCGCGCCGCTGCCGTGGCAGCGCTGACGCTCGCCTCGGCTTTCTTGGGCGGGCCCGCCTCCGCCCAGAATGCCCCGGCCGCGGCCAACAACGCCGCCCGAGTGCCGCGCATGTCCGACGGCCACCCCGATCTCAATGGCATCTGGCAGACCTTCGGCACCGCCAACTGGGATCTTCAGGATCACTCGCCCCAAGCCGGCACCATGTGGCAACTGGGCGCCATCGGCGCTGAGCCTGCCGGCCAGGGTGTCGTGGAGGGCGGCACCATTCCCTACCTGCCCGCCGCGCTGGAAAAGAAAAAGAAGAATTTCGAAAACCGCCGCACCGACGATCCGGAAGCCAAATGCTACATGCCCGGCATCCCCCGAGCCAACTACCTCGGCATGCCGTTCCAAATCGTCCAATCCAACCGCGACATCCTGTTCGTCTACGAGTTCGCCTCCGCCAACCGCCTGGTCAACATGGGCAAGGCCGTCGAGGCAGGCTCGGACACCTGGATGGGAACCTCTAACGGCAAATGGGAGGGCGACACGCTGGTCGTCGACGTCACCGGCCTGAACGGCCTAGCCTGGCTCGACCGCGCCGGCGATTACATGACCGACAACGCGCACGTGGTGGAGCGATTCACCCGCGTCGATCGGGATCACCTGAACTACGAAGCCACCATCGAAGACAGCAAAGTGTTCTCCAAGCCGTGGAAGATCAGCATGACGCTCTACCGCCGCGTGGAGAAGAACGCCCAGTTGCTAGAATTCAAGTGTGTGGAGTTCGCCGAAGAGCTGCTGTACGGCCAATACAAAAAGCAGTCCTCGAAGTAGAAGTGTAGGGCAGTCCATACCCTGCCGATCAGTGGGGCAGGTTGAAAATGTGGGGCAGGTTGAAAACCTGCGGCGGGTTGCCGACCCGCCCTTTTGAAGCAGCGAAGGAGGTCCAGTATGCGTTACATTCCGGCCGTAGCGATGATCGCGCCGTTGATCGCACTCGCCCAGACGCCCGCGACATCGCCAGCCGCCAAGCCCGCCGCCAAAGTGGCGTCAAGCAAAGCGTGGACCCAACCCAAGACCCCCTGGGGCGACCCCGACATCCAAGGCATGTGGCCCGGAGCCTGGGGCATTCCGCTCCAGCGCCCCAAGAACCTCGGCACCCGAGCCACGCTCACCGACGAAGAACTGGCCCAGCGTGAGGCCGCCGCCGCCAAGCAAGCCGCTGCCGACCGCCAGGAGTTCGCGACCGGTCAAGAACGCATCGGCATCGGCCCGCCGTCCTATTGGACCGAGCGCGGCCACCCGGCCAAGCAAACCTCGCTGATCATCGATCCCCCCGACGGCCAGATCCCGGCGCTGACGCCCGAAGCCAAGGCGCGCACGCTGGCCACGCCCGCCGAATGGAAGGGCGTCGCCAATTCCTGGGAGGACCTGAACCTGTATTACCGCTGCATCACTCGCGGCGTCATCGGCACCATGCTGCCCGCGGTCTACGATAACGGCAACCAGATCGTCCAGGCGCCGGGTTACGTCGTCATCCGCCAGGAGATGATCCACGAAACCCGCGTCATCCCGCTCGACGGCCGCCCCCACGTCGGTCAAACCATTCGCGAGTACATGGGCGATGCCCGCGGCCACTGGGAAGGCAACACGCTGGTGGTCGAGACCACCAACTTCACCGGCAAAACCAGCATCGGCAGTAACGGAGTCTCGTACAACGGGCAGGGCGGGCATCATACCGAATCCCTGAAGCTGATCGAGCGCTTCACCCGCGTCGACGCCAACACGCTCAACTACCAGGCCACCATCGACGACCCCAACACCTGGACCAAGCCCTGGACCTTCCTGCTCCCGCTGGAACGCGACGACAACTACGGTTTCTTCGAGTACGCCTGCCACGAAGGCAACTACGCGATGAAGGATATTTTGAGCGGCGCGCGTCAAATGGAGGCGTCCGGGCGTGGCGACGAGCCAGTCACAGGGCGGGTACGCGGCGGGGGAGAACAATAAAAAGATGCGGACCAAACGATCCATGATTATTGCGGCGGTCGCGCTGGCGGGTCTGGTCCTGGCGGCCGCGCCTGCCTGGGCGCACCACGCCTTCGCAGCCGAATTTGACATCGGCAAGCCCGTGAAGCTCACCGGTAAGGTCACCAGCATGGAGTGGATCAATCCGCATGCGTGGATTCACATCGACGTGGCGGGCCCGGACGGCAGAGTGACCAACTGGATGGTCGAATGCGGCAGCCCCAACATTATGCTCCGCCGCGGCTTCACCAAACACTCGCTCGAGGCGGGCACCGAAGTCAGCATCACCGGCTACCAGGCCAAGAACGGCGAATCCAAAGCCAACGGCAGCAGCGTAACCTTCGCCGATGGCAAGCGGCTCTTCGTAGGCGGGTCCAACCCGGACCTGGAAGAGAACAACAAGAAGTAGTAACCGTGGGGCTGCCAATCCTGGGCTGCGCCTTTTCAGGCGGCCCGTCCTAACCTAAACCTGGACCAACCCCGACCTTCGCTCCCGCCGCTTCACTCCCCCAAAAGAGGCCCTTGCCGCCCTCCTCCGCTCCCCAATCGGTAAGAGCCAGTATTGTTAAAGCCTGTTCCGCGTCGTAACGAAAGGCGAGAAAATCAGCTGCCTTAATGGACGAGCAACGAGACGATAACCACAATCCACCACAGGATTGCAACCAGCGCAGCTGCCACCAGTCCGATACTCGAAAGCGGCTTTCCCTCAATGTTGAACCTGCGATTGAACCACTTAAATCCGATATCGAATTCTCGCGCGGCCTTAAGCAGGAACCCGGATCCGGCGTAGAGCCAAAGCCAGACCGACGGGAAGAATGCCGGATAAAAAAACGTGGACTCCGGCGGACCGGAGTCTCCATACACGTACCCGCCGAAGATCATCTCCTGAAGGAACCTCTTGAATTCGTCGAAATCAGCGAAAGCAGATTGCTTATACAAGATTGGTTGGAGCACCATCAGCATTACAATGAGAACGGCTGCTCCGATCAGTCCGGAAAGTAGGGTGTCGAGCAGGAGTAAGCTGATCTGTCTGGCTCGGCTAAAGGAGTCGAAGCGCTTAAGCAGAGAGCGAGTCTTCCACAGAGAGAGATAGTCTGCTACACCATTCACCGAAAGTGCATTAAAGGCAAGCAGCGCGGGAACCACCAACCACCTGCTGAAGGTCGATTCCGCTACGCCCAGTCCTTGCATAACGTCCGTCGCCAGGGCGGGGAAATCCCTTGGGTGCGAAAGGTACCAGATGCCCTGGACGCCACACGACAAGCCAACCGATATGATCGCAGAGGTCCGAAAGCACTTCCACGACAGGTGCCTCTCGCCAAAGATTCGCTCAAAAATTACGCCAAACGTATTTGGCCAGGGCACTTTTTCAGCGGCCGTTAGGCCCATCAACCAGACCGCAATCTCCATCTTCGTGTTCTTGTTCAGGATGCTTTCAACACGCTTAAACAACTCCCACACGATGCCGAACAAAACGCCGCCGGCCGCAAATGGGGCGGCTGGCTCAATGATGAACTCGGTGATTGTCGAGAGGGCGTCAGGCATCAGATTTCTGTTTTTTAAAGAAAGCCTTTGGGCCTCAAGGCTACTTTACTCGCGGGGCGGAAGCAAGCTGCGGATGCCATCAAGAGGCGATTTCCAGTATATTCACGTTTATTAACGGCTAGCAAGCAATCACACGCCAAGATCCAAAATCTCCCCCACAAATTCCACCCCGGAAGCCTGATTTCCAACTTTCCCAAGCCGCCTAGCGCTCCAACTCCCATCGCCTTGACATTGGTACACTCGCAGAGTACCTTCGTTCTGACACGTTTGTTGGAGGTTTTCATGCCGAATCGTTTACGCATCCTCGTGCTGATCGCGCCGTTGATCGCATTGGCCGCGCTGTCCGCGTTCGCCCAGTCCGCCGACATCCCGCGCCTGGCCAACGGAAAGCCGGATTTCAACGGTATGTGGGACCGACCGCGCGTCTCCGACATCACCAAGAACGGCAACGCCTGCGGCAGCGGCACTCCCGGATGCAAGCAGGAAGGCAGCGGCGAACTGTCCTACACCGAGTGGGGTCTGGGCCAGTGGAAAGCTACCCCGAAGTTCGACTACTCCGCCTACTGCCAGCCCTGGGGCTACACGCGCGCTACCCAGACCGAGTACCCCGTCGAGTTCATGCAGACTCCCCAGCGTCTGGCCATCCTATGGGAATCCAACAACGTCTTTCACGTAATCCCCACCGACGGCTCCAAACACGCCAACTCGGATCCCACGTGGATGGGTAACTCCACCGGCCACTACGAGGGCGACACGCTGGTCATCGAGACCACGAACTTCAACGGCAAAACCTGGATCGATACCGCCGAGCATCCTTCGAGCGACCAATTGAAAATCACCGAACGCATCCGCTTCATCGATCACGACCACCTGGCCTACGAAGTGACGTGGGAAGATCCCAAGACCTACACCAAGCCCATCAAGAACAATCGCGTGTTCGCCCGCATGAAACCCGGCTCCGAGATCATGGAGTGGTGGTGCATGGAAAACAACCGCGACATGTTGCTTGGACACTTGGTCGGAAGCGCCGCGCCGCCGAAATAGAGCCCTTGTACTTCGAGCAATTTTACTTGGCGTGCTTGTCGCACGCGTCCTATATGATCGCGTCCGAAGGCGAAGCCGCGGTCATCGATCCGCAGCGCGACATCGGCATCTACCTGGACGAAGCGGCCAGGCACGGCTTCACGATCCGCCACGTCATTGAAACTCATCTCCACGCCGACTTCGTCTCCGGCCACCGCGAGCTAGCCGAACGCACCGGCGCCAAAATATATCTGGGTGCGAGAGCCGGCGCGCAATTCCCACACGTGCCGGTCCACGATGGCCACGAACTCAGCATTGGCAAGATCAAACTCAAGTTCCTGGAGACCCCCGGCCACACTATCGAGAGCATTTCGATTGTGGTCACCGAGGCGGGCGTGGTCGCCGGGCCGGGCGTGGTCACCGGGCCGGGTGTGGTCACCGAGTCCGGCGCGGCCGGCGATCCACTGGTGTTCACCGGCGACACGCTGTTCATCGGCGACGTGGGACGCCCCGACCTCTCGCCCGATCTGACGCCCCAGCAACTGGCGGCCATGCTCTACGACAGCTTGCATAACAAGCTCCTTGCGTTGCCGGACTCCACGCGGGTGTATCCGGCGCACGGTGCGGGCTCGCTGTGCGGCCGCCAGATGAGTACCGAGCGCAGTTCCACCATCGGCAAACAGCGCGCCACTAACTACGCCCTGCGCGCATCGTCCAAAGAAGAGTTCGTGCAACTGCTCACCAGCGAACTCCCGCAAAGGCCCGGCTACTTTTCACAAGACGTCGAGCTCAACCGCACCGGCGCGGCGGCGCTGACGGAATTGCCTCCGCTCGCCACGCTCACGCCGGATCAGGTCATCGAAAAACAAAAAGCCGGCGGAGTGGTGCTCGACACGCGCCCGCCGATGCAATACGCGGTGGCTCATATCGCCGGCTCGATCCAGATCGGCCTGTCGGGGCAGTTCGCGTCCTGGGCCGGGATCGTTCTCGGCTTGAACCAGGAACTGGTGCTCGTCGCCGAAGACGACGAGCACATTCAAGAAACGCGCCTGCGCCTGGCGCGCGTGGGCATCGAGCGCATCGCGGGTTACCTCGAGGGCGGCGTGACCAGTTGGATTCGCGCAGGCCGCCCGGTGGTCTACCTGCCGAACATTGAGGTAGACGAGCTCCGCAAGCTGCTCGCAGAAGACCCCGGCTATCTGCACGTGATCGACGTGCGGAAGCCCGCGGAATTCGAGTCCGGCCACATCCCCGGCGCGGTTTCGAAGCCGGTGGACGAGCTCGCGGACGCGCTCGATGGACTCGACCGCGAACGGCCGGTAGCCGTGTACTGCAAGAGCGGCTATCGCAGTTCCATCGCCGGCAGTCTGCTGGAGCGCGCCGGATTCAAGCAGGTGATCAACCTTACCGGCGGCTACGATGCCTGGCTCGCGGTTAACGGGCCGCCGCCACCGGGACCGGAGCTGCCGCGCGCACAGCCATCGGGGAGCTGATCAGGACCGGGCGGGGGCTCACCATCGTCCTGGCGATCCACGGGGAAAAGAAGTGCGATTCGAAGTTCACGATCGCCACCGAGAGAATTTCATCGTCGGGATGTTCCGCGGTCGCGGCGTGGTGCGTGACGACAACGTTCGCGGGCTTGAGTCCGAGGTAGCCGGCGGTGGATGACCTGGGCTCGGTGGTTTGGCTGTAGAGCACCAGGTTTACGATGGGGTCCGGGCCGTCCCAGGGATGCACGACGCCCCAGCGCACGGCGCCGCGGACGCGCTCGGTCAGAGATTGCTGGGCTACCAGGACTTGGCCGCAATCGATCACGCCGAGCAGGAGCCCGAGGAAGACCAGCAGCACCAGGGCGGCTTCGACCAGGCTCTGACCCCGCGAGTTCCGGTGACGCGCGGCACCGGTCACGGCTCACGCTCCGAAGGTGCGTATCGGCCCACATAGGGGAACTCAACCGCGGGACGCCCGTCCAGTTTCATCGCGCCGAAGACGGCGTTGACTGCGTAGCCGGCGATCGCCACGTCGACCGCGTCGGGTGCGCCGGATGCGTCCAGCGTCCATTTCACCTGGACTTCGGCGGGCGTGAGATTCGGCAGCATCGGAGTGGCGCCGGGCGCGGGGTTGGGTTCGCCGAAAACGACCATATTGCGGATCGCGGCGCGGCCCCTTTCGACATCTTCCGGAGTGGCCGCGCGATAGGTGCGCATGACGGCGTAGCGGCCTCCGTTGCCCACGGCACTGACCAGTTGATTGTAGGCGTAAAACGTGTAGCCGAACTGGACCGTCCCGGCCAGGCACGACATCATAACGGCTGCGGAAAACGCCAGCTCGATCAGGGCGTGGCCACCCTGGGTGAAGCGCCGGGTGCGCTTTCGGGAGGTCATTCTACCAACCGTCATTCCGTCAACCTCACGGGGTTCGACGCGGCGACACTGCGGGACGGGACGGTGAAGGCTGCCGGCCCGCCGGCGGCCCGCAGGAACACGATATCGACATTGTTGGCCGGAGCGGTGACGCGGGCCATGCTGAGCGGGGCGGCGTCCTTGGGTTCCCGATCCCAGTGATTCCCGTCGGCGCTGAATTCGACCACGACTCCGGTGAACGCCGAGGTACCCAGATTCCAGCGGATCGGCAAGCGGGCCACGGCCTGCCGCGCGCGGTCGAGGCCCGCGGGCGTGCCGTCTAGCTTGGCCGCCGCGGCCATCGCCGCCGCGTCGGTGAATACCTGCGCCTCGTTGCGGGCGATGTAGATGCGGCCGACGTCGAAGGCCAAGCCCATCATGGCGACCAGCAGCAGCAGCGCCACCGCCATGGCGATCAGCACGAAGCCTCGCTGCGAGGCGGACCTCCGGCGTGCGTGGAAAGAAGACACCATTCCTTACCGCTTAGATCGGCAGGAACCCGGCAAAACCTTAGAGGTCCGGTCGTCGCCGAGGCGCGGCAGGGTTAGTTCGTCACGGTCACCTGGAGCTGCGCGGAAACTGCACCGGCACCCGCCCCCACCTGCACCGTGAAACTGTAGGTTCCCGCATTGGCCGGAGTGCCGATTAACACTCCGCCCGCCCGCAACGAAAGGCCGGGCGGCATGGTTCCCGCCACCTGCGTCCAAGCTGGGCCCGGAGAGTCGTCGGATACCAGCTCCTGGAAATACGCCTCGCCGACTTTTCCGGGCGGAAGCGATTGCGTTTGGATGTTCGTGGGGAACGACAGCAGCGTCGAGGGAGTGGTCTGGTCAAAGAAAACGATGGCGTCAAATTCTTCTGTGAGCGCGGAATCGAGCGAGAAACCGGGCTCGGCTAGAGCCCCGATCATCCGATCCCAAAAGGTGCCGAAGAGCCAGGACGACGCCGGATCGGTGGGCTGCGCCAGATGCAGATTCAAAATCTGACGCGGAATTCGCGTCTGGTGGAACACATACTCCATACTGCCCGGAAACGACTCCACGGCGACATTTGGACCGAGGCTAGTCGAGTTCACCGCGTTGCAGACTCCGGCGTTAAAAAACGACCCCAGCGCCACGTAGCCGGAACCGAAATACTGCGCCAGGGCGCCGCCCATCGTGCCGGACGATTTTTCGATGTGGGCATCATGGGCCCATAACACGATCCGCGCGCCCGGATTCTGCGAGGCGATCCACTCCACGTTGGCCGCCATCTGCTGGTCCCGATACGTCACGCCGCTTTGTTGATCCTGCAGCGCCTGGTACACGATGTTGGCGTTCTGGATAGCCCAATCCACATCCGCGGCGGGCTGCTGGAGAACGTAGGTGTCGCGCTTGCTTTGGAGCAACTGAACCACCGCTTGGGCGGCGTTCGCCGCCGCGGAAATTTGGGCCGGCGTCGCCAGGCCGGATTCTTCGTTCGGCACCGGAAGCATCGCCTGATAGTAGTTAGCGACGGTGGCCATGGTCTGCGGGTCCACGCGGCTGACAAACGCCGTAACGTTGCTCATAGCGACGGCGGCGTATTGCATGTCGAAGCCTAAGAATTCGATGCGGCCCTGCCCCGACAGGTTGAACTGCCGCATCCAAGTCACCATGTCCAGGACTTCCTGGGTGTTCCACGTCCAGAAGTACATGCCGGTCAGCAACTGCTGGGGATCGCCCACGCCATTCACGACATAGTTGTTCATCTGGTAGGCTTCGGGCATATTGGCTTCAATGGCGAAAATCGTGAACCCCATGTTCCGCGCCAGATACGAGATAATGCGCGATTTCATACGGAAGAATTCGGAGGTGCCGTGGGTTCCCTCGCCCAGACCGACAATGCGCGCGTTCCCGACGATTTTTTGCAGCGGCGCCAGCTCCGCATCGTTCACTCCCGGATACAGGGTCGTGAACGGAATGGTGTTTTCGCGGATCCACTGAACCTGATCCCGCGTAGGCGGGCCGGCCGAGAGAGACAGCGGGTTTCCATCGGCGTCGACCGCGAGGCCGTCAAACCAGGCGGTGCCATTGCCCATCAGGCGGATGCCGAATCCAACCTGGACCGCGTCGCTGGTCAGATCGGCGTAGACGTCGTAGCGCCGCCAACCGGTGGTGCCGGTGGGAGCCGAAGGCTCAATATCCGTGAAGCTGATCGGGGTCTGCGCGCCGTTAACCTGTAACCAGAGAGTCGCGATCCCGGTGACGCCTTGCGTCTGGATTACTCCGGAAAGGTGCAGTTTCGTGCCGTGAAACAGGCTGGCGGGCACGAACTGGGCCACACCTGCGTAGTCGGTCGAAGCGACCGCGGTGGAGGAACTGATGCGCATGCTTTGGCGGCCCGAGTAGAAGACCGACGAATCTACTGCCTCCTGATAGCGACCGTTATCGTTATTGAATTCCCAAAGCAGCGGCTGGCCGGCGGAAGCAGTTTCGAAATCCAGATTAAATTCCGCACCGGCCGGCACTGGATGGAACCTCGGTACGGCGTGCGGGTCACCAGCTTGGGCGTGCAGCAGAGAGATTGAGGCGAGAACACACAGCAGACGGGAGAGGGAACTTTGGGGGGTGAACCGGCTTAGGGCAACCAATTTATTCACGATCCTGGGTCTCCCGCGTAGAGGCTTCGCTGTGTGTATGGGATCGGTTAGCGGCCGCTTGCCAGCGTACCAAATCATAGTCTGCTTAACAAGGTATCCGTGATCGTGATACTTCGATGCCGCGCGCGATGTGGGAACGGCCTAACGCCCCGCCCGCCGTGTTTCTCCAAGCTGAAGTTCCATCACCACCGTGGCGTCCTTTGGATCACTGTAATAGCCGGGAGTAGTTCGAACAATCCGAAAACCGAATTCTTGGTTGAGAGCGATCATGCGCGCGTTCCGGCTGCGGGTGTTCGTCACAATCCGGTGAAACCCGTGATAGCGGGGATCCGTCTTGGGGTCGAACTTCAAGTGGTCGATGCGCGCGCCATTAGCGGCCACCGGTCCTGCCGCGAGCTCCGCCATGGTGCAGGCGCGATTCGCGCGGTTCTGGCAATCGCTCTCGATGGACTGAATGGCGGTCAGAAACAGGATCGCGATCTGCTCTTCACGCTTCAGTTTGAGAGGTCCGTTGCTGTCGTCGACTTCGACCTTGGCGGTGGTTGGAAACTGACCAGTTGTCGCACTCACGCCGACTGGAGCAGCACCGGGAGCCGCCGTGACCGCACTAGAAGCCTTGGCCGCCGCATACATCGTGGCCACCTCAGCGCCCGTCAGCGCACGGTCCCACAGCGCGACCTCGTCGATCCCGCCCTTGAAGAATCTGCCGCCGAACACGGTACTCGCGCCGATCGAGAAGATGCCCGTCTTCCCCGCCCTGCCGCCGCCTTTATCCGTCGCCGCGGGTTTGCCGTCCCAGTAGATCACGCGCGTCTGCGATGCCGTGTCCACCGTGGCGACGATCATATGCCATTCGTTGACGAGTGTCGCCGGCGCAGGAGCGTAGGTCACATGGCCCCCGGCAGCCGTGTAGAACTTGAGCTGGTTGTCATTCTCGAATTGCAAGTCCAGATCGTTGCCGCTCTGCGACTCGCCTTCCACGTAGAAAAAGCGGTTTTCCTGAGAAGGCAAAGTGTCCAGATTAACCCAGGCCATCATGCTTGCGGCCGCGCCCACTCCGCCGGCTTGCGTCGTCACGACGTAGCCGTCGATCCCGTTCAGTTTGACGAAATAGTTATTGGCGACTCCGACCGGTCCGCCCGGCCCCACGCTGGTAACGCCGCCCGACGGCTTGTACTGCGTCGCGCCGACCTCACTCTTCCCCTCGGTCGATTCGAGGCGGTAATACGCAATCGGACGGGTCGAGGTAACCGCGGCGGCGAAATCAACGTCGGCGCCTTGCAACCCGACACACGTCCAACCCGCAACCGCGGCTATAGCGCCCACCGCCGCCCGGTTCCGTTGACGATCCATAAACATGACCGTAATCTCCTCCGAAACAATCCCATCGTCCGGAACATCAACAAACTGTATTGTTCTGGGAAGGCCTCGCGGCATGCGCGCAGCGGATGCTGGGCTTCGATCAAGCACCGACAATCTGCACGCTGATGCCTTCCGGGTCCTTGATGTGAAACCCCGCATCCAGGTTGTCTTCCGGGTTGGCGCCGAGCCGTTTCAGTTCCTGCGTCACGGCATCCTTATTGAAGTTCTCGACCCCGATCGCGAAGTGATCCACCAACCCGGTGGGACTCTTATGGTGCAGCGACACCAGCGCCTTGCCGGTGCCGAGGCGGACGATCTCATTGGGCTTGTCCTCACTCACCACGGTTAGTCCGAACATTTTTTGATAGAAGGCGACGGCGCGCGGCAGATCGGTGACTTGGATGCTGATGTGGTCTATCTTGGTTCCCTTGAGTCTGCCCGGCGCCTGTGGCGCCTGACCTAAAGCGCCCGGTGCAAGAGCAGTGGAGGCCGCCCCGCCCGCCGCCGCCAGCATGGCTATCGCCTGAGTCAACTCCCGGCGCGTGAGCGCGCCCTTTTCGAACCGCTGCACCAGATTGGAAATCATCGCTTCCATACGGCCTCCTTAACGCGAATTTACGATTCCGGCAGCGCGCCCACCCCAGGGGAGCGGGAAGGCGGCGGCGCCGGTTTGGTAACCATGGCGTGGTAACAAGTTTGCCACAACCAACGTGCGATGAACACGGGATGTTTACGCAAAACAACGGCAGACCCCGTTGAACCCCGGCCGGATGATCGCATACACTCCTCCAGTTGCAGTCGCACTTCGGGCGGAGAGGGATCATGATGCGCTTCTGGATATCGGCACTATGTGTGTGCGCGCTGGCCGCGGTGACGCTGGCGCAAAGCGACCGCGGCACCATCACCGGGACGGTTTCCGATCCGGCGGGAGCGGTGGTGGCCAACGCCGCGATTCAAACCAAGAACGTGGAAACCGGCGCTTTGTACCAAGCCGCCAGCACCACCACCGGCAACTACACGCTGACGCAATTGCCGGCCGGGACGCATGAGTTATCGGTAGCGGTGCAAGGTTTCAAGAAGTACGTCCGCCAGGGTCTGACCATCCAAATCGCGCAGGTCGCGCGCATCGACATCGGCCTCGAAGTCGGTTTCAACACGGAATCGGTAACCGAGGCGGCTCCGTTGCTTCAATACCGAAAATGGCGAGCTCAGCCACAACGTCAACTCGCAGACGCTGGACGAACTTCCGGTGCTGGGCGTAGGCGCGAATTTCGCCGGGACCCAGGGCGTTCGCAACCCAAATGCGGTGCTGGTGATGATTCCGGGCACGTACTGGGTGCCGAATAGCGGAGTCCGCGTCAACGGCGCTCCCACCAACACGCAAGCCTTCCGCGTGGAGGGCCAGGACGCCACCGATGGCGGCACTCCCGGTGTGCCCGCGCAACCGCAGCCGGGCGTGGATGCGATCCAGGAAGTGACGGTGCAAACCAGCAACTACGCTCCCGAGTACGGCCAGGTCGGCGGAGGCGTGTTCAACGTCACCATGAAGCCGGGCACCAACGCGTTTCACGGCAGTGCCTACGAGTACCTGGTCAACGAAGCGTTCAACTTCGGCACAATTGGGTAACCAGCCATGCGGAGATCGGAACGCCACAGCCCGTACTGGAGGCGCAGGCTGGGCACTTGTCGAAACGAATGTCCGACCAGTACAAGCACATCAGCGAAAAGGCTGCGCGCAAAGCCTCAGACGAACTAGCAAGGGTTAAGGCCGAGCAGAGGGCGGGAGGCGAGGGTGAAACTGCAGGAGAAGCCAGAGCGAAAGTCACAGGAGTCTTAGCCGATCCGGACGTGGCTAACGTCGTTCATCCCGATGGCGGCCAATCAACGTTCGTTCACTAGTCGCTTCAGTATGCCCGAGAACCTATGGAAACGCATGTCCTTCCGTACAATCTTCCGTACATCGCTATGCAATGGAGATGCGGCTCACTCGCAACTCTATGATAAATTTGGTCGGGGCGGGGCGATTTGAACGCCCGACCCCCTGCGCCCAAGGCAGGTGCGCTACCAGGCTGCGCTACGCCCCGACATTTAGCTCTTCCTTGATTTTAGAACACTTTCGCGTAGCGGGTCGGTTTAATTGACTCACTACCCTCATGGGCCCAAAATCCATTTTCCAACCAATCATCCAGCCCCCGGAAGCGCGACTGATTCAAAACCCGTCAACCTCCCTCGCGTCCCGAATGACGCTCACCACAGCCAGCCGCGTCATTTACAGACCGTCATCCAGGAGCGCGCCTTCGACCACACGTGATAGGCAGGAATGCTTGCGTTGTTTCGGCAGAGACGTGGGCATGTAAAACGTGCCAGGGTCGGATTCTAACGGCTGAAGCCTGCTGGTCACAATCCGCTTTTAGGTTTTTCGAATCTTGCAACTCCAGCAACAACAATCAGTTAGAGCAAAGCTTAGAAACCGTTAGACGATCGCCATGCACGCTCTTCCGGTTACACTGAAGCCGCCTGAAGGAGGCGGAGAATGCGCGATTGGAAACGGGCGGCTCTAGCCGCAGCGATGATGGCAATGACGGCGACGACGGCAGGGGCGCAGCCGGCCCTGACCACGATCCAAGACACTTTGTACAGGGCGGACGGGACGCGTTTCACCGGCACCATGTACATCGCCTACGACAACTTTCAGGCCGGCGACACGTCGGACATCGCCACTGCGAATCTGACGCTGCCGATCGTCAATGGGGTCCTGAAAGTGCAATTGGTCCCGACGACCACGGCTTCGGCCGGGGCGCAGTATTCGGTGAGATACAACAGCGGGGGCATCGACCAATTCACGGAGATTTGGGCGGTGCCGCCGAACACGATCTCCATGCGAGTGCGGGATGTCCGGATATCGTCGGGCGTCGTGGTGGGGCCTCCGCCTGTGACGACGCCGGTGCAGATTTCCGACGTAGTCGGCTTGCAGAATGAGCTGGCGGTGCGGCCCATGGAGGGCGTGGGGTTTTCGCCGGGTCGTTCGGCGGTGATTAACTCGGCCGGGCAGATCGATGGCGCGGCGGGGAACCTGAGCGATTGCGTGCGGGTGGACGGAAGTTCGGGGCCCTGCGGCGGGGGCTCGGGCGGCGGGCTGATGCCGAACTACTCGGATGGCGAGATTCCGGCTGGGCTGGTCAACGGATCGAACGCGGCGTTCACCCTGACTTATGCGCCGTCGCCGGCCGCCAGCCTGGATCTGTTCCGCAACGGTCTGTTCATGCGCCAGGGAATCGACTATTCGATCACGGGGAACCAAGTGACGTTCTTCCTGACCTCGGTACCGCAAACCGGGGATTTGCTTGTCGCCAGTTACCGCTACGCGAATCCAAGCAATCCGCTGGGGTCGCTGACACAGCCGCAAGTGGTGTGCAGTTCGGTGGGGAACAACACCTCGGCGACGACTCTGACGAGCCTGGGCACGTGCACGCTGCCGGCCGGGCTCCTGGGTACGGGCGACCGGCTGGAGGTGCAATATCAATACGCACACTCGGGGAGCGGCACGGGGTTCACCGGCGAGGTGCATATCGGCGGCACGACGGTGGTATCGCGGGCGGCGCCGGCAACGGAAACACTGGTGGTGGGGCATACGGCGTTCGGGATTTTTAGCGGCGGGCAAGTCTGGGATTCTCAAAGTTGGGGCGCGAGCCTGAGCGCTTCCGTGGGCGCGGGAACTTCAGCGGTGGACATCACCCAGCCCTTGACCGTGGACTTTCGCGGATTGGTGGGCGCGGCGGGAACCGACACCGTGGCTCTGAGCAATTTCACGGTTGTGCGCTACCCGGCACAGACCAATCCATGAACTCACGGTGCGCCACAATCCACCTTAGGCCTTAGTACCTACGGGGGATAGGACGGGTTGGACTCCCAGGGCTTCTTAAGTGCTTTCGGGCTGTGAGATACGAAAGTTTAGGTCTTGCCTGTAGCCTTCAGTTCCGTCAATATGGAAGCGCGGAGAAGTGCACGCGGCGGGAGGGACCCATGCAGAAACTATTTCGTGCAGCATTTAGATGTTGGGAAACGCAAAAAGGCCAAGACTTGATTGAGTATGCCCTGATGGCGGGGTTCGTCGCGGTAGCGGCAGGGGCTATCTTCCCTACCACCGTGATGCCTACCGTCAGCGGGATCTTCTCAAAGGTCGCCAGCATGCTTGCTGCGGCGCCACAATAGTCGGGCGGGCGCCGGACGATTTCGAGCACTCCTGAACGCCTGCCATTGGCGCTTCGAACCTGAGCCGCGAGAGATTCTCTCGCGGCTCATTTTTATTTCAACACCCACAGCGGACTTCCGACCTGTGCACTCCGTTCAGAGTTATCGCTATCGCGGCGAACCTGCGTGCACGGGCGGTCGGATTCGTGCGACGATGCAATCATAAGGAGTCTGGAGCTAACATGACCAAACCATTTGCTGCCGCGATGATCCTGGGTCTAGCCGGTGCGGCGCTACTTTCCGCGGCGTCCGTTGCCGTAACCGTGCCCATGAAGGATGCCAAGGGAACCGACTTGGGCACAGCCGTAATCAAAGAAAAGAAGGGCGCCGGGGTGGAGATCAAGTTGAACCTAAAAGGGCTGCCCCCGGGAGAGCACGCGCTGCACATCCATCAGGTGGGGAAGTGCGAAGGACCCGCGTTCACCTCCGCTGGAGGGCACTTCAACCCGGACATGAAAAAGCACGGCTTGAATAGTCCTGACGGCCATCACGCGGGCGATATGCCCAATTTTATGGTGACCGCCAAAGGCACGTCCAAGGCGACGCTGATGGACCCCGATGTGAACCTGGGGAGCGACATGCACTCCGTGTTTTCGGGCGGCGGAACGGCGCTGGTGATTCACGCTAAGGCGGACGATCTAAAGACCGATCCAACCGGCAACGCGGGCGATAGAATCGCTTGCGGGATGATCACGAAGTAGCGCCGTAGTACTTGCTACGAGTCAGGCGTCGAGACGAGTCTCGACGCGGCACGCATGAGTGCGCGCGCCACGCTACCATTAGACTTTCCTTTCATGTTGCGTTTTGAAACTGCGGGCGAATCGCACGGCGAATGTCTGGTCGCCACCTTGACCGGTCTGCCGGCGGGCGTGCCGATATCGCTCGCGGCCATCGATCGCGAACTGTGGCGGCGTCAACAAGGCTTCGGACGCGGCGGCCGCATGAAAATCGAGACTGATCGCGCGCATATCGTCAGCGGCGTGCGGCATTCGAAGACCATCGGATCGCCGGTCGCCATTCTGATCGAAAACAAAGACTGGAAGAACTGGACCGAGGCGCTGCCGGTGGAGGACTTCGAGGGGTCGGCGGAGAAACGCAAGCCAGTCACCCGCCCGCGGCCCGGCCATGCCGACTTGGCGGGCGCGATCAAGTACAATTTTCACGATGCACGCTACGTGCTGGAACGGGCCAGCGCCAGGGAAACCACGGGCCGCGTCGCCGTGGGAGCGCTGGCCAAGGCTCTGTTGGGTGAACTGGGAATTCGGGTGCTAAGCCACGTGATCGCGGTTGGCCCGGAACGACTGGGCCGCGACGTCTGCTGGGAAGAGATCGAAGCGTTGGCCGCGCGGGACGAAGTGCTGCTGGGTTGCGTCGACGCGGAAGCCGAGCAGCGCATGAAAGCCGTGGTGGATGAGGTTTACAAGACGGGCGACACCGTGGGCGGCGTGTTTGAAGTGGTCGCGCATAATGTGCCTCCGGGTTTGGGCTCCCACATCGCCTGGGATACGCGGCTCGACGGGAAACTCGCGCAAGCCATCGTCTCGCTGCAGGCGGTGAAGGGAGTCGAGATCGGGTTTGCATCGGAGGGTGCGGCGGCGTTCGGCTCCAAGGTGCAGGACACCATTCAGTATGATCGCGAAGAACATCACTTTACGCGTGGCGCCAACCGGGCGGGAGGATTGGAGGGCGGCATCACCAACGGTCAGGACGTGGTGGTGCGCGGATTGTTGAAGCCGATCTCCACGTTGCGCAGGCCTCTAGAGAGCGTGGACTTCGACACCCGCGAGAAAGTGGCCGCGGCTTACGAACGCAGCGACGTGTGCGTGGTTCCCGCGGCCGGCGTGTCCGGGGAAGCCATGGTTGCGCTGGTGCTCGCTGGGGCGGTGCTGGAGAAATTCGGCGGCGACTCGCTCGCGGAGACCCAGCGCAATTTTAAAGGTTATCTGGAGCAAGTGAAAAACTTCTGATGAGGCGCATGGGCGTACGCCAACTGGCGCGCCGATTAAGCGAATGATTTATCCGATTGTCAAATACGGCCAGCCAGTGCTGGAGAAGCGCGCGAAGGATATTACCGAGTTCGGTTCACCCGAGTTGTTGAAGCTCGTCGAGGACATGTTCGAGTCCATGTACGCGGCGAAGGGCGTAGGTTTGGCAGCCCCGCAGATCGGAATCGGCCAGCGGATCGCCGTGATCGATACATCTACGGGTGAGGACCCCGAGCAGAAGCTCGTATTGATCAACCCCGAGATTGTCGCAGTGGAGGGCACCCAGACCGGCGAAGAAGGATGCTTAAGCCTCCCCACCTTCCGCGAGCAGGTGACGCGGGGCAAGAAAGTTACCGTGCGCGCGGCGGACCAGTTCGGCAACTCCTGGGAGAAGACCGGCGAGGATCTGCTGGCGCGTGCGTTCCTACACGAGACGGATCATTTGAACGGGACGCTATATATCAGTCACATTAGCCCGCTGAAGCGGGACTTGATTCGCCGTAAGATTCGCAAGCTGCAAAAAGCCGACGAGTGGAGCTAGCGGAGCGCACAGGCGCGAGGCCGTTGTGCGCGGGGAGGGATGGGTGCGGCTGGTATTTCTGGGCACGCCCGAGTTTGCCGTGCCTACGCTCCAGGCCGTGGCGGAAGCCGGACATCAAGTGGCGGCGGTCTTCACGCAGCCCGACCGTTCGAAAGGGCGAGGACAGAAGGATACGATGCCTCCCGTAAAAGCGGCGGCGCTGCGGCTGAACTTGCCCGTGTATCAACCCGAACGGATACGGCGTCCCGAAGTGGTGGAACAATTGCGAACGTTCGCGCCGGAGGCAATGGTAGTGGTCGGCTATGGACAGATCCTTCCGCAGCCAGTGTTGGATATTCCGCCGAAGGGAATTATTAACGTGCACGCTTCCCTGCTCCCGAAGTATCGCGGGGCTGCGCCCATTCAGTGGGCGATCGCGCGCGGCGAGACCCGGACAGGCGTCACCACCATGAAGATTGACGCGGGGTTAGATACCGGCGCCATACTGCTGAAGTGGGAAACGGAGATCGGTCCGGAAGAGAATGCGATCGAACTGGGCGAGCGTTTGGCTCGCGCCGGCGCGAGTCTGCTGGTCGAAACGCTACGGGGGTTACCGGACATCAGGCCCGAACCGCAGGACGAATCAGAGGCGACCTGGGCTCCGGTGTTGAAGCGCGAAGATGGCAAGATCGATTGGAGCATGCCGCCCCGCGCGATCGTCAACCGGGTGCGAGGGTTTCAGCCATGGCCCGGCGCCTACGCGTATCTCGGCGGTCAGCGCCTGCAGGTGTGGGCGGCGCGGCCCGCTGGAATCGGCACCCCTGGAACACGCGGCAATGGAGTAGACTTGGCACCTGGCGCCCTACGGGCCGCCGGCCGTAAGCTCTATGCCGGCTGCGCTGGCGGCGCGATCGAGTTGCTGGAAATTCAGATGGAAGGAAAAAGACGCATGCCCGCAGCCGCGTTTCTGAACGGGTTTCCGCTGCGCGGCGATGAGGTATTGGAATGAATCAGTCTGCTGTCTCCGGCGCACAACGGACGGACGCCGGCGCGCTGCCCTTGGGGTTTCGTTACGCCGCCACCTACGCGGGGATTCGCAAAGTGGCCAAGGACGATCTGGCGCTGATTGTTTCGGACACTGTAGCGTCCGCGGCGGCGGTGTTCACGAAAAATCGCGTGGTCGCGGCTCCCGTGGAAGTGGCTCGCCAGAATCTGCGCGCGGCGCGCGGCAAGGCGCGAGCGTGGCTGGTCAACGCGGGCAACGCGAACTGCGCGACGCGGACGGGCGAGCAGGTGGCGCTCGAATGCGTGCGTGCCGCGGCGCAGTGCCTCGGCGTCAAACCGTACGAAGTTCTTCCAGCCTCGACCGGCGTCATCGGCGTGGAGATGGATGCCGGCTTAGTGGTCAGTGCCCTGCCCCGATTGGCGGGCGCGCTGGATGCGTCTAAGTTCGACCAGGTTGCCACTGCGATCACGACTACGGACACGCGAGCCAAGACTGCGTTCGCCGAAGCTCGGGACGTCCGTTTCGCTGGAATGACCAAGGGCTCGGGCATGATTCAACCCCGGATGGCGACGACGCTGGGATTCGTGATGACGGACGCCGCGATCGCGCCGTCGGCGCTGCGAACCATCTTGAAGCGTGCGACGGCTTCCACATTTAATCGCGTGTCGGTGGACGGCGACACGTCCACTAACGACACATTGTCGGTTTTCGCCAACGGCGCCGCAGGTGTCAAAACCACCGAGCGGGCCTTCGAGGCCGCGCTGACCGAAGTTCTCGAATCTCTGGCCCGGCAGATCGCGCAGGATGGAGAGGGCGCGCGCAAGCTGGTGACCATCGAAGTCGAGGGCGCGTCCAGCACGGCCGCGGCGGAGCGCATCGCTCGCTCCATCGCCAACTCGCCGCTGGTGAAAACCGCGATCGCCGGGTCGGATCCCAATTGGGGACGAGTATTGTGCGCGGCGGGTTATTCCGGAGCGGCTTTCGATCCTCGCAGGACCGATATCGATATGCAAGGCGTCCCGGTTTGCCGCGGCGGCTTAGCGGCCGATTTTTCCGAAGCCGAATTGAAGCACAAGCTGGACGCGAAAGAATGCCGGATTCAGTTCACCATTCGCGGCCGGGGCCGCGGGCGCGCGCGTTTCTGGACCTGCGATCTTACGGAAGAGTATATTCGGATTAACGCCAGCTACCGCACATGAGAAACTCCGGGCCAGTCGCGATACTCCGCTGGGCGCTGCCTTTCGTGTTCGCACTGGTGTCGGCGCGCGCCGATCCGCCGAAGGAAGTGCTGCAGGTGGTGACGGACGCCACGGACGCCCTGGCGAATAACGACGCCAAGCGGTTCCTGGATCTCGTCGACAGCCGCATGCCTGGGTATGAATCGTTATACGCGGAAGTCCACTACATGGTCGCGGCGGAGGACGAGATCGATTCGAGCGTGGAGATTGTTTCGGACAAGGGCGCGGGCTCGACGTACGAGTTAGAGTTGGACTGGGTGCTGCAATTCGGCATGGACCCGCCACGCCGCGCGATCGTGAAGTGCCGGATCGAACGGCAGGGTCGCGCATGGAAGATCACTTCACTCGCGCCCGTGGAGTTCTTCAAAGTCTGAATGGGTGGAGCGGGCTTTAGCCTGCAACGGAGGCTTCAGCCTCCGCATCGATCAAGCGACACATCAAGTCGGAGACTTAAGTCCCCGTTGCAGGCCGAGAGCCCGCTCCACATTCGTTAGAGCGGCCCTTCCATGGGCATCGCCAGCGGCGGCTCCGTCAAGAAGTTCATGGCCGCCATCCGCGCAATGGCCGCGCGCACAGCCTGTTCCGTCGCCGGCTCTACCGTAATCACGAACGGCAGATCGCGCCAATTCGCGTTGGGCAGTTGCAGCACGGCGTCAAGCGAAATGCTCTCCGCGGCCAGCGCCGTAGCCAGTTGCGCGATGATGCCGGGGCGGTCCTGCACGCGGAATCGCAGATAGTAGGCGCTCTCGTGCATGGTGATCGGTACCGGCTTGTACTCGCCCAGATGGGCGTGGGCGAAGGGAGACACGCGTTCGGGGCTGCCGCTGCGGAGTTCGCGCGCCACGCGCATCAGGTCGCTGACGACGGCGACCCCGGTGGGATGCGGGCCCGCGCCGCGACCATAGTAAAAGGTATCGGCGCCGAATTTCCCCCGCACCCACACGGCGTTGTAGGCGCCACGCACTCCCGCCAGAATCGTATCCTGCGGGATCAACGAGGGCCGCACAGCCAGGATCAGTCCGTTGGCTGTTTCGCGCGCGGACGCGATCAGACGGATGGTGTGATGCAATTGATGGGCGTATTCGAAATCCACCGGCGTGATCCGGCGGATGCCTTCGGTGAAGATATCGCCGGGCACGATGCGTTCGCCGAAAGCCAGGGCGGATAGAATCGCCAGTTTCGAGCGGGCGTCGAATCCATCCACATCGGCGGATGGATCGGCTTCGGCGTAACCGGCCTTCTGCGCCTCGGCAAGAACGTGCTCGAAGCTGGCGCCGCGGCTTTCGATCTCGGTCAGAATGTAGTTGCAGGTTCCATTGAGGATTCCGTACAAGGCCGTGATGCGGTCGCCGGAAATGCCCTCGCGCAGCACGGCGTGAATCGGAATGCCCCCGGCCACGCTGGCTTCCATCGCCAGATTGATGTGCGCCGCGATGGCGCGGTCCCACAATGCGGGGCCGTGCAGCGCCATCAACTCCTTGTTCGCGGTGACGATAGACTGGCCG
Organism: Bryobacteraceae bacterium; assembly: GCA_035604115.1. Taxonomy (GTDB): domain Bacteria; phylum Acidobacteriota; class Terriglobia; order Bryobacterales; family Bryobacteraceae; genus Palsa-187. Next base: position 84,722 of record DATNJC010000184.1, on the reverse strand, counting down.
CGGTCGATGGCCGCCTCAATGATCTCGCGCGCCGTTCCGGTTCCACCGACCAGTTCCACGACAATCTGGATCTCCGGATTGCCGACTACCTCGCGCCAGTCCGCGGTCCTGATGGCGGTTTCAAAGCCCGTGGGCAGTTTCTTCGCAGCGATTCCGCGGCTGCACAACGCCGCCACGCGCAGCGGGAATCCCAGCTTTTCTGCGATCCGATCGCCGTTGTCCGCGAGAATGTCGAGCGTGCCGGAGCCGACGTTGCCCAGGCCGATGATACCGATGTTTACAGGCTGCATGGAAATGGAGCGAGATTCTATTTCACCACTAACTTGAACTCCACCTCCAGCACGAGCGCGTCACGGGCCACCCGCACCGCGTTCAACTCGAAGCTCGAGAGCTCCTGCTGGTAGGCGCCACCGGGCGAACTGGTCGATTCAAGCAAACGCCGAGCCTGATCGCGAACCTCCACCTTGAAGTCCTTGGTGAAGCTTTGCGCCAGCGCCTGCCGGACGCGGCGGATGTAGTAAGAATCCTTGGCGGTGGACACGTTGGCGTCTTGAAACGCAATCGCTCCGCTGCGTGCCACGGGCGTGGCCGTGATCGTCAGATCAAAGGAATCGCCCAAGCCCACGCAGCGCCCCAGCAAATCCAGCGCGGAGCGCCCGCTGAACTTGGCAGTGACGCGCAGGCGGGCGTCGTCCGCGCTCAAGCGGGGGTGCTCCAGATAAGCGTACTGGCATTTGGCCGCAGCGTTTCCCCGCACGTACCGGCGCCCGTCCTGGGTGAAGATCTGCTCGCCGATGATGCGCTCCAGAGCCCCGTAACGCAGTTCCAGATCGGCCGCGCTGAGGGAGGACGCGCCCGAGAAGAGCGCCAAAGCGAAGACTTCGAGTCGAAACATGCGGCAGAGTCGAATCGCGGTGGACTGTATCATTGTAGGGTATGAAGCGCCTGATTCTGTTGGCCGTGTTGGCCGGCGCACTAGGTCCGGCTCAAGATCCGCGGCAGCGCCCGGAAGTTCCGCCCGCGCCCGGAAAATCCGACGATATCCGTTTGCCGAACGGAAAGTCGCAGCGGGAAGAGATGCTGAAGGCCGACTACACTCGAAATCTAGCCGACGCAACCGAGCTGTCGCGATTGGCCGCCGAAGTGAAGGGTGACATCGAGAAGAACGACCGCTACGCGGTGTCCGTCAAAACGCTGAAGAAGTTGGATGAGATTACCAAGCTCACACGCAATATTCACGGACGATTGAACCGGTACTGACCTATCGCCACCGGAACAGGCTCAGCGCCAGGGTGAAAGAAACGACGAGCCAGGCTGCCAAAATCCCCAACTCAGAACCGATTTGCGCGAAACCCGCACCTTGCAGCATGTTCGCGCGCAGCGCGTCGATGGCCGCGGTTAGTGGGAGCGCCTTGATCACGGGTTGTATCACGTCGGGGAACCGCTGCGCCGAGAAGAACACTCCCGAAACAATCCACATGGGCAGCATCACCAGATTCATCAGACCGGAAGCTGCTTCGATCGTTTGAACACGTGAAGCGATCAGGAGCCCCAAAGCACTGAAGGCCAGGGAACCCAGGATACACAGGGTCGCGAGAACGAGCAGCGAACCACGCAGCGGCACTTGGAACACCAACGCGCCAAATCCCAATAGAGCTCCGACTTCGATCACCAGCAGAAGCAACCGCGAGAGCACAAACGACAGCAAATAGTAATGCCGCGGCATGGGGGTCGCAATCAGGCGCTTCATCAGCTTCTTTCGACGCGCATCCACAATGGCAAACCCCAACCCCCAGATCGCGCTGCCCATCAGGTTCATTCCCAACAATCCGGGGATGAGGAAATCGATATACCGCGACCCCGGCTCGCGCATCAAAGAGTCCGTTGACGCCACGGGATCGACTCGGCCCGCAGCCTGTTGAACGGCGCGGTCCGCCAACAGGCGCGCAGCGCGGCCTTCCGGATTGGTGTCGTCGTATCGATACTCTGCCGTTCCGTTGGGTCCTGGCTGAACGAGGAGCGCCACTTTGCCCGTACGCAGCGCGTCTTCCGCAGCGGCGGGTGAGAGCTCCTGTACGTCGAGGAGTTTCTCTTGATGCAGAGACCGCGTCATTTCCGGCGTGACGGCCGCAATCTTGAGCACGTCCGGCGGACGATTGCGGAAGGCAACACCCAGGCCCGCGGCCAAAAGGATGGGAAAGACGAACACCCAGAACATCGCCTCCGGCTCGCGCAGGAACTCGCGAAACCGCACCAGGGTCAACTGCACCAGTGGATGGCCGGCCACCGCCGCGCCGCGCGGCGAAGGCTTCGCGCCTACCGCCGTGGGAACAGTGTTGAAGGCTGTGAGATCACTCATCGCGCAAATGCCGCCCTGTTAGTGTAACAAAGACATCTTCCAGGGTTGCGGAATGCGTCCGCAGCTCGGTAAGCGGAACGCCCTGGCGATTGAGTTCGCGCAGTAAGGAGGGCACGGCTTGGTGCAGTTGCGTCACATGCAGCAATATATTCCCATTTTCCGTGCGCACATCGCGGACGCCCTCCATCTGGCGCATTGCGGAAACATCGGGCTGCTGAGCCGCATGGCCCGCCGAGAATTCAACCACGTGCTCCACGCCGATCGACGCGATCAGCTCGCGCGGCGTACCCAGAGCGATAATTCTCCCGTGATCCATGATCGCGACGCGATCGCACAGCCGCTCGGCCTCGTCCATATAGTGAGTAGTCAGCAGAATGGTCCGTCCCGCGGCTTTGAATTGCTCGATCAAATCCCAAAGCTGGCGCCGAGCTTGTGGATCAAGTCCCGTGGTCGGTTCGTCCAGGAACAAGAAATCCGGATCGCCGACCAGCGCGCAGGCCAGCGCAAGCCGCTGCTTCTGCCCGCCGGAGAGCCCTCCTACTCGCGAGTTCCTCTTCTCTCCCAGTTGCACCTGCGCGATTACTTCCGATGTCTCCGGCCCGTGCCTGAAGAAGCTGCGGAATAGCGCCACAGTCTCCAGCACTGTGAGCTTTTCGGCGAGCTGCGTCTCTTGCAGTTGAATCCCCAGCCTTTGCCGAAGTTCCGCGGCGTCCGAATTCCAGTGCATGCCGAGCAAAGCGACGTCGCCGGAATCCGCCGCGGTCAAGCCTTCGCAGATCTCCATGGTAGTAGTCTTGCCGGCGCCGTTCGGCCCCAGAAGGCCGAAGCACTCTCCCGCGCGCACCTCAAGATCGATCGCGTCAACAGCGACGACATCCTTATACGCTTTCCGGAGATTTCGAAGGCGAAGCGCAACTGGCGATACCGATTCGGCCACACGTCCAGTATCGCGTGAGTCGCGGTCGATCATAAGCGGTGCTCCTTCCGCTAAATACACAAGACCAGCTTCAACGTCCTGCGGAGTCCCCTATAATTTGTAATTAGAGGGCCGGAGATTCAATCCCTCGGTCGACTCCGCTCATTTGAGAAGGTTGCAGCAAGATTCCCTACACCGCCAAATCCCCCGGCCGGGCCCTGGAATTCCGGGAGCAATTGTCCCAGCGCATTCTCGTGGCCGACGGAGCGATGGGTACGATGCTGTACTCGCGCGGAGTATTCATCAACCGCTGCTTTGATGAGCTGAACCTTTCCGCGGCCACCCTGGTCGGCCAGATTCATCGCGAGTACGCCGAAGCGGGAGCGCAGATTCTCGAGACCAACACATACGGCGCGAACCGCGCGCGTCTTTCCGGATTCGGCTTGAGCGAAAAGCTGGAAGCGATCAACACCGCCGGTGTCGCGCTGGCACGCAACGCCGCCCAGGGTGGGGCATTCGTAGCGGGCGCGATGGGCCCTCTGGGACTGCACATCGAGCCCCTGGGCCCGACGTCCTTCGCGGAAGCGCGCGCAATTTTTCGCGAGCAGGCCGAGGCGCTCCTCGCCGCCGGCGTCGATCTCCTGGTGCTCGAAACCTTCACCGACCTCAACGAACTCCGCGAAGCAGTGTTCGCCGCGCGCGAAGCCGCGGGACCCGAGGTCGTGATCGTGGCGCAGGTAGCCGTCGATGATTTCGGGCAGCTACCCGGCGGCGCGGAAGCCGGCACATTCACCCGAGAGATCGATGCCTGGCCGGTGGACGTCATCGGCCTAAACTGCTCGGTGGGACCCAAGACTACGCTGGAAGCCATCGAGCAGATGGCGCACTTCACGGCGAAGCCGCTGAGCGCCATGCCGAACGCCGGGATTCCCACGCGCGTCGAAGGCCGCAACATCTATCTCTGCTCGCCGGAATACATGGCCCAATATTCCCGCCGGCTGCTCTTGGCCGGCGTGAAGCTGATCGGAGGCTGCTGCGGAACCACACCCGAACACATTAAGCAGATCATTTCCGAAACGCGTTCTCTCCAACCGCAGCAGGACCGCACCAGCGCGGCCCGCGCGAGTGTCGCCCCGCCCAACGCCGCAGTGGACCAGCCGCAGGCGAAACAGCAGGCGCTTGCTCCCGTGCCTGTAGCGAAGAAATCCCAATTGGGGGCCAAGCTCGCTGCTGGCAAATTCGTGGCTTTCGTCGAAATCTTGCCGCCCCGCGGGATTGACGCCTCGCACGAGATCGAAGGCGCACGCCTGTGCGCGGCCAATGGCATCGATTGCATCAATGTCCCGGACGGCCCTCGCGCCAGCGCGCGCCTCAGCGCCCAAGCGACGTGCCAACTGATTCAGCAACAGGCCGGAATCGAAGCCGTAAATCATTTCTGCTGCCGGGATCGCAACATTCTGGGGATTCAATCCGAACTGCTCGCCACGCACGTCGCCAGCGTGCGCAACCTCATCTGCATCACCGGCGACCCGCCGCGCATGGGCATCTATCCGGATGCCACCGCCGTGTTCGACGTCGACTCCATCGGTCTGGTCAACATCGTCCACAACCTGAATTGCGGACTGGATATCGGCGGCAATCCCATGGGATCGCAAACCGCCCTGCTGATCGGCGTAGGCGCCAATCCCGGCGCGTCGAATCTGGACGCGGAAATCCATCGGTTCGAATTGAAAGTCGAGGCCGGGGCAGAGTACGCGGTGACGCAGCCAGTCTTCGATCTGGACCTATTGGAAGTCTTCCTGCAGCGCATCGCGAGAGTGAAGATCCCGGTGATCTGCGGAATCTGGCCGCTGACCAGCTATCGTAACGCCGAGTTTCTAGTAAACGAGTTGCGCGTGCCCGTGCCGGAACCGTATATGCGCCGTATGCGTCTGGCCGACACCGCGGAGCGCGCCCGACAGGAAGGCATCGCCATCGCGCAGGAGATGGTGAGCCGCGTGCGCCCGATGGTCGCGGGTGTGCAGTTGAGCGCCCCCTTCGGGCGCTACCAATTGGCGGTCGAAGTTGCGCAGGCCATCGGCCCGCGCTGAGCCTTTGCGAGATGTCGAACTCCATCAAATCCGCCTTGGAAGAGCTGTCAGCGGAGCGCATCCTGGTGCTCGACGGCGCCATGGGCACGATGCTGCAAGAGCGGCAACTGACCGCCGAAGATTTCGGCGGGGCCGCGCTCGAAGGTTGCAACGAAAATCTGGTCCGCACGCGCCCGGATGTAATTCTGGAGATCCATCGCGCATATCTGGCGGCGGGCTCGGATATCGTGGAAACCAACTCCTTCGGAAGCACGCCGCTGGTTCTTGCGGAGTACGGCCTCGCGGATCACGCGTATGAGATCAATCTCGCGGCCGCGCGCCTAGCGCGCCAAGCAGCCGCCGAGTTCTCCACCCCCGGCAAGCCCCGCTTCGTCGCCGGAGCGATGGGGCCGACCACCAAAGCCATCACCGTCACCGGCGGCGTGACGTTCCAGCAATTGATCGAGAACTTCTACCAGCAAGCCAAGGCCCTGCTGGACGGAGGCGTCGATCTTCTTCTGCTCGAAACCTGCCAGGACACCCGCAACGTCAAAGCCGCGCTAGTGGCGATCGAAACACTGCGCCGCGAGCTGGGCCGCCCCATTCCGACCATGATCTCGGGAACCATTGAGCCGATGGGCACGATGCTGGCGGGCCAAACCGCGGACGCGTTCTGGGTTTCGATCTCCCACGCGGACCTGTTTTCCATCGGGCTCAACTGCGCCACTGGACCCGAGTTCATGACCGATCACATCCGCACCATCAGTGAGATCGCGCCGGTCCCGGTATCCTGCTACCCCAACGCGGGACTTCCGAATGAAGAAGGAAAGTATCTGGAGACGCCGGACTCCCTGGCGTCTCAGCTCGAGCGCTTTATCGATCACGGCTGGCTCAATCTGGTCGGCGGATGCTGCGGCACCACGGCTGCCCACATCCGCGCGATCGCGCAAATGATCGAAGGCAAGCGCCCGCGGCCGGTGAAGGAGCGATCCCGCCGCACGTGCGTAACGGGAATCGACTTGGTGGAGTGCGAAGAAAGCACCCGCCCGCTGATCGTAGGCGAGCGCACCAACGTGATCGGCTCGCGCCTGTTCAAGAATCTGGTCGCCGAACAGAAGTGGGAAGAAGCGACCGAGATCGCGCGCTGGCAAGTCAAGAACGGAGCGCATGTCGTCGACGTGTGCCTGCAGAGTTCCGACCGCGAGGAGATGCAGGACATCCCGCACTTCTACGAGAAATTGATCCGTAAGATCAAAGCGCCGCTGATGATCGATACCACCGATCCCAAGGCCGTGGAGTTGTCGTTAACGTTCTGCCAGGGCAAGAGCATCATCAACTCGATCAATCTCGAAGATGGCGAAGAGAAGTTCCAGCGCATCTGTCCGCTAGCCAGACGCTACGGGGCCGCGCTGGTGGTCGGCTGCATCGATGAAGATCCGGTCCAGGCCCAGGCTTTCTCGCGGGAACGCAAACTAGCGGTCGCCGCGCGCTCTTACGCGCTGCTGACAGGAAAATACGGCATCGCGCCGGAGGACATTCTCATCGACCCGCTGGTCTTCCCGTGCGCCACCGGCGATGCCAACTACATCGGCGGCGCGGTCGAGACCATCGAAGCGCTCCGCCTGGTCAAAGCCCACTTGCCGCACGCCAAGACGATTCTGGGCATCTCCAACATCTCCTTCGGCCTGCCCGCGTCGGCGCGCGAGGTGGTCAACTCGGTATTTCTTTACCACTGCACGAAGGCCGGATTGGATCTTGCGATTGTGAATGCGGAAAAGCTGGAGCGCTTCGCGTCCATCCCCGAACAAGAGCGGCGCTTAGCCGAGAATCTCCTGTTCAACGCACCTCCCGACGGCGACGCCGAATTGAGCCAAGCCCCCCAAGACTGGCGCCAACAGTCCGCCGAGCAGAAACTCGCGATCAACCAATTCCACATCGGCGCGATCACCGAATACTTCCGCGGAGGCGGCAAGCGAACCAAGCAGCGCGCCGAGGATCTGCCCCTGGATCAGAGGCTGGCGAATTACATCATCGAAGGCACCCGCGACGGACTCGTCGGCGATCTCGACCGTAAACGGGCCGAAGGCGTCGCGCCTCTGGATATCGTGAATGGCCCCTTGATGGACGGGATGACCGAAGTCGGGCGCCTGTTCAACAACAACGAGCTGATCGTCGCGGAAGTGCTGCAATCCGCAGAAGCCATGAAGGCCGCCGTCAATCATCTGCAGCAGTTCATGGAAAAGGCCGACACGGCCACGCGCGGAACGGTGATGCTGGCCACCGTCAAAGGTGATGTCCATGACATCGGCAAGAACTTAGTCGAGATCATCTTGGCCAACAATGGTTACAAAGTGATCAACCTGGGGATCAAGGTTCCGCCCGAAGCCCTGATCGGTGCGTATTCTCAACACAAGCCCGACGCGATCGGCCTGTCCGGCCTGCTGGTCAAGAGCGCGCAACAAATGGTGGTCACCGCCGGCGACTTCAAAGCCGCCGGAATTCGCGTGCCTCTGCTGGTCGGCGGCGCCGCGCTGTCGGAGAAATTCACGCGCACGCGGATCGCTCCCGCTTATGGCGAAGCGGTGTGTTACGCCAAGGATGCCATGTCCGGGCTGAGCCTCATGAATCGAATCGTCGACCCGCGCGAGAAACAGGCCGTCCTGGCAGCGAACCGGTTCGCCAAGACGCCCGCCGGCGTAGTGGACCCGGAACGCATCAATGCAGCGCCCATCGCCCAGCGCAGCGGGAAAGTGCGCGTGGACATCCCCATTCCTCCCGCGCCCTATCTAGAACGACGAGTGCGAACGTTACCGCAACTGGGTGAGCTCTGGAGCTACATCAACCCGTTCATGCTGTACGGCCGCCACCTGGGCTATAAAGGCAATTTCGAAAAAGATCTGGCTGATCGTGAACCCAAGGCGCTGGAACTCTTGCGCCAGGTGGACGAGCTCAAGCAAGAGGCCGCGCGCTTCATGAAAGTGAAAGCAGTCTGGCAGTTTTTCGAAGCCGAACGCGATCGGAACGACGTTCACCTGTTCGCTCCGAACAGCTCCGTGCCGCTCTACACCTTCCGCTTCGGACGCCAAAATCGTGACGACGGTCTTTGTCTCAGCGACTATATTCTCGATCCGCAACCCGGCCGGCGCGATCATCTGGCGCTGTTCGTGGTAACAGCCGGCGCCGGGATTCGCGACACAGCGGAAGCCTGGAAACAAGCCGGCGAATTCTTTAAGGCCCACGCGATCCAGGCCCTGTCGATCGAAACCGCCGAGGCGTGTGCGGAGTGGCTGCATCGGCGCATACGTGAGGATTGGGGTTTCCCGGACCCGCCGACTCTTACCATGCACGATCGGTTTACGTCCCGGTATCGCGGCAAGCGCTACAGCCCGGGCTACCCGGCCTGTCCGAACCTCGACGATCAACGTGGAATCTGGAAGCTGCTACAGCCCGAGGACATCGGCGTGGAACTCACCGAAGGCATGATGATGGACCCGGAAGCCAGTGTCAGCGCCCTGGTCTTTCATCACCCCGGCTGTGTCTATTTCACGGCGGAAGAGCCGGCCGTAGTCTTGGGCTGAAAAAGTTCGGTAGTAGCGCTTTCGGTCACGCTCTTTACGATTGTTTCACGTGATTCCAACGATTTCTCATTGGCTTGCCGTTTATTCTCGCCTTGTCAGCACGGGCACCAGCCGCTGAACAATTCGAAAAAGGAGCAAGACAATGTTGAGGCAAATCGTTACTGCGGTGGCCCCCGCCGCCCTCAGCATGTTGACCCTGGTATCGGCCCTGAAGGCCGACGGCCCCGACGAAATCTCTTTTAACCTGACGGCGAATCCCAAGTTCGCCCAATGCCTGGTGAATGACCCGCTCGGTCCCCCGCCGAAGGCCAAAGTCACGGTCAGCCGCGGCACCGCCAACGACGTGATGGTGGTGGAATTGTCGAACTTCAAGCCGGGAAGCGCCTTTGACCTGTTCACCATTGAGCGAAGCAATCTGAAACCGGATGGCACGCCCGATCCCGATTTCAAAACCTTCGGTCTGGCCTGGTATCAATCCGACATCCACGTCGGAACCGACGGCAAGGCTGAGGCGGTGGTGAAGAGCATCCCATTGGATGGCATCTTTGGCTTTGATGCCGACCCGTTGCCCGGCTCGCTCACCGGCGCACCCCTGGTTCCGCCCACGCACACGTTCCACGTCGGTTTCTGGTTCGACAGCCCGCAGGACGCTGTTACGTGCGGCTTCGATCCCAGCAAGCCAACGCCGTTCAATTCGGTGCAGCAGGCGGGCCCGAATGCCATGATCAGCGTTCCCGATCCTGTCACCGCAAAGGGCCCTCTGTTCACGCAGGACGTCACCGCCAACGCCAAGAGCCCATCCCCAAGCCCTTACTTCGTTCAGCCGAGGTAGCGATGCCCAGTCGGCAACTCGGCTTCGTCCGCCCATCCGGCGCGGGCTAGATGTGGGAATCGCGAAGAGATGCGGTTCCCCCCGGGAGCGGGGTGCAGGTAGGAACTGACTGTTTGGCCCGCCAGCCATTTCGGCGTTATCATACTAGCCATGCCAACCCGCTCACGAATCTTACCGATGCTGCTAACCGCCGCAGCCCTAGGGCTGCTGATTCCCCTGGCGCTGATGAGCCAGAATTCAAGTGATCCCTGGCCGGCGTCCTCAGTGCTCGAACCCCCAGCGCTCGCCAAGCTTCTGACCGCCCCGGCGGGAAAGCCGCCCGCTATCTTCGCCGTGGCGTTTCCGGTGCTCTACAACAGCAAGCATCTGCCGCACGCAGTGTTTGCCGGACCAGGATCGAAACCCGAAGGCATTGAAGCGCTCAAGAAGGCCGCCGCCGGGTTGCCCAAGGACGCCGACATCGTGCTGTACTGCGGCTGCTGTCCCATGACGCAGTGCCCCAACATCCGTCCGGCGTACCGTGCACTGCAGGAGATGGGGTTCACGCATATTCGGGTTCTGGATATCCCCACCAACATGGCCACCGACTGGTTCGGCAAGGGCTACCCCTTCGAGGAAGGCCAACCCAGGCCGTCCAACTGATTCAGGCGCAGAGCGCCCCCCTTTTTCGTGTGGCTCCGCGGGATGCAGGATCCTTTTACGCCCCGCGGCCATGCGGCGGATCACGTCGATCTCGGCGGTCTTTCCCGACTATCTCCCATCACATAGGTGTTGCCGATCCCGGCCGAATGATCCCGCCGGGACTATGATCGGCTTGATGAAGCACCACTCCCTTAGCTCCAGCCGCAGGTTGCAGGCGCAGCTCGCGCCCAAAAAAATACGGAACGAACCCAAGCGGCACGCTCCGGGACTTCCGCAAAAACGACAAATCGAACCCGAGACTCCACGCCACCAGCCCGTGGAGCAAAACTACAAAACGAACCCGAGGCCCCTCCAAAGTACTCAAACACAAAGACTTCCTGAAGCCCCCGGCCGGGCTACAAACCCCGCCGCCTCCAGCCAACTTCAGCCGCCGATTCTGGCGCGCCGGAGGGCCAAAGCCCGGGGAACCGGCAGACCCTGCGGTTTCGACGGCGGCCGGCGCCGCTACTGCAGCAGGTCGGGAACCAAGAACGAGAACAACCCATTCCGGATGCTATCGGTCACGTAGATCTCGCCGTCCTTGGGATTGAACGCCAACCCAGTCGGATGCGCGAGTTGACTGAAGGGCCCGCCGATCCTGGCCCGAGGCGGCACGTCGCCGCGGTCCCGCACATTCCAGACGCCGATAAAACCGAGCTCCGGATTGAGCCACGGGTCCTCGGGAACTTTAGCTCGGCCATCGCTATACTCGGGCTTGAGCGTCACCTGCGTGTACAGGTTCAGGTGCAAGTGGTTGGACGCCGCCAGGAAGATCCTACCGTTGTGAATCTGGAGTTCCCAGGGCTCGTCGCGGATTCCGGTATGCTCCCCCTTGATCTCTCCGATCGGCGCGACATCGCCCGTCGCGAGCCGGTCGAAAAACAGCACGTCCTCAGCGTTGGCCACCACCAGCACGTTGGTCTCGGCGTCCACGCCCATCCCCACTGTGTGACCGAGCCGCGTCTTCGGTCCCTGGATGTAGCGCCGAGGCGTGACGTTGCCGTTGGCGTCCATCGGAAACACCGCCAGCGCCCGGGCGCTCAAACTCGACACCAGGATTTCGCGATGCTCCAGGTCCAGGCTGACCGCATGTGGATTCACCAATCCGGTGCACGGACCTTGAATCACCCGCACGGGCGGCTCGGCCCCGCTCGCGCCGGCGCGGAACACCAGCACCGCATCGGCCAGCGCGTTGGACACATAGATCTCGTCGCGAACCGGATCGTAAGCGATCCCATGAACCGTTCGCGAGAGTTTCGTCGCGGAGCCGGTGATCACGCGCGCCGGAGCCATGGTTCCGTTCGCCACCCGGGCGAACGCCGCAATGCGCGGCTGGGCCACTCAATTGGGCACCAGGATCTGATCGCGCTTGGAGTCGTAGGCGACGGCCTGCGGATTTCCAAATCCGGGACTCGGCGTTCCCGGAGGAGCCGTCCGGATGACGCGCTTGGGAGCCACGTCGCCGCTGGCGGTCCGGTCGAACACCAAGGCAGTGTGGTCGATGAAGTTCGATACCCACAGCTCATTGTTCGCCGCGTCAATCGCCACCCCCATGGGCCGATTGATTCCCGTCTTCGCGCCGGCGAGGACTCGAAGGGGCGCGGCATTCCCGTCGGCCGTGCGCGAAAACACCAGCACCGAACCATTGCCATCGTTGCCGCCGTTGTTGGCCACAACGAATTCGTCGTGCGCCGGATCGTCCCCCAAGCCCATGGGAAAATCCAGGCGCGTCTTTTCTCCCTGGATCGTGCGCAGCGGCTTGGCATCGCCGCGTGCGTCTCCGGAGTACGTCGTGATGGAGGGCGGCAGCACGGCACCGGTCTCTGGTTCCGTGGTTCCGCCCCGGGCCTCCAAGATGGGCACGCATCCAGCGCCCTCGTTCTTCACCTGCCCGCGATAATTCCCGTGGTTCGCCACGCCGATCTCATTGTGGACGTCGTCCCAGAAAATGCCGTGCGGATCGGCTAGTCCGGCGTTCGGGCCCCGAATCACGCGCATGGGCGCTTCCACGTTCCGCGCGGCACGCTTATAAACGACGACCGCTTCCTGCAGTTCAATCGTCATCGCGATCTCATCGTGCGTGCGGCTCATCGCCAAACCCCAGGCCTGGTGCGGCACGGAGAGCATCCGCTTCGGCGCGGCGTTGCCTTGGGCGTCGTAAGGCATCACCACCATCGTGTCTTCGATATCGTTGTTGAGCGCGAGGATTTCCTTTCGCTGGGAATCCAGCAGAATCCCCGCAACAAACCCCACGTTGGTAAGCGGACCGAAAATCTGGCGCCGCGGCGCGGTGATTTCACCCCGTTTCGAATCCGCCGAGCGGGCGTAGCTCAACAGGCTCTTCCGATTCACATCCGACATCGCCACCAGGTTGTTCTCGGAATCGATGGCCAGCCCATTGAAAACCGGATACGGATCGGAAACCTGGCGCAGCGGTATGATGTCGCCACCCGCCGTTTTGAGCGCGCTCTGTTGCGCGTACAAAACCAGCAACGTGGCCGCCGCGAAGATCCCGCACAAAATCGTCACTCTATTCCTTAGGATTCGCGGCATCGCTGCTATGTGCCAAGAATAGGAACGATGATAGGATGCTGTCAACCGCCGCACCAACTGTGCTTACTGGACTTCCACTTTCCGAGTGGTGGGCTTTAGAGTCTTGAAGTCCTTTTCGTTCTCCTCACAGACGTATTCCATGATTCGGTCGCCCTTCTTCTGACGCTTCAGATCCAGGTCGAACGTCCATGGCTTGGTGAAGAATACGGGGTCGTCGAACGTCACGGCGTAGTGGATCGTATCGGGCCCGGTCGGCCGGAATCTCTCGGTGAGATGCAGTTTGTCGCTGTGCTGCAGACCGTTGCTGTCGAGCCAGGTCCGGTCGTTGATGGAGACGGTGTCGACCACCAGGGTGTCGCCCTCCCATTTGCCGATGGAGTGTCCCATGAACGCCGGGTAGTCGTTGATGTCGGCGGGATGCTGCCCATCGATGTAAATGATCCGGTAATCGAAGTGATTTTCGAAAAGGAACGCGACCGTGTCCTTGTTCTGGACGATCTGGAACGGCGAGGGCCCCGTAATCGAGCGCGAAGGGCCCGGCGGCAGGCATTGGCCATTCGGGTTCGTCGCTAGGTCGACGTTCTTGTACTTTTCGAGCCCGTACGGCGTAAAGGGAATCTTCTGTCCCGCGGGCAGCGCTCGCGCGAGGTCACCAGTGGGCCGCGCACCGTCCCACAGACCGGAGAGATCTGGGGGCTTGCCCGGCTGGGCCGCCATCGGGATGGTGGTTAAGAGTGCGGCGCACAGCCAACGTGCGGGAATGGGAAAACGTGTGGTCATGGCGATTCTCCGGCGCTCACCTGTACTGAGAATTGGGGCCGCCGTCGTCGGCCGCGCCCGCGAACACTCGCCTGCCGTCCGCCAGCGTTACGGATCTTCCATTGACGTGGTCGCCCGAATCTTTCGCTCGATAGCCTTCCACGGTGACGACATCGCCGACCTTGAGCGAGTCCTTTCTCCAACCGGCACGATACAGGCCGTTCGGAGCACCGGCTTCGATGGCCCAGCTCTTGACGTTGCCTTTCTGGTCTTTGACGTCGATGTAGTTATAAACGTGTGGGTTCATCCACTCGAGTTTCGTCACTGTCCCCTTCAGCGTGATCGGCTGGTTCTGGTCATACTCAGCCGAAAACGAGTGGTGAGCGAAAACCGGCAGCGCGGCCCCGAGCGCAAAGCCGGCCAGCAAAGCGACAATCGTGGTTCTCATCGTCGTCTCCTCTTGTTCGAATCCATGATGGAGCCCCGCACAACCCCGCATAACATGGACACAGATTGACCCGATTTCAGACCCCGCGAAAAGTATATAGTCCGAGTCTGTCTGTGTCAACGCGCGAAGAAGGCCCGCTGCGGGAATCGGTTTGCGGCATTCGCTGCCGGCGTCGCCACAGTCCCGCGTGCTCTACGGCGGCGAGCCGTTGAACTGGCAGATACGTAGTCCGGCAATGGCTTAAGTACTAGAACCCGAGGCTGCGTAGTACCAAGGTAGAAATGAACCCAGGCTAATATAAGGCGAGACCCGTATTTCAGGTTTCCCGACGGTACCGATTTACTAAGGTATGAGTTCGCAAAGTGTGCTACCCGTTGGAGCAACCCCGGACCTCTCGCCCGAATGGATGTGGACCTGGAACGGTACCAGTTTTGGGTATCGGCTGGGAGGTTCGCTCTTCACCTACGACGGAGTCGAAGTTGGCCGCTTCTCCGGCCCGGAAGTGTACGGCGTAGATGGCCGGTATCTGGGCGAAGTTCTCAAGGCGGACGACGGCGGCCGTTTGATCACCAACTCGTATAAGAAGCTGCGCACGCAATCCGAATTCGCGCCGACGTTCGGTCGCGCGTACAAGCGGCCAGAGGATCGCACCGGAGAGCAGATGTACTGTGGCCACGAGGACTTCCCCTTGCCGCAGACCGTCCGGCGCATGGTGGTGGGCGGGTCAAGCTAACGCCGCAAGCGGCTACTCTCGGAGGCGCCGGCGCTCTGGACTCGCCAGTTTCAGGCGCTTTCCGCGCGCCGATAGTCGCCCAGTGTTTACGATTGACTTCCATCCTCGTGCTTGGGTGATTTAGCGCACAAGTGGCCCGCCGCGATTGCCTGGTTGCGTGCACCCAAGTATTTCCGAACCAGTCCCGTTGAAAACACAGTGGCCTGACGCTTCGAGCAGGTGGGCCTGAAATTGCCCCTTCTTCAACGCGTATGAAGGACGCCGGACACTTGTTTCGTCTGGCCGGGGTATTCCTGGTGGCGGTGCTGGCATTCCTTGGACTTCGCGCCTTATTCGTGCCACGCAGCTTCGGCGAGTACGGCCATTATAGAGGCGATGCCATCACCGATATCGCGGCGCTGCCCATCGTCTACGCCGGACACCAAACCTGCGAGACCTGCCACACCGAGATTCTCGAGGAGAAGAGCAAGGGCAAACACGCCGGTGTCGCGTGTGAGGCCTGCCACGGTCCACAAGCGAAACATGCGGACGACCCCGGCTCGATTCAGCCGCCGAAGCCGGACGCGGCGGTCCTTTGTGCGCAATGCCACGAGGCGAGCGCAGCCAAGCCAAGCTGGTTCCCGCAAGTGGCCACCGCGGATCATTCCGGCAGCCTGATTTGCACCACCTGCCACCGGGCGCATAGCCCGTCGCTGGGCTCGCCGGCCAAACCTGGAGGGCAACCATGAACCTGACGGGGAACCTGACGCGGCGGCACTTTATTTCCCTTACGGGCGCGGCCGCAGTGGCGTGGGAGCACGTACTGTCAGGGGCTCCAGAAGGCTCTCCCAACTACAAACTGACCGAGCACTGGTGGGGCATGCTGATCGACATCACCAAGTGCATCGGCTGCGGCAACTGCGTGCGCGCCTGCGCCCAGGAAAACGACGTGCCGGAGGGTTATTTCCGCACCTGGGTGGAACACTATCATGTGGATGACTGGCACATTGAGAATCCCAAGGTCGAATCTCCCGACGGCGGCAAGCACGGATTCCCTGTGGTCGCGGAGAACGCGGGTAAGGATTTCTTCGTTCCCAAGATGTGCAACCACTGTGCGGATTCGCCCTGCACGCAGGTGTGCCCGGTGGGGGCCACGTTCGTTACTCCGGACGGAGTGGTCCTGATCGACGAGAAGTATTGCCTGGGCTGCCGTTACTGCGTTCAGGCTTGCCCGTACGGATGCCGCTTTATCCATCCCACAAGGCACACCGCGCAGAAGTGCACGCTGTGCTACCACCGGATCACCAAGGGCCTCACCACGGCGTGCTGTGAAGCTTGTCCTACCGGAGCGCGCCAACTGGCCGATCTGAAGAATCCCCAGGACCCCATTCACCAGTTTCTGAAAACCCACAGCGTGCAGGTGCTGAAGCCCCATCTGGCCACCGGCGCCAAGGCTTTCTACAACGGTCTGGATGGATCGGTGAGATAAGGAGGAGCATGCACCCAGTTCCCATCGAAGGCTTCATGTATCCGAATGAAGTGGAGCTTCAGTGGAGCGTTCTGATCGTGCTGTACCCTTTCCTCACCGGATTGGTGGCGGGAGCGTTCATTCTGGCGTCGCTCGAACGCGTGTTCCGGGTGGCGGCGGTTAAGCCGACGTACCGTTTGGCCCTGTTGACCGCGCTCTCGTTTCTCTTGGTCGCTCCGTTGCCGCTGCAACTTCATCTGGGGCACCCGGAACGCTCGCTCGAGATGTATCTCACGCCGCACCGCTCCTCGGCGATGGCGATGTTCGGGTTTGTCTACCTCTGGTACCTGATGGTCGTTCTGCTGCTCGAAATCTGGTTGGATTACCGCCGCGATATCGTGATGCTGTCCCAGAGCGAAGTCGGCTGGAAACGATGGATCTACCGGGCGCTTACGCTGGGATCGACCAACATCAGCGAGCGGGCCTTGCGGATCGACGACCGCGTGGGCTGGATGGTTACGGTGATCGGCATTCCGTCGGCGTTCCTGCTGCACGGATATGTGGGGTTCATCTTCGGCTCGGTGAAGGCGAATCCGTGGTGGTCCAGCCCGCTGATGCCGATCGTATTTCTGTTCTCGGCCATGGTCTCGGGCATCGCCGCGGTGATGCTGCTGTACATGGTGATCACTTGGTTCCGAAAACAGGAAATCGATATGCGTTGTCTGGATACGGTAGCGCGTTACTTGTTCTTCGCGTTCATCATTGACTTCAGCCTCGAAATGCTGGACCTGATCCAGCGGATCTATGAAGCCGATGAATCGTTCCGCAGTCTGGATTTTATGGTCCACACGCGACTATGGATGTCGCAAGTAGTGATCCAGATCATGCTGGGCACGGTTACGCCTATCGCGATTCTGTTGCTGATGCAGGTGCTGAAGCCTAGCGAAACCGTGCGCAAGGCGGTTTATGCTCTAGCGGGTATGCTTACGTTGATAGGAATCTTCGCGATGCGCTGGAACGTGGTGATCGGCGGACAGCTCTTTTCCAAGAGTTTTCTCGGGTACACGACGTACAAGATGGGTTTTGCCACACGTGAGGGATCGCTGACTGCCATTCTGCTCACGCTTCTTCCTTTCGGTATTCTGTGGGTGCTGGTCAAACTGCTGCCGCCTTTCGATAAGGGCTCCATACCGGGCATCCCGGCAACGCAAGGCGATTAGACCGCTTTCCGCCGCGCAACGACTCCCGTGATACGATGGTCCGATTCAATGGGAGGGCATGGCCAAATGCGTTCAACCGTGTCTGCCGCGTGTTTGCTGGTTGGAGTCCTTGTCGGCGTTTCTGGCTTCGCCCAAACACGTGTGGGGTTCAACCTTTCGGGGATGTGGACGTCGATGTACCACGAGGATGAGCTGGAACGCACCGATCCCGGATCTCCCGTGGGCGACTACTTGGGCATGCCGATCAACGACGAGGCGCGGCTGCGCGCCGACACCTGGGACGCCGATCTCATCTCCGTGCTGGAGCATCAGTGCATCCCGCACTCGGCGATTTACGCCATGCGCGCGCCCTCGAATCTGAAGATCTCTACCATCGACGATCCCACTACGGCGCAGATTGTCGCGTTCATTATCGATGGAACCTACACCGGCCCTCGGACCATCTGGATGGACGGTCGCCCTCACCCTTCGCGATTCGCGGCGCATACGTTTGCGGGATTCTCGACGGGAGCGTGGGAAGGGGACACGCTGCGCATCGAGACCACGCACATCAAGGCCGGATACCTGCGGCGTAATGGAATCGCGTTTTCGGATCAGGCGACGTTGACGGAATTCATCGACCTGCACGATAAGTACCTGACGCTGGTCAGCATTGCCGAGGACCCGGTGTACTTGACTGAGCCGCTGGTGCGCTCCGAGAGCTGGGTGTGGAATCCGTACCAGGTGTTTCAGCCCATCGCGAGTTACGGCTCGTGCGTGCCGCATCCGGAACTGCCTCGACCCGCGGGCTGGGTGCCACATCATTTGCCGGGCACGAACACGGTGATCCGGGAATTTTCGGAAGAATATGGCGTGCCGTTCGAGGCCACACGCGGCGGTGCGGAAACCATGTACCCGGAATATCAAAAGAAATTGCGGCAAATGGAGATCCCTCGGCCCAAGGTGTTCGATACAAAGTTCGCGCGGGAACATGAGAAGGAGAAGGCGCAGTGACGGCCCTGCGGGCGCTGGCCTTGGTTGGTTTCGCCGTGGTTGCGTCGGGCCAGCAAGATGTGGCGTTTGAGGTGTTGCACGTGCGGGGCAACGTGTACATGTTCGCCAGCACGCTCGGCAACATCACCGTTCAAGTGGGGAAAGATCCCGGGCACGACGGGATTCTGCTGGTGGACTCGGGCCCGGTACAGCTTCGAGAGCGGGTGCTGGCGGAACTTCGCAAGTTGTCGAGCGAGCCCGTACGGTACATCCTGAACACCAGCGCGGATGCGGATCACACGGGAGGCAATGAAGCCTTCGTGAAACCCGACGCTCGCCCGTTTTATCAGCAGCCCACGGTGGCCGTATTCGCGCAGGATAATGTGCTGACGCGGATGAGCGCGCCGGGATCGGGATCGCCCTCGGCGGCTTGGCCTTCGCTCACGTTCGACGAACGAAACGACCTCGAGTTTAACGGGGAGACGGTCCAGATGTTTGCCGAGAAGGGCGCGCACACCGACGGCGACTCCATTGTGTTGTTCCGCGGCTCGAATGTGCTCAGCGCCGGGGACGTTTTTCTGACGACGGGTTATCCGGTGATCGACGTGAAGCGCGGGGGCGGCATTCAGGGCGAGCTCAAAGCCTTGAATCACATCCTGGATCTGACCGTGCCCCATGCGATGCAGGAAGGCGGCACCATGGTGATTCCGGGTCACGGGCGGCTGTGCGATCAGGCCGACGTCACCGAGTACCGCGACATGCTGACGATCATTCGCGACCGCGTGACGGACTTGATGATGAAGCACAAGACGCTTGACGAAGTGAAGGCCGCTCGGCCGACGCGGGACTATGACCGTCGCTACAGCACCAGTTCCTGGACCGGGGACATGCTGGTGGAAGCGATTTTCAGGAGCTTGGAACACCGATGAAGCCGCATGTGGTCCTGTTGATTGCGCTCGCGCTGCCGGGATGCGTCGCGGCCCAGACTGCTTCCACGCCGAAAGCTGCCGCGCCGATCGATCTGACCGGCTACTGG
Organism: Bryobacteraceae bacterium; assembly: GCA_035604115.1. Lineage (GTDB taxonomy): Bacteria > Acidobacteriota > Terriglobia > Bryobacterales > Bryobacteraceae > Palsa-187. The sequence continues at coordinate 65,119 of DATNJC010000184.1, read as the reverse complement.
GTTTCGCTGATCACCGAAGACTGGCGCATTCGCATGCTCACCGCACCGAAAGGCGATTACTACAGCATGCCTCTGAATGCGGAAGGCCGGCGGGTGGCCGACACATGGGACGCGGCGAAAGACATCGCGCAGGGGAAGCAATGCATGAGTTACGGTGCGCCGGGCATTATGCGCGTGCCCGGACGCTTGCATATCACCTGGGAGGGCGATACGTCGCTCAAACTCGAGACCGACGCCGGGAAACAGACGCGCGTGTTCTCCTTTGCAGCGGCCCCGCCCGCGAGCGGCGCGCCGACGATGCAGGGGAGCTCGGCGGCACAGTGGCAGACCCCGCAACTGACGCGCGCTTATACGTCGAAGATCTCGGCGCAAGATCCCAACACACCGGGGTTTCCTGGAATCATACCGCAGCCGCAGCCGCCCGACACCAGTAAACTCGGCGGTACGTTGAAAGTTGTGACGACGCATCTGCGGCCCGGGTACTTGCGCAACAACGGTGTTCCGTACAGCGCGAATGCCGTGCTGACCGAATACTACGACGTTCACGGGCTAAAAGGCGCGGAGTATCTGGTCGTCACGCAGATTGTCGACGACCCGCAATATCTTAACGTGCCGTGGGTCACCAGCAACCATTTCCGGCGGGAGCCAGACGGGTCTAAGTGGGACCCACGGCCGTGCGAACTGATCCTGCCTTCGAAGTGATCGGCGGCGGCGGTTCCTCTATTTCGGAAACGGCGCCAGCGCGGGCTTGGCTCCAGCCGGCATGGGCGAGCGGGCGGTGTTCATGATCATCGATAGATACGTGTAATAGCCTTCCAGGCTGGCCGCCTCGACGACACCGGCTTCGCCGAACTTGGCCAAGGCGCGGGCGTAGGTCGGGTCGCTGACGCTCTGGTTGTGCAGCAGCTCGGTGCAGAAATCGTAGACGATCTCCTCGTCTTCCGCCATCTTTTCGGGACGCCTCCCGTCGGCCACCGCGGCGATGATTTGCGGACTCAGGCCCGCCATGGTTGCTAGATTGCTGTGGGCGTTCCACTCGAAGTTGTTGGTCCACTCTCGCGCGGCGATCAGAATCGCCAGCTCGGTGAGCTTGCGGCTCAGCGCGCTGTTGTTCAGATTGTGCAGACGCAGCTCCAGCGACGGCTCCACCAGATCCGGAACCCGCAGCATCACCGTCCACGGCGGCCCGGTCAGGTCCGCTTTGCGCAGATCTTTGTAGTCCGTGACCGCCTTCTTCTGCGCGTCGGTCATCTTGCTCGCCGGTATCGGAGGCAGGCGGTCCTGGGCCCATAGACTGCACGTGATTGTGAGGAGCGGCAACGCCGCCAGCAAACTCCGTTTCATGTGTGTTCTCCCTTACGCGTTAATCTGCCGCTCGGCCTGGGCCGGCTTCCGTGGTGACGATCGGTTTCGGGGCTGGCGGTCCGTTCAGCGGATTCAATGTCCCCCCGAGCTTGAAACTCCAGACCAAGTCGCCGCGCGCGGCGTTCAAGCCATCTCGGCTTCCGCCCGCCGCAATCGCGACATACTGCTCGCCACCAACTTCATAAGTCGCCGCGGGCGCGTCCGCTCCGAACCCGGTTTGGAAGCGCCACAGTTCCTCGCCGGTCTTGGAATCGTAGGCCCGAAAGAATCCGTCGCTACCGCCGTGGAACAGCAAGCCGCCGGCGGTGGCCAGCACTCCGCTGCCGAAACCCGCCAGATACGGGACTTCTTTCTGCCACACCTGCTTGTTGGTGCGGGAATCGAGCGCGGTGATCAATCCGTATTCCCGCGTCCCCGGAACTCCCACGCGGCCATTGGTGCTGAACTTGCGCGTCGAGACGCCGGTGGTGAAGAATAGATACCCGGTGCGCGGATCGTATGCGCCTGGGGCCCAATCGCCCGAAGCCGACGGTTGCGCGATCTTCGAGTCGGTCCACACCGGTATGTACATGCAGCCGCGCTCGTATCCGGCCACGACTTCGGCACACTGCGGCGCGGTCGGGTCGCCCACGGGGACCGGCTGCGTGGCCACGGTCTTCTGTCGCGGCTCCTGTGGCACCGGCCTTTCTTCGACGCCGATCAGCGGTTTGCCCGTGATGCGATCCAGAATATAGACCCATCCTTGTTTCGAGTGCGCGGCCAGCGCTTTGCGCATTTGACCGTTGTACGTCTGGTCGAAGAGCACGATGGGCGTGGGCATATCGAAGTCCCAGAGATCGTGACGCACGGCTTGGTAGTGCCAGCGATATTTTCCCGTGGCGGCATCGAGCGCGACGATCGAGGAGGTGAACAAATTGTCTCCTCCGCGCGTGGAGCCGTTGTAATCGGGCCACGGGTTGCCGGTGTTCACGTAGATCAAGCCCAGGTCCGGGTCGACCGCCGGTTGCACCCACATCGCGCCGCCGCCGGTTTTCCACGAGTCGCCTTCCCAGGTCTCGTGGCCCATTTCGCCCGGACCCGGCACGGCCCACCAGCGCCAGACTTCTTTGCCGGTCTTGGCGTCGTGAGCCGTCAGACGCCCGCGCAATCCGCCGTCGCCGCCGGAGATGCTGATGTACACCAGCCCCTTATAGTACAGCGGCGGCGCGGCCACGTACTGGCGCAGGTTTTTGGGGACGTCTTCGCCCAGCTCGTGCTCCCATAACTTCTTTCCGGTTTTCTGATCCAGCGCGAACAAGCGCGTCAACGGTTCGCCACGTCCGTTCGCCGGGATCGGCTTGCGGATGTCCGCTTCGGCCCCGAAGACCATGCCGTCGCCTAGCGCGACGCCTCGCTTGGCCTTGTTATCGGGCGTCTTGGGATCGGACGTGGTGCGATATTCCCATATCAGATTGCCGGACTTGGCGTCGAGGGCGAAGATGTCCTGCTGGCCGGTGGTGATGTACATCACGCCGTCTTTCACCACGGGCGTTCCCTGCTGCGAGTAACCTACGCCGAATCCGGAATTCAGGCGCGCCATCCAGGCGCCCTTCATGGTCTTCACATTGGACGCGTCGATCTTCGCCAGTGTCGAGTAGCGCGAATTTCCCCAGTCCCCGCCCACCAGCGGCCAGTCGGCGGCCGGAGGCTTGCGGAAGTCCGGCGCAGTCTGGGCGTGGCCGATCATCGGAACTAGAGCCAGGATGGGCAACCACACCGGCGCCAGCCGGAACGACGGGTTTTCTCGCGATGCCATGGTAGGATCTCCTCTCCGCTCTCCGCTACAACCATCTATAGTTAGATGGTTTCCGTGCCCGCGTCAAGCATTCTCGCAAGGACGCGCCCCTCGTTTGTTCTTCTTGGCGAGCCTAGCGTCTTGGCGAGATCAATTACGTTCTCGCCAAGACGCTAAGCTCGCCAAGAGCTGCCTTCTATTTGGGCTGAGCTTCGCGCGAACGTGCTCCGGTAAATTCACTATGATAGTCACCATGCGATTCTTCGCGATCTTGCTCACGATTTCTTCGGCCTTGGCGCAGGATGCCGGGGCCACGCGTGCGGATTGGCCGCACTATGGCGGCACACAATTTTCTTGGCGCTATACCGCGCTGGATCAAATCGACACCAGCAATGTCAAGTCTCTTGCGCCGGTGTGGATGTTTCAGAGCGGCGATTACGCGGAAAATTTGCAAGCCACGCCCATTGTGGTCGACGGCGTGATGTACTTGATCACCGCGCGGGCGCGCGTGTTCGCGTTGGACGCGGCTACGGGGCGCGAAATCTGGCGTTACCAATATCCGGAACCGCGCAACACTCCCGGTTTTGTCGGCAATCGCGGAGTCGCCGTGGGCGACGGGAAGGTCTTTTTTGGAACCAAGGACAACTACATGGTGGCCCTGGATCAAAAGACCGGACGCCAGTTGTGGCGCGTCAATATCGACGATGCGCGGCAGTGCGGCTGCAACATCACCGCCGCACCGCTGGTGGTGAAGGACAAGGTCATCGTCGGCGGCACCGGAGGCGACGGAGCACATCGCGGCTACATTACTGCCTTCAACACCAAGAACGGGCGCTTGGCGTGGCGCTGGTATGTGATCCCCGGCCCCGGCGAAAAAGGCAATGAGACCTGGAAGGGCGACAGCTGGAAATTCGGCGGCGGCGCACCTTGGCTGACCGGCTCCTACGATCCTGCGCTGAATCTGGTTTATTGGGGCACCGGCAACGCGGCGGCCGATTTTTACGATGCCGAACGCGTGCCCGCCGGAGCCGACAAGAGCAAAGATGTGAACCTCTACACCGCCAGCGTGGTGGCGCTGGAAGCCGATACGGGCAAGCTGCGATGGCATCACCAGGAAGTCCCCGACGACTTGTGGGATTACGATTCCGCCTATGAAGTTTTGCTGATGGACCGCGAAATCCGGGGCCGCATGCGGCAGGTGCTGGTCCACATGAATAAGAGCGGATTGACGTCGGTCCTCGATCGGGTTACGGGCGAGTTTCTGGGTGCGTTCTCGGTTCCGGAAGTCCGGACGTGGATCACTGGGATCACGGAAGATGGCAAGCTGGTGGGACGCAATGAGCCACAGCTCGGCAAGACCACCACGATCTGCCCCAGCGCGGCCGGAGCCAAGAGTTGGAACTCCATGGCGTATTCCCCGCGCACCGGATTTCTCTACGTGCCGGTCAACGAACTGTGCAACGACATTACGCCCAACAACCGGGCTGCCGAGGAAGGCCGGAATTATATGAATGGCGAGTTTCCGATGAAATTGGCCGCGGGGCGCTCCACCTATAGCCACGTGGATGCCTGGGATCCCGTGACCGGCAAACGGGCCTGGAGCATGCCCTACAAGTACGTATTGTTGGCCTCGATGCTGGCGACCGCCGGAGACCTGGTGTTCACCGGAAATCCCGAAGGCGAGTTCTTTGCGCTGGAAGCAAAGACCGGCAACAGGTTGTGGAGTTATCAAACCGGCGCGGGTCATCGCGGATCGGCGGTGTCGTACGCCGTGAGTGGGCGGCAATACATCGCCACCCCGACCGGATGGCATGTCTCCGTGGTGGGAGGCGCGGCGATGAGCTTATTTCCGGATCAGGACTGGCGGCTGGGCTCGACGCTGGTCGTGTTCGCCTTGCCGGAGGGAACACGATGAACGGGCCTTCCCGGTTGCTTGCGGCAGTGTTCGCGCTGGCAGCGTGCAGCTCGGCGCAGAATCTGGCCGCCGTCGTGAAGCAGGGTGAGCAAGTGTTCTCGAAGTCTTGCGCCACGGGCTACTGTCATGGCGTCAGAGGCGGACCGGGCGGCGCTCCCCGTCTGGCGGCCCGGGGGTTCGATCAGGCTTACATCAATACCACGGTCACGCGCGGCGTCGCCGATACGGGCATGCCATCCTTCGCGACCAGCTTGTCGCGGCCGGATTTGGTTGCGGTGGTTGCGTACGTGGCAACGCTCAACGGCATCGCCAATCCCAACGTCGGCCCGGGACCAGCTGCTGCGTCGGGACCCGCATTGACCGGCGAAGCGGCTCGGGGAGCCAAGCTGTTTACGGAAGCCGTGCGCGGCTTCGGACGATGCTCGACGTGCCATGAGGTGGGTGGTTTCGGGATTCCCGTCGCGGCTCCCATCGCGAACGTGCCGGCGTCGGCCGCCGCGCTCAAGACGCTGGCGACACCGAACGTGAAGACGGGCGCGATGAGCGGCGAGTCCATGCCCGTCCTGGTGCTCAGCGATGGCAAGCAAGGCGCCGTGTTCTACGACCTGACTTCGGCACCGCCTGTGCAGCGCAACGCCGAACCGGGTTCGGTGAAGTTCAGCGACGGCAGCAATTGGCGGCACTCTTCCGCGATCGCGGCGTACAACGATGCTGAACTCGGAGCGATTCTGACATATTTGCGCGCGGTGATCCGGCCTTAGGGACCTTGGGGAGAAAGGAGTCGCGCCTTTGCCCTACCATTCGCAACCGATCGATAGATCCAAAGTGGCTACTGATCATGTATTGCTGAAGCTCGGCGCACGCCTCCGGGATGCGTGTTGGAAGACCCGGACGACACGGATGTTCCAACCCTTGGCGAACACGGCGTTGCGGCTCTGATGCCGTTCCCGCGAGGAGGCGTCTCGCGTGCAAATCCCGCGGAACATGCGGGTCACTGGCTGCTGGCGTGCGCCAGCGCCTCCAGCGCATGCTGGCTGGTGGGATCGACGTTCAGGGCACGCCTGTATTCGTTCAGCGCGGCCTCGCGGTCGCCTCGGAGCATGTACACGTTGCCGCGATTCACGTAAATCTCGGCGATAGACGGATCGATGCTTTCCGCGCGCGCCAGCGCGTCCAGAGCCTCCTGCGACTGTCCCCGCTTGCCGTAAATCGCGCCCAGCAGCAGGTAGGCCTCGGCGGGGCGCTCGAAGGCCACCGCCTGCTGGAGCTTGACGGCCGCCTCATCGTCGCGATTGGCGCAATAGAGCGCGTTGGCCCAGTCCAACAACAGACGGTAGTCCGGCGCGCCGAGACTGGCCGCGATCTGGTAGTTCTCCGCGGCTTCCGGACAACGGCCCGCGGCGTAGTAGGCAAACGCCAGTTGAAACCGCGGCCGCACTTTGTGCGGAGACTTAGCCACCGTGTCATTCCACAAGGCGGTGGGTGATGCCCAAACCTGGCTGCGCTGATAGGTCAGGACGCTGCACCACGCCAGCACAATCACCGCGGTCCATGTCATCGCTTTCGTGTCCAGCCGGCGCAAGAACTCCAGGCACACCAAGGTCAGTCCCAGGAACGGCAGGTACATGCGGCGTTCGGCGTACACGTCTTGAATCGGAATGAACGACGACGTGGGCGCGATCAACAGCAGGAACATGAATACGCCAAACGCCGCCAATGGATAGCGCTTGCGGTAGACCCAAGCCGCCGCCGCCAGAGCGATCAGCGCCAGCAGGCCAAGCACCGCGCCGTGGTCGAACAAGTTCGCCGATAGGGGAATATCCGGATCGGCGTTCTGTCCGGCGGGCAGAAAAAACAAGCGTACGTACATCCAGATCACGCGGCACTGCGAGAAGAAGTAGGCCGCCGGATCGACACCCTTCACGTGAAAACCAGCCGAGTCCGCCGCGCGCAAGACCCGGACCACCAGCAGCGCGCCCACCACGCCGGCGGCTGCTTGAAGACCCCAAAACACGGGGTTCTGCCGGATTCCGCCGCGTCCCCAGAACCAACTCGCGGCCAGTGCCAGCACGGGCAGAGTGAGCGTATGCTCTTTGGTGCTCACGGCGATCAGCAGCAGCACCGCATAGGCCACCGATCGCGCGACCGAAATCCGCCCTTCGGGCCGGTACAGAAACAAGGCCAACGCCCCGAAATAGAACAAGACACTCAGGTCCTCGGAGCGGCTGGCGACGTAGGAGACGGACTCCGTCTGCACCGGGTGCAGCAGGAACAAGCCCGCGGCGAATACGCTGAGAATGGCCTTCGAGCGGCCCGTCACCCCGGTCCACTCCAGGAGTTTCGCGGTCACCAGCGCGATGACTACCGCAACCAGGAAATGCAGCACTACATTGGTGGCGTGGTACGAGAACGTCTCGGTACCGCTGCTCTTGTAATTCAGCCAATAGCTGAACATCAGCACGGGCCGCGCCCCGGTGAGCCAGTTCCATAGGGTGAGCTGGTCCGCGTGAGGATAGTTGAACGGCAGGTATAAATCGTCCAGAACAAAATCGCCATTAAGGGACGGACCGTAGGCTTCAAACACCACCAACAGTGCGGCGGCCGCCGCGGCCCAGGGCCACCAGCGAACTGGGTTCTCCTTCGTGGCTGGTTTTTCGGCGACTGGAACTCGCTTCGATTTCTTCATCGGTTCCCGCGGGCGGCGTCCGGCGAAGGGATGCCGGGGCATGCTTCACGTGTCTGGAGAATCATACTTCGGTCGGCGCGCTCCGGTCAGGCACGACGGAAGCAGCGGGAGGCCTCGCCGTTGCGCCCAGAATGCGTTGACACAAGCGCGTCCGGACGGCCCGGCCCAGCAGCGGGCCCGCGGCTGCGGCCATCCTCGCCACGCCGAGCACAACCCGGTAGCGCATCCGCAGCCAGGGACTTGGCAAGGACTGCAATACGTCCGCCCATAACCTGCGTAGCGTCGCCGAGAAGGCTGGGGACTTCAGATAATCGCGCCGGCCGAAGCTCAATAGCCAAACCAGGTACTTGATGCTGTCCCGTCCGAGGAAATCCGGGAAGAATGCCTGCAAGTCCGGGCGCTTCGCGTAAATGTCGAGAGCCAAACGAGGCAGAGCGAGGCGCGCCGTTCCCGCCGCAATTCCCAGCGCCAGCGGCATGACTTCCGCCGCCCCGGCCGGTGAGCTGCGGGGATGCGGCTCTTCCCTGCCCTCTTTCAATGGCGCCAGGAAGACATCTGGGAGTGTTGGTTCACCCTTGTCCCTCGACATCAGCCAAGCCAGGAACTGGCGGTGGCCGACGTTGAACACGTCCGGCATGGCTGCCTGAAGATCGGCCTTCGTCCGGTACACTTTGTAAGCCAGTCGTGTGAGGTATGGCCGCGCACCGCCATCGATCTGAATGGGTTCATTCCAGACGCGGACAAACTCGCGAAACCCCTGGTCGGAAAACGGGTTGGAAACCGCTTCCGGGCTGCCGGGACTTTCCTGGTGCAGGGACCGCCCCGCTTCCGGAATTTCGATTCCGTTGTCGAAGCGTCCATAGGCGTAGGGCCAGCTCCGGCACTGGTCGTGGCCATGGGCGAAAAGCAACCCCCGGTACTCTTCGGCCAGCCGCTCCAGAGCCGGGTGTTCCGACAACCGGAAGCCGGGTTGGTGCTGGGTCAAAGACTCGATGCGCTCGGGGTCAAAGCCGCTGAAGTGATAAAAACCCAGCGGCCGCCCATTCACCAGAAAGCGTCCGTTCGAAAACGAGATCTCGCGTTGCGAGAGATTCCAATACGCCACGTTGAACGACGGGTCCCGTATCACGCCCACCCGGCTGATGAAGGAGGGAGCCAAGTCGATCCAGCGTTGATCCAGAAACAAACCCCGCGGCAGATCGACTACGCAGTAGTCGTACAGACGCCGTTTCCACCACTCAACAAAAGCCAGCGCCTCCTCGCAGCGCCGGACCCCCACGAAACCGCAATTGTAGGTACCGGCGCGAAGAATATCGAGCTCGGAAGGGCGCATGGGGCCGTCCAGTGGTTCCGTGACGTGGGGCGTGAGAACCAGTGACTCAACCTCCAGTCGCTCCAACACTGGAGTTAGTTCGCCACAGATCAATATGTCCGGATCCAAGTACAGTACATAGTCCAGGTCGTGCGCGGAAAACAGGTGATCGATGACGTAAGGCTTCAGCGCGGTGCACAATTCCAGCTTGGTGTACTTGAAATGAAACCACTTGGAATTCGGAATCTCCAACTGCTCGGAGGTCAGGACTTCGAAAGCTTCCCGCGCCGGATCGAAGCAGCCGTCCACGGTATCGGCGAGAATCACGAAGCGGGCCAGTTCCGGGTGAAACTGAGCCAGGGAATCCATCAGGCACCGCGCATGAGCCAGATAGTTCTTCGCGATGATGGTGCAGACCGCGCCTTTACGCTTCATCCAAAACTTCAAGATACCAGAGCGCCAGGCGCGGCTGCATTAATCCGCGCGCGTCAGTACGGCCACTTGCCGATCACCGGCGTATCGGTCGATGCGCCGAAAACACCGGAAAGGTCGATCCCCGCATCCCAAGCCAGGTTGCCGTTCAAGTCCAACCCCCACAGCGCTACGCTTTGGCGGAAAATGCCGACCCGGGTGACTCCACTGCCGTCCCAATCCCCGACCACCCACTTGTCGCCGGGCTCGCCGAAGACCCCGGCCTTATCGATGCCGGCGTCCCAGGCAAGATTGTTGTTGATGTCCAGCGCCCACAGCGACGCAGAGCTCCGGTAGATCCCAACCTTCGAGATACCGTCGCCGGTCCAGTCGCCAATGATCGGCGTGTCAGTAGGTATGCCGAACACGCCGGACTTGTCGATCCCCTGGTCCCAGGTCAAGTTGTTGTTAACGTCTTCCGCAAACAGCGAGACCGAGGGCCGGTAGATGCCGATCTTGGTGATGCCGTCGCCGGTCCAGTCACCCAGGATCGGCACGTCGCCGGAGATGCCGAAGTGGCCGATCTTGTCGATGCCTGCGTCGTACGCCAGGTTGTTGTTGGTGTCCAGTGCGAACAAGTTAGTGCTGGGCCGGTAAATCCCGATCTTGCTCTTGCCGTCGCCGGTCCAATCGCCGATGAGCGGTACGTCTCCTACGGTCCCGAAGAAACCGAATTTGTCGATGCCGGGGTCCCATACGCCGTTGCCGTTGAAGTCGATCGCAAACATAGCGGCGCTCGGCCGGTAGATGCCGATTTTCGTGGTGCCGGAGCCGTCCCAGTCGCCTTCAATCAGGACGTCCCCGGGCATGCCGAAGAAGAAAGCGTTGTCGGTGCCGGGATCCCAGGTGATGTTCGCATTCACATCTTCGGCGGTCATGAAGGCGCTGGACCGCAGAATGCCGATCTTGCTGATCCCGCGGACGGTGAAGATCACGATGCTCTTGTTCGCACTCAGCGACCCCGCGGCGCCCGGGGTCGCCAGCGTCAGGTTCGCGGCGTTGCTGCCCGCATCCTTGATGGTTCCGCCGTTGAGCGTAAGAGCCGAGGTGGAAGTGTAGTCCAGCTTGACGCTGCTCTGGCCCGAGGCCACCGCATAGGTGAAGGTGAGTGTCGCGGTGCCCGTGCCCGAGCTGTAGTTGGCGGTTCCGCCGGAGTTCAGCGCCAGTTGCGGCGTGCCGGTGACGTTGACCGCGGCGCTGAAGGTGACCTGAATCGAGATGTTGGCCGCCACGCCATAGGTGCCGTTCGGAGTAGCGGAGGTCACATTAGTGATGGTGACCGCCGGCGTCGTGTTGATCACGATAGTCTTGTTGGCGCTCAGAGAGCCGGCCGCCCCCGGCGCCGGCAGCGTCAAGTTTGCGGCATTGCTGCCGTTCTTGATGGTTCCACCGTTGAGCGTGAGAGCCGACGTGGAGGTGTAATCCAGATGCGGACTGCTTTGCCCCGCGCCGACAACATAGCCAAACGTCAGCGTGGCGGTGCCGCTGCCCGAGCTGTAATTCGCAGTTCCGCCGGAGTTCAGCGCCAGTTGCGGCGTACCCGTCACGGTGACCGCGGCGCTGAACGTGATTTGAATCGAGATGTTCGCCCCCACGCCGTAAGTGCCGTTGGCGGTGGACGAAGTTACGTTGGTGACCGTCGGTCCCGAGGACGACGACTGCAGCGTGAATCCCACCACGTCCAAGACCAGAATCTCCGCCGCGGGAGAAATGTTCAGATTGGCCTTGCCGGGGCAGCCTTCGGCATTCTGAACCAGGGGGTTGGTGCAATTCGGCGCCCAATCTCCGGCGTCCTCGCCGTTATTCAGGTTGTTGTATTCCTGCAACATATGCACGCCATCCAGGGAAAGACAGGCATTCGTAGTGGAGCTGGCGGAACACGAACTGTTGGTTCCCGCTGTGCTGAAGGTGCGAGTACCGTTGCTGTGATAGCGGAACAGGTCCGGCGGCGCGATATAGTTAGCGCTGTTAAATGCACATCCCCAGGCACACGACGAGGTGCCGAGAACCTCATCCGTCTCATGCTCGACGACGCTGTAAAAGTCGTATTGGTTGGAGCCGATCGTCCCCGTGCGGAAATATAGATTCCCAGCGGCCTGTTCGCCGCTGCTGATCGTAATGATGCTGTCGTAGCAACCGGCGGTTCCGATAGTGCAAAAGGCCCCTGCCGACGTCAGCCCTCCGGTGGGGGTGCCCCCCAATGCCCGCAAGCTGGCATTGGTGACCACGACGGAGTCGGAGCCGAAGATGGTTGGTTCGGTGGCCGGCACGCTGTCATTGATCGCAGTCATGTCGTTGGCGCTGGTCTCGGTGGCGATCAGCGCGTTGCGGAAGTTCGTGTAGGTGCTGAACAAATTGAGCTCAGTCTCGCTCTGGCCCAAACTGGTGGACCCAAACGTGATGTAGATACTGGCGTTCGCGTTGGTGAACGCACTGCTGTACAGGCCCGCAATGGTCCCGTTCAGAAACGCGCACACGCCCGACACCGCGTTGATGGTGGCGTCGCAGGTATAGACGACGCCAGTACCGGCAGCGGTGGTAACTGCCGTTGGACCAGAACCTGGATTTGTCCCGGCGGGTAACGATGCGGGAGACAACAAGACGGGTAACGACGAAGCCGTGTCCTTTCCTGCCGTGGCTGAGTACGCAAACAGATCAATCTGCTGGCCTCTGATCGCGCTCACACCTGAGATGATGGGATTCCCCCCATTAAACAAACTCTGGTTTTGAACGGTCGCAATCGCGCTGAGTGGGGTGGCGGGGGAACGTTCCGGGTTCACACGCCTGGGAGGCGCGGTGCCGATGATCCGAGCGGTTCCGTTCGTGTCCCGAAGCATGGCGACGGGACCGGGGTTCGGGCCGACCGGAAGCGTGACCGCGGGCGAGTCCATCCCGCCGATCGAAATCACCACGTCGTGATCGCCGAAGTCGATGTGCGGCACCACGAAGTCGACCTCATACACACCGACCAAGCCCGGTGAAAGACGGGCGGACTCGACTGCGGCGGGGACGCCACCGACGGTAACCGTCGGAATGGCTGTGGTTACCGGTACCGGGTCGGACGGCGTCACCGTCCCATGGGGCACGTGGAAACGCGTCGGGCCCAAGCCAACCATATAAGCCGCGAGGGACTCGCCCGGAGCCGCGGCCGAGACAGGCGACACCAAGCCCTGCTCGTTCGTGAACACCCCCCGGCCTCGGCCGCTGCCATCGACGGTAAGCACCGCGGGAGCGTAAGGCGAAATCGTGACGCCGACCGCCTCTGAAACCTTGCCTTCTACGGTTACGCGCAGGGTGGTGGACCCAACGGGCAGCTCAAATGGGAACTGGACATTGATCTGCCGGTCGGAGACAAACAACACCGCCGCGTCCAGCCCGCCCACCGTCACTCTTGTGCCGGCCAAGGAATTGCCGAATCTAGAACCGTGAATCGACACCACGGCCCCCGGACTGACGAGCGGCGATAGCGAACCACTGTTGGTAACGGTCGCGACCGCCGGTGTCTGTGCGTGGAGTCCCACCCCCAGCATGAGACTACACAGAATCAGTACTTTTTTCATCGAGTTCTCCAAATGAGGTTGCAGCGGACGCACTCAGCCTGTTGCCTGGTTCCAACGCGGGTTCAACTTAGCGGTCATCCTCCGCGGCTCCAGACTAGGATTTCTGGAGCGATCTTGCAGTTTTAACACTGAGCATGACCGGTTCCCGCCAAGCAAGGGAACACGCAATGGAGCCTGGCAACCGAGACCCAATGCCGGATGCCGCTACATTCAAGGCGTTTCGAGGATGAACACACCGACCCCCTGGAATGATGTACAATAACCGGCCAGTATCGCCGCTCCAAGGATTATCGGAGGAGATCCATGAAGACTTTAGTCCGTTTGTTTGCTTGGGCTGTTGCCATGCTGGTTTTTGCGGAGCTAGGGATGGCCCAACCGCCACATCCGTTGAACCCGCCCGCAACGCCATCGACATTCCATCCCAATTCGTACGGGCCGGTGAAGGGTCCTCAGAACAGAGTACCGCCGGCGCTGAATAACACCACCTGGACCGCGATCGGCCCGGCCTCGCTTTCCACTGGAGCCGGCAACGTCAGCGGACGCGTTACCGGCCTCGCCGTAGACCCGACGAATGCCAACAATATTTATTCGGCGGCAGCGGGCGGCGGAGTGTGGCAATCCACCGACGGCGGTACCACTTACAATCCTCTCACCGACAATCAGGGCACCTTGGCCATGGGAGCGATCGCGGTGGCGCCGAGCAACCACCTCAAGATCTACGCCGGGACCGGCGAGGCGAACAATTCGGGCGACTCGAATTATGGTCTGGGCATCCTGGTATCGAACGACGGCGGCGCGACCTGGTCGCTTTCAACGGGACCTTCCGGTGCGTTCAACCGGCGGGCGGTCGCGCAGATTTCCGTTGACCCGACCAACGCTAACACGGCCTACACGGCCGTGGGCGGCTACGATGAAAACGGTTTGTCGGGCAACACCGGCATCTATAAGACCACCGATGGCGGCACCACTTGGACCAACATGACCGCGGCCAACGGGAAGGACTCAACCTATCCTTGGTCGGCTGTAGTCGTCGACCCCAACACTCCAACCATCGTTTACGCAGCTCATGGCGAGGCCTTCGGCAATGGTACTGCCAATGGAATTTACCGTTCGACGGACAGCGGGAGCACGTGGAGCTTGCTCACGGGAACCAATGCCCCCAGCGGAGCCGGGACCGGCCGCTACGCCCTGGCCGTTGGCCCTTCGGCCTCCACTGCAGGGAGTCACGTACTGTACGTGGCCATATCCGACCCCAATACGTACGGGCTGAACAAGTTTTTGGTCTCGAGCAACGCCGACGCTGGAACGGCCGCCACGCCCACCTTCACCGACCGCACGTCGACCACGCCAGACTTCCTGGGAGCCGCAAACGGCAGCGGCCAGGGCTGGTATGACATCGTCATCCTGGTCAATCCGGCGAATGCGGCGGACGTCTACGCCGCGGGAGTGGTGACGTACAGCAGCAACACCCACGCGGTGATCCGGTCCACCACCAGCGGCGCAAGCTGGACCGACATCACCACCGTGGGAGGCGTGGAGCCGCACACCGACAACCACGCCATGGCTTTCGACCCCAGTGGCAAGCTGCTGCTCGGCAACGACGGCGGCGTGTGGCGTTACGATCCCACCGGCCCGAGCTGGACCAACCTCAACGGCAACCTGAACACCATCCAATTCACCGGCATCGGCCTGACCGGCATCAGCACCAGCCCCATCGGCGGGGGCAGCCAGGATAACGGAACCGAGAAATACACCGGTACGCTGGTTTGGTCGGCCATCGATGGCGGCGACGGCGGCTTGACACAAATCAGCCAGACGCTTGCCACCCGCTGGTACCACGTCGCTCCTCCGCAGAGCTTTGGCAATTGCTGCTTTTTCAGGCGCTCCGACGACAGCGGGAGCACCTGGATGAACAAGACTGGTTTCACCTTCAATAGCGCCAATTTCTACCCGCCCTTCACGGTCGATCCCTCCAACGGAAACCACCTTTTTATCGGCCTGGATTACGTGAACGAATCCACCACTCAGGGCGATAGCTGGACCGCGGTCGGCACCCCCGGCACGGCGGGATTCAACCCCAGCGACTTTAACGTGGACAGCGTCGCCTTCGCTCCCGGCACCACCACGATTTACGCCGCGGTCGGCGGAGAATTTGCGGCTAATAGCCAGATATACGTGACCACCAACCACGGGACCCTATGGACCCAGCACAACCTGCCAGTCGGTGGACGCGTGAACGAAATCGATGTCGATCCTAACGACGCTACCGGCCAGACCGCTTATGCGGCGATCAACACGTTTAACGGCGCCAGCGGCCAGGTCTACAAGACCGTGAACGGCGGAGAAACCTGGACTAATATCAGCGGCAATCTGCCGGCCGTTCCCACGTGGTCGCTGCAAGTGGATACCGATGCGAACCATACAGTGTACGTGTCCGATGAGACCGGGGTTTACTCGTCCATCAGCCCGTACTCCACCTGGACTGCTTACGGCACGGGTTTGGCTCACGGGCAGGGCGTGCAACTGCAGTTGAATCGAACCCTGCACGTGCTGGCCCTGGCCACTCACGGACGCGGTGTCTGGGAGATTTTGACCCAGTCCGGGGGGGTCACGAATGTGACCTCGTCCACGACCAACGGCACCTACGGCACGGGCGCCAACATCTCGATTCAGGTCACATTTAATGAAGTCGTCACCGTGACCGGCACGCCCAAGCTGCAACTCAACAGTGCGGGGTCCGCCAACTACGTATCGGGCAGCGGGACCAACACGCTGACGTTCACCTACACGGTGGCGGCGGGAGAGAACAACCCGCATCTGGATGAGTTATCCACCAGCGCGCTGATTCTCAATGGCGGCACCATCTCGGAGCCGACCGGCGATCCCGCGATTCTGACGCTGCCGGCGCCCGGAGCGGCCGGATCGCTGGGCGCTAACAAGAACCTGGTGATTTCCACGCTGAGTTGTGTCTACTCGCTTCCCGCAAACAGTGCGACGTTCGGTTCCCCAGGCGGGAGTCGTACGTTCTCTGTAACCGCGGGAACGGGTTGCCTGTGGACCGTCTCGGACTCTACGGGGTGGGTCATCATCACCTCCGGCAGCCCGGGCAGCGGTAATGGCGCCGTGGGATACACGGTCGCGAAGAACACCTCGGCATCGCCGCGCGTTGCCAGCTTGACGATTGACGGCATGAGTTTCACGATCACCCAAAACGGAGTCGTCGCCGACAAGGTCGGCATCTTCCGGTCCAGCGTAGTCATGACGGCGGAAGACGTGGATGGCGACATCGCATGGAGTTCGCCGCCGGATCGCGCGTTCCTTTTCGGGGCCGCTGGCGACGTTGTCATCAAGGGCGACTGGGATGGTTCCGGGCTGATCCGGCTCGGCATTTACAGGCCGAGTGCCGCGATGTTCGCGCTGGATATGAACAACAACGGAGTGTGGGACCCAGCGCCATGCGGCACACCGCCGTGCGACCGCTTTGGTTTCTTCGGCCAGAGCGGCGACACGCCGTTGGTCGGCGACTGGACCGGCGACGGGATCTCCAAAATTGGCATCTTCCGGCCCAGCACCAACCTGTTTGCCCTGGACATCAACAACGACTTGGCTTATGAATCAGGCATCGATAAGATCGGCCACTTCGGCAGCTCCGGCGACGTTCCGATTCTGGGCGACTGGACCGGCGACGGCATCACCAAGGTTGGGATCTACCGGGCCTCGGCGTCTCTATTCGCGGAAGATATCAATAACAATCTGGCCTGGGACGCGGGCATCGACAAAGCCGGCGTGTTCGGAGCCCCCGGCGACACACCGATTTTGGGCGACTGGACCGGCGACGGCATCACCAAGATCGGCATCTTCAGAAGCTCTGTCTTGCTGTGGGGGCTCGACGCCAACAACAATCTGAGCTGGGATCCCGGCATCGACAAATCCGGCGTCTTCGGGGCTACCGGCGACCAATGGGTGGTCGGGGATTGGGACGGCTCGGGAGTCACCCGGATCGGCATTTTCCGCCCCAGCAATGCGCTGTGGGGACTGGACAAGAACGGCAACCTGGCCTGGGATCCGGGTATCGACTTGTCCGGAGCCTTCGGCGCCGCGAACGATGTCCCGTTCGTGGGCAAGTGGCAATAGCGGAACCGCGGAGCTAATGCGCCTGCCGGAACTGTAGCGCGCATACGCTATCTTCCGCAGCGTATACTCGGGGAAGGAGGCATGAGATGATCGTGCGACCTTCTTCCGAGCCGGTTCTTCTTCTCGGGCTTCTGGCGTTCATGCTGGCTCCCTGCTTCGCCCAGACTACGCCCTCGGTGCCCTTGGCGCCGGGCGTCGGCTTCGCGATGCAGGGTTTCGGCTTGGGAGAGACCGCGCGGATCGTGGTCCTGAACGCCGGCAATACCGTCGTGCCGCCCGCCGCCACCTACTGCCGCCCGGTCCTGCAGTTCTATGATGCGCAGGGGCAGCTCCTCAAACAAATAGCGGTTCCGGATCTGGCTGCGGGCACGGCCGACATGCTGGACCTGGGCCGCAGCGAGTTGCCGGGACTCGACCGGGCTGAAATACGGGCTGTGGTCAAGACCGGATATGAAGGCGGCGCCCAGCCCCCGGCCGCGCTTCCGCTGAACCTCACCTGCAATCTGTTAGTTACCTTGGAAATCTTCGACACTAACACCGGCAGGACCATCCTGGCGTCAACCGATAGCAAGCCGTTGCCTAGCTCGGCGGTGCCCCTCCAATAGGCCCGATTTACTCGCGCTCCGTTCAGCCACCGGGTTGGATAAAGGAGCGGACCGGAAGGGATGTGCCATAATGGAGAGTTTTCCGCCGCGCGGGAGCACCAACATGTGGCATGGCGATCGCTGGTTTCTGCTTAAACAGTTAGTCATGAAGGATTTCCGCGTCCGCTACCGCAACATGTCGCTGGGAGTCCTGTGGTCGCTGGCGAACCCTCTGGTGATGCTTCTGGTGTTCACCTATGTATTCACCCGGGTCTTCATTAACAACACCCCGCACTTCGCGGTTTTTGTCATGTGCGGCATCGTGCCGTTCAATTTCTTCAGTCTGGCGTGGCTGGTCGGAACCGGGTCGGTGATCGACAATGCCATCCTGATCAAGCGGCTGGCGATCCCGCGGGAGATTGTGCCCATCGCCGCGGTCCTGTCCAATTGCTTGCACCTGTTGATTCAAATCGGGCTCCTGCTGGTGATCACCCTGGCGTTCGGGATTCGCTTGAACATCCACTGGCTATGGCTCCCGCTAGTGTGGGGGCTGGAGATCATGTTCGTCTGCGGGCTGGTGTTCGCGACTTCCGCGCTGAACGTGTACATCCGCGACATGCGCTATGTGGTCGAATCCTCCAACGCGGTGCTGTTCTGGCTGGTGCCCATCTTTTATCCCTTCTCGGCGATTCCGGAGCGTTTCAAAAACCTGTACCAATTCAATCCCGTGGCGGCGCTGGTGCTGGCCATGCGCGAGGTGGTGCTGGAGGCCCACGCGCCGTCGTCCGTGCTGCTGATCAAGCTGGCGGCGGTCGCCTTTGTAACGTTCGGGCTGGGATTACTGGCGTTTCGCCGCATGAAAGTCCAGTTTTACGATTACTTGTAGCGCGATGAACGAACAGTGATGAACCGATCGTGATGCAAGACCTGATGATTTCCTGCCGGAACCTGGCGAAAAGTTTCCGGAAGCATAACCCCCGGCAACTTCTGCGGCACCGTGTGGCGGGCTGGTTTCAGAAGGATCATTCCGCCCACGAGTTTCACGCGCTGAAGAACATCTCCTTCGACGTAGCGCGCGGCGAGGGCTTGGCGATTGTCGGCGGCAACGGAGCCGGCAAGAGCACGCTGTTAAGCGTTCTGGCGGGGCTGGTTCCGCCGGACCGCGGGACGCTGGAAGTGCGCGGCCGGATCGCGGCCCTGATGGACCTGGGATCCGGATTTCATCCCGACCTGACCGGCACCGAGAACGTGTACGTGAACGCGGCGCTGCTGGGCTTCAGCGAATCCCAGACGCGCGAAGTCTTCCAGTCCATCGTGGCGTTCGCGGGGATCGGCGACTATATTCACGAGCCGCTCCGGACGTATTCCAATGGCATGAATCTCCGCCTGGGGTTTTCGGTAGCCATCAACGTCGATCCGGATATTCTGATCGTGGATGAAGTCCTGCAGGTCGGGGACTCGGAATTCCAAGCGCAATGCCTGGAACGCATCCGCCAGTTCCGCCGCGCCGGCAAGACCTTCCTGTGCGTGGCCCACAACCGCAAGACCTTGGAAGAACTGTGCGATCAAGCCCTCTGGCTCGACCACGGCGAGCTAGTGATGCACGGCAGCGCCAGAGAAGTGCTGGATGCCTATGAAGGCCGCGTCCGAGTTTGAGTCGGGAGGAACCTAAATGTTGCGACAGACTCTTCTGGTGTTCGCGCTGTTGTCGCTTTGCGGTTCGGTGAGCGCTCAGGTGCCGATCACCACGACGCTGACCAGCATCCCGCAGGCGATTGGGACGGCTCCGGAATCGCCCGCGCCGGCGTGTTCCGCCCCGGCAACGGACTGTGGGGACTCGACTTGAATGGTAATCTGGCGTGGGATGCAGGCACGGACAAGTCCGGCGTTTTCGGGACCGCGGGCGACACACCAGTGGTTGGCAGATGGTAATTACGTGAGCCTTACTACTCGAATAGTGCATCATTCGGCTGTTACGTTCGGGGCCCCAAGCCGATCTATAGCTCTGGGGCATCGCATGAAAACAGCTTGGCCGGCATGGACCATCTCGCGGAGGGCGGCATTGTGGATCGCAATGGCCGCTCCGGTTTGGCTCTCTGTCCCCGCTAGCGGCCAAGTCAGCGTGCTGACATGGCACAACGATAACTTCCGCACCGGACAGAATCTGCAAGAGACCGCGTTGACCCCCGCCAACGTGACTTCGTCGACCTTCGGCAGGCTGTTCACCCTCTCCGTCGATGGCAAGGTGGATGCCGAGCCGTTGTACGTTCCTTCACTGGCGATTCCCAATCAAGGCACGCACAACGTGCTCTTCGTGGTCACCGAACACGACAGCGTTTACGCCTTCGACGCCGACACGAGTACGCAGCTCTGGCATGTATCGCTGCTGGGGTCTGGGGAGACCACATCCGATAACCGGGGGTGCGACCAAGTCGATCCCGAGATCGGGATCACTTCCACGCCTGTCATCGACCCCCATATGGGACCGCACGGCACCATGTATGCCGTCGCCATGTCGAAGAACGGAAGCACCTATTTCCAACGGCTGCACGCGCTGGATCTGACCACCGGCGCCGAGCAGTTTAACGGGCCGATGGTGGTGCAAGCGACGTATCCGGGCACCGGCGATGGCAGCGTGGGCGGCACGCTGACCTTCGATCCGAAGCAGTACAAGGACCGGGCCGGACTGGTGATCTGGAACGGCGTTGTGTATACGAGCTGGTCGTCGCACTGCGACGATTTTCCGTACACCGGCTGGGTCATCGGATACAACGAGAGCAACCTCAGCCGGGTGAGCATTCTGAACCTGACGCCCAATGGGAGCGACGGGGCGATTTGGGGCGCGGGCGCCGGTCCCGCGGTCGACGCGAGCGGCAACATCTTCCTGCTGATGGCCAACGGGACGTTCGACACCACCCTCACCAACGGGTTCCCGTCCAATGGCGACTACGGAAATGCGTTCGTGAAGATTGCGGCCGGGGGGACTTCCGTGTCCGACTATTTCACTATGAGCAACACGACGTCGGAGTCGAACGGAGATGAGGACCTGGGCTCCGGCGGAGCCATCTTGTTGCCGACTTTAAACGACGCCCAAGGCAAGCCGCATGATCTGGCCGTGGGCGCAGGCAAGGATGGAAATATCTACGTCGTGGACCGAGCCAACATGGGCAAGTACAACCCCAACTCGAACTCCGTCTACCAGGAGCTTCCATCCGCGGTGGGCGGGGTGTTTTCGAGTCCGGCCTGGTTCAACGGGACGCTGTACTACGGCGGAAGCAGCGATACGCTGAAGGCGTTCGCGTTCGCCGGGGGAAAATTTGGGACCAGTCCCGCGTCGCAATCGGCGCTTTCCTTTATCTATCCCGGCACAACTCCCTCCATTTCCGCCAATGGAGCGTCGAACGGTATTGTGTGGGCCGCCGAGAACAGCGCCCCCGCGACGCTGCACGCCTACAACGCGGCCAACCTTGCCACCGAACTGTACAACAGCAACCAGGCGGCCAACAGCCGCGATCATTTCGGCATTGGGAACAAATTTATCGTCCCCATGGTGGTCAACGGGAAAGTTTACGTCGGCACCAGCACTGGCGTGGGCGTCTTCGGGCTCCTGTGCGGCGTTGCGTCGGTTCCCCTTCCCGCGAATAGCGCGGCGGGCGTGGCCACCAGCGCTACACTGAATTGGACCGCCGCCACCGGAGCGACCTCCTATGACGTGTACTTCGGCGTCGCATCCACGCCGCCCTTCGCACTGAACACAACGGGAACCAGCTTCAATCCCGGCACGCTAAGTCCCGGCAGAACCTACTACTGGCGCATCGTGAGCAAGAACTGTTCCGGCAGCACCAGCCCCACCTGGTCGTTCACCACGCAGCCGCTGGCGTCCGGCAACCCCACCAAAGTCGGCGTTCTGCGCTCCAGCGCCTTCATGACCGCGGAAGATGTCGACGGCAATATCGCATGGGATCCCGGCATCGATCACGCCTTCTTTTTCGGAAGCCCCGGCGACGTGCTGATTCACGGCGACTGGGACGGCTCCGGCAAAACCAAAATAGGCATCTACCGGCCGAGCGCCGCGATGTTCGCCCTGGACATCAACGGCAACGGCGTGTGGGACCCCGGCATCGACAAATTCGGTTTCTTCGGGACCGTGGGAGACGTGCCGCTCATCGGCGATTGGACCGGCGACGGCAAGAGCAAGATCGGGATTTACCGGCCCAGCACCAACTTGTTCGCGCTGGACATCAACAACGATCTGGCCTACGAAGCCGGCACCGATAAAATCGGCCACTTCGGCATCTCCGGCGATGTGCCCATCGTGGGCGATTGGACCGGCGACGGCATCACCAAGATCGGCATCTACCGGCCCTCGGTCTCGCTGTTCGCGCAAGATATCAATAACAACCTGGCATGGGACCCGGGCATCGATGCTTCCGGAGTCTTCGGCGCGTCCGGAGACACGCCGATTGTGGGCGACTGGACCGGCAACGGCATCGCCAAGATCGGGATCTACCGGAGCTCCGTGTCGCTGTGGGCGCTCGATGTCAACAACAACCTGGCGTGGGACGCAGGCATCGACAAATCCGGCGTCTTCGGACTGCCCGGCGACCTCTGGGTGGTCGGGGACTGGGACGGCACCGGAGTCGCCCGAGCCGGCATTTTCCGCCCCACCAACGGACTGTGGGGCCTCGACAAGAACGGCAACCTTGCGTGGGATGCAGGCATCGACCTCACCGGGGTCTTCGGCATCGCAGGCGATACGCCGGTCGTCGGTAAGTGGTAGCCCTCGGTAAGACCTCTAGCGCCGCGACGGCGCGCTGAGTCTTCGGCATCCCCGGCGATTCGCCCGTCGTTGGCAGATGGTAGTCTGGTTCCTGCGTGGCCGGTGTACAATTGGACCACAAGGCATGGGAGCTCGCAAACCACACGTAATCATGGTGCTAGGAATGCACCGTGGGGGTACCAGCGCCATTGCGCGGGGCCTCGAAACCATCGGCGTCCATCTGGGCGACAATCTGCTCCCGGCGGGTGCGGACAATCCCAAAGGCTTCTGGGAAGATGTCGAGTGCATCGCCCTCAACGAGGAATTGCTGGCGCAGGTTCGCTCGGCTTACGACCGCCTCGGCTTGGCGTGGCGTTTTTCCGAGCCCGATCCGGCCATCAGCGCGCTGAAGCTCCGGGCGGTTCAGCTCATCAAAAGAAAAATCGCCGAGCATGCCGGAGTGTGGGGATTCAAGGACCCGCGCACCTCCCGGCTGGTGCCCTTCTGGCGAGAAGTCGTCGAAACCTGCGGGTGCACGGCCAGTTACGTAATCGCGCTGCGGAATCCGCTGAGCGTCGCGCTGTCGTTCGAAAAGCGCAATCAAATCCCCGCGGAGAAGTGTTATTTTCTTTGGCTCCAGCACATGCTCCCCGCGGTTCTGGAGACCACCGGAAGCCGGCGCGCCGTGGTCGACTACGATTTGCTCATGGACGCTCCGGTGGAGCAATTGAGCCGGCTGGCCTCGCGGCTGGGCCTGGAGTTTACCGCCCAGAGCCGTTCCGCCGCGCAGGCATATCAAGAAGAATTTCTGGAACGCGGGCTGCGCCACACCGAGTTTGCCGTCTCGGATCTGGCCGTAGATAGCCGGGTTCCCGAGGATGTGATCGCGGTGCACGGGCTGCTCTCGAGTGCGGCCCGCGATGAAGTCGATCTGGATGCACCCGGCATCGTGGAGAAATTCAACGCCGTGAACTCCCGGCTGCGGGGAATCGCTTCTGCGTTTTCCTATGCCAATGCCCTCGAAGCAGACCGAACCAATCTGTACCTGTCCATAGCCGACTACGACCGGCGCGGCGCCGTGCTCCAACAGAGTGTGGCCGAACGTGAGCGGGAGATCGCGGCGCTCAACCACGCGGTCGCTGAAGGACAGGTGGAGCAGACCAGGTTCCAGCAAGTCTTGTTGGAACGTGAAGGCGCCTTCAGCCAGGCGCTCTCCGAGCGTGACCGGCAGATCGCCGATCTGAGCGAGGCGGCGTCGCAGCGCGAAGCAGAGATCGGAGAGCTTCAGCAAGCCCGGTCGGAAGCCGATGCCCGAATCGCCGGCCTGAAGCAAGCTGTTTCCGAGCGCGAGGGAGAAATCTCGGCGCTAGGGCAAGTCGTGTCCGAGCGCGACGCGCGGATCGCCGGCCTGGAGCAAATTGCGTCCCGCAGTGAGGGACAGATCACCTCGCTGTACCAGGCCCAGGCCGAACGCGACACCCGGATCGCCCATCTTCAGCAGGCCGTTTCCGCGCGCGACGCTCATATTGCCGGCTTGCAGCAGGAGCAGTCGGAACGCGACACGCAGATCGCCGGACTGAACCAAGTCCTGTCCGAACGTGGGCAACAGATCGCGTCGCTGGGTCGAACGTTAGCCGAGCGTGAGGAACATATCGCCTCCCTCGATCGAATTTTGTCCCAGCGCGGGGACAAAATCGAGAGCCTGAAAGCCACCCTGTCCGATCGCGAGGCGCTGATCAATTCCCTGCAACGCGCGGTTTGGGCGCTGAAGGATTCGATGAGTTGGCGCGTGACCGCTCCGCTCCGGTCTGTGTATGAGGTCCTGATGAGAGTCTTCGGCTCTCGTTTCAGGCCCGAGGCCGCGCCGCCGTCACCAGCGCCGCGTCCGGATTCCGCCCCATCGCCAGCGGAGCCGGTTGCGGCCGCGCCGCTTGCGTCCGTGCCGGTTGGGTCCATGCCGGATGCGACCATGCCGGATGCGCCGCGGCCGGATGCGTCCGTGCCGGCGGCGTCCGTGCCGGATGCGTCCACACCAGACGCGCTGCCGGATGCGCCCCGGCCGACGCGCTCGGCTCCCGCCCCCGTGACCTCGCGTCCCGCGATGGTGGACTTCGTCGCGGACTACGTGGAAGATTCACCTCCGCCGCCGCACTTTGTACCGGGCGCCAAACTGGTCGCTTTTTATCTCCCGCAATTCCACGCGATTCCAGAAAACGATGGCTGGTGGGGCAAGGGCTTTACCGAGTGGACCAACGTGACCAGCGCCGCGTCGCAGTTTCACGGCCACTATCAACCCCATCTGCCGGGTGAGCTGGGATTTTACGACCTGCGGGTAGAAGCGATTCAAGCTCGCCAGGTCGAGTTGGCCAAGCGTTACGGTATCGGGGCATTTTGTTTCTATTCGTATTGGTTTGGGGGCAAACGGCTGCTGGAATTGCCCGTCCGGCAGTATCTGGACAACCCCCGGCTCGATCTGCCCTTCTGTCTGTGTTGGGCCAACGAAAACTGGACTCGCCGCTGGGATGGTCTGGACGAAGAAGTTCTCATCGCCCAGAATCACAGCCCCGCCGACGACATCGCGTTCATCGAGCATGTGGCCGAATACATGCGCGACCCGCGCTATCTGCGGGTCAACGGCCGCCCGGTTCTGCTGGTATATCGTCCGTCGCTTTTGCCGGATGTCCACGCGACGGCACAGCGCTGGCGCGAATGGGCGCGCCGCGATGGACTGGGAGAGTTGTACCTGATCTATCCGCAGTCCTTCGAGACTTGCGATCCTGCGGACTATGGCTTCGACGCGGCCACGGAGTTTCCGCCCAACCTCTGTGGTCCACCGATTCTGACCGACTCGGTAGAGCTGTTAAACCCAAAGTTCGCGGGCACGGTATACGACTGGCGCATCTTAGTCGAGCGCAGCCGCCAGTATTCGGCGCCTAGCTACAAACTGTTCCGCGGGGTCTGTCCGTCGTGGGACAGCGAGCCGCGACGCTCGGGACGCGGCACCGTATTCGTGAACGCGACCCCGGATGCGTACCGCGAGTGGCTGGAGAACGCGGTGGCCGACACCCGCCAGCGGCTGTACGGAGATGAGCGCCTGATTTTCGTGAATGCGTGGAACGAGTGGGCCGAAGGGGCCCATCTGGAGCCGGATCGCCGCTACGGGTACGCGTGGCTCCGCGCGACCCGTGAAGCCGTGCAGGTTCCCAAGTCCACCGCGGCTGCCGTCCAGGGACGCGTGGTGGTGGTGACCCATGACGCCCATCCGCATGGGGGCCAGTACATCGCGCTCAACGTCACCCGGGAACTGGCCTCCGCGATGCGTTGCGAGGTGGAGGTGGTCTGCCTCGGCGATGGCCCGCTCAAAGCCGAGTTTGCGAAACACGGCCGGCTGCACGACCTTTCCGGCATGGACGCCCAGGGACCGGAGGCCCGGCAACTGGCCGCGGATTTATTCCAGCGGGGATTCCGGAATGCGATCGTCAACACCACGGTGGGCGGTCTGTTCCTCGGCACACTGAAGCAGGCCGGCTTACATTGCGTAGCGCTGGTGCACGAACTGCGCGAGATCATCGTGAGCTATCGGTTGCAGGCCCACGCGAGCACCGTCGCCGAACACGCCGATTCCGTGGTGTTTCCCGCGGAAGAGGTGCGGGACGCCTTCTCTGAATTCGCCGTCGTCCATCCGGAGAAATCGGTCATCCGGCCCCAGGGACTGCTGAAGCACAATGCGTACGCGCCCGGAAAACTGGCCGCCGCCCGGCGCGCGCTCCGCGAGGAGCTGGGCTTGCCGGAAGATGCCCGGGCGGTTCTGGCCGTGGGCTACGCGGACCGGCGCAAGGGTGTCGACTATTTTGTGGATATAGCCGCCCAGATGGTGGATGAAGACCCGCAAGTGCACTTCGTATGGGTCGGACACGGAGAAGCGGATTGGCAACGCCTGCTGGCCGCCCGCGCGAAACAAAGTCCCGGCCTGCGGCGTCACGTTCACTTCATCGGACGCCGCGACAATACGGACGTGTACTACGCGGGCGCGGACGTGTTCGCACTGACCTCGCGTGAAGATCCATTCCCGTGCGTGGTCCTGGAAGCGATGGACGCTGGTTTGCCCGTGGTGGCCTTCCAGGGCTCGGGCGGCAGCAACCGCCTCATCCAAGAAACTGGCGGGGATGGTGTTGGCGTGAACGTGCCCATGGGCGATACCAAGGCCTTCGCCGATGCCATCCGAAATCTCCTGGCTGACTCCGCCCGGCGTGAAACGATCGGGCGCCGGGGCCAAGCGGTAATCGCCGAACGCTTCTCGCTGCGTCAATATGCGTTCGACCTGCTGGCGCTGGCGGGCCTGCCCTTGCGCAAGGTGTCGGTGGTCCTGCCCAATTACAACTATGAGCGCTACCTGGCCGATCGAATCGCCACGATTTTGAACCAGACCTACCCGATTTACGAAGTGATCTTCCTCGACGACGCGTCGCGCGACAACAGCGTTGCCGTGGCTCGCGGCTTGCTCGGCGGCGCGGGGGTGGACTACCGGATCGTGGCCAACGAGGACAATTCGGGTTCGGTATTCCGGCAGTGGAAGCTGGGAGCGGAACTGGCTCGCGGAGACGTGGTCTGGCTGGCCGAGGCGGACGATCTGAGCCATCCCGACTTCCTAGCCGCGGTACTGAAGGGCTTCGACGATCCCGAAGTCGTGCTCAGCTACTGCGAAAGCAAGCAGATCGATCGCGAAGGCCGCGTGCTGGCCGACAACTACCACGACTATGTCGCGGATTTGGGAAAGGAACGCTGGAAGCGGCCGTACGTAAACGCCGGAGAGGACGAGATCCGCGAATACCTGGCCGTCAAGAACACCATCCCCAATGTGAGCGCGGCCGTCATTCGCCGCGACGAACTCACGCGGGTGCTGTGCGAGCATATCGAAGACATTTGCTCCTATAAAGTGGCCGGTGATTGGAAAACCTATCTGCATCTTCTGCCGCGCGCGCGCCTGGCGTATGTTCCGCAGGCGTTGAACCTGCATCGCCGGCATCTGCAAGGGGTCACCATCGGCTCGGTCAACGAAGTGCACTTCCGCGAGATTCAGGAGATCCAGGGATGGGTCGCCAGCCGCTACGCGTTGCGGCCCAGGGTCAGTTCAACCATGCGGCGCTATCTGGACGTTCTGCGCGCGCAATTCGGCCTGGACCAGAACGGCCATGGAGCGGCGATCATCGCGGCCCAGAAAACGGTTCAGGAATAGAGCCCCGCCCCGTCAGGGCGGGGACAATGCCGCTAGTGACCCGGCGGCGGAGGCTCCACCGGTGCGTGCCCGCGAAGCGGCACGTTCTTGAGCATCACGTGCAGCCCGATGGCCGCCGTGGTCATCACCGCGCTCCAGAAAAAAATCAGTTCCAGACCGTGCAGCAGCCCGGCCCGAACGTTGATCAGCAACGTCTGCAGCAACTGTGCGCCATCCGGATACTGGCTGAACATAGCGGTCAGGCGATCGCGGATCAGCGGCAGCATCACCGGATTCGAGAACGGCTCCAGCGCAGCCGGCGGCGTCCCAGCGGGGATCCCGCGCGCGAAGTCGCGGTGAAAATTCGTCAACAGCACGCTGCCGAATATGGCGACGCCCAGGGTGCTCCCGATCGAGCGGAAGAACATGGTTGACGCCGTGGCCGCGCCCATCTGATGGCGCGGCGCGACGTTCTGCACCGCCACCGTGTACACCGGGTTCAGGAAGCCCATCCCGATCCCAGCGATGATCATCGCGCGCACCACTTCCCAGCGCAGCGTCGAGCCATCCATTCGTGCGAACAGGATCATTCCCGCGGCCACCAACACCGATCCCAACACGGCCGACATCTTGTAGCTCTTCAGTTTCGAGTTGAGCTGGCCCGAAAGCGTGCTGGAAAACACCATGCCCATCATCAGCGGCGTCAGCAAACTCCCGGATTGTGTGGCCGACACGCCCAGCACGCCCTGCATGAACAGCGGCAGATAAATGATCACGCCGAACATGCCCATGCCCATCACGAATACCGCGATCGAGCACACGCCGATGACCGGATTGCGGAATAGCGACAGCGGGATCAGCGGCTCCTCCGCCTTCGTCTCGGCGTACAGAAACGCCACCAGCATGGAGGCCGCGAACGCCAGCAGCGTTTCCACCCGCGCCGAACTCCAGCCGTAATCGGTCACCCAGGTCAACGCCAGCAGCAGCGGCACCATGCTGGCGATCAGCGTAAACACGCCGGCCCAATCGATACGCGCTTGCGCGCTCCGCGGGCTCAGGTTGGGGAACTCGAAATACAACGCGGCAATCGCGATCAAGCCCACCGGCAGATTGACGTAAAAGCAGGCCCTCCAGGAAACGTGGTCCGTCAACCATCCGCCCAGGACCGGCCCAAAAATCGAAGCCAAACCGAAGACCGCCGCGAAGAACCCCATGTAACGTCCGCGTTCCAGTGGCGAGAAAATGTCGCCGATGATGGTGAACGTCAGCCCCATGATCATCCCCGCGCCCAGCCCCTGCAGTCCGCGGAACACGATCAACTGGTTCATCCCGTCCAGGCCCAGGAAATTCAGGTACCCGGAAGCGCCGCACAAACCCGAAGTGGCCACGAAGGCGATCGCGCCGGCCAGAAAAAATCCCCTGCGCCCGTAGATGTCGGATAGTTTGGCGATGATCGGGACCACCACCGTAGACGTCAGCAAATACGCGGTGGCCACCCAGGGATAGCGGTCGAAGCCCGAAAGCTGCGCGATGATGCGCGGTTCCGCGGTGCCGACGATGGTCTGATCGATCGCCGCCAGCAGCAGCGTGAGCAGCAATCCGGTCATCGTTCCGATCAACTGCGCGCGCGTAAGCCGCACGATTCCCCCAGTGTGGAACTGGGTTTCGGTGGCGGAGGTCATGAGTCGAGTTTAGCGAACTTCCCTACCTTCGCCGGAGGACGAACGAGCGGCAGCCCGAGTCTTACAGCAGGCTCCTGATGATGTCCTCAAGGACTTGGCGCGACGACACGCTGCCTTGCGCCAAAGCCGCGTTACCCCCGCCGTGGCCACCGGCTGCTGTGACTGCGGCCTTCACGCACTCCTCGGCGTGGACGCCCGAATCGGCGGAGGCTGCCAGAAGCAGCGAAGGCGGATCATCGCACACCGCCAGGAACAGGGCTTTCGATCCGGCCACGAAGGCCTGAGCCCGTGCCCGCATGCTGTCATCGATAGCCCCGCGCTGGGTGATGCGGCGGATCCCATCGGCGTCGGGCTCAGTGCTGCGATGGAGGTCGGCGCCTTCGCGGCCGGCCAATTCGGTGGCCAGACGCGCGGTGGATTTCTCCAGAGCCTTGTTGCGTTCCACCAGCGTCGCGGCGGCAGCAGGCGTCTCTTCGAGCGGTACGGCTAACGTTCGGCTCAGAGCCGCCAGCAGCCGGTAATCCTCGCGGACCCGCCCGAGCGCGCGCAACCCGCACACAAACTCGAGCCGCACGTTGCCCCGAATCTTGTCCAGCTTGCGGATCTGAATCAGCCCGATTTCAGAAGTGCAGCGCACATGTGTGCCCCCGCACGCACTGCGGTCGATCCCTTCGATAGAGACGATGCGCAGAGTGCCTTCGCGCTCCGAGGCCTTGCGCAAACCTTCGGCCGCGGAGGCATCCTCAAACTCCACCCGCACCGGGCGCGCCGTGGCGACAACCTCGGCGCAGCGCGTCTCGGCCTGCTCGATCTGCTGTGGAGTAAGCGCGGCCGCGCGGATGTCGATAGTGGACGTCTCCGCGCCCAAATGAAAGCTCAACGTGGCCATGCCGAACAACTCTTCCAGCACCGCCGAAAGCAGATGCTGGCCGGTGTGCTGCTGCATGTGATCCCAGCGCCGGACCCAATCGATGGAGCCCTCCACTTCGCTGCTTCCGGCCAGCGCATCGGGACCCAGCGGCTCGCCCAGAACATGCACCACGCGATCTTCCTCGTCGATCACCTCGCGCACGGCCACTCCCCCGAGCATGCCGGTGTCGAAGGGCTGGCCCCCGGAGGTGGGATAGAACGCCGTGCGGTCCAACAACACGCGTCGTCCGCCCTCCTCCGCCGCGATCACGCGCGCGCGGAAGTGGCGTGCGTAGGAATCGTGATAGTACAGCCGCTCGGTCGGCACGCCCTTACTGCGGCGTGGGGCCGCTGACAGCGATGCTGACCGTGTTGCTGTTAACTCCGCCCATGGTGAGCACGAGCGGAACCGCATTGCCGGTCGGGCTGGTGCCCGGCACCTGGATATTGATTTGGTACAGACCGACCAATCCCGGCGTCAGCCCGGCGAACAGCGGCGTGACAACGGATTGGGTCCCGCTAAACGGCACGCCAATAGTGACCTGCACCGGCGCCGCGCGCGCCAGGGGTTCGGTGGCCGGAGCGGCGACTCCGTCGGCCACCGCCGGCGTGGTCTGCCCCAGCCCCAATGCGTAGATGACCAGGCTATCGACACCCGCTTGCGCCGGGCGGCTGGCGATCCCCGGAGTGGCGGGCATGGGGCGCGTCACCAGGTCCGACCCCAGCACGATGTTGCCGTAATTGCCGATCCCCAACGGAAGAATTTGCGGCGCCGCGGGGATGAGGGCGGCGCTCACGGTGTTGCCGGCTTGTCCGTCGCGTGTCACGCTCACCAGCGCCGTCCCGACAGGCGTTCCGTAAGGGATCAGAAAATCGATCTGGTTCCCGGACACGTAGTACACCGGCGCGGGCTGCCCGTTGACGTTCACCGTAGCTCCCCCCAGCGATGTCCCCAAGGGCAGCGAACTGGCCTGCACCGCCGGCCCTTTGGTCAGTTGCTCTCCGAAAAGAGCGACGATTTCTCCCGGCGCGAGCGATCCTCCGGTGCTGAACGTAGCGTTATCCAGCACGCCCTGAAAATACGTGACCGGCGGGCCGGACGCGAGCACATCCAGTTCAATGGGTACGGTCGCCGGGGCATTGCGCGCATTGCTGGCCACCGATGCCGTAGCGGTCTGGACGCCGGGACTCAGGCCCGTGGGGTCCGCCGTCAGAATCACAATATTGGCCTGCGTCGAGACAGTAAGCCACGCTGGCGGCCCGCTCGAACCGAAGCTGACCGAGGAAACCGTCAAGGTTCCCTTGCCGCTGTTGTTGAGCACGATATACTGCGTGGCCTTGGCGGCGCCCTGCGCGACGCGAAACTGAACCTTCTGCGGAGAGGCCACCGCGATCGGTTGCGATGTCACGTGTACGGTCACGGGAACGTTTTTGTTGTCCGCCGCCAACGCCGAGCCGGATACCGCGATGCCGCCCGTGTAGTCGCCGTCGGACGTATTGGAAGGCGCGAGCGCGTTCACCTGATAGGAATGGTTGAAGGCAAAGCTCCCGCCACCCCCCGCGGAGATCGAGAGCGTGGGGCCGCCGCCGGGATTAGTTACTTTTGTCGCCAGGGTGCTCCCCGACCCGAACGTGGCCGTAGCCGTGGCGCCGGCCGCCACGTACATGTCCAGCGAATCGGGAACTCCACTACCGACCTGCACCGTGACGGTGATGGTCTGCGGAGCATTGATCGTGTTGGGAGAGTTGACTGTGAGCACGCCGGTGTAGAGGCCGCGCGTCAGTGCGGACGTGCCCAGAGCGATGTTCACCGGGAAGCAGGAACCCGCAAAGTACGTGCATTGGAGCGGAGTCCCCACGGATGCCGTGAGCCATGGAACGCTGGAGGACATCGAAAGCGACAGGCTTCCGTCGCCGCCGTTGAACGCCTCCACAGTCTGCGTGCTGCCATTCTGTCCTATATTGACGTTGAACGGCCCGATTGCCGCTGATTGTAAGAGCAATTTGGGCGTGGCCATGGCCACCGCCGCGCCGAGTACACACAGCAATGCGCTGCGCTTCAGAACACCCACGGGAAGTCCCCTTTCGAAGGTCACACCACTCTGGAAAAACCGATCCGGTCGCGAAACCAGCGATCCGCCCTTTGGCTGCAGCCTCAGGGCCATTCGGAAGGCTCTGATTCCGCGTGCCGTGGGGGAGGACGACGGACCGCTTTCGCCACACTCGTGTGGCCGCTAGAAACAGGATACCAACAGGAGTAGCGATGTTTCATTCGCTTTCATGACTTCGCTGGAACGCGGCACGGAACTGTACGCACCGCGTCCATGCCGGTGACAACCCAGCCCGAGACATTTTCACTCCTAGTTTCAACCACCTGCCGTCGGCAACCCCGTCCGCGGCGCTCACCGCGGTGTAACATGGAGCCGTCAGAGAAACTTCTTGGCCAAGAAGCGTTGCAATTGAGGTGGTACTGAACTCCCGGAGGCCGTTAACGCCTTGCGGTGTCAGCTCGTAGCATGGCATCGACGGGAGACAGAGGAATCGGGTTCCTTAAAGTCTGTGAGGACCGCAAGGCTCATGAGATATTCAGCAAGTGGCGCGGCACCTTTCGCCGCCCCGCCGGCAACGGCGGGGTTAAGAAAGGTGGTCCGCATTACGCTCGTAGTAGCATTGAAAGGAGGCTGAAGCGCGCCAACCAGCGTGCGGGACAAGCCTCTTAGATGCCCTTAAATCACTGGTGGCCGGTAATGCACGGCGATAAGTCCGAGAGCCCCGGCCACCGCGACGTACAAATTCCCTACAGTCGAAGTGTCCTTCCTCTCATCCCCCACATCACATTGACACCCCGGGTAATTGATGAACACACGATTACAGACGCAGCGCTCGACCAGATGTCCATCAAGGCCGCGCGCGCACCGGGGTGGGGCAGGCAATCCTGCCCGCCGCCGGCTTTCAGCCGGCGTCAAGTTGTGAGTAAGTGCTAAGGAGCAGAAGAGCTACCCCACTCTTCAGAACTGGAACCGAGCGATCAGCTGGCCCGACCGCGGCGCGCTGAACGTCGTGCCCGTGTTGATGAATCCCCATCCCGCAGTGGTTTGCCCCGTCGAACTTCGGGTCTGAGTCGCCGCCGGATTCGTCACGGTGGGGTTATTCATTTCCGTGCGATTGAAGATGTTAGTGAACTCCGTCCGGATCTGAATGGTGGCTCTTTCCTTAATGCGGAAGTTCCGGGCCAGGCTCATATTCTCTTGCGGACGGCGTTGGTAGCGGAAATCGCTGTAATAGGCCGCCGCCGTGCCCCACTGGCCCGCGGGCGGATTCACCCACGCCGCCGGATTCAGCACAAAGGTGGTGTTCGGATCGAAGCAATGGCAGTTGAGATTCTGGGTGAACAAAGGCACACCCGGAACGCGATCGAAAAGTGTGCTTTGGAACAGAGCGGTCGCCAAGCCGTTGGTCGAAGTTGGCGACGCGATCGGCAACCCGCTCGCGTACCGCAGCAGCGTGCCGATCTGCCAGTCGCGCGCCACCCAGGAGACGACTTTGTTGCCGGTCAGCTTATTGCCGCCGCTCAGCTTGGGCGTGGTGTAGCTTCCCGAGAACACAAACTGAAACGGCTGATCGAATACCGACAGATCCCGCTGGTTCGGGCGATTGTAGATATCGTTGAGGATCACGCCGTCGCCGCGCCCGAAGTCATCCTCGACGCCTTGGGTGAGTTGCTTGGCAAAAGTAAACGCGGCGCCGAAGTCCAGGCCGTGCGACAGCCGCTTGGTCGCCTTCATTTGAAGCGACTCGTACCATGTGTCTCCGTCCGGCACCCAATGCCAATTGGAGATGTTTCCGTACTGCGGATAGGGCCGCAAGGCCTGGGCCACGGTAGCGGTCGAGGGAAAGCCAGGGTACGGAGCGCCGCCGAAACCGGCCGCCTGGGCGATCGGGGAGCTGATAGGAGCAGCCAGCACGCTCAGGTTTTTCGGGTTATTGATGCCGAGCCCGACCTGATTCAAAAACGCTGTCGGAGTGTCGTTGGGCGAGATCATCCCACCCGCGTTCCAGTAAGCGCCGCGATTCCCGACGTAGCTCGCTTCCACCAGCAGGTTCCGGCCGAGCTCGCGCTGAATGCCCACGCTCCATTGCGTCTGCCGCGCCGGCTTGCCCGCGTTTTGATCGATTTCTTGCGGGGCCGATCCCAGCGTGCCGGGAAACACAAACTGGCCTGGATCGAAGTTCGGGAAGCTCAACTTGTAGGGCAGGCCGTTTTTCATCTGAAACGCGGGATTGCCGTAGGAGGCGGTCGAGAAGAGGAACTCCGAGCCGGCCGAAAATCCCAACTGATTGTCGTCGGTCTTGAAATAGGAGACGCCGGCGCCGACGCGCAACACGGTTTTGGGCGTGATCTGATACGCCAGTCCAATGCGCGGTCCAAACGCGAACGGATAATTCTTCGCGAACTCGCAGTTGCAGCGTCCGCCCCCGTAACCTTCGCCGATAATCGCGCCGAGCCGGCCGCCTGCCGAAGGGTTGGCCGTGGAGGGCGACCACACTTCGTAATAACCGTTGCCATCCCGCAAGTAGCTGGAGAAATCGTAGCGCAGGCCATAGTCCAGAGTGAGTTTGCGCGTCACCTTCCAGGAGTCCTGGGCAAAACCGGACATGGAGTGAGCCCCCATGTGGGTCACCGCGGGAACTCCGTTAATCCCGGAGTCCACCGCGCCCATAAGGAAGCTGGCGTAAGCGAATCCGACGGTGGATGCCAAACTCACGCCGTTGAGCGAGGGCAGGCCGGTTTCGTTCGGGCTGTAATTGAGCCAACCCATGGTGTAGGTCTCATTGAACATCTGATACGAATCCGCCATCGCTTCTCCGCCGAACTTGAAGGTGTGATTGTTCCGCACCCAGGTGAGGCTGGTGTTGCCGGTGGGCTTGCGATAGATCAAATGAATTTGATTTCCCGCCCCCGTGGTGTAGTTCATGCCGCCCTGAGCCTCATACAAAGTCGAGTTCGCCGCCCCCACTACGCTTCCGATCACCGGGAACAGAGTGGAGTAGGTTCCGGTTAAGCCGAGCTGGGCAGTGGGATCGTAACGATCGCTGTGATCGTTGATGCGGGTGTCGAGAAGACCGGCGCCGAAATGCAGCAGCAGTGTGGGCGTTATCGTCTGATCGAAGTTCAACCGGTACGTATTGGAGTTGACCAAGCGCGGCTCGCTGCTCCGGATGGGAGGCTGCAGGGCCCCGTTGTTGGGGTTGTTTTGGCGGTTCAACGACCAGAAGCCGGAGATCTTCGATCTCGCGCTGAGCTGGTAGTCGCCCTTGGTGGACGGCACAAAGGTGTACTTGGGATTCGCGTAGGTCGGAAGAAAATTGTTGATCAGTCCGGAACTGGTCGGCGCTGGAAACAGCGACTGAATCTTCGCCGCGACCGGGTCGATTTGAGTCATCGGAATGGTGTTATTGGGGAAGGGATTCCGCTCCGTAATGCCGTTGATGACGCTACTGGAGTTGGGATCGTAGATCGTGTTTTCGAGAATCGGCCGCCCCAGCGGATCCGTCCCCAGATTGCGGCCGGTCAGAGCCTGCGAGAAATTCCCCAGCCGGTAGTTAGCGGTGGGAACCGTGCCCGACACGTTGTTGGTGATGATGGTCTCGGCGAAGTGCTCGAAGTTGAAAAAGAAGAAGGCCTTGTCATGGCCGTTAAACAATTTCGGGATGTACACCGGACCGCCTAGCGAAAAGCCGTAGTCGTTTCTCCGCTGGCGGGGCCGCAGCAGGCTCCCGTTTCCGTTGTTGGTGAAGGGCGTGCCCGCGTTCAGAAATTCGTTCACAAAATACTCGTAGGCGCCGCCGTGAAACTGGTTCGTCCCCGAGCGCATGGTGATGTTGAACAGGCCGCCGCCCGCCTGGCCCAGCTCCGCCGAGTAGTTGCTGGTTTGCACCGCGAACTCCTGGATGGCATCGACACTGCCCTGCGTCTGGGACTGCGTCGAGTACCAGCCGTTGGTGGCATCCTGGCCCTCGATCCGCATGGCCTGCGTATTGGCGGGCGTTCCGTTAATGCGAATGTCCACATCCGGCGAGTAGGTGGAACCGGGAAGCAACTGCACGACGGCGTAGGGATTCCGCAGCCCGGAACTGCCCGCGGCGGCGCCAATGCCCATGACGGGCAGGTTGTTCATGGTCTCCGTGCTCACCGTATGGCTGAGCTCGCCGCTCTCCGTTTTCAGCAGCGGGGCAGCTTCCGTAACGGTCACCGATTCGGTGTTCGAGCCGACTTCGAGCGCGGCATCGATACGATAGGTCTGCGCGGTTTGCACCAGGATGCCGGGCCGGACGTATCTCTTGAACCCCTGCACCGTAACCGAAAACTCATAGGTGCCGGCCGGCAACTCGGCCAGCGTGTAGTTGCCGGTGGCCGAGGTGCCCGCTTGGTACACGGCTCCGGTTTCGGTGTTCCGGACCTGCACGGGAGCGCCGGCAACCACGGCTCCGGCGGGATCCGCGATAGTACCCGTAATTGTGCCACGGTCGCTCTGCGCCAGTGCGGCCAAAGCCAACGGCAACATACAAAGTACGCTCTTCAGTGATCTCATGGACTAACCTCCTCAAGTTCGCGCGCAGCCCCGCCCACCCCGAAACGTCGGAGCAAGTCTACAGCGGCAAATGCACCTCGTCAAGCGCTGAACGGCAGGGTTGAACGACAGTGCTGAACGGCAGGGCAGCACGACGGGAATCGGTTCGGTCGGGCTGGAATCAACCGCAGCCAAGCCGGGCCGCGACCGAAAACTGGGTAGTGGCTCAGTTTGAAATTCTCTTCTGTTGACATCCGGCCTCGTATTGGCATACTGGAAGCATCATGCCTGACCGCTCAAAAACACGCCCCCGCGATCCGAACCAACTGGCCCATCGCGTTTTTCTGGAATCCATCGGCGAAGCCGAAAGAACGGAACCACCAACCCCACCCCAAAAGAATCCGGCTGCCGTTGCGCTGGGGCGACTTGGCGGGCTCAAGGGAGGTGCGGCGCGCGCCGCTGCCTTGACACCTAAGAAGCGCTCCCAGATCGCGGCTAAGGCCGCTAAGACGCGCTGGGGCAAGAAGCCTTAACGCTTCTGGCGGAATATTTGGAGCGCTACGCCAATGATCGTAGCGATTCCAGCCCAAGTCTGAATTGCTTGAGATCCGCTTGAAGGACACGGTTGCTGCTGAGGTTCGGGTAAAGTCTCCGTCTGACTGTTGATCCAACCTGTTGGCACAAGTGCCATGGCGTTCACTCCTGTAACGCCATATGAGGGACGGAACCGTGCTACAATCAGGCAGGAAATTTCCATTCGACCCGTCCCTTACACGGCGTCGATAGATTCGCCCGCCGGTCTGAACACCGGCGGGCGAGTTCATTTTAGCACAGAACTTCAAACTGATAAACTGCAAAGATGTTAGTACTAGGTATCTTTTTAAGGCTTGTTTTGTGTCGGTTGTACTTGCAACTATGCTTGACCGCTGTATAATAGAAGTATGAACAAGCTGGACAACACAAAGCGGGCGCAAGTGATAGCGGCCCTGGTTGAAGGATGCTCGATTCGCGCCACCGCGCGCATGACGGACGTTGCGCGCAATACCGTCAATAAGCTTCTGGTGGAACTTGGCGCGGCCTGTTCGGAGTATCTGACCAAGACCCTTGTGAACCTGAAATGCCAACGGATTCAGTGCGACGAAATTTGGGCGTTCTGCTACGCGAAGCAAAAGAATGTCACGGTTGAGATGGCTGAGAAGCGCATCTGCGGCGACGTTTGGACCTGGGTTGCAATGGACGCCGATACCAAGCTGGTGTGTTCGTGGATGGTCGGACAACGCGATCCGGAAACCGCCCGCTTGTTCATGGACGATCTGGCCAGCCGGTTGACAGAACGGGTTCAACTGACCACGGACGGACTCAAGGCTTATCTGACTGCGGTGAAGGGCGCGTTTGGGAATGACATCGATTACGCGATGCTTGTCAAGATTTACGGCAACAGCACCGACGGGCAGAAACGCTACAGCCCGGCCACATGCATCGGTTGCGAAACGAAGCGAATCAAGGGCGATCCCGATCCGCGCCACATCAATACCAGTTACATTGAACGGCAGAACCTCACGATGAGGATGCAGATGCGCCGGTTCACTCGTTTGACCAACGCGTTTTCTAAGAAAATCGAGAATCACATTGCCTCTATCGCGATTCACTACATGCACTACAACTTCTGTCGGATTCACCAAACATTCCGCATCACCCCCGCCATGGCCGCTGGCATCAGCGATCACGTTTGGGACTTGTCCGAATTGATAGATCTACTCCAATAGCTTCACGGCGGCCAGCTCAGAACGCAAAGATCGTGCAGTTGTCATGATGTGTTTTGGGTCGTCACCGTGCGAAAACACATAATCCAACATATACGAATCCAGAGCAAACCAACGCTTCAAGATCCGCTCGACCTCATCTATTTTTTTCGGATCTACTTGATTGACAGTCAAGCCGGAAAGCGTAACTAGTCGCGTAGCCTTTCCGCAACCGCCGATCAGTTCCTTCACGCACAAAATGGCATACACCGCCAGAAGAGAAGCACTGGATAGGCCCAAGGTCGTGTGGTGCAATCGTGACAACAAAGCAGTGGCATAAGGGCGTCCAGCGCCGATTGCTTCGTACCCGAACATGCACGGTCGTAATGTAGCTTGGGTCGTTCCCCACAATGCATTAACTTGGTCGGCGTGGCTGACTCCGATCAATAGCTGAAAATCTTCA
Organism: Bryobacteraceae bacterium; assembly: GCA_035604115.1. GTDB lineage: Bacteria > Acidobacteriota > Terriglobia > Bryobacterales > Bryobacteraceae > Palsa-187. The sequence continues at coordinate 25,976 of DATNJC010000184.1, read as the reverse complement.
ATGTGAGGCCAGTACGGTCGTACATGTCGCCTATAGAACCGCAGTAGGTATTCTTCGGTTAGGGTCCCGGCGGTCTCATAGCTCCACTCTTTGTGGCACATTACATTGTCAACGAGTTCAAGCTTTACGGATTGCAGCAGATCGGAGTTGCCAGCACCAGCTACGGCGAAACTACAGCCAGTTCTTTCGTCCCGTGCTACCATTCCGCTCAACATCTTCGTGGTAGCCGTCTTGATGTCAGCGTGCTCACCCCAAGACTCTTCGGTGTCAGTGGCGAACACCATTCCGTCTGCGGCTAATAGTCCGAGAGCTATAGTCACTTGCCGTTTCCTCCAAGAAAACACATCCCTGGAGTTAGTATATTCCCTATGCTTGAGCGGTACAAGCGGTTTCTGTTTGGGGATCGCCGCAGAGGTGGTGCTCAAAGGGGATCACCCCCTTTGTCAAGAGGGGAGCGTCCGCAAACTGAGCCACTACCGAAAACTGGGGCGAGGCCGGCGCAAAAAGCGCCCAAAAATTTGACCCCGTGTCGCGGCTACGCTACCATAATGTTGCGGGGTGGAGCAGTCTGGTAGCTCGTTGGGCTCATAACCCAAAGGTCGGTGGTTCAAATCCACCCCCCGCAACCAAGCCATTCAATCGGTTGCACGGATTCTGAGCGAACCAAAAAACTCCCATTAACGCCCACTGGCAAGGGCCGTGTCGTTGCTCGCCGAAAAACCAGCGGGTTTCTTCGACTTCAAGACCGACGCTTACTGTCCGTCATGGCCTTCCCCACAGGGCGGCTCGGCCAAAGTACGAATGCGAGCGCAAAAGGAGGGAGGACCGACGGTTCGTGCCGACGACAGGCGAGGCGTCTCGGGGAAGAGAAGCTCGAATAAGGCCAGGTCGAAGCTTCATCGTGCCTCCGCCGAACGCCGCCAACAGCGCATGGGCGAGACCATCAGGTTGAAATGTCGACGACTAGCGTTGGAAAACGTCAGCAAGCTACCAAGCGGGATTCTTGCCGCCCTTATACGCCCACTCATCACGCCCTTCGTTGTAGATCTTCCGCTTTGTGAACAGCCATTTCCCATTGATCTTTACCAGCTCGTCCTCATAGTGCCCGAACCCGTCGAAGACGCCCCTGCGTTGCGGGTTGTCGTTGGAGTAGTGGAACCAATACGAGCGTCCGGCGGCTTTGTTGCCGTCTACCTTGATGACGATATTCGAGATGTTGTGTCGAGCGGCTGCGGGTCGAAGCCCGGCCGCCGGGGCCGGGTTCGGCTTCCGGGCGATCACATCTTTGATCGCCTCGCGACCCTTTACGTCGCCGCTGCCGTAGTCGAGAACTCCGTCCTGTGTGAAGGTCGAGACATAGAGATCGGGATCGTGAAAGTCGAGCGCGAAGAGATAGCGCGCTTGCAGGTCCTCGATCGCGGCGCGATCCTCCGCATAACTGCTAACGGGACGAGCCTGCGCATGCAAGCTAACCGTATTGAACACCATGAACATCACGGCCACGGCGATGAGCGCGGCCGTGGCGGCGAATGCCAAGGGAACTGTCATCCTTCGCATATTGACCTCTCTTTCAAAAACGAGCGGACACCAGTATAGAAGATTCGAAAGTGGGACGGCCTGAAAGAACCTGGCCAGCCAACAAGCTGCCCCTCCCGACCAACCGCCGGGATCGCCACGCGGGACGGAAAGATTTGAAGAAGAACTCTCCGATGGCCGTGCAAATGAAAACATGATCGATCACGGCGGGCATCTGATCCACGTTTTATCCACGTTTTATCCACGTTTGATCCACGTTTGATGCACGTTGTCATTCGGCCGGCCGTTCCGCCACCTGCTGTTCACTCCCGGTACGCCGTGAAGGGCGTCTCCGCCCGGATGACGGCGCATCCTTGCACGATCCGTCTCGGCGGTCCGATGCGCCAAGCGCCCTGCTCGGTAGTCAGCGTGTAGGATCGGCTTCGCGCTGGGAGAGATGCCACCGCACTAACGTGTTAACGACTTGCCCAGGATGGGGGCCTTGCACTACGCGTCGCCGCGATATATCTTATGGTTCAAGTGAATACGGAGGAGTAGCGATGCAATTGGCGAGAAGATCGAGTGCAAGACCCGTGCGGCGTGTATGGTGGTGCCTGCCAATCATGCTTGGGTTCGTGTTGGTGCGACCCCATGCCCTTCTGCAGGCTGCTTCCCTCGCACCCGCTGTGGCTGATGCCGCCAAGGCCGAGGATCTGCCTGCGGTGCGCAAGCTGATCAAGGAGCACGCGGATGTAAATGCGGCCGCCAACGACGGCTCCTCCGCGCTCTTGTGGGCGGCCTACCACTCGAACGCGGAAATGACCAAGGCCCTTCTTGCGGCGGGAGCCGCGGTTGACGCAGCTAACCATTACGGCGTGACCCCGCTTCTCCAGGCGAGCCGCAACGGCGACATCGAGGTCATGCGGGCGTTGCTCGATGCGGGGGCGCAGCCGACGCGTTGGCACGCCGAGGGCGAGACGCCGCTGATGGCTGCGTCGCGCACGGGCCGCGTGGACGCGGTCCGATTACTACTTTCTTCTGGCTCGTTCGTCAATGCCTCGGATCCGTTTCAGGAAGAGACCGCGTTGATGTGGGCGGCTGCCGAAGGTCACTTGGAAGTAGTGAAGACGCTGCTAGCCGCTGGCGCGGATCCCAACCTCAAGGCGCACGTCTCCACAATCACGGAGCGCAAAAACGAGGACCATCCTTCCGGTGGCTTTACGGCGCTGATGTTCGCCGTTCGTAACGGACACACGGATGTCGCCGAGGCGCTGATCAAGGGCGGCGCCGATCTGAAGCTGACCAACGCCGATGGCGCGACTGCGACCATCATCGCGATCGCCAACGACCGCTTCGATCTGGCCAAAGAGTTGCTTGACCTCGGCGCCGATCCCAATGACGGATCGCTTTACTTTGCAGTGGACATGCACGACGCCACAACCGACATGCGCGCGCACGACGGCTCCCGGCTGCAACCCCTCCATCCCAACCAGATGACCGCCCTGAGTCTGGTGAAGTCGCTGCTCGACCTGAACGCGGACGTGAACAAGCCGTTTGTCGGCGCGTTACACTCGACCACGCTGTGCTGCGGCGCGGCAATCAACAGCTCGCCGTTTTACCGCGCCGCGACCGCCGCCGACGTGGAGGTCCTGAAGCTGATGCTGGCCATCCATACTCCAGATGGGGGGGCAAAGATCGAATGGAGCCCGAGCGAGGTCAAGCCTAAGGACGGCAAAGGTGCTGGCCGCCCGAATCCGAACATCGGCCGGACGCCCCTGATGGCCGCGATCAAAGGTGGCCAAGGCGCACCGATCGCGGGGGGACCCGGTTTCACCCGCATTGGTCCGCCGCGCTTCCGCGAGCCCGGCAACCGCGATCCGCTGGAGGCCCTCAACCTGCTCCTGTCGGCCGGTGCCGATGCTAACGCTAAGGCGGCTGACGGCTCGACGCCGCTCCACCAAGCCGTGCAAGAGGAGCAGGTACCGATGATTCGTGCGCTTGCCGCCGCCGGTGGAAAGCTGGATGCGGTCAACAAGGATAATCTGACACCCCTGCTTCTGGCCGAGGCGCCTAAGAAGCCGAATCCCGCCGACATGGGAGATTTGGACGTCTATAAGCCGAAGCGCAATTCGAAGGAGGAGGTCGTCGCGGCCCTGCGGGAGTTGATGCACCTTGGTCCCAACGATCCGGCGCCTAAGCCTCCGCCACCGCCGGCTCCGGCCGACAAGGACAAAAAAGCCGGCGACGATAAGGAAAAGGACAAGGAAAAGAAAGACGGTCCCACAGCGGCCGCGGCGGCGACTTCCGCGAAATGAGAATCCCGAAGAGCATGGCCCCGAAAAGCATGGCAAGGAAAATCGTAATCACGGCGGCGCCCGTCTGTTTCGGTGTCTGCTTCGGCCTAACGTTTTTCAAAGCCGCACTGCTGGTCGCGCAGACCGGGAGTGGCACCGCGGCGCCGGCTCGCCCCGCAGCGGCCGTACCGGCTAGCTCCAACACAACGGCGAACGCCAACGCGACCGGAGCCACCTTGACCCCGGAAGCGGCCAAGTACCGCGCCTTCGTGAACAAATACTGCGTTAGTTGTCACAACCAACGCACGGCCTTTCCGGCGGAAGGACCGGTGCGGCTCGATGGCGCGGCCTTCGACGACCTGTTAGGCCACGCGGAGACTTGGGAGCGAGTCCTGCGGAAGCTCAGCGTGCGGGCGATGCCGCCTCCAGGCTCGCCGCGTCCGCCCGAAGCCGAGTACGCGGGCTTTACGGGCTGGCTGGTTGCGTCGCTCGATCGCGCCTGGGAAGGCCGGAGCACGCCGGGCCGCTACGTCGTGCATCGTCTGAATCGCGCCGAATATGCGAACGCAGTCCGCGACCTGCTGGCCGTCGACATCGACGTATCCGACCTGCTGCCCACCGACGGCGCGGAGTTCGGGTTCGACAACATAGCGACGGCGCTGAAAACATCGCCGCTGCTGCTGGAGGGATACGTCAACGCGGCGCAGCGCGTCAGCGCGATGGCCGTGGGCGATCCGCAAGTGAAGCCCGGGGCGACCGAGCATTCGATCAGCCGCGAATTCAGCCAGAACGGTTACATCGATGGCCTGCCGCTCGGAACGGTCGGCGGCACCGTCGTCCGTCACGTATTTCCGGCTGACGCCGAGTATAAACTGTCGGGCCGGCTGGTCCGGGGCGTCCAGGAAGGCTACGCCGGCGTCGAAGGGAACGACACGCCGTACACGTTCGTCATCACCGTGGATGGCACGGAAGTGTATTCGGCTCCGGTTGGCGGTCCCAAGGATTCCGAGATCCAGGCCGCCGATTTGGCCGCGGCGCAGCCCATTATCGACAAACGGATGACGGGACGCGTGCGGGTCACCGCCGGTCCCCACGATGTCGGCTTTACGTGGAAAGAGCGGCCGTTCCAGTTGCAGGACGTGTGGGAGCCGTCGAAGCGCGACAGCCAGGAAATCCACATGGTCGCGGGCCTGCCGAAGCTGAGGAGCGTGTCCATCGACGGCCCCTACAACGTGTTTGGCCTTAGCGAAGGGCCCAGCCGGCAACGGCTCTTTGTGTGCCATCCTGCGTCGGCCGGTGCGAAGAGCTCAACCGCAAGTGCGAATTCGCCTGCGACAATGGATGATACCAGCTGCGCAACTAAGATCCTCACAAATCTCGCACGCCGGGCATACCGGCGTCCGGTCACGCCCGGAGACGTCGAGGCGCCGCTGTCGTTTTACAAACGGGCACGCCAGCAGGAGGCGGGAAAGCCCGGCGGCAGTTTCGACGATGGGATTCGCGCCGGTGTCGCGCGCGTACTTTCGAGCCCGTACTTCCTGTATCGCATCGAGAAAGATCCGGTTGGCGCCCGCGCCGGCGTGGCGCATCCGGTCAGCGACATCGAACTGGCCTCGCGCTTGTCCTTCTTCTTGTGGAGCAGCATCCCCGATGAAAAGCTGCTGGACCTGGCGGCCGCGGGGCGGCTGCGGGAACCGGGGGTACTCGCCGCGCAGGCGCAACGCATGATCGGGGACGAGCGCGCCGACGCCCTGGTCGAAAATTTCACGGGCCAATGGTTGCAACTGCGTAATCTGGAGGCCAAAGTCGTTCCGGACCTGATCCTGTTCCCGGACTTCGACGATAACATCCGCAAAGGATTCCGCAAGGAAACCGAGCAGTTCTTCGGATACATTTTGCGCGAAAACCGCAGCGCTCTGGAGCTTTTGAGCGCGGACTACACCTTTTTGGACGAGCGGCTCGCCCAGCACTACGGCATCCCAGGCGTCTACGGCCCGCGCTTCCGCAGGGTGAAGCTCACCGATCCCAATCGCCGCGGTCTGCTGGGGCAAGGGAGCATCCTCTCGATGACTTCCGTCGCCACCAGAACCTCACCGGTGTTCCGCGGGAAGTACGTGCTGAGCACCTTCCTCAACACGCCCCCGACTCCTCCGCCGCCGAATGTACCCACGCTGGACGAAAGCAACAAGGGGGCGGCGACGGTTCCGAAGACGGTACGTGCGCAGTTGGAATTGCACCGGAACAACGCGGTTTGTGCGTCCTGCCATCGCGTGATCGACCCCGTGGGGTTTGCGCTCGAGAACTTCGATTCCGTGGGGAAGTGGCGCGACACCGGCGCCGATGGCGCGCCCCTCGACGTGGCGGGTACGCTCGCGGACGGATCGAAGGTCAACGGTCCGGCGGCGCTGCGGGAGGCCATCCTGAGCCGGCCCGACGCTTTCGTGACCGTCGTCACCGAACGGATGCTGACCTACGCGCTGGGCCGCGGCCTCGAGCCTGGCGACATGCCGGTGGTTCGCCGGATCGTTAAAAAGACTGCGCAGAACGATTACCGGCTCTCCACGATTGTCATGGGCATTGTCGAGAGCGCGCCTTTCCAGATGCGCACCAAGTTGGAAGCGGCTGAATCCGCCAGGGTGGAACCGGCTGGACCCGCCGGCGGGCCGGCCGGTACCGGTAGCGTTGCACGCTCAAACAATGTAGGATCTAAAAAGGAGCAGCCATGATCATCACGAAGAAGCACCTTTCCCGTCGCACGTTCATGCGGGGTACTTTGGGCGCCACCGTCGCACTGCCATTCCTGGACGCGATGGTGCCGGCGCTCTCCGCGGCGCCGACCTCGCCGTTCCGCTTCGGCGCGGTCTACTTCCCGTGTGGAGTGTGGCCCGACACCTGGCATCCTGAAAAAGAAGGCAGCGACTTCGAGTTCAAACCGGTGATGCTGCCGCTGGAGCCGTTCCGCAATCAGCTCGTCACGGTCAGCAAGATGAAGGCGCCCTGGGGCTCATCGGTCCATCTGGGAGCCAGCTCCGCGTTTCTGAACGGTCTGGGGCCGGCCGAAAGCCGCGCCGACAATGGAAAATCGGACGCGTTCGGAAAAATCCAATCCAAGAAAACCATCGACCAGTTGATTGCGGATCAAGGGGCGGGCGATACGCCGCTGCGGTCCATCGAAGTGGGCACCGAGGACATGGGCACCGCCGTGGGGGCCTGCGACGGTTTCGCCTGCACGTTCTTCAATACGCTCGCGTGGCGCGACGATACGAGCCCGCTGCCGGTGGGCATCAATCCGCGCGTTACCTTCGAGCGGATGTTCGGCGAGACGGATTCGAAGGAGCGGCGCTTTGCCCGCCTCAAGGAGAAGGAGAGCCTGCTCGACTCGGTGACCGAGGAAACCGCGAAACTGAAAAGCTCGCTAGGAGCGCCCGATCGCGCCATCCTGGACGAATATCTCGGCAACATTCGTGATGTGGAAAAGCAGCTCGAACGCATGGAAAGCCGTCTCGGAACCATCACCGGCAATCCGGAGGCGCCGGTGGGCTTGCCGGAAGCGTTCGACGATCACATGAACGTGACCTACAACCTGATGCACCTGGCGTATCAGGGCGACATCAGCCGCGTGTTTACGTTCATGACCGGTCATGAAGCCAGCGACCGCGCGTACGGGCACATCGGCATTCCCGAGCAGCACCACACCATCTCGCATCATGGCAACGATCCGGAGAAGCTTGCGAAGTACGCCAAGATCGCCACCTACCAAATCCAGAAATTCGCGGATTTCATCGAGAAGCTGAAGGCGACAAAAGAAGGCGACGGGACACTGCTGGATCACGCGGTGCTGTACTGGGGCAGCGGCATGAGCAACGGCAACGCGCACGACCGCAACAATCCACCCGCGGTGATCGTGGGCGGCGCTAATGGCCGGATGAAGGGCAACCGGCACATCGTCGCGAAGGATACGCCAACCTCGAACCTGCTGCTGGCACTGGCGCACGTGGGCGGCGCGGAGATCGAGAGTCTCCCGGCGAGTACGGGCAGAGTCGATCTCTAAGTACACTGTTTCGGAAGTTCGTTAACGTAATCGAGCATGACCGAATACGCTGCGCCGTTAATCGGGAGCTATCCCGCAGAACGCATGTGACCCCCGCGTTTCAATGGACCACCCCTGGGTTCGTCGCACTTGGGGGCCGTAGCGCGGGTAACACCTGGTGAAAGAAGCATGACGCGAGGGCAAATACATCAATCAGGGCGTCTTCGCGCTGATCCGTCTTTGTCTTGAGATAGAGCACGGAAATCGCACCCCCCTCAATCTTCGCGGTTCCATCGGGCAGGCGCTCGAACCCGACTTTGAAGTCGGTAGCATGAACTATTCGATTCAAGGCGTCTCTTAGCTGTGTGACCTTGGTCAAGCCGCCTTTCGCGGACCAATGCCAGAAGGGCTCGTCGAGGGTGAACTGGGTTCGTATTTTGCGGTTGTCGAGAAGACGTCGAACATGGATCGCGAAGGCGATGGCAGTATCTGTTACCGCCTGTTCGATGTGGCCCTGGATGATCGCACCGTTTGCGAGCGGAAACGGCGCGCTGCCGAACGCCCATAGCCTCGCGGCTGCTGCCTCAGCCTGCAGAAGAGCAAAGTCGTTGATATCAACGGTTGGAACTGCCACCACATTAGAGTACTTCAACGATTACCGTCGGTGAACCCTCGCTGCGCTTCGATCCTACGCGCGAACGGACTTCGGCGATCGGCAAGTTGATGTAGGGCGCAGAGCGATAGAGAACGACTAGTCGCGAACGGACACTTCAACTGGCGCCGGCCAGCCGAGCGTACCAGCGCCCCGCCGTCGATGACGTCTACCTGAAAACGCTCATGCAAGAACCAAGCGGCGCCCAACCGGCTCCGGGATCGGATCGCCAAACTCCTTGGCCGTTTCGATCCACAAAGCGATCGCATCTTGAGCGTTGCGCAGAGCTTCTTCGGGAGAGGCTCCATGGGCGGCGCACCCCGCGAGTTGGGGGACCTCCGCAATAAAAGCGTCGTCTTCCTTGCTCCAATAAATGATCACTTCGTACTTACTCATTCGCCACCTAACTTTGCTTCCAGAATCATCGCGCGGACCTGCTTGACCTGATAGGGTTTGGCTTGGGCGCCCGCTCGTTGAAGATTGACCTTCGCCACAACGCCATCTTTTCGAAAAATGTGATGGCTACCCCGCACACGCTTCTCAAATCCCAAGCTTTCGAGCAGATGACACAAGTCCTCAAACCGAATGGCTGCATCGGCTGTCCCGCTCAAAACCCGCCGAAGGACCCGCTCCGAAGTCACGAAAATATCTTACCAATTGACAGTCTTCGGGTACCGGAGAGACTCGCGCCACTTCGCGCAAGAGCAGCGGCGCCTTCGTCATGCACACACCGCCGCAGTCCGGGTTTTTCCGGGAATTCCTGAATGCGCGCAGCAGGACCCCCGTTACGTTGATGCCGTCCGCGCCCCGATTATCCGCTAATCTTAGTCCGGATCCGTTCATAGCGTAGCCCGACCGATCCATTCGAGTAGGACTTGCATTCTGTCAGCTTGAAGTCGCACTGCGGGAACTTGCCGGGGAAGCCGGGGATGCCATCGCCTAACAGTAGGGGACCGACGATGAAGAGTTCGTCCACCAAATCCTCTTGCAGGAAACTGCGGGCCAATCCGCCCCCACCTCCCAGATAAATGTCTTTCCCCGGGCGGCGTTTTAGCTTTCTCACAAAGGTTGTCAGAGATCCACTCACCACTTCGAATCCCTCGCGTTTGCCCGGCTTCCATCGAGAAGCCGAAGGCTCATGCCGCTGCCCCAATACAGAACCGCGTGATCCGGCGGGGTCCCCTCGCCCTCTTTCGTCGCAACGGCAACGCGCACGACCGGAACAATCCACCCGCGGTGATCGTGGGCGGCGGCAACGGGCGGCTCAAAGGCAACCGGCACATCGTGGCGAAGGATACGCCAACCTCGAATCTGCTTGACGCTTATCTCAGGCAGGGCAGGGAGCAAGGCGATCCACGGCGGGGGCACGCTGAGCAACGCAGGTCTTGTGTGTCCGCCGGCGTCTCCATTAGGCGGCTTCGCCGCCGAGGGTTTCCACTTCACGCTCGATGCGCTCGCCCAGTTCGTCCTCGGCGGTCTCCAGGTCGTATTTGAGTTGCAGGCTCAGCCACATCTCGGCGGATGTTCCGAACAGCCGCGCCAGCCGCAACGCCGTGTCCGGGGTGACAGCCCGCTGGCCGTTCAGAATCCCGTTCAGACGGTTATTGGGAACCCGCATCTTGAGCGCCGCCGCGTTCGCCGTCAGGCCCGCGGCCTGAAGCACGTCCCGAAGCATCTCGCCAGGAGTGATCGGCGCGAGTTTCTTGGTCTTTTTCATGGGTTTCACCTCGTTCCTGTCGAATTCAGTGGTAATCGGTCAGTTCCACGCCGTGCGCCCCGTCATCCTTCCAGGTGAAGCAGATCCGGTATCGATCGTTGACCCGGATGCTGTACTGGCCTGCCCGATCCCCCTTGAGTTTTTCCAGCCGCAAACCCGGAAGGGAGAGATCGCGCAGCGACGTGGCGACTTCCAGCCAGCGCAGCGTCTTCCGCGCCGCCCGCTCGACACGCCGGAATCTCTTGACGGGAATGCGCCTGGCCAGCTTGCGCGTATCGTCATCGTGATACGACTGTATCATATACTATGCATAGCATACTACGTATCGCGCCTAAGCGGGAACATTGCAAGCGCTATGCTTCTGATTAAATCGCATTTCGCGCCGCACGGGCCGCGTCAACTTCGCCGTTCCGCGCGCTTCCGGTAGTAACCTCTCCATGCCGGGCCTTGGAGCGGTTTCACGTCGCCTCGAAACGGGTCTTGCTCAAGCTGGCCCACGCTCCGGGCGATCTGGCGGCGGGCCTTTTCGGGTAATCCGTCGATGAAGAGCTGGGCGTCGTCCGCTATCCTAACGACCCAGTTCATGCTTCACGTCGCGCCACAGCTTAAACCGGCCTTCTTTGATCTGTTTCATGCCGCGGCGGACGAGCTTCGCTTCGGCGGGCGTGAGGACGGTGTCCTCGTCGGATGGTTTCCGGGGAACGATCGTGACCACACCACTTGCGCTCTTCACTTCAAGCTCCTGCCCGCGCTTAAACCCGGCGCGCCGGAGGGCGGCTTCAGGGACAACGACGGGCGGTTTGTTTTTGACGGCGACGGTCATAATATGTAGTACGGTCGGAGGCCGGTTTGCTTTCAGTGTAGGGGGCTGGAACGGTTCCGTCAAACGGGCCCGCTCCCCTGCTCGCCCGATGGCGGAAAAGAAATCGAGCTCTACCGGCTCACTTTGGTCCGCATCCGTTCATAGCGCAGCCCGACCGATCCATTCGAGTAGGACTTGCATTCTGTCAGCTTGAAGTCGCGCTGCGGGAACTTGCCCGGGAAGCCGGGGATGCCATCGCCTAACAGTATGGGACCAACGCCGATGTAGAGTTCGTCCACCAAATCTTCTTGCAGGAAACTGCGCGCCAATTCGCCCCCACCTCCCAGATAGATGTCTTTCCCCGGGCGGCGTTTTAGCTTTCTCACAAAGGTTGTCAGAGATCCGTTCACCACTTCGAATCCCTCGCGTTTGCCCGGATTCCATCGCCGGGAGACTACGTAGTTGGCCATGCCCGGCGTGTCGGGAATCTCTCCACTCTCGCGCAATTTCACCCAACCAGCAGCGGTCTTACGGCCCATGATCGTGGTATCGATCTTGGAGAAGAAGTCCGCCATCAGCGCTTCACCTTCTTTGTCGATGACCAGAAAATCGAGGTCGCCATTGCGCCGCGCAATATAACCGTCAAGGCTGATTCCAAATCCGAGGATGACTTTTCGTGGCATACCCGTAATTGTAAGTGGGCGTTCCTTCGCCGTCGGGCGCAACCGTTCACGCCGGCCCGTCCCAGGACCAGCGCGCCAGTGGGAGACCGGCGGGGACGTCGGCTGCCGACTTCGGGTAGGCTGCCATTGTCGCCATTGCCCAGTGAAAGTAGGCCTTGAGCGTGGATCGCAGACGGGGATCGGCCGGGAGACCGGCATCATCGAGTGCCAGCGCGAAGCAGGTCTGCGCTCGCTCGTCCATCTCCACATGCTCGCCGTTTCCTGAGTGCATTCGAACCACACCGGATTCATCACCCAAGGATTCGGTGTAGTCCGAAGGTCCGCCGAGCGCCTCGGCCCAATAGGCAGCCAGACGCTCGGAATGTTGGGGGTGGTAGCCATGCGAGAACGCGTGGCTCACAACCGGATCAGCCAGGCATCGCGCGTGCCACGCTTTCGCCAGGTTAATGAACGCTTGCCGCCCGCCGGCCGCCTCGTAGATCGTCTGCGTCATGGAGACCAATTTCGGCACGCGTCCCAGCCGATTCTCAAGCCGTTAGGGACACTTCTGGGCGACGCGGTTCACCGTCGTCACGTTAATACCGTCCACGCCGTCGGCGCCGATCAGGAGCCCGCTCACCGCGACGCGCGAACCGACCAACGCATCCAGGCGGGTCACGACGAACTTGAGCGGCATCGTACGGCTGCCGAGGGGCCGCGTGGCGTCTTCGTCCCCAGCGTGCGCAACGCGTTCCGCCCGTTCGGGGGTTGTCGCGTTTGTGACCACCCAGTCCGCACCGCTCGCCTTTAGATCCGCTCCGCTGCGGGCCAGACAGCCGACCACGCGAGCGAGCGCGTTGGCCGGGAGCTCTGCACGTCCGTCCTTCGGGACAATCTGCACGCCGGCAATGGTATTGCGCCCAAGCTCGGTGGTTCCCGCGGGAAAGCCGTTGGATTTCAGGATGAGCGCGACGATTTCGTTGTAAGTGGACTCGCTGAGGGAACCGGGGGTGCCGTTCGGCATGTTGGCGCTGACGAACTCGAGCAGATCGCCGACGGTTTTTTGCGCGAAACTCTTCCAGAATGGTTCGCCCGCAAGCGGCGCCTTGCCTTCCGCCGCGAGCGCATGACAGCCCGCGCAGCTTGGGCCGAAGGCCGTTGTGCCACGGGCGGCTTGAGCCTCCGTGTACACACCGTCCCAGACGGTCCGGCGCGGGGTGCTGGTCTGGGCGGTCACGAGACTGGCCGTGGCCGATGCGAGGAACAAGAGGCCAGCCAGCGGTAACACCGACGCTGAAGAACGCAGTCCGCCGCACGCGGACCGCCGCTCGGGTCGAACAGACATGCTCTCCATCTCGTGATCGTGCCAGCTAACCGGAGCCATTGTCAAGCCGCAAGGGCGATCACGGCGCGAAATCGGAGCTTGCGCGACGGCTTGCGGGTGCTCCTCAATATGGGCGGGGCCATCCTTCGCAGAGGCGTTGCCGATGATCAGCTCGCCGTCCTGAGCAAACAACGACGCATACATCCTGGCCTCGCGGCATTCGTGGTGCACTTTAGGGAAGAAAAAGCCAGCCACTCGAAACCAAAGCCAACAAAGAGTCCCAGAGCGGCAATGATGTGCGTGAACAGAACGACCGAAGGCCGAGTCATACATCATCACCGAATGTCGAAACCAAATGCACGCAGCGGCTCCTGTCGCTTCCAAGCGGCCACCCAATAGGTTCCCAAGTCCTCCTGTGCTTTACCCGTTACGGCCAGTGTATCCTTGACACTCAGGAACATGTGGATCTGGGAACCCTCCGACGAATGGACGCGCTCCACCAACGTGTGGCGTTTTATCCAGCGACTGGGCTTGGGCTCGCGCGAGGAGTTCCTGCGGTTCTCCACTGCCCAGCCCGAAGCATTTTGGGCCGAACTTGTGCGGGAGATTCGCTTAGAGTGGTTCGAGCCCTACCAGCAAGTGCTCGACACCTCGCGGGGCGTAGAGTGGGCCCGCTGGTTCACCGGCGGCCGGCTGAACATCGTCCACAACTGCCTCGACCGCCACGTCGTCGGTCCGGCCCGCGCCAATCCCGCTATCGTGTGGGAAGGCGAAAACGGAGACTCCCGGGAGATTTCCTTCGGCGAGCTCGCCGCGCGCGTCAACGCCCTGGCACGGCACTTGCTGTCCCTGGGAATACAGCCGGGCGACCGAGTCGCCATGTGCATGCCTATGACGCCCGATGTGGTGGCGATCCTGTACGCGTGCCTGAAACTCGGATTGGTCGCCGTGCCCATCTTCGCGGGATTCGGCGCGGGCGCCATCGCCGCTCGCCTGGCGGATTCCGGCGCCCGCTGCGTCTTCACCGCCGAGCATCTCGAACGCCGCGGTAAGCGCCTGGCCTTGGCCGAAAAGGTTCGTCAAGCCGCAACGCGTGCGCCTTCGGTCGAGCACATCATCACCGATTGCGCGGGCCAACCCGGCGAACCCATCGCTACCGCATCCCTGGATTCCGAAACGCCCGCGCTGCTGCTCTACACCTCCGGCACCACGGGCATGGCCAAAGGCTGCGTGCACACCCACGCCGGCGCGCTGGTGCAAACCGCAAAGGAAATCTATCTGGCCTTCGACCACCGCGACGCCGATCGCTTCTTCTGGCTCTCCGATATCGGCTGGATGATGGGCCCGTGGACCATCTTGGGCAATCACCACTTCGGCGGAACCATCTTTATATACGACGGCGCGCCCGACTTCCCCGCCCCGGGCGGATCCGGAATGGACCGGTTGTGGCAGATGCTGGAACGCCACCGCATCACCACCTTCGGCATGTCGCCCACCGCCATCCGCACGCTGATGCATGGCAGCGATCCCGCGCGCTACGACTTGAGCGCCCTGCGCCTGCTCGGCTCCAGTGGCGAACCGTGGGACGAATCTTCCTACATGTGGTTCTTCGAAAACGTCGGGCGCCGCCGCGCGCCCATCATCAACATTTCCGGCGGCACCGAAATTATCGGTTGCTTTCTGTTCCCGCTGCCCATCCAGCCGCTGAAGCCGTGCACGCTGGGCTCGCCCGCGCCCGGCATGGCCGCGGTGGTGCTCGACGACGCCGGTCAACCCGTCGCGCCCGGAGTCACCGGCTACCTGGCGTGCACTGCGCCCGCGCCGTCGATGACCCGCGGCGTGTGGGGGCGTCCCGACCGTTACATCGAAACGTACTGGTCGAAGTGGCCCAATGCGTCGCCCAACATCTGGTTCCACGGCGATTGGGCCAGCGTCGATGAAGACGGCTGCTGGTTCCTGCACGGCCGCGCCGACGAATCCATGAACGTCTCGGGCCGCAAGGTCGGGCCGGGCGAGGTGGAGGACGCGCTGCTGGAACATCCGGGAGTAGCCGAAGCCGCGGTCATCGGCGTGCCCGACGAAATCAAGGGCGAGGCCATTGTGGGCTTCGTCGTGCCCAAGCCCGGCGAATCAGCGGACTCGCTGTGGCTGGACGCGGTGGCCCGCACGGTCGTCGATTCCCTCGGCCCGCCCTTCCGCCCCCGCGCCGTGCACGCGGTGATAGAACTCCCCAAAACACAAAGCGGCAAGATTGTGCGCCGCCTGATCCGCCAGGCTTACCTCGGTCACGAACTCGGCGATGTTTCTACGGTTCAAAACCCGGCCGCTCTCGACAGTTTCGGCAAGCTCTATTCAAGCGGAAACCCCGAGTAATTCTCGGCCAGCGCCCGCGACGCGAAGGGCGACCCGCTGACGTATTCCAACTCCGCCAGTTGCCGCTTGAAATCGAACGCGGCGAACTCGCCCCAGAAGCGGTGCAGCATCGACGTCATCCACCACGAAAAATGCTGTGCCCGCCACACGCGCCAGGAGCACGCGTCCGAATATTTGTCCAATAATTCTCGCGACCCGTTCTTAAAGAACCGCGCCATCGCTCGCGATAACAGGTGCACGTCGGCGATCGCCAGATTCATACCCTTGGCGCCGGTCGGCGGCACGATGTGCGCGGCGTCTCCGGCCAGGAACAGGTTCGCATACTGCATCGGATACGCCACAAAGCTGCGCATGGGCGTCACGCTCTTTTGCAGCACCCGGCCGACTTCGAGCTCCACCGGGCCGCCCGCCGACAGGCGTGTGTGCAACTCGTCCCACACCCGCTCATCCGGCCAGTTTTCGAGCGGCTCATCCACCGCGCACTGCAGGTACAGCCGCGAAATCCGCGGCGCCCGCATGCTGGCGAGCGCAAACCCGCGCTCGTGATTGGCGTAAATCAACTCGTGCGACGGGGGTTTCGACTCGGCCAAGATTCCCAGCCATCCGAAGGGATACTCGCGCTCGTAAATCGTAAGCACGCCTTCCGGAATCGACGGGCGGCAGATGCCATGAAACCCGTCGCAGCCGCCGATCAGGTCGCAAGCGATCTCGCGGGGCTCGCCGTCGAGGCGGAAGCGGATCTTGGGCGTCGCGGAAGCCGGATCGTCCACCGATACATCCTCGGCCTCGAACACGATCTGCCCACCTGCGCCGAGGCGTGCCTGGATCACGTCCTTCACCACTTCCTGCTGCCCATACACGGTGATCGCGCGGCCCGTTAATTCGCGAAAATCGATGCGCCGTTGCAGCCCATTGAAGTGCAGCGAGATACCTTCGTGCACCAGGCCTTCGCGCCGCATGCGCTCGCCCAGCCCGGTCGCGTTGAGCAAATCGACAGGGCCCTGTTCGAGGACGCCCGCGCGCACGCGCGCCTCCACCCACTCCCGGCTGCGGCTTTCGACGACGATCGATTCGATGCCTTCCAGATGCAACAGGTGCGAAAGAATCAATCCCGCCGGTCCCGCTCCGACAATTCCAACCTGAGTGCGCATTCTCCTAATGTAAGCGCGCGGCTGGGGCGGCGGTGGGCGGCGACAGTAGACTTGGCGGGGTTCTGATATTCTGATCTCACAATGCCTCTCCGCCTTCTACCGTCTCTGCTGGCCGCGATCTTGAGCGCGGCGCTGCTGTGGGCGCAAGCCCCTCACGTCTGGACGCCGCAAGAGCTCTTCACACGCAACGTCGGGACCAAGGAGGATCAGGACCGCCAGTTCCCGCCGCACAAAATGATCGGCAACCTATATTACGTCGGGACCACGTCGTTGGGTTCGTTTCTGCTGGCTACGCCCGAGGGTCTGATCCTTATTAATAGCGACTACGAGCGAACCGTTCCGGTGATCAAGTCATCGGTCGAGAAGCTGGGGTTCAAATTCACGGACATCAAGATTTTGTTGGGAAGCCACGCCCACGGCGATCACATGGAGGGCGACGCGATGGTGAAGGAACTCTCCGGCGCGCAGGTGGTGGCCATGGCGGAAGACGTTCCAGCCCTGCAGAAGATGCGGCCCGGTGGCAAGCCCCATCCTATCGACCGCGTGATTCATGACGGCGACACGGTGACGCTCGGCGGCACGACTCTGGTCGCGCACTTGACCCCCGGCCACACGCGCGGCTGCACTACCTGGACCTTCCAGGTCACCGACGCGGGCAAGAGCTACGACGTCGTCATCATCGGCAGCATGGGCGTGAACCCGGGCTTCATCCTGGTGAACAATCCCGACACGCCGCGCATCGCCGAGGAGTACATGCACGGCTTCGACGTGCTGCGCGGGTTGAAGTGCGACATTCCGCTGGGCTCGCATCCGGCCATGTTCCGGCTGCAGGAAAAGTTCGCCAAGCTGGGCCAGACACCCAACCCGTATATCGATCCGCAGGGTTTCAAGAACGAGATCGAGATTGAGTACAGCGCGTTCCGCTCGACCTACGACGCGCAGTTGAAGGGCGGGCAAAAACAATGAGACTCGCACGTCGTTCGTGGGGCGTGGCGCTGGGGCTGACTTTGGGCCTGGCGCTGGGCCTGCTGGTTTCGCTTCGCCCCGCGCACGCGTTTCAGGACACCCATCCGGTCACCGGACGCAAATACGCGGGCGTGATGGGCGCCGATGGAGCCGGCTGGCTGGTCCGCCCGGAGCGCGAGGCCGAGGAGAATCCCGAAGGCGCGCTCGACGCCCTCGGCTTGAAACCCGGCATGAACGTAGCCGATGTGGGCGCGGGTGTGGGCTACATGTCGCTGCGCATGGTCCGCCGCATCACGCCCGGCGGCAAGGTGTGGGCCAACGATCTGCAACCGAGGATGCTGGAGATGCTGCGCGCGAACGCGGCTCAGGGCGGTTTCAGCGTGGGTGGCGGCGGCAACATCGAAACCGTGTTGGGCACCGAGACCGATCCCAAGCTGCCCAGAAACACCATGGACCTGGTGCTGCTGGTGGACGTGTACCATGAGTTCTCACATCCGCGCGAGATGGTGCGCGGCATCCGCGAATCGCTCAAGGCCGACGGGCGACTGGTGCTGCTCGAGTACCGCAAGGAAGATCCCAAAGTTCCGATCCGCATCGAACACAAGATGACGGTGGAGGAGGTCAAGGCGGAACTCGAGGCCGACGGTTTCCGCATGAGCCAGGTGATTGAGACGCTGCCTCGGCAGCACATCTTGATTCTGACCAAGGCTGCCGCGGCGGGAGCGGCGGCCGGCTCGAAGAGATGACGCGGTATCAGTTTCTGATCGATACTTACGAAACGGAACGGTTGAAGGTGTTGAGCGTGTGGGGCATGTTCCGCGACGAGGACGTCGCCGTGCGCCCCAGTTCTCCGGACGGCCGAGGCCGCAACGCGATCGAGCACATGGCGCACCAGTGCACGAGCGAGTACAACTGGTTCCGCAATATGTTTCAGATCGACACTGGAACTCCAGCGACGCTCGAAACACGCGGGGCGTTTCTGGAAGCCTACGCGCGCGATTCGGCCGCGCGACTGGCCGCCTTGCGCGCCAAGGACGACGCTTGGTGGGAAACCAAAGTGAGCTTCTTCGATGTCCCTCGCAGCCGTGCCTGGATCGTGGTGCGGCGCATCGCCCACACGGCGCATCATCGCGGCCAGCAGACTTTTTTGTTGCGGATGCTGGGCCGGGACGTGTTCAGCACCTACGGGCCGACGGCCGATACCGGAAACCGCGTGATCTATCGCTAGTTCGTGGGGCCAGCCCTTCCGGGCTGCCGCCACGCTTCCGCGCGGCGTCGGGAGGTCGCAGCAGCACGGGCAAAGCGCCGCCTCAAAAGGCGGCGGCAGGCTGAAAGCCTGGCCCACTCGGTTACTGTGCGGAGGGCGTGTTGTGGATCAACTTGTCGGCCCACGCGATGAAGTACTTCATGTTGGAGCGGTCCTCATGTCCGCCGTCATGCTGCCGCCAGGCTAGCTCGCCGTCCAGCAGGCCAGTGTTCACTGGAGGCATTTTCGCCGCATGATAATCCTCGCGCTCGCCGAGATCCCGCGCGCCCAGCAGGCGGAATACGGGGCCCGCAGCGACCGCCGCCATATAGCTTCCTTGATGATCGAGCCAGCTCGCGTCACCGCGTTCCGGGATGCCGTAACTGATGAAGACCGGGCGCGGGGCGCATAGCGCGATCAGTTCGTGCGCATCCACTGGCAGATCGCCCGCCGTGCGGCTGCCGAACGACGACTCGGCCGTGCCGTACTTGAGGAAGTTGCCGGCCATCCAGTGGTACTCGCCCGCGGCGGTGAGATTCTCCACGGCCTCGCCAAAGTTGCGGCGATGAAGTTTGGCGCCGCCCTCGCCGGAGGAACCGACCAGCACCATCGCAAAGCGCGGCTCGAACGCCATCGCAACCAGCGCGGCCTTGCCGTACCTTGAAACCCCTTCGATGCCCACTTTGGCCGCGTCGACAGCGGGGTCGGTCACCAGGTAATCCAGACCGCGCGCCGCACCCCAGGCCCAGGCGCGCAGGGCGCCCCAATCGTCGGGCTTGCGAGCCTGACCTTGATTCACCAGGCCGATGATGCCGCGGGTCAGGCCGGCTCCGTTGTCCGCCTGAATGCTCGCGGGAGCGATGGAAGCGTAGCCCCAGCCGTCGGCGATCAGCTGCTCGGTCGAGGGCGGACCACTCGCATTGCCCGCCTTAGTGGGACCGGTCGCCGCTTTCGTAGGAGCGGGAACGGTTTGCGGCAAGCCACCTGCGCCGAACATCATCAGGACGGGAACGGGACGCTTGGCATCGGCCGGAGTCACCAGCGTCATTTGGATATCGACATTGATCGCCGGATACGCGGAATTATCGGCGTGGCCCAGCAGCCGCTTGGCCGCCACTGGCATTGAACCGACGGTCGTGTTGACCGTTTCCGCAACCGTCCATGACACCTTGGGAACGTTCTGCGGCACGCGGCCGAGCACTTCGCGCGAGAAATCCTCCGCGATCTCCGGCCGGCGCAGCTTCCACCACATCTCGGCGCTGGTGACCTTCTGCCCGTTTTTCAAAGTCAGAGCATCCGGCAGATCGGGGTACGGATTCGCTTTGGCCGGATCGTAATTCGCGGCATTGGGCGCGCCCGCGGGAGCGTTACCGCTCGGGCCAGGCCGCAGAGCCTTGATCCCGAGTTGGTCCATCATATTCTGGTGATCTTGCGCGGAGGTCCAATTCATGGGCTCCGGCGTGGCGGCGCGGCTGGGCGCGGGAACTTGCTGGCCGGACAGGACGACAGCGCAGCACACGGCGGCAACTGGAATGCTGAATGAACCCGCAAAAGGCAGGATGTGCTTCATGAAGTCCTCGTCCTCCATCCGTGAATCCGATTCATCATCCCACACCTGGGCATGGGAATGACTTCCGTTCGTTTATGGTCGCGGCTTGAAGTACGAGTTGAGCTGCCTGCGATTCGCTTCTAGGCCCCGGTGAGGCCCGCGTTCGCCAGCGTCGTTAGAATAATCCCGGCGGGAAATGTCGCCTGATTCGGGTCGCCATTAGTGAGGAAACCCGCGAACAGCTGACTCGCCGTCTGGCTGCTGCTGGACGTGCTGCCTCCCGACGTGCCGCTGCCCGCATTGCTGCCGGACGATGCTCCGGACGACGCGCTGGACGATCCGCTGCCGTCGTTATCTCCGTCCGCATCGGCGCCGCCGAGAGAAGCGACTGTAGATAACTGCTGGAAAGATTGTTGCTGATTGAACCCATGCCGTCTTATCGGCACGCGATCGACCAATGTCGAGCGGGCTTAATTCGATGAAACGAAACACGGCAAGCCAGCGCTCGCTCGCCATGGTTTCGGCGCGGCGGCAAATTCCTGACGCCTGTTCTTCTGCAATAGCTCGCGCGTATCCTCTGTATCAACCCACCTTCTTCACCGCAAACACCATACCGCTCCACGTCGCGTCGACCGAGCAGATCTTATAATCCACCAACCCGGCGTCGATCCCCGCTGCGCGTATAAAACCCCCATCCAATCGATCCACTTTGTTCTTGCGCCACAAAATCCACAAGCGGCTGTGCGCGGCCAGCGCGCGCATGCGTCGCATCCGCGCCAGGAACGAATCCGGATCGTGCGTGAACCACAGCGTGATGCGGAGCGGCGAGCCGCCCGCCCATTCTTCCAGCGACGCCCCCTCGGGCAGCGGCCCGATGGCGCGCTCGTAATCCGCAGGCGGATCGATCACCGCTACGCGCATCCCCGCGCTGATGCCCAGCTTCTGCGCCGTAGTGCGATTCCCGAACCGCTCCATCATCTGTGTCGGGCGCACCGGGTTAGCCAGCGGCTTAGCGCGTTTGAGCTCCGCGATCAAGCGCGCCCGCGTAGTGTAGATCGCATCGGGAAGCACGCGCCGTACGCCGGCGACTTTTTCGGGATCGCCGTCGAGAAACAGAAGCGGCAGATGCTTAATGGTTTTGCCGTTGCGAATGGCCGCCCCGATCTCGCGCCATTGCGAAGGCTGCCGCGTGAGATCGATCACCACGGCGTCCGGCGGCGCGGCGCGCAAATATTTCATGATCCCCGAGCCAATCGATGAAGTGTGCTCGACAGAATGCCCCGCCGCCCGCAGCGATTCCAGCAACGGCTCAGCTTCTTTAGCGTTCCAGTGCACCACGCGCAGCCGCACATCACCTCCGCAACAACCGCCTGCGGCCCATTCTAAGCCTCCGGCCCATTCTAAGATAGTAACGAGCCGTCCATGTTCCTTCGTGTCCATTCGTGGCTAATCCTTGCGGCCTTCCCTTTCGCCGCGATCGCCCAGTCCACCGACCCCATCTGGGTCAACGGCTCGACGCAAAAAGTCTGCCAGCCCAACGGCGAAACCGACTACCAGACCAACCAGCCCACCGTCAGCCAGACCCAAACCAACTACGGTCTGGCTGGAGACGATCTAGGCGCGTCATTCCTGCACGACGGCAAGCTATGGCTGCTGTTCGGCGACACCAATCCCACCGCCACTTTCAAGGGCCAGCCCAACTCCCAGACGGATTCGCCGCGAACGCCTGTCCATAATGACGCGATTGCTTTCACCTCCGGCACCAACGTCAACCAGTGCCTCAAGCTCGACTTCGTCCGCAACTCCATTGGCGCCTACCAGAACCCCGTGGCGCTCAACGCTGAAGGCGCGTCGGCCGTCACCCTAGGCGATTTCGAAGTTCCCTTAGCGGGCATCGACGTCGCCGGCCGCATGTTCGTGATGTTCGCTACCGACAAGAACTCGACCTTTTCCACCCGCTCCGTAATGGCCGTCTCCGACGACGACGGCGTCAGCTACCACTACCTCTACGATTTCTCCGCGCCCTCCTGCAGCCACTGCGACGGAGCCAAGTTCGTCAACGTGGCGATCGTGGGTTGGACCGACGGCTACAACTATTTCTGGGGCTCGGCGGGAGGCACCGGTTACCGCAATAGCCCCGTGTACCTGGCGCGCAAGCTGGCCACCACCATGGCCCAGTCCGGCGGCATCCAATACTTCACCGGACTCGCCAAGGACGGCGTCACCCCCAACTGGTCCGCGAGCGAGGCTGACGCCGCGCAATTATTCCAGGATGTCAACGGCGCGCCCCCCGCGCCCACAAACTGCACCGGCGAGTTGGGCGTCGACTACAACCAGCCGCTCCAGCGCTGGGTCATGCTCTATAACTGCTTGAACAAGAACGCGACGAACCCGAGCGGCGTCTACATGCGTTTCGCGCCGCAGCCCTGGGGACCCTGGGGCGCTCCGCAGACCATCTTCAACGGCGACCGCGACCGCGGACATTGCTTTTTCATTCACCGCGCCGTCACCGCGACCAGCCCCGCCTGCGATCAGGCCGGTAATCCCGGCCGCGAAGACACCGAAGGCGGCTCCTACGGTCCCTACTTCCTGTCCAGCTTCACTACCGGCAACAGCGCCAACCAGACTTCGACGTTCTACTTCATGCTGTCCACCTGGAATCCGTATATCGAAGTCATCATGAAGGCCACCATGCAGAGCGCAGGCCAGACCGCGCCCGTGATCGGCCTGGTGGCCAATGCCGAAGGTGAATCCGGCACCATCGCGCCCAACACTTGGATCGAAATCAAAGGATCCAACTTATCGAAACCGGGAAATGGACCAGGCAGCGGGCGCACCTGGCAGTCCTCCGACTTCGTGGGCAACCAGATGCCCACGCAGCTTGATGGCGTCAGCGTGACGGTGAACGGAAAACCAGCCTACGTGTACTACATCAGCCCCACGCAAGTGAACGTGCTGACCCCGCCGGACCCGCTCGCCGGCCCCGCGCAAGTGGTAATCACCAACAACGGCGCGAGCGCAACCTACACCGCACCCGCGCAAACCACGACGCCGTCGTTTTTTGTTTTCGACATCGCTGGAGACATAGCGGCTACCCACGCCAACGGCAGCCTGATCGGTCCCACGACGCTGTATTCCGGACAATCCTCGCCGGCGAAACCGGGCGAAACCATAGTGCTCTCCGCCAACGGCTTCGGACCCACGACCGTGCCGGTAGTGAGCGGATCGACCCAGCAATCCGGCACGCTCAGCCCGCCCCCGGCGATCACAATCGGCGGTGCAGCGGCGACCGTGACCTACGCCGGCCTCTCCACATATCCCGGCGAATTCCAATTCAACGTGGTGGTCCCCACCACTCTCCCGGACGGAAATCACATCATCACCGCGACATTGAATGGCGCGAGCACGCAAGGCAACGCGATGCTCGCCGTACAGCATTGATTCTCGCCAAGCCGCAGAGGTCGCTAAGGCTCACGAACAACATGAGGTTTTCTTAGCGCCTTAGCGCCTTTGCGAGGACTCAACCAAAGGATGACCCGGCCGGGCTCCTCCGAGTACCCTGACCGGGCCCAAGCGAATCGGGATGGTGACGATCCGTTCGCTTCCGCTTGTGTTCGCGCAATCCCACAAAAACCCGGCTCAAGCTCAAAATGCCCTTTAAGATTCGCTGGAAGCTTTCCAGCGAAAGCGTGTGCAATTACCCTTTCTGATTTCAAAAGCTGCGCGAGCACGTCAAAGCGCGCTGACTCGCGGTCACTCCACCGGGAACCTCTTCCTCAGCAGCTCCAGCTTGCCCCGAGCCGCTCCCGAATCGATGGCCTCTGCCGCCATGCCCACGCCTGCATGCAGCGTCGGAGCGATCCCCGCGGCTAGCAGTCCCGCAGCGGCGTTCACCAGCACAATGTCTCGCGCCGGTCCCTCGGCCCCAGAAAGAATCTCCCGCGCAATCTGAGCATTGCGAGCAGAATCTCCACCAAGAAGTGAGCTCGCCACCGTCCTCGGCACGCCGAAATCCGCCGGCGTCCACAGGTGCTTGGTTACGCCTTCCGGGGTGACCTCAAAGACATCGGTGGCTCCAGTCGTCGTAATCTCGTCCAGCCCGTCATGCCCGTGCACCACGAACGACCGCCGGGTCCCCAGCTGCGCCAGCGCCTCCGCCATCAGCTTTGCGGCTTCCGGAGAAGGCGCGCCGATCAACTGAAATTGCGCCCGCGCCGGATTGCATAGCGGCCCCAGCAGATTAAACGCCGTCCGCATCTTCAGCGCCCGCCGCACCGGCTGGGCGTGCTTCATGGCCGGATGCAGCGCCGGAGCGAAGAGAAACCCGATCCCGATCTCCCGCACCGCGCTCGCAGCCTCGGCGGCCGACGACGCCTCACCCGATGGAGCGATCCGCACCCCCAGCGCTTCCAGAACGTCGGCACTGCCCGCCGCGCTCGAAATCGACCGGTTCCCGTGCTTGGCCACGCGCGCCCCGGCGCCCGCCATCACCAGCGCCGCTACCGTGGAAATGTTGAACGTCCCCGCGTTGTCCCCGCCCGTGCCCGCCGTGTCGATGACGTCCGGCCCGGCGTCGACAAACAGCATCCGCTCGCGCATCGCCCGGGCGAACCCGGCCAGCTCGGCCGCAGTCTCGCCCTTAATGCGCAGCGCGACCAGGAATCCGGCGATCTGCGCTTCGGGAGCCGAGCCGTCCAGCAGCGCGCTCATCGCTTGGTAGGCTTGTTCGGCTGTTAAGTGGGACCCGGCGGCGGTCCGGTGGAGGTACGAAACCAGAGGCACTTACTGTATCATCGCAGCGGACCGTCTTTACAGCAAACCGCGTTACAGCAAACCGCGCCACAGCAAACCGCATTACAGCAAATCGCGGTACTTCTCCAGGGCCACCCGGATCAATTGCCCCCGCGACCGCACGTTCGTCTTTCGAAAGAGCCTCTGCAGCAGGCTTTTGGTCCCGGACTCCGACGATCCCACCCGGGCGCCGATTTCCTTGTTCGAGCAGCCCTCGATCAGCGAGCGCAGCGCCACTAATTCACGCTCGGTGAACAACGATGGGCGGCTCCCCGCGGCGGCGGTCCGATCCGACACGGCCCGCAGCCCCGTCTTCGACCCGGTCCGCGGCCTGGGCATCCGCGAGTAGGGTGCGTCCACCCAGGTCCCGCCCTGCGCCACGATGTGCAGGGCCTCCATCAACCGGTCCAGCGAATTGTGTTTCAGACATAGCCCGCCGACCCCTTGCTGGACCAGCCCCATCGCGATGCCGTCTTCGAGCCCCGGGGTAAGGACCACAATGCGTTTGGCCGAGCCGTTCCGGCCAGCCCCGTCAACCAACTCATCCAGCAGCGCGTCCCAGGTCGTATCGTGGTTTACCAGAATGACGTCGGAAGGTTCCCTCGTCACGCACGCCACGCCGGGTTGGCCGGAGAGCATGAGAGCTAAGCTCTCCCGCACGATCCCCTGGTGTCCAACGATCAGAATTCGAACCGGCCGGTTTTTGCGCATTCTACCAACTTGTCTCTCATGCCGCCCCGGACCGTTCCCTCGTTAGGCCCACCCCGTGATCCGTCCGTAACCGGCGGTGCTGGAGTGCGCAGTGCGCGAGAGATGTGTGGCGAACGGCTTCAAGTGGGCGGTTGAGTCAAGCCCGTTTTGGTGAAGCAGGAGCAGGAGGTTTCACCTTGCGGGTGAACGAGGC
>DATNJC010000183.1:0-6560 GCA_035604115.1 Bryobacteraceae bacterium | reverse complement strand
ACTCTTCCAGGCTCTCTTCCCCCTGCTGATGCGCCTCCAACAACTTCCGTCGTAGATCGTCAGAATAGGCCTTCGCCATCTCTTGCTTGCAGCCGGATCGCCAGAGCTGGTCTATATTATCTCAGAAAATGGTCTAGCGCGGCCAATTTCCTCGCGGCCCACTCTTCCATCTCAAGCAACCCCGCGCGCGCCCGTTCGAGCGATTCCGCGATCCGCTCCGGCGCCGGCCCCCCCGTCGCCGCGCGCACGCGCACAAAATGCCGCGGATCGAGCGCCCGCTCGATTTCTTCCGTAGTCAGTCGCAAATCCGGCCGGATGCGCCCCAGCGCCCGCGTGAGCGCCGCCGCACTATCCTCGGTCCCGCACACCCGCACCGCTTTGGCCACCACGTCGTGCGCCTCCCGGAAGCTCATTCCCGCGCCCCGCACCAGCGTGTCGGCCAACTCTGTAACAGTCAGGAAATTCTTGGCCGCCTGGCACGCCATCCGCTCGCGATCGAACTCCGCCTCGCCCATCAAACCCGCAAACAAACGCAGCGCTCGCTGAGCGTCGCCGAACATCGCCGCCACCAGCGGCTGCAGATTATCTTCGCTATCGTTGATATCGCCAAACGGAGTATTATGCGCGCACGTCAGCACCGCCTGAGCCTGCCCCAGCGCGCGGCTGGCGAGGATGCGGACATGCTCCAGCGCCACCGGATTGCGCTTCTGCGGCATGATGCTGGAGGCCTGCACGAATCCATCCGACAGCCGCAAGAAGCCAAACTCTCGCGTCGACCACAGCAGAAGGTCCTGGACCAGCTTCCCCAGGTTGACCATCGCCACGGCCACCACCGCCGCGCACTCGGTGATGTAGTCGATGGCCGCGATCGCGCCGTACGAATTCTCCGCCACGCCGTCGAAGCCCAGCAATCGCGCGGTCTCTTCCCGGTCGATAGGGAAGCCGGTCGTTGTGATCGCCGCCGCGCCCATCGGACACCGGTTGACCCGCAGGTACGCCGCCCGGAGCCGCTCCCCATCGCGCGCCAGGAATTCGCAGGCCGCCAACAGATAATGCGCCAGCGTCGTAGGCTGAGCGGGCTGGGCGTGCGTATGCGCGGGCATCACCGTCTCCACGTGCGCCGCCGCCAGATCCAGAAGCACCTTCCGCGACTCGTTCGCGGCGTTCAGCAGCGCCAGCACTTCGCGCCGCGCGGTCATCCGGTACAGCGTGATCGCGATGTCGTTGCGGCTGCGCGCGGTGTGCATTTTGCCCGCTATGTGCGGCCCCGCGCGCTCATCGAGCAGCTTCTCGACCAGATAAAACAAATCTTCGAACGACCCGTCGAAACGGGCTGCCTTGATCCGCTCCAGCTCCAGGCCATCCAGCGCCACCACCAGCGCCGCGCACTCCTCGCGCGAGATGATGCCGCAGTGCGCCAGCATCCGCGTGTGCGCGTGGTGGATGTCCATCAACGCGTCCACAAAGTGAGTCCGCGCGTACTCGAAATTGTGCGCCAGCACCGCCTCGGAGTAGATCCGCGCGGGAAAACCCTCAGGCATTGCTTACATCATACCGGCGTCGGAACGCCAGCCGGGCATAGTCGATGCCGCTCCAGACCGTTACCGCGGCCACGACCCACAACAACACCTGCGCCGCGGCGCGCACGTCCAGCAGCACAGCCAGCACGAATCCGATCTGAAACCCAGTGCTGATCTTGCCCCAGGCCGAGGGCGGAAACTCGCGCCGCTTCCCGGTGAATGCGAGCAGCGCACCCGCGCCCGCGAGAATCAGCGCGTCGCGGCCCAGCACGATCCAGGCGATCCAGGCGGGCATCCCCCCCGTCAACGCGAGTGTCAAATAAGTGCCGCTAAGGAGGACCTTATCGGCGACGGGATCGAGCACGGCGCCCACCCGAGAATGCACGACCAAGCGCCGCGCGAAGAATCCGTCAAGATAATCCGTAAGGGCAGCGACCGCGAACAAGAGCAAGGCCCAGCCGTAATCCCCCACCCACAAATACCAGAAGATGAACGGAGCCAGCGCCAGCCGCAATGCGCTCAAGAGATTCGGAAGAGCCTTCACGGGAACCGCTATTGTACCGTGGAGCAGGCTTCAGCCTGCAACGGAGGCTTCAGCCTCCGTCTAGAAATTCAACTGAAACCGGCTCAACAGCGTCTTCTCCGGAGGCCGGTCGCCTCCCGCCGCGCCTCCCGCGAAATTGGTGTTGCCGGCATTAAACGAAATCCGTACGTTGGCATTCAGATACCAGCTCACCGCGCCCAGCCACTCATGCGCCCGCCGCGGCGTTTTGGCGATGTCGGCGAATCCATAATTGAACACGCCCCGCTCGGCCTCGAAATCGCCCACGCGGATCGATAGTTCCAGCGCTCCCCAACCCCCGTGATTCAATGGATCGAAGTTCCTTTTGGGAACCGGACTGGTGAAGCCCTTCTTTTCACCCGTGAGAACGTAGGCGGCCTGCACTTGCCACGCACGGAACGCGATCGGCTGGCGAACGGAGCCTCTCTGGAACCCCTCTTCCGCTCGCGTGAACTCGGCCAGCAGCCCGAACGGCCCCACATAGTAGTAGGCTTGCGGCGCGAGGCGCGTGCGATGGCCTGCCGACGCGACTCCGGAGTTGAAGTTGAAGAACGTGACTTGGCCCAATGTTTTATACGCCGGCAACGGCAACCCGTCCATCGCCCCACTCGTCGCCGCGACGCCGACGCCCAGCCCACTCAGCGGATTCTTGGTCTCCGCCTGGTTCGCGCTTTGGAAAGGAGTCAGCACCAGCCGCCCCGCATAATCTTTGTGCGAGCTGGTTCCGGCATCGGAAAGGCTGTTGTCGGCGACGCCGTTGAACACGCCCACGGCGTAATTCACGAGGCGCTTCACCACATCGCCCGAGATTTGGTAGCCGATGTCGCGGCTGGGCACCAGCAGGGTCGGAAAGCCGCGCTCGATGAAGTTGGTGTCGTCGTCGGATTGCAGCCGCTCCAACCCCACCGGCGGCTTGAACTTCCCGGCCCGGACCACGAACTGCGGGAAATACTTGAAGTCGATGTAGCTCTCATAGAGAACCACCTGGCCCAGCCCGAAATCCGGTCGGACGTAGAAATCGATGTATTTGAACACCGTCCCCGAAACCGTCGGCCGGGCGCGGCGGATCAGGATGCCGTCCGTGGCGGGGGCGTTGGCGCCATCCGGATAAAACCGTCCGTCCACCTGCAAGTCGAGCCCGATCTTCAACTGCAGGTTGCCGTCGTTGGAGCGGATCGCGACTCCACCCGTTCCAAAGGACACCGAGGTTCCTCTCTTGCCGGCACTGCCGGCGTCCTCGTCCCGAAGCTTTGCAGCGAGTGCGTCCACCTTCTGCTCCAAGTCCTCAATCTTCTGCTGATCGCTGGACGGCGGCTCGGATTGCCCGCACAAAGAACCTGATCCAAGCGCGACCAAGACCAGGAGAGAGCAGACCGACGAACTGGTTAGCATATTAAAACCATCTGTATACTATACAGATAGAGATATAGTATATAACCGAGCTGGCGATGTCAAGGCCCCGCAAGACTTGTTTATAACTTATAGAACTATTTGTACTTATCTGGTGTGTGGGTTCGTTTTGTGATTTGGGTCCGAAGGTCGCTAAACCGGAATCCCGAGCCGCCACAACCCGTAAGCCACTGCCTGCCGGACGTAGATCCATTGGGCGCGCCAGCCCTCGCCCGCCTCGCGCCGGGCTTCCGGGCGGGGGGAGCCGTAGACTTTCAGCCCGCGTTGTTCGAGCATCTTTTTCACCCGGTAGATGTGGTAGCCGTCGCTCACCACGATGCAGGAGCGCAGGTTCATCCGCTCCATGATCTCTGCCGCCACTGCCGTGGAATGCACGGTGCTCTCTCCAACGTTTTCGACGAAGATGGCCTCTGACGGGACTCCGTGATGGCTCAGGTAAGAGTGCGCTACTTCGCCTTCCGTGAAGGTCGGGTCGCCGCCCGCGCCCCCGGTCGTCAAGATCCGGGGGGCCAGATGCTGAAGATACAGAAACAGCGCGTGGTTGAGCCGGGCTTCGAGCACCGGCGACGGGCGCCCGCGATACTCCGCCGCGCCCAGTACCAGGATGACGTCCGCCGGCTGCGCCTCATCGATAGTGGACTGGCGGCGAATCTCCTGCGACACCACCGCCACTCCCACGGCTGCCGAGAGCAGCAACACCGCGAGCACCATAGCAACGATCGTTAAGGTTGGCCTGCGCATGCGTTATGCTGGCGTTACGAAACGCGATTCTGCCTTATTGTATGCGTTCGACGCGCCCGGAGGGCGCAACTGATTAATGACCGCCGCGCTGACCAGTCCGCACAACCCGCTGCTTAAGGAGGTGCGCCGTGCCGCCTCGAAGGGAGAACTGACGGCGGACGGCTGCGTCGTGGCCGAGGGTCTTCATCTCCTTGAGGAAGCCCTGGCGAGCCCGGTCGAAATTGTCACGGTGATCGTCTCCGACGCGGCCCGCACGGCGGCCGAGAGCCTGTTGTCCCGGACCCAGGCGCGCTTGGTTTCCGTGCCTGAGGCGGTCTTCTCCAAGATTGCCTCCACCGAACATCCCCAAGGCGTGATCACGCTCGTGCGCCCGCGCCAGTGGAGCCCCAAGGACCTGCTGGGCGGCACTCCGCTGATCGTGATCCTGGACGCGATTCAAGACCCGGGCAACGCCGGGACCATCGTGCGGACGGCGGAAGCTTTCGGCGCGACGGGCGTCGTGTTCCTGAAAGGCACGGTCAGCCCGCATAATCCTAAATGCCTGCGTGCATCGGCGGGATCGCTGTTCCGGATGCCGCTGATCCACGACTTCAGTCCGGCTATCATGCCGGACCTCGCGCTCTACGCGGCGATGCCGCGGGCGGAGCGGACGCTCGATCAAGCCGATCTGACCCGCCCCTGCGCCATCGCCGTGGGCAGTGAGGGCCGCGGTGTCGGTCCCGGCACGGCCGCGCTCGCGACGCATGTCCGCATTCCGACCGTGGGCGTGGAATCGCTCAACGCCGCGATGGCCGCGGGCGTGATGCTGTACGAGGCACACCGCCAAAGGACGCGCGCATGAATCTGTTCGATTCGGAGCCGGACGAAGCGCAGAAGCCCGACGAAGGCGCTCCCCGGCCTCTGGCCGAGCGCATGCGCCCCGAGCGTCTGGAGGATTTTGTCGGGCAGCAGCATATTCTCGGCCCCGGCAAACCTCTGCGCGTGCAGATCGAGCGCGACCAGTTGCAGTCGCTGATCCTGTGGGGTCCGCCGGGTGTCGGCAAGACCACGCTAGCGCGCCTGATCGCGCGCATGACGCGCGCTGAATTCATCCCCTTTAGCGCGGTCCTGGCCGGCATCAAGGAAATTAAGGCGGTCATGGCGGACGCGGAACGCCTGCGCCGCGCCGGCCGCCGCACCGTCCTGTTCGTGGATGAAATCCACCGCTTCAACAAAGCTCAGCAGGACGCTTTCTTGCCGTATGTCGAGCGCGGCGACATCATTCTGATCGGCGCTACCACAGAGAATCCGTCGTTCGAGGTCGTTTCCGCGTTGCTGTCCCGTGCCAAAGTTTACGCACTGCGGGCGCTGACGGTGGACGAGATCGTCACTTTGCTTGTGCGCGCGCTCGACGTGCTGCACGTCACCGCCCCGCGCGAGCTGCTGGAGCAGATCGCGGTGTATTCGAGTGGCGATGCCCGCACTGCTTACAACATTCTGGAGCTTGCCGCCGGCGTAGCGCCCGGCGGTGCGATCGCGCCCGAAGCGGTCGAGGCCGCCATGGAGCGCAAGGTTCTGCTCTACGACAAGGGCGGCGAGGAGCACTTCAACCTGATTTCGGCGCTGCACAAGAGCGTGCGCTCCTCCGACCCGGACGCGGCCGTGTACTGGCTGGCCCGCATGCTCGCGGCCGGCGAAGACCGGCTGTACATCGCCCGCCGCCTGGTCCGGATGGCCATCGAAGACATCGGCCTGGCCGACCCGCGCGCCCTGGAGCAGGCCATCGCCGCGCAGCAGACCGTCCACTTCCTGGGTACCCCCGAGGGCGACCAGGCGCTGGCGCAACTCGCGATTTACTTGTCGGTCGCACCCAAGTCGGACGCGGCTTATCAGGCTTTGAACCGGGCCATGGAGACCGTCGCCGGCACCACCGCCGAGCCCGTGCCCATGCAACTTCGCAATGCGCCCACGCGCCCGATGAAGGAGTGGGGCTACGGCGAAGGCTATCAGCACGCGCACAAGTTTGAGGACGCCGTGAACACCATGGAATGTCTGCCGGAAGGTCTGCGCGGAACGGTCTTCTACCAGCCCACCGCCCGCGGCGCCGAGCAACGCATCGCCGAGCGTCTGGCGGAAATCCGCGCCCGGCGAGCTAAGCCTTCTCCCTCTCAGGGTTCGTAGAGCCACCGGTTTTACAAGCATTGGGGGCCTAGTACTTACTTGCATAAATCAGAGTAAAAGGATTTGGGCTTGGACTGGTGGACGACGGCCTTGGTCCATTCAAATGGCGCGGCTTTCGGATTGTAGGCCTTGACGAAGGCGTCGATGGCGTCCCTGAGTTGGCGGGG
>DATNJC010000182.1:0-41128 GCA_035604115.1 Bryobacteraceae bacterium | reverse complement strand
CCAGGTATTCCCTCGCCGTTTCTTCGTTCGGGAAGAGTTCAAACAGCTTGAAGGTGCTGATGGTGGACTTGCTCATGAATCCATTGTACTTGAGTCCCGCACGGAAAGCAAGCGGAAAAGGGACTTATGTATATAAATCCCTTAACTTGCCGCCCTGCAACTTCAGGTCCAGGCCCGTCGTCTATTGAAGTAGCAGGACTTGGTCGATATTATTGGCACGTAAACAGGTTAAGATGGTTTATGGGAATGGAGATTGTCGGGGATCGTAAGTTCGTCGATGTGCCCGGGTCAAGGACCCACGAATTGCCGCCGCTGCTGGTGCGCGGTTCCGCGGGCATGAAGCGCATGGACCGCGTAATGGAGATTGCCGCGGGCATTGTGGAGTCGGAAGACTTGCTGGCGGAACCATCGGACGCGCCTGACATTGGCCCGCTCGTCATCGAGCGCGAGCAGCGCCGGATGGACCTGGCTATCAACCTGGTGGAACAATACCTCGGTGTGGTGAGCCATTGGCGGTGGGGCGACGACGTGCTGGAGTGGATTCGGCAGTGCGAGACCACTTTCGGCCAAAGATTGGAACTCCGCAACCTGATCAACACCGGCGTGTGGCCTCACGCGGGGCGCTCCAGCTTTGTGCGGTTGCTGGAGGATAAAGCCATCGATACGCACGGCATTGGGATCGAGAAGGCCGTTGGCCTGCGGTTGACTTTTCGCCAGCCGCCGCCGCTCAAGTGCTTCTCCAACCAGTTCCTGTTCTACTTGAACTCGACCGTGGCGAATACTGCGTACCAGACCTGGGAGTCGATGAGCAAGGCTCCGGTCAGCTCGCTGCCGCCGGAGCGCTTCACCTTTGACGTGGTGAATCTGAGCATCGAGTAATAAGGTTCAGGATCAAGCTGCGGCCCCAAACAACCGATCTTCTGGATTAGGCCTCTCCGTGCCGCGCGGGGGCCGGGAGGGTCTATGAAGAAACTGCTGTTGGCCGCCGCTGCCATGGTCTGCCTCACGTCGTGCATGAATGTGGGCGATTTCGGCGCCTATTGGGAGAAGGCCGGAATCGATCCTCAGTTGCTCGGCACGTGGGTTAGGGTTGCGGCGAACCCCAGCCAGACGCGCGAGCGGGGCTATCCGATCGGCGATATCATGAGGGTTACCGAAAGGAACGGCGCTTTGGAGGAAGCGTTCACGGTGGATGGCAAGCCCTCGCCCGAGGCACCGTTCTACGCAAAAACCTTGGCTGTTGGCGGGTATCAGATGGTAATCGTCGGCCCGCGTAAGGGCTTCATAGAGCGATACAAGGTGAGCCCCCAGACCCTGCAATTGTGCGCGTTTGATCACCTTTACCTCGCGCCGTTCGTGAAGACAAACTATCCGCGCACGTTCAATCTTGAAGTGGTGCAGGGAGAGGTGAAGGTCAATCTGTTCGATGACGAGGTGTACCGGATCGTCTCCAACATCCCGGACACCGAAGAGTATTGGGATTGTGATGTGCGCTCGGAGCGGGTTCCCTGAGTGTGGGCCTGCGCGGCGCGGCTTTGATGCGTTCCGCGAGTCACTGCGTCCCCGCCCCGGTTAGCTTGCAAAGCGATCTGCGCTGGGCGCAAAGCCGCCTCAAGGCAACAGGACGATCTCAACGCGACGATTGATGGACCGGCCTTCGTCCGAGTCATTGGCCGCCAGGGGCTGCTCCGCGCCGTAGCCTTTCGCCGTAACGCGCATCGCGTCACCACCGTAGCGTTCCACCAGCGTCTTCTTCACCGCTTCCGCGCGACGCGTCGAGAGATCCTGATTAGCCGCGGCATTGCCGGTTGCATCGGTGTGCCCCGCGACCTGGATTTTGAGCGCGGAGTCCTTCTTGAGCAGGCCGACGAGCGTCTCCAGAATGGCCCAGTCCGTTCCCTTGAGTTTGTCGGAGTTGGTGTCGAAGGACAGCTCGTAGGTGAAGAGCTGGCCGCAATTCTTCAGCTCGGCTTCGTAAGGATACTCAACCGCGGCCCCGGGGTTGGGAGACGTCCGGGTCATGCGGCCGCTGAAGTTTGCGTTGTTCGATAAATCGAGTACGTAGGGCTGTAGAGCCGTTGCTGTGCCCTGGGGCGTAATCACGACGATTTTTCGCGGATCGCACGCGCCGCCTACTTGTGCGGCCGTGGGCGTCAGAATCAAAATCAGACGCCCTTCGCTCCAGCTTCCGCGCGCGAAGCCGTCGCCATTGCCGTAGCTGAACCTGCCCCACACCCGGTCGCCGTCCTGGGAGAGTTGGAAATTCGAGCCACCCATAAAACTTCCGTCTCAAGCGCCGGTCACGTTGATTCGCGCTAGAGGCTCGACTTTGGCTGTGTTGGACTTCTTCGCCTGCGCGACACCCAAGACGGGCAGGATCAAAAACAGGGCTAGGGTCTCCGTGAATCGCAGTTTCTTCATGGGCCGTCTCGTCATGCAAAGCTCTCCGTTCCCCGGCGTTCGGGGGCCACGATTTAAGCCCAGTCTACACCGCGGCGGACGCGGGAACCAAGCATTTCTCAGGGACCAAGTGCCGTGCCTCCGGCCCACGAGTCGCCCGCGCTGGCGACCCAGCTATCATGTGGTCGTGGCTCAGGATCTGACCCAGACCGTCAAATCCTTCTACGCGGCGATGGCGCGTCGCGACTACCCGGCGCTGCGCGATGCATTGGACGCGCGAGTGGAATGGAATTCCGCCGAGAATTTCCTGTATGCCGAACATAACCCCTATGTGGGCGTCGAGATGGTACTGGGGATTCTGCGGCAGATCGACGACGATTGGGACACCTTCGCCATCCGTCCCGAGGAAACGTTTGTCGCGGGCGAAACGGTGATCGTTCGCGGACGCTATCGGGGAAAACTCAAGGGCACCGGTTTTGGCCTGGATGCCGAGTTCGTGCACGTGCTCCATTTCCGGGATGGCCGGCTGCTGACGGGTCGAACCTACACCGACACGGCGCAGTTCCGGGACGCGGTGAAACATCTGCGGCGGCCGGGGCCTCCGGAGAGGGCCGGTTGAACCGGTTCGGTGTAACGCTCGTTTAACGGGGGCGGGGCGCGATATGATGGGTCATGATGGTCCAGCGGGACACCGTCGTCAGCCCGCCTGTTTCTCTTGTCAGGCTTTCCGAAATAGAAGCGGCGCTAGGTCAAGCCATCCGCGGCAAGGCGGAAGTACTGCGGCTGTCGCTGGCGTGTCTGTTGGCGCGCGGACATTTGCTCATCGAAGACGTGCCGGGTGTGGGCAAGACCACGCTGGCACAGGCGCTGGCGCGCAGCGTCGACAGCCAGTTCCACCGCTTGCAGTTCACCTCCGACATGCTGCCCTCCGACGTGGTGGGCGTCACCATTTATAACGCGCACAGCCAGGAGTTCGAGTTTAAACCCGGCCCGGTGTTCACGAATTTCCTTCTCGCCGACGAGATCAATCGCGCTACGCCGAAGACGCAATCGGCGCTGCTCGAAGCCATGAACGAGGGGCAGGTGACCGTGGATGGCCGATCCTATCCGCTGGCCGATCCGTTCATGGTGATCGCCACGCAGAACCCGGTGGAACATCACGGGACCTACCCGCTGCCGGAATCGCAGATGGACCGCTTCCTGATGCGCATCCGCGTGGGTTATCCGGATCACGAAGCGGAGCGCGAGATTCTGCGCCAGTCCGGCACATCCGCAGCGGGAATCGTGCGGGCGGTGATTTCGGGCGAGGAGTTGACCGTGCTGCAAGACGCGGCGGGCCGCGTGGCGGTGGACGATTCGCTGGTCGAGTACATGCTGCAGGTGGTGGAGCGCACGCGCTCGCACGAAGCCCTGGCCATGGGCGTGAGCCCGCGCGGGGCGCAAGCGTTGTATCGTGCCACACAGGGGCTGGCGGCGGTGGAAGGCCGCGACTATGCGATCCCGGATGACGTGAAGCGACTGGTGCTCCCGGTGTTCGCGCATCGCTTGGTGGTGAATACGCGCGTGGCGCTGGGGGCGCGTTCGACCGAAGCCGGCGAGCGCGTGCTGCAGGAAATCCTCACGCTGGTAGACGTTCCGCTGTAGCGCTTAACGGCCATTCCTATTAAAGCCCGCCTCCCAATTGAGCACGACAGTGAACGGTTCCGGCCGTCCGGCGTTCGGTGTCGTTACAAACAGAAAGCGTTTGCCGTCCGGCGCGATGTCCCAATCGATATTGAGCATCGGCGGCGGAGTTGCGAACAATCGGCGCGGTGTTCCAGCCTGGAATCCCTTGCTCGTATCGATGTCCACCGCCATGAAGTCGAGGCTGATCGTTGAGTAGAACAATTGTTTCCCGTCGGAGCGCCAGCGTGGATAAACGCCGCTGCTTTTGGACACCAGCCACTTGGCTCCGCCGCCGCCGCTGGCATCGGACGAGAACGGCCGGACAAAGACATCAGCGGCACTGGACTCGTTAGATGTATACGCGATCCAGCGCCCGTCCGGTGAGAACTGTGCAAACCCTTCGCTGAATTGCGTCGCGAGAAACGGCGTTGGTTTGGATGCTGGAGAGGCCCGCCCCGGATCCGGCAGTACCCAAATATCGTTAGCGGTCTTTGGACCCACGCTGGTGAACAGCATAAAGCGGCCGTCCTTCGACCAGCTCGTCGGAGTTCCAGTCTGCTCTCCGAGCATCCGTTCTTCACCCGATCCATCGGCGGGCTTGATGTAAAGCTTCGCCTGCCCGCTGCGAGTGGACGCGAAAACGATATTCTTCCCATCCGGCGACCAAACCGGGAAATCGTCCCGAGCCGGATCGAAGGTGAAACGAGTCGAAGTTCCCCGCGCCACATCCACGATCCAGATATCACGGGACTGTACCGGGCCCTTGGCCACGGCAATCCGCGTGCCGTCCGGAGAGATCGCCGGATTGGCGTACTCGCCCGGTTCACCCAGCGTCCCCGCGGGATTGCCATTCGCGTCGACCCAGTTCAGCGACGTCTTGACGCCCCCTCCCCGCCGGTACACCAGCGCGCCGGTGTGGGAGACGGAGAATAAACCATAGAATGCTCCTGGAAAGGAGTCGACGCCCTCCGCAATAGGAACGGGGTCGCCGCTCAGTTCCATCTTGCCTGGATCGAACGGCTGCGCCATCAAAGTGGTGTCGCGGAGGAAGATCAAATGTCCCGCGCCTCCCTTGGGCGAAGCGGCGTAGTACGCCTGCCGGTTCGTCGCTAGAAGGCGTTTGAGGCTCTGCGCCTCGGGCTTCACGTCGGTGGAACCCACGTAGATCCCCATCCGGTTGGGATCGTTTGATGTCCTCAGGTAGAGAAAGTGGTGGCCATCAGGGAGAAACTGTGGCCAGCGGTGCGATTCGCCTTGAGCGAGAGCAGTTACGGGCGTTGTGTCCCCTCCCGAGGCGGACACGCGCATCAACGGCGCCGGGGATGCGACTCCGAAAATAACCACTCCGTCCTGGTTCGAGTCAGCGCCGTTCAGTCCGACGGGAAGCTCCGTCGCCAGCGTCTGCGGCGGTCCACCTTGAATATCGGCCTTCCTAAGCCTCCTGTCCCCGAGCGTGGTGAATAATACATACCGGCTGTCCCCAGTCCAGGCCGCCGGAACGTAAGCGCCCTCGCTCGCCGGCAGCGGACGGGACTCCACCGTATCGAGCGACCGCACCCAGTACCGCGCCATGCCGTCTTCGCCGGTGGCCGGGAACACCATCCAGTGCCCGTCCGGAGAAACCGCCATCGCACCGCCGCCGAAGAACTTCATCTTGTCCGAGTCCGTGACTTCGAACCGGATCGGCACCAGGTTGGTCTGCGAACGCCACGGCGCCCAGAGCAGAACAGCGGCAACCGCCAGGAGCGCGGCCGCGCCGGCGACGGCGGGCCACAACCATCGAGAACCTTCACGGCGAGCGGGCGCCGCGACACGCGCTGTCTTTGAAACCGCCCCCGCTTCCTGCGCCATCGCCTCCAACTGCAAGCGCAGATCCCCGACGTCGCGCAGGCGTTTCGCCGGGTCTTTCTGCAAACACCGCTCCAGCAGGTGCTTCACGCCCGCCGGCAGACTATCCGGAAGCTTTTGCCAGTCCGGATCGTCTTCGAGCAGATGCACAATAATGTGCGACGTGCTCTTGCCGTCGAAGCAGCGCTTGCCGCTCAACATCTCGTACAGCACCACGCCGAAGCTCCACACATCCGAGCGCTTGTCGGTCGGCTTGGCCTCGGCCTGTTCCGGACTCATGTAGGCCGCGGTCCCCATGACCACTCCGGCCCTGGTCTCCTGCATGGTCGCTGTGGGCTGCGCTTCGGGGTCGCCCGAGGACTGTGTAGGCTCAGCTTCCCCCAGCGCCTTCGCCAATCCGAAATCGAGCACCTTTACCTTGCCGGAGGGAGTGATCTTGACGTTCGCCGGCTTCAGATCCCGGTGCACTACACCCTTTTCGTGCGCGGCTTCGAGAGCCTCGGCAATCCCGGCGGCGATGCGCAGCGCCTCCGCAAGCTCCATCGGCCCGGACTTCAACCGCTCGGCGAGAGTCGGACCCTCTACCAGTTCCAGCACCAGGAACCGAATGCCGTCGGAGTGCTCGAGGCCGTAGATCGCCGCGATATTGGGATGATTCAGCGAGGCCAGCAAGTGTGCCTCACGTTCGAAGCGAGCCAGCCGCGACGGGTCCGCGGCAAACTTCGGAGGAAGGATTTTGAGTGCGACCTCGCG
Organism: Bryobacteraceae bacterium; assembly: GCA_035604115.1. Taxonomy (GTDB): domain Bacteria; phylum Acidobacteriota; class Terriglobia; order Bryobacterales; family Bryobacteraceae; genus Palsa-187. The sequence goes on along the minus strand of DATNJC010000182.1, from coordinate 34,462 downwards.
GCGGAGTTTGCTGTCGACGGCGCGATACACCTCGCCCATGCCGCCAGCACCCAGCGGACCAACGATCTCGTAGTGTTCCAGTCGCGCGCCGTCCGCCAGGGCCATATTGGGTTTGATTCTATCGCAGAAATCGCGTCCGGGGCAGAGGAAGTTGAAATGCGAACCCTCCAGCCCCAAAAATACAAAACGAACCCAGGCTGCCGCGTTTTTCCGGCGCAAGTGTCGGATTTTGTGCGCCGCAGGTAGCATCGGGCGGCTGTGCGGCGTAGAAGGGGAAGAGTTGGCACGCCGGGATCAAGAACCAGTCACAAGCCATATCCTGTTGAAACCGTTGACAAATACACCCGTGCTCTGGACACCACCAGCTATCCTGGGACGTGGAGATGTTCTTTATGTGACCGCGCTTCGTTCGCCATCGATCCGACACAATCCGACACATCCGACACCACCATCAATTCTGGCCGTTGGGGGACTCGGCTTCTTTAGGCTGCCTCCGGCTTTTGAGTTGGCGTCGCGAGCCGAGCAGCCCGGCGGCGGGCTCAAAGCCCGACCGCATCGCGAATTTCCTGGCGTAGCTTGCACGCTCGGATTCTTGAGATTTTGCGTAGGAATCCCGGAGGCTCCACTTTTGTGGGTCGTGCACCCGGTACGGGCATCCTGGCCACGCGGGGCTGCCCAAACGTGCTACCCATAAGAGATGAAGCTGGGCGTCGATTTCGGCACCACGCGCGTGGTGGTCGCGGCGGCCGACCGCGGTAACTTCCCGCTGGTGGTGTTCGAGAACGGGGAGGAAAGCGCCGAGTGGTTTCCGCCGCTGGTGGCGCTGCGCGCCGCGGAGAATGTCGGCGTTGCCGAGGGTCTTCCGTGCGACCGCCGCTATGGTTGGCCGGCCTGGAACGTGCAGGCCGAGCGGGGTTGGACGGTGGTGCGTTCGTTGAAGCGCTACCTGGAAGACGCCGGTCCGGAAACACATCTGGAGGCCGGTGGAGTCTCGGTTTTGTTGGCCGGTTTACTTGAAGGTCTGATGCTGGCGCTGAAACGCGAACTAGCGGAGCAGTACGGCGCCAAGGAAGCTTTCGAGGTGATGCTGGGCGTGCCCGCCCACGCCAACAGCAATCAACGCTTCATGACCGTGGAGGCGTTCCGCCGCGCTGGGTTCATCGTGCTGGGCGTGTTGAACGAGCCTTCCGCGGCATCCATCGAATTTGGACATCGCGGCCAGGTGACGGGCCGGGTGCTGGTGTACGACCTGGGCGGCGGAACTTTCGACGTATCGCTGGTGGACATGGGCGTCAACACCCACACGGTGGTGGCCACCGAAGGAATTCCGTGGCTGGGCGGCGACGAATTCGATCTCATCCTCGCCGAGATGGCCGTGGGCGATGCAGCCCTTGCCGGGATGGACGCCGGCGAGTTGTTCCGTCTGCAGGAAGAATGCCGGCGCCACAAGGAGGCGCTGCATCCCAACTCGCGGCGCATGGTGATCGATTTGGATTCGGTGCGCGAGGGGCTGGGCCAGGTCACGATCATGGCCGCGGATTATTACGAGCAGTGCCGACCGCTGGTGGATCGAACCGTGGAGGCGACGGCGCGCCTGGCGGCCTTGGGGCCCATCGACTCGCTGTATGTGACCGGCGGCGGAAGCGAGTTGCCGCTGGTCGCGCGGGTGCTGCGCGAGCAGTTCGGACGCAAAGTGAAGCGCAGCGAGTATACGCGCTCGGCCACGGCCATCGGACTCGCGATTCAGGCCGACGCGGCCACCGGATACACTCTGCGCGAAGTGTTCACGCGCAATTTTGGCGTGTGGAGAGAGGGCGAGGGCGGGCAGCGGATGCTGTTCGACTCGATCTTCCCGGCGGGTACACGCTTGCCCGCGGTAGGCGATGAGCCGTTGACGGTTACCCGCACGTACTATCCCGTACACAACATTGGCGATTTCCGCTACATCGAAGCCAGCCACGTCGATGCCCAGGGCGATCCTACCGGCGACATCACCGTGTGGGACGAGATTCTGTTCCCGTTCGATCCGGCGTTAGCCGAAGTCAAAGCGCTCGAAGGAGTGCCAGTGGAGCGCGGCCCGGGCGAAGGGCAGCAGATCGAGGAACGCTATTCGTGCGATTCGACGGGAATTGTGACGGTGACGATCCGCAATTTGAGTTCGCATTATGGCCGCCAATATCAACTGGGGCGCTGGAGCGGAAAGAGCAAAGTAGTGAAGCCCGCCGCGCGAAAACGCTCGCGCGGGGCTTCGTGACGAGTGAGCTTTAGCCCGCAACGGGTGCTTTAGCGTACGTGTTGACGCGGAGGCTGAAGCCTCCGTTTCAGGCTGAAGCCCGCTCCACGAGCACAGCTACGGGGTCTGTCCCTTGGCGCCCCGGGGCTTCGATAGGTACGAATAAAAGCCCAGATCTTCTCCGGTGACCATCTTGGTGATGAAGATGATCTGCGAGGTGTGCCCGGAGAAGTGCTCGGTCACATGATAGATGGCTTCGAGCACGGTCACGTCGAACCCCTGAATCGTGAGGCGCTCGGTCAGGCGGGAGTGGGGTAGGGAACGGATCACCCCGATGGCGTCCTGGACCATTTCCCGCAGGCGCGCGGTGAGCTCGGCGGGAGTGAGTCCGCCGCGCGCGGCGAATTCGGCGTCGCGCTCGCGATCGTCCGGCTCGCCGCCGATGCCGCTCAGAATCCATTGGCGGACGTTTCCGTTCAAGTGCAACAGCAGATTGCCGGCGGCGTTTTGATTCTCCGCGCCGCGCATCCAGATCTGATCCGGCGTAAGCTTCGCGATGCAGGTGGCGATGCGCTCGCACAGGGTGCCGAGCTCTTTGGCGGCGTGATCCAGAAACAGGCTTTCGACGGTCGGCATAAGGCTCCTCGTTCAGGGTAACGTCATAGGCGGCGGAATATGCACGCGGGCGAGACGGGGTTCCAGGCTGTCGCGCACGGGTTCTAGCCACGGGGGGAGACACAAGCGGCTCCCTAACTCGCTCAAGGTTTCGTCGATGAGGAAGCCCGGGCCGAGCGTCGCGATTTCGAACAGCACGCCGCCTGGTTCGCGGAAGTAAATGGAGTGAAAATAATTGCGGTCTTTCACGGGGCTGACCTTGAGGCCGTGCGCGATCAGGCGCTCGCGCGAGTCGAGCTGCGCGGGTTCATCGGCTGTGGCGAACGCGACGTGATGGATGATTCCCGAGCCCATCCTCCCGTGCTCGGCATCGGGCTGATGTTTAATGTCAACGCAACTCTGCTGGCCCGGAAGCTGGAACCGCGAACGCTCGCCTTGTTGGCCCGCAGGCGCGAATCCCAAAAAGCCGAGGAAGTCCGCGGTGCGGTCGAGTGCGGCTTCGCAGAGCGTCACCGAGTGCAGCGCGCCGAGGCGATTGTCGTTCGAAGCTTCAGCGGAGCCCACCAGCTCCACTGCGATTCCATCGGGATCGAAAATGGTTAAAACAGTTTCGCCGAAACGCGTTTCCGGGCCGCTGGTGGCCACGTCCGCGCCCGCCGCGCGGTGCTGCCAGTGGTCGAGCGATCGCTCCGCAACCCGAAAAGCGAACGCCACCGCTTGCCCGGCGCCCTTGCGGCTGGGACGGAAACGGCCCCACGGAAAGAACGTGATCAGCGTGCCGGGCGAGCCGTCCGGGCCGCCGAAGTAAAAATGGTGTGTCGCGGGATCGTCGAAATTCACCGTGCGTTTGACCAGGCGCAGACCCAGGAATCCGGCGTAAAAATCGAGATTCTGTTGCGCCGATCCAGCCAGCGCGGTCACGTGATGGAGTCCGCCTAGCACTGTCTTTCAGTTTGGCAAACGGCGAGCGTTACTGAGCGCCGCTGTGACGCTTCAAGATGACCGGCAGGTTTTGCGAAAATGCCGAGCGCGCCAGCACCATGTCGCAGCCGGCTTCTTGCGCCTGCTGTTTCAGCTCGCCTTGCACGTGCGACACGTATCCAATCAGGTTGACGCCCTTGGTTCCGTCGTCCGCCTTGAGCCGCTTGATCAAGTCCAGCGGATCGATGCTGGAGAAATTGAGATCCAGGATGATCACCGCGGGCTTCTCTGCGGCTTTTTCGAGCGTGTCTTGCTGGCTCTTGACGAACTGCGCTTGCATGCCTGCGCGCTTGGCGGATTCATTGATCTTGACCGTGAAGAACAGGTCCTCGAGCACGGCCAGGACTTTTTTGCTCTGCATAATTGGCTGGATACGGCGGGGGGAAACTTCATCGTAGCACAGGCTTTCGTCAGCCCAATCGTTCCAGAATTCCGGCTGCGCCCTGGCCGCCTCCGATGCACATGGTGACCAGACCGTAACGGATCTGGCAGCGCTCCATCTCGCGCAGGATGGTGGCGGTGAGTTTCGCGCCAGTGCATCCCAGAGGATGGCCCAGGGCGATAGCGCCTCCGTTCACGTTGACGATGGCCGGATCGAGGCCGGCTTCGCGCATAACAGCCAGCGCTTGCGCGGCGAAGGCTTCGTTGAGTTCGATCAGGCCGATCTCCGCGAGCTTCAGCCCGGCCTGTTTGAGCGCCTTGGGAATTGCAGCAACAGGACCGATGCCCATGATCTCGGGCGGAACTCCGGCGACTGCAAAGGCGGCGAGTCGGGCGACTGGTTTCAAACCCAGTTCGCGCGCCTTGGTCTCGGACATCACGATCGCGGCAGCGGCGCCGTCGCTGGTCTGGGAGGAGTTGCCAGCAGTCACGGTTCCAGTGGCATGGAACACCGGCTTCAACTTGGCGAGCGCTTCGAGAGACGTGTCCGCGCGAGGGCCTTCGTCCTTTTGAAAGCGGGCGGCGTGCGCGGCCGCGTGGCCATTTTCCAGAGCGACCGAGGCCACGTCCAAAGGCACGATCTCGTGGTCAAACTTACCGCTGGCCTGCGCCGCCAGCGCGTTCTGGTGACTGCGATACGCGAAGGCGTCCTGGTCCTCGCGCGAGATGCCGTACTTGCGCTGCACATTCTCGGCGGTCAGTCCCATGCTGATGTAGGTCTCCGGCAAGTGGTCCACCAGCCAGGGATTGGGCGCCAGGTGATGACCGGTCATGGGCAGCAGACTCATGGATTCCGTTCCGCCGGCCAGGATGATGTCAACCGCGCCCGAACGGATCGCGTCCGCTGCCATCGCGATGGCTTGCAATCCCGAGGAACAGAAACGGTTGATCGTGACGCCAGGCACGGACACGGGCAGTCCAGCGCGCAAGCCGGCGATGCGGGCCAGATTGTTGCCGGCTTCGCCCTCGGGAATCGCGCAGCCGAGGACGACGTCGTCGATTTCGCCGGCGGGAATCTGGGGATGGCGCCTGAGGAGCGCCTGGAACACTTGCGCGGCCATGTCGTCGGGCCGGGCGTGCTTCAGCGCGCCGCGTCCGGCCTTGCCCACGGCGGTGCGTAAACAGTCGATGATGACGGCTTCAGGCATGGTTCCTCAATGTGGAGCGCGCACTAATGTGGAGCGCGCACTCGTCGTGCCATGTCGAGACTCGTCTCGACACCGGTTGTGTGTGCTGAATCCTTGCGCCGGCACGAGTGCCGGCGTGGCACGCACGAGTGCGTGCTCCACGGATCTTCCTTGATCATCACCTTAATTCCTCAGCGGCTTTCCGGTCTTGAGCGTGTGCTCCATGCGGGCTAACGTCTTCGGATTGCCGCACAGACTCAGGAATGCCTCACGCTCCAGGTCGAGCAGATACTGCTCGGAGACCATGGGTTCACCGGTGAGACGGCCGCCGCTCAATACGTGCGCCAGCTTTTCTGCGACTACGGTGTCGTACTCGGTGATATAGCCGCCTTGTTGATACGTCCATGCACTGAGCTTCATCAGCGCGTACGCGGCCTCGCCTCCCACGCGAATGGGGGCGTGGGGCGGGGGAGTGTAATCGCGCGCCAACTCCAGCGCGAACTGTTTGGCGTCGTCAATCAGGCGATCCGGGTTCATGGTGACGCGGTCGGTGGCCGCGAGGAAGCCGAGCGTGCGGGCGTCTGCGGCGCAGGAGGAGACTTTGGCGCCGCCAATGGTTTCGAACAAACGGCGCGTACCATCGACGCGTCTCAGCATTTCCGCGCAGCCGCCTCCGGCCGGGATGACGCCTACGCCCACCTCGACCAAACCCATATACGTTTCGGCCCCGGCTTGGACGCGATGCGCGTGCAGCGCGATCTCGCAACCCCCTCCCAGTGTGCGGCCGAAGGGAGCCGCAACTACCGGCTTCGATGCGTACTTCATGGCCAGATTGGCTTGCTGGAAGCGGGTGACTAAGGTGCCGATTTCATCCCACTCGCCTTCCCGGGCCGCCAGCAGAATCAGCAGCAGGTTCGCACCGGCGCTGAAGTCGCTGCCTTGATTGGCGATAACCATCGCTTCGAAATTGTTTTTCGTCTCTTCGAGGCCGGCCTCGATCATCTGAATCTGATCTACGCCCAGCACGTTCAACTTGCTGCGGAACTCGACGCACAACGCGCCGTCGCCGAGATCGATCAGCGCTGCACCGGGATTCTGTTTCACCTTGCGGCAGTGCGCCAGGATCAAGCCTGGGGCCTCCAGCGGCTGGTAGGACGCGGCCGCGAAATCGAAGTATTCGCGCCCCTCGCGCCGGTAGAACGATTTCACGCCGGAGCGGCGCATCGCAATCACGTTTTCGGGAAGTGCGCAGCCGTCTTCCTCCATGCGCGCAGCGGTCTCCGCGAAGCCAAGAGCGTCCCACAGCTCAAATGGCCCCAGTTTGTGCGCGAAACCCCAGCGCATGGCACGGTCGATTTCGACAACGTGATCGGAGATTTCGGGGATCCGGCTCGCCGAATAGACTAAAGCGTCGCGATACAATTTCCACAGGAACGCCGCGACGCGATCCTTGCCGGCCAACAAGGCGCGCAAACGCCCGCCCAGGTCCTCGGTGTTGCGGACGGCGTCGGCGGAAGGAAAGCTCACCTTGGCAGCGGGATGATATTCGAGGGTCCTCAAATCCAGCGCGTGGATGCTTTTCTCGGGGCCCACCCGTTTGTAAAACCCTTGGCCGGACTTTTCGCCCAGCCACTTGCGTCCGAGCATCTGCTTCTGGATTTCCGGCGTGAGAAAGCGCTCGCGCCAGGGATCGTCCGGTGCGGCGTGGTACAGATTCTCGCCAACGAACGAAGCCACGTCCAGGCCGATGATATCGAGCAGGCGGAACGTCGCGCTGTTGGGCAGACCGATGAGCGATCCGGTGATCGTATCGGTTTCCTCGACGCTGTAGCCGTCCGCGAGCGCAATGCCCACAGCGGTCGCGCCCCAGAACAGGCCGATGCGATTGGCGATGAAGTTGGGCGTGTCCTTACACGCGACCACGCCTTTGCCCAAACGCGAAGCCGCGAACCCGCTGACGAATTCGACGATGGCTGAATCGGTTTCCGCGCCAGGGATTACTTCGAGCAAGTGCAGGTAGCGCGGCGGATTGAAAAAGTGTGTGCCGAGGAACCGGCGCCGGGCAGCGGCCGAGAAAGCCGCGGAGATCTCCCGCAAGGGAATCCCGCTGGTGTTGGTGGACAGAACGGTATCCGGACGCGCGGCTCCGATCGCGCGCGACCACAGCGCGCGCTTGGCGTCGAGATTCTCGACGATGGCCTCGATGACCCAGTCGCATTCCCTCAGACGCGCCAGGCCGCCATCGAAACTTCCCGCTTCGACCAGGGTTGCCGCCGCGTCCGTAGAGAATCCTGCCGGCCGTTGTTTTAGCGCGTTTTCGATACCCTTTTGCGCCATTTTGGCGTCCAAATCGAGCAAGAACGAGGGAATTCCGGCGTTGGCGAAATGCGCGGCGATGCGCGCGCCCATGGTGCCCGCGCCCAGCACGCCCACGCGCTGGATGGTTCGAGATCGTATGGCCACTCGGGTCAATTATACTTGGGCGTGCGGCACGGCCGCCCTGAAAATGAACATTCTCAAAGCCACCAAGACCTACGAAGCCTGGTTGGGCGAGCAAATCCCGCTGCTTCGCGCCGACCTGGCGCTGAAGCATCAGGCTATGCACGAGGCGGTGTTTCCGTTTCTCCGCGCCACGTTTTACCGCTGGTCGCAAACCTATCCCAAGGTGTGCGAGAAGCTCATGGATGGGCCCGAAGTGCTGGGCGTGGGCGACCTGCACGTGGAAAACTTCGGCACCTGGCGCGACATCGAGGGCCGCCTGATCTGGGGCATCAACGATTTCGACGAAGCCTGCCGCTTGCCCTACACCGTGGACCTGGTGCGCCTGAGCGCCAGCGCGATTCTGGCCGGCGAAGGTGAGCATCTGCCGATTCCACATGGACCCGCGTGCAAGGCGATCCTGGCCGGTTACCGCGCGGCGCTCAAGACTGGCGGACGTCCGTTCGCGCTGGCCGAGGATCATCCCAAGCTGCGGGAGATGGCGGTCCACCGGCTCAGAGAGCCGCAAGCGTATTGGGACAAGTTGAAGGCTCTGACGACGCACCACGACAAGGTTCCTTCGAGCGCGCTCAAGGCGCTGCACCGCCAGCTTCCCGACGAAGATCTGGAACTGCGCATCGCCCATCGCATCGCCGGATTGGGCAGCCTGGGTCGCCGGCGCTACGTCGGGCTGGCCGAGTGGCACGGCGGAAGCATCGCGCGCGAAGCCAAGGAATTGGCGGAGTCGGCGTGGCGCTGGGCACGCTCGGCGCGGGCCAGGCGGCACATCCAGTATCAGGAAATCCTGGACACCGCCATTCGCTGCCCCGACCCGTTCGTGCGGCAGCGTGGAGATTGGATCGTGCGGCGTCTGGCGCCGGATTGCTCGCGCATCGAGTTGTCGGCGCTGCCCAAGGAACATGACGCCGAGCGGCTGCTGCACGCCATGGGATTTGAAACCGCCAACGTGCATCTAGGGTCGTGCGAAGCGAAGGTTTTGTCGGACGATCTGCAGCGGCGGGGGCCTGTGTGGCTGTATTCAGCGGGGCGGGCCATGGCGGATTCGACGCTGGCGGATTGGCAAGAGTGGAGGAAGGGGTGAGGTAGAGCAGGGCCATGCCCTGCTGGCAGCGCATGGCGCTGGGCCAGTGTTCTATCGGGAAGCGCATGGCGCTGCCCCACGGCGCGGAGTATGATTGTTTCGTATGCGGAAACACTTGTTACTCTTCGCCGCGGCCGTGGGCGTGATCCTGTTCGTCGCGTTGGCGGCCGTTACTGCGGCTCCGATTGTCGATCCGAACAATCCCACCGGCGCGCACGGGATCATCATGATAGACAAAGTGGGTCACACGATTCGCTTCTTCGATCCCACGACGCTCAAGGAGATCTCCAGTTTTGAAACCACCGTCACGCCTCACGACGTGGCGATTTCGCCGGACCACAAGACCGCTTACGCGCCGATTTACGGCGATGGCATCTACGGGCGAAATACCCATCCGGGTCACGAGATCGCCATCGTCGATCTGGAGACGCGCAAGCAGACCGGCACCATTGACGTGTCGCCGTACATCGCGCCGCACGGGATTCAGGTCGACCAGAACGGAACGCTATATGTCACCTGCGATTTGAGCCGCAAGCTGCTGGTGATCGATCCGAAAAAGCGCTCGATCATCGCGGCCATCGATAACGAAGGCACGGGGCACTGGATCGCCGTGCTGCCGGACGCCAGCAAAGCGTATATCACCAACAAGAACGACCGCCTGTTCGTGTCGGTGATCGACCTGAAGACGCGCCAGATCGTGGCTCGCGTGCCCGCGCCGAACGGGACGCAGGGCGTGGTGGCGTCACCCGACGGCTCGCGCGTGTTTGGTCATGGATAATAAAGACCCGGTGGTCCTGGTAATCGACACCAAGACCGATACCGTGGTGGATAAGATCACGCTAGAAGGCAATACCCGGGGCGGGTACAAACCGCGGTATTCCCTGGACGGTTCGACCATCGTAACCATGACGGAGAATCCACCCCTGGTGAACGTGATCGACGCCAAGAACCTCCACGGCAAGCAGAAGGTCTTTCCGGTAGGCAAGGACCCCATGGGCTTCGCCTTCGCTCCGGATGGTAAGACGCTGCTGGTCGCCAATCACGGCGACGGCACGGTGACGGTAATTGACCTGAAGGCGTCGAAGGTGATCGACACATTTAAGGCCGGCACGGGCATCGAGACCCTGGCGTATTACTAGCCAGCAAGGAATAACATTGGATCTGAACCACGCCATGATCTACACCCGGGATGTGTCCCGGGCGCTCGCGTTTTACCACGGCCTGTTGGGTCTGACGGTCCTCGAAGAGGTCCGGGGCCCCGACCGGCTGGTGTATGCCCGGTTGAAGCTTCCGTCGGGCGCGGCGACGATTGCGCTGCACCTGCTGGCGCCAGGCGAAGAGTTAAACACCGGGGGCGTGCGGCTGTATTTTGAAGTTCGGGACCTTGATAAGCTCTGCCGGAAGCTGGAAGCTGACGGCGCCAAGTTTTCCAAGCTGCCCACGGTGATGCCGTGGGGCTGGAAACACGCGTATCTCGATGACCCGGATGGTCACGAGATCAGTCTCTACTGGGCGGGCCAAAAGAGGCTCAAGAAAGCCCGCGCGCCGAAGAAGTAGTGCTGTGAGAGGAAGAGCGGTCCGCTTACTGCTCGAAATATCCCGTGGCCAATTCCGGCTTCTGCTCCAGCGCCTGACGCCAGTAGCTGCGCGCTTCGTCGACTTCGCCCTTGCTCTTTAAGGCGTGACCTAAGTTGAGCAGCGCTTCGGCGAAGTTGGGACGCTCTTGCAGCGCCTCTTGGTACAGCCGGATGGCGTCTTCCACCTGGCCCGACTTCTGCAAAAGCAGTCCGGTGTTGTAGAACAACTCGGGCGTGCGCTCGCCGGCTTCGATGAGCTTGGCCTGCAGGTCCAGCGCCTGATCCAATTCCTCGCGCTCGACGGCTAAGGCCGCGAGGCCGCGCAGCGCGTCGATCGAATGGGGATTGGATTCGAGCACCACTTCGAAGGATTTTGCTGCGCCTTCATGGTCGCCCATGTTCCACAGGGCTAAGCCTAAGTTCAACTGCGCCTCCGGCCAGGGGGAGCGCTTGCGGACGCAATTCTGGAAGGCCTCGGCCGCGCCGCGGTGGTCGTTGCGCTCCAGGCGCAGATAGCCCAGCCGGAACCAGGCGTCCTCCCACTCCGGATTGCGCGCCAGGAGTTTCGAATACAACCGCTCGGCATCTTCGATCTCGCCTTGCTGCTCCAGAACGCTGGCCAGGTTGTAGATCACGTCGGCCAGATCGGGCGCAATCTGTAGCGCGCGTTCGTAGGATTCGCGGGCGCCCTTCAAATCGCCCATCTCTTGCCGCACGATACCCAGGTTCACATGCGCCTGCTTGGCGTCGGGGCGGATGCGCACTGCCTCGGAATAGGCCTTGACGGCTTCGTCCTTGTGGCCGGCCTTCTGCTGGGCCACGCCCAGGTTGAACCAGCGCTCGAAATGATCGGGGGTGAACTCCACCAGCTTGGCGCAATAGCGCGAAGCGGCCTCGTAATCGTTGGAGTGGAACGCGCAGGTGGCCAGTCCTTCCAGAGCCGCTTGGGAAAACGGACGCATGGTCAGCAAGCGCTCGGAATACTGCTGAATGGCGTCGTGATCCTTGCGCGCCATGCCGATGGTGATCAGGTTCACCAGGCACTCTTCCGAGTTCGGATTGCGGTTGAGGATGTCCAGATAGATGGCCGTGGCCTCATCGAACTTCCACAGCAGTTGCAGCGATACGGCCTTGCCGAACAGCGCCGGTTCCTGATCCGGGCGGCGCGCCAGAACCTGATCGAAACAGGCGATGGCGGGCTCGGGCTTCTCTTGATGCAGCAGGCAGATGCCCAGTCCGAGCTGAGCTTCGACCCGCTGCGGATCCACCGTCAGTGCGTTTTGAAACGCCGTTGTAGCTTCGTTCCAACGGCCCAGTTTCTCGTAGCAAATGCCCAAGTTGAAGCTGGCGGTAGGGTGGCGGGGCGTCGCTTCGAGCAACCGTTCATAGGTCTTAACGGCGTCGTCGTATTGTTCCAACTCAAATTGGATGTGGCCTTTGGCGGCGTAGATCTCAGCCGATTCCTCGCCGCCTTCCATGGCCGCATTCAATTCACGCAAGGCTTCCTTGCGCTTGCCTTCCAAATGTAGAGACACCGCGCGCGCCAGGGCCGGGGAGGCCCCCGGGCGATTGGGCGTGCTGTCGTTGCTTCGTCCGCTCATGGTTTACCAGCTCCCGTTGGTTGGAATGTTGTACGGCGCCAGATACGCACACAGGCGGCCGAGCATATCGTACTGGTGCGTTACCTGCACCCACCGCACGCGGCTCTGTTCACCGCGCGCACTAAAGAATCCGATCCCGCCCCGGCGCAGCCGCGGCTCCGACCAGGTGTCGATCACCTGGCCCTGAATTTCCAGCAGGTAATCGCTGCCGGTGAGGTCCATCCGCACCCGGTACAGCATGTCCGGCCGCGCGCTGATTGGAACCACCGTATCGGCGCGGCTCTCGGCCTTGCCGTCGATCACCGCATACCGCGTCAGGCCGATCTCGGGCAGGGGGCCGGGCTTCAGCACCACCAGCTTGATCACGTAGTAATTCTCAAAATCGTTGGCGCGCACCACCCAGCTCAGGGCCTTCTGGTCGATCATCCCCAGAAATTGCATCTGGTAGTCGGACAAACCCATGGAAGGTTGATACAGGGCCAGCGGGCCGGGCTGGACGAACCCTGTGGCGTCGAAGGACCAAGCCGCCGTGGCGTTGCCGCGGCTGACCCAGCCATCCAGGCCGGACCGGAAATCCTCATCGAGCGCTACAGCCGCACGGTCCATCAGGGACTGCTTCACGTTGGCGAACTGCGAGCCCAGCACGCCGCCGATGGGATTGCCCTGGGGAGCGCGCACGCTCACCTTGGGAAGCGAGTGGGGGTGAAAGATCAGCGCGATCAGCGCCGGGATGGCGATGACCAGCAGGCGCAAGTCGCGCGGCGCGTGCTTCCAGAAACCGGTGACGTGCTTCCACGTGGCCTCCCGGCGCAGCGGATCGGCGGCGGAAACCAGCGGAGTAATTCCCGGCGCGCCGCCCAGACCCATCGCCCCCATGGGGGGACGCCCCATTTCGGAGGGCGGGGCCGGAAAGGCATCGGCAACCGGTTTGGCGTCCAGAGGTTCGCAGCCGGAGTGCGGGAGGATCACCGGCACTTGGGCGGGCTGCGGGAGCAAATACAACGCGGACACCGAGCCAGGACGGGACGGAGAAGCGAAGCCGGGGGGTTGACTTGCTTGCGTCGCCTGGAACGGCAGCGGCTGCAGCGCCTCGACCAAGGGCATCGAAGCCCCGCGAGCAACCAAATGTGCGACCGGGATGGCGACGTCTCCGGGCGGAATGGCTTGCGCCATCACGGTGTACCGAAGCTCCACCGCGCGCGCGGCCCCGGGGCGGATGGTGTACTCGCTGGGCGCGGCCAAACGTACTGCGGGCCGGGCCAGAAACACGTCTTGAAGCTGCGGAGGAGCAGGCAGCCCGATTTGCACGCCCAAGCATTCCAAGCGTTGCGCCACAGGCCCGTTTGGACTAGCCTGCGCGCGCGGAGCCTGCAATTCGACCGGGACGGCGCCGGCGGCCGCCAAACTCGTGTCCCAGCCCCAGTTCGGGCCGCTCCCTTTCAGCGGGGATTCGGCAGTCGGCGGAAATTCGACGGCAACGCACTGCGCGCCCCATCCATTCCTCCGGCCATCGCTTAACACATCCAGACCCGAGAAAGCCGCACTGCTTTCTGGTCCGGTCAACGGGTACATCCGATCGTTGAAAGGCGCGTCGAAGGGCGCGTCGGGCTCCCCTTCCAGCCGCTCAGCGGGCTGCGATCCGGCCACTGAAGCCGGTTCAAAATCCACCAGCGGCGCCAGCGGGGAGTCGGACAGCATTTCGATCGGTTCGAGGTTCCACTCCGCACCGGGAGCCCACTGCACCGCTGCAGCCAAGGTTACAGGGAGGAAGGCGGCGAACGGAGGCTCGATGCTGGATTGGTTGTCGGTGACGAATTCGCCGGCGGATTCGACTTCAGCCGCTGTGACGGGCTGGACCAATTTAGCTTGGACCAGGCTGGGTTGAGCCAGGCCGGGTTGAACGAACTCCGGCGACCGCCAGTCCTCGGGTTCCTGAAACGGCCCTCGCGGCGGAATGCACAGATCCACGGGCACCAAGCCAGCCGCCGTGTCAGGCGCCAGGTCACCACGATGCGCCACCAAGGAATCGTGCGTCTGATGCAGACGCTCCACCGCCAGCCGTTCCTGTTCCTGCCAATAGGCCTTGCGATGCGCGCTGGAACAGAACTGTCCGTGCGTAATTTTCCGGTACAGCGGCAAACGGCCGTCGCAGTACAGGCACCGAATGTCATCAGACCATGACATCGATCCCATAGTACGGGTACCCGAAATGAATAGAAACGCGGTGAACGCCTTAGGGACGGGGAGGGGTTTTCGCTTAAGTACGCGGGTAGGGAAGGGTTAGCGGCGCCTCCCCACGCTCCCGTAAGCCGCGGGCGGCGCGTTTTCGCGCCCTCCCTTGTAACAGGGCCCCAGCGGGTAGAATGGCCCCAGCGGGTAAAATAGCCCAAGCGGATGGCGGATCGGCACCAGCTAACGCTTTGGATCAGACTGGCCGTTTCGGCGAGCCTCGGCTGGGCGCTTGCAAGCGTGGGCTGGGCGGATCTGGCGGACACCATGGCCCCACCCGCCAGCCACCCTGCTATCGCCTATGATTCGACGCCCTCCCACGACCCCGTGGCAGAGCTCAATCGCAAGCTGCTCGACGGCTCCGCCCGCCTGACGTTTGAGAATGGCTCCGGGTACCTGCGCTCAGTGCTGGCGGCGCTCGACATTCGTGTCGAATCCCAGATCGCTGTATTCTCGAAGACCAGCTTGCAACTGGAGCGCATCAGTCCGTCCAATCCGCGCACGCTTTTTTTCAATGACGCAGTCGTCGTGGGCTGGATGGGCGGCGGCATGATCGAGCTGGCCGCGCATGACCCGCGCCAGGGCGTAAGGTTCTACACGCTCGCGCAGCGGCCGGTGAATCGTCCAGTGTTCGTGCCCGGCACGGAATGCCTCCGCTGCCACATTTCGGAGGCCAGCCTGGGCGTTCCCGGCATGATGGTGCGCAGCCTGTACACCGCGCCGGACGGGTCCACGCGCCTGGTCTACGGCGGCAACTCCACCGATCACCGCAGTCCGTTCCCCGAGCGCTACGGAGGCTGGTACGTCACCGGCGATACGGGCGCTGCGCACCATCTGGGCAACGTGACCATGACGCCGCAGGACACGCCCGAAGCCCTGGCCGCGGCCCGCGCGATTCACCTCGACTCGCTGCCCGTCCCAGCCGGATTGTATCTATCGCCCTACAGCGACATCGCCGCGCTGCTGACGTTCGATCACCAGATGCACATGATCAATCTGATCACGCGCATCGGTTGGGAAGCTCGAGTGGCGTTTAGTCAAACCCGCCCACTGACGTTGCTTTCGCTCGGCGCAGCAGCTCCGTCCCGGAGCGCCGCAGACATTCTCGAAGAAGCCGCTGCCGAATTCGTAGACTACCTCTTTTTTGTAGACGAGGCGCTGTTGCCCAGCCCGATGCACGGCACGTCGGGGTTCCGGGAAACCTTCGCCGCTCGCGGACCGCTCGACCAACACGGCCGCTCGCTGCGCCAGCTCGATCTGAACCAGCGCTTGCTCAAGTATCCTTGCAGCTACATGATTTACTCGCAGGCCTTCGACGCTCTGCCGGCGGAGGCCAAGGCGGCGATCTACAAGCGCATGTGGCAGGTGTTATCGGGATCGACGACAGAGAAGAAGTACGCCCGGCTCACGGTCGCCGACCGCCGCGCAGTGGTCGAGATTCTGCTGGATACTAAGAAGGACTTGCCGGTCTATTTCACGACCGTGGGGAAGTGAAGAGCCTGGGCTAGACGCCCCAGCAATAATCCTCCACAGCCCGCTCCACCGTCGAATCGCTCTCGCTCAGACGCATTAACTCCAGGCGTAGCGCGTCCAGCAGCGCATACCAGCTCGCCTCGATGACGTTTTCGGACACGCCCACGGTGGCCCAACTGCGGCGGTGATCCGACCACTCGATCAGCACCCGCACGCGTGCCGCCGTGCCTTTCTTGAAATCCAGTACCCGGACTTTGTAGTCCGTCAACCGCACGCCGGCGATGGCCGGGTAGAGCGCCGATAAGCACTGCCGCAGCGCCAGATCCAGCGCATTCACCGGACCGTTGCCCTGCGCCGTCGCCGAGTGCACGCCGTCCAGCGCCTTCAACGTGACGGTGGCCGTAGATCCCGTGTTGCGCGTGGTGGTCTCGTAGCTGACCACTTCGAACAATTGCTGGCCCGGCCGCAGGGCTTCGCGCACCAGCAATTCGAAGGTGCCTTCGGCGGCTTCGAGTTCGTAGCCTTGAAACTCCATCTGCTTGATGCGGTCGAGCAGCTCGCGCCGCGCCGCGTCGTCCAGACGATCTTCGAGGCCGTGCTGTTTCAGCTTGTACAGCACATTTCCCTTGCCCGAAAGATCGCTCAGCAGGACTCGCTGCCGGTTGCCGACCAGCTTGGGATTGATATGCTCGTAAGTCGCCGAATCCTTGAGCACGGCGCTCACGTGCACGCCGCCCTTATGCGCGAACGCGCTATGTCCCACGTAAGCCTGCCCACTGGGCATCGGCAGATTCGCCAGTTCGGCGATAAAGCGCGCCGCTCCGGTCAGATGCGCCAGCCGCTCCTTGCCGATGCAGGTATGGCCCATCTTCAATTCCAGATTGGCGATGATCGACGCCAGATTCGCGTTGCCGCAGCGCTCGCCGTAGCCGTTGAGCACGCCCTGCACGTGCGCGAACCCCTGCTCCACCGCGGCCAGCGTGTTAGCCACCGCCACTTCGCCGTCGTTGTGCGTGTGGATGCCCAGCACGCCTTCGAAGCGTTTGCGCACATCCGCGCAGATCTCGGCGAGCCGCTGGGTGAGCATGCCGCCGTTGGTATCGCACAGCACCAGCACATCCGCGCCCGCTTTCTGCGCCGCTTCGAGCGTCTTCAGGGCATATTCGCGGTTGGCCTTGTAGCCGTCGAAGAAATGCTCGGCGTCGTACACCACTTCCTTACCGTGCGACTTCACATACGCCACAGTTTCCGAGATGATCTTCAAATTCTCGTCTTCGGTGATCCCCAAAGCGCGGTGCACATGCAGATCCCAGCTCTTGCCGAAAATCGAAACCACCGGCGTGCCCGCCCCGATCATGGCCCGGACGCTAGGATCTTCCTCCACCGAGAGCCGCGCCATGCGCGTAGCCCCGAACGCCACCAGCCGCGCGTGCTTCAGGTTCAAATCGCGAGCCTGCGTGAAGAACTCCTTGTCCTTGGGGTTCGAGCCCGGCCAGCCGCCCTCAATATAATCGATGCCGAGCTCGTCCAGCTTGTGGGCGATCAAAATCTTGTCTTCCGCCGAAAAGCTGACGGCTTCTCCCTGTGTGCCGTCGCGCAACGTGGTATCGAAAGTAAATATCCGCATGGCCCTCCTAAAGCTACCGCCCAGCCCCGCCCGTGAGGGCGGGGACTACGCCACTCCCACTTCTTTCTTCTTCTTCAAAAACGTCATCATCTTGCGCAGCTCCGCGCCCACCTTCTCGATGGGCTGGTTCTGCTGCGCCTCGCGCATCGCTAGAAACTTCTTGCGGCCGCTCTGGTTCTCCTCCATCCACTCCCGCGCAAACTGCCCGGACTGGATCTCGGAAAGGATCTTCTTCATCTCCTTGCGCGTCTCGGCCGTGACCACCCGCGGGCCGCGCGTGTAATCGCCGTACTCCGCCGTGTCCGACACCGAGTAACGCATGTAGCTCAAGCCGCCCTCGTATATGAGATCGACAATCAGCTTCACTTCGTGTAGGCACTCGAAGTAAGCCATCTCAGGTGCATACCCAGCTTCCACCAAAGTCTCAAAGCCCGCGCGGATCAACTCGCTAACTCCGCCGCAAAGCACGGTTTGCTCGCCAAACAAATCCGTTTCCGTCTCTTCCTTAAAGGATGTTTCGAGCACACCCGCCCGCAGGCACCCCAATCCCGCGGCATATGCCAAAGCGTTCGGCAGCGCCTTGCCCGACGCGTCCCGATGAATCGCCACCAGGGCCGGAACGCCTTGGCCCTCGATGAACACCTCGCGCACGCGGTGGCCCGGAGCCTTGGGCGCGATCATGGTCACGTCAATGTCTCTGGGCGGTGTGATGAAGCCGAAATGAATGTTAAAGCCGTGCGCGAACATCAGCGTCTTTCCGGCCTTCAGGTTAGGTGCGATGTCGTTGCGGTACAGGTCGCCCTGGATATGGTCCGGTACCAGCACCATGATCACGTCGGACGCCTTGGTGGCCTCGGCCGGCGTGACCACTTTCAGTCCCGCGGCCTCCGCCTTGTGGCGGCTCGCGCTGGTCGAGGGAAGCCCCACCACCACATTCACGCCGGAATCGCGCAGATTCAGCGCGTGCGCGTGGCCCTGGCTGCCATACCCGATAATCCCCGCCGTTTTACCCTGCAATAGCGAAATATCGCCGTCTTGTTGATAATAGCGTTTGACCATTTAAAGTGATTTCTCCGTTTTCACGACGCCATTCTCCAGGTCCTTGCGGACCGGCGGCGCCAGCCGCAACTTCTTGGGCTCCAGCGATACCGCCACCAGCCCGGAGCGGGTCGCGTCAATCTCGCCATAACTGCGCATCACATCGATAAATTCGTCCAGCTTTTCGGGATCGCCGGTGGCCTCCAAAGCAAACCCGTCCACCGAGCTATCCACAGCGCGCGCCCCGAAAATCTCAGCTTCCTTGAGGATCGCCGCGCGATTCTCCTTGGTCGCCCGCACCCGCACCAGCACCAGCTCCCGCCGCACCGCTGGAGAATCGCTCAAATCCGAGGCCTGCAGCACGTTGATCAGCTTGTTCATCTGCTTGATCAACTGCGCCCTTTGACTAGGCTCGATGTCCACCGTGATACTCATGCGCGAAAGTTCCGGATCGAGCGTCCGTGCGACGGTGAGACTTTCAATGTTGTATCCACGAGCCGAAAGCAGTCCGGTTACGCGCATCAATGCGCCAGGCTTATTCTCGACCAATAATGAAATCAACTGCGGCATTGCAACTCCCAAATTCTGTCTTCTGTATTCTGTCTTCTGTATTCTTTCCGTCACGCCCCCACCGGCTGCAGCGGCCCCAGCACCATCTCGTTGATCGCCCCGCCCGCCGGCACCATCGGGTACACGTTCTCAAAAGGCGACACCTTTACGTTCAGCAAATACGGACCCGGCTCGCGAACCGCGGCCTCCAGCGCCGCCCGTAGTTCGCCCGGCCGCTCCACCGTCCGGCCCTTGAACCCATACGCCCCGGCGAGCTTTTCCGGATCGGGGAACGAATCCAACTGCACCGAGCTCAGCCTGTTGTTGTAGAACAATTCCTGCCACTGCCGTACCATGCCCAGGTAGCCGTTATTGCACACGATGATCTTGATCGGCAGCGCGTGATTGGCAATCGTGGCCAGCTCCGGAATCGACATCTGGAATCCGCCATCGCCCACCAGCGCGAACACCAGCTTGTCGGGCCGCGCAAATTGCGCCCCGATCGCCGCCGGCAGCCCGAAACCCATCGATCCCAGCCCGCTCGAACTCAGCCACAGCCGCGGATGATTCAAACGGATGAACTGCGCGCCCCACATCTGGTGCTGCCCCACGTCCACCGAAACAATCGCCTCGCCGCCGGAGAGCCGGTCGATCTCGGCCACCAAATGCTGCGGCTTGATTTCCTCGGTTGAGATTTCGGGCTCCAGCGGATGCTCGCGCTGCCACTCCTTGATCTGCGCCCACCACGTCGCGCGCGCGGCCTGATTCTTGCCGGACATCGCACCCGCCATCTCCCGCAGCGCCTCGTTCAATTTCTCCAGCACGCGCTTGACATCGCCCACGATCGGCACATCCGCCGCGCGATTTTTCCCGATCTCGGCCGGGTCGATGTCCACGTGAATCACCTTGGCATGCGGCGCAAATGCCGCCAGACGCCCGGTCACACGATCGTCGAAGCGGACGCCCAGCGCGATGATCAGATCGGTTTCCGTCATGCCCATGTTGGCCGCGTAGCTGCCGTGCATGCCCGGCATGCTCACAAAGTTCGGATGCTCGCTCGGCAGCGCCCCCAGGCCCATCAGCGTGCAGACCGCCGGTAGATCCACCAGCTCAACAAACTCCTGCAATTCCCTGGAAGCATCGCCCGCCAGCACGCCACCGCCTGCGTACACATAAGGACGCTTGGCTTCCCAAATCATCTGCGCCGCGCGCCGGATTTGTCCCGAGTGGCCCTCGGTGTACACTTTGTAGCCCGGCAGATGAATCGAGGCCACCGGCGTATAGTGCCCCTGCGCCTGAAACACGTCCTTGGGAATATCTACCAGCACCGGCCCCGGCCGCCCCGTTGCCGCGATGTGGAAGGCTTCGTGGACCGCTTGCGGCAGCTCCGCCAGCTTCTTCACCAGGAAATTGTGCTTGGTGCAGGAGCGCGTGATGCCGAAGGTGTCGGCTTCCTGAAATGCGTCGCTGCCGATGAGCTTGGTCGACACTTGCCCTGTGATCGCCACCACCGGAATTGAATCCATCATCGCGTCTACCAGGCCCGTCACCAGGTTCGTGGCCCCCGGACCCGACGTCGCGCAGCATACGCCCACTTTCCCCGTCGCCCGGGCATACCCCTCGGCCGCGAAGCACGCATTCTGTTCATGCCGCACCAGGATGTGTTTGATCGGGTGATCGTACAGGGCGTCGTACAACGGCAGTGTGACTCCGCCGGGGTATCCGAAGAATACCTCGACGTTTTCCTTCACCAGGCACTCCAGCAACATCTGCGCACCGCTCATCAGATTCGACATGGTTCGTCTCCTAACCTCGAACTCCCAGGGCACCCCAAAAAACACAAAAGCCACTGCCGGAGGGTTCTTTGTTTACCCCCGCCCAGTGGCCAAGATCCGTGGTTTAGCGGATCGACTCAGGCGGGGCCGGATACACCGACCCCAATAATAATAAGACCTACGACAGGAGCGCACAGGCACGAGCCCGTTGTGCGCGAGTGACAATTGATTATAGCGGCAGAAACCAACCCGGACGGACAGAGAGCCCGCGAAGCGTTACTGCAAGCGTTGGGGTCCGTGAGCGTCATCGTGGTCTCTTGAAAGAAAGGATAACCCAAGAAGGTTAGCAAATGCAATAGGCTTCCGCTATTAACTTTTTTAATCCAAACCGCGCCGGGAGTCACCGCTGGTACACTGTTTATCGAACCACATGTCTCGTCAACAGTTATCGACTCTATTGTTGTGGTCCGCGATCCTTCTTGTGATCCTGGCGGCCGTTACGCTCCTGCCGTACAGTTCACCCCGCATCAACGATCTGGGCTATCGATCGCTGTGCCCTTTCGCCCCCTATAGCAGCGGAACCCTCTTACTGGCTGCGGGCTTAGCTTCTATAGTGCGGGCCTACCTGAACCAGAACGTGTAGAGACGGCTCAAGCTCCCCGATCGGGCGGTTTTCCATCGGGGTGGAACACCACGGTGGAATGAACATCGTGAAAGGGCAGAATACAGTGCGCAGTTATCGCTACTGATTGCGCTGCCCTCGGGCCTCCTGCACCATGCGCACATAGCGGCGCGCCAGTTCGCGAATCCAGTCCCGCTCACGATTCTTGATGGCTTGCGGTTGCACCAAATGGGTGCCGATTCCGATGGCTGCGGCTCCAGCCAGAATGAAATCGGCGGCGGTACTCTGAGTGACGCCTCCGGAAGCGATCAGGCGCAATTCGGGAAACGGGCCCTTCAGCGCTTTGATATAACTAGGCCCACCGACCTGGGCACAAGGAAAGATCTTTACGAAATCGGATCCCGCTTTCCATGCGGTGAGGACTTCGGTGGGCGTTAGCGCCCCGGGGAACACAACCACTTCCTTCCGCCGGGCGAATTCCACAATTTCGAGATCGAGCCCCGTGGTCGTCAGGAACCTTGCGCCGGAATCCAGGCAGCGCTGCGCCGTTTCGATATCCATAACCGTACCCGCGCCCACAATCACTTCCGGGTTGCGTTGCGCCAACTCGAAGATGACTTTGCTGGCGCCGGGAACGGTCATGGTCACTTCCACGATCGGAATGCCGGCGTTGGCAACGGCTTCCGCGGCAAATAGCGCGTCTTCGGCAGACGACACACGAATCGCCGGAATGATGCCGATTTCCTCGATCTTCGCACGAACCGCGTCGCGCTTTTGCGAATCTGGCTTTCGAACGGTCTTCAAGCTTCCTCCAGGCGTTCTCTATCGGGCGTCGAACGGGATGGCGACACGCTCGCTGACTTCCATTTACCTGCTCTTTGGCTACTGCTCAGTGGTGTTTTGGAACACTAGCGCACGGGATACAACCTGTTGGCCGGGTGCGATGCCGGAGACGATTTCCTGAAGGTTCCCGGGCAGCATCTTGCCACCGACTACTTCGACGCGCCGGAAACGGCCGTCCTCGGCGGGAACGTAGACCCAGTCGCGGTCGTGGAGATGCAGGACGGCAGGGGCGGGAACCGTCGCCCGGCGCTGCGCCTCCATGCCGTGGAAGGTGGCCGTAACGAACATGCCGAAGCGCAGAATTTCATCCGGATTCTCCACTTCGAGGCGGATCTTGGCGGTGCGGATGTTTGGATCCATGGTGGGACTGATGTTGGAGATTCTGCCTTTCAGAACTCGATTGGGATACGCACTGAGATGAATGTCCGCAAACTCGCCCATGTGAACCGTGGCCAGATCGTTTTCAAAGACGTCGCAGACGATCCACACCTTGGACGTGTCGGCGATGGTGAACAGGTTGGGTGAATTGTCCAGAGTCTTGACGCCGGCCGCGGCGGTGACATTCTGCTCGATGATGACGCCGGCGACGGGCGCGTGGATGTCAACCAGTCCGCCCGGATGGTCCATGTCCGCGCCCAACACGCGTAAGTGTTCAATCGTAGTCTCCACGGTGACCTTGGCTTTGTCCTCGGTGTCTTCGGCGACTTCCAGGTCCTTCTGCGCGAGCGCGCCTTTCTCGTACAGGATCTGCGAGCGTTCCAGCTGTTTTTTCGCCAGTTTCTCGTCAGCCATGGCCTGGCGATAGTCGGAGAACGCCCCGGAGATATCGGAACTCTGCACCCGCATCAGAAGATCGCCCTTCTTGACGGTGTCGCCGATACGCGCGTGAATCTCCACCACTCGGCCCGAAGCCAGCGAGATCACGGGGATGTTTCGCGACACATCCGGAGTGACCGATCCGGTAACGTTCAACTCGGGAGCGTCCATTCGCTGACCCGCGACGACGAGTGGAAACTGGTCCGGATGGTCCACCTTAACGAGCCCGCTGTTTTCCTCGTGTTCGACAGTCGCGGCGGGCGGAGCAGTATCCTTAGCGGCGCTGCTCGCGTCGGCGTCCACTTTGCCCCCGCATCCGCCCAAAAACAGCGTAAAGCCGAGACCAACCAACCCGGCCAGGAAAATGTTGCGATTCATGGAATCACCTCTTGCTACTGAAACATTCGCTGAGATCTCGAATCGGACCGTCCAACTCACGGGGTCACCTCCTGGCCTACCGCCAGACTAAGCTGCGCCAAGGCGGTCCAGAACGAGCCCTCCAAATTCACGTATTGCACCTGCGTGTCGCGATAGGACTTCTGCGCGTCCAGAAACTCCAGCAACGTAGCGGCCCCCTGATTGAACGAAAACGATACGGTCTCGCGGATTTCGGCCGATTCCTGCAAATATTTGTCGCGATACGGCCGCAACAAGACGCGCACGCTTTCGACCGTTTCATAGGCCGAATCCACGTCGCGATAGATGGACACCGAGAGGGCGTCCCGCAGTTTCTGGGTGCGCTGGATCTCCAGGGAGGTGCGGGCTTTCTCACCCTGATTCCGATCGAAGATACGCAGCGGGATGTTGACGCTGCCGCCGATCGTGTTGTTGTCGAATGGATTGCTGAACGACGGATTGCGCGAATACCAGGCGCTGACGGTGGGGTCGGCGGTTCCGTTCGCAATCGCGAGGCGGTTATCGGCACGCGCCTTTTCAATCGCGATCTCGGCGGAGCGCAGGTCGGGCCGGTTGCTCACGGCCATCTGGCGCAGTTCGGATGGCATCAGCGCCGCTTCTTTGAAAGCGATGTCGCCCACGACGTTGAAATCGTTCACCGGAGTGCGATCCTCCAGCAGCGCCAGCAGTTGGATCTTGGCGGTACGCAGATTCACGGTGGCGTTGGCGAAGTCGCTTTCAAATTGGACCCGCTGGATCTCGACGCGCTTGAAATCGAGCTGCGAGATGTCGCCGGCCTCGAGCCGCGAGCGGTTCACGCCGATGACGTTGTCGTAGTATTTGAGATTCTCCTGCGCCAGATCCAGAAGCGCCTTGGCCTGGAGCGTCGACACGTAGGCGGTGCGCGCGGTGTAAACCAGGTTGCGCTTCAAGTCTTCCTGATCGCTGGTGGCTCCGGAAGTGGCCAGACGCGCGCTGTCCCCGCGCAAAGGCCGTTTCTGCCCGCGTTCGATCAGGTAACTCGCGCCGGGAGTCAGGACCACGCCGCTCAACGGACGGTACACGCCGCGGTAAGGGTTCACCTGGAAGCCATCCGCGCTGAGACTGAAATCCGGATTGGGGCGCAGGAGCGCCGTGATTTCGCTGGCGCGCGATTCCTCAATGCCGGTCTGACCCGCGAGCACGGTCGAATTGGCGGCCAACATGCGGTCTCGAATCTGCGCCCAGGTCAGAGTTTGGGGCGCGGTAGCCTGGCCCGCTGCCACGCGGCCCAAGCCGGCCATGACCGCAAATACGCCGCTCAACCACCCTCCCCGCAGCCAGCATAATCGGAAATCACCGCCAGGAGCGTACCTGGCACCATGCACTCTCATGCAAAACACCTCAAGTGGCGTCTCAGAACGCCACGGGCTTTCATCCAAGAAACACGCTTAGGAAGGAGTTAAGATCGTCGAGAGCGTGACGCGAATGGCCTGAGATCGGGATACCTGACGCGCCGCGCTATGCGACGGTCAGCGCCGGCGGGGCTCTGCCTAGCGAACTGTAGGAGAACTGCCGCACAATCTTCCGCGCTTCGAGGCGCGCAATGAGGTAGAAGCACGCGGTGAACGTGAGCAGAAAAGGCTGCGTGGTTTGCCCGTGCTCGGGGTCCTCAAGTTGCAGCGACAGCAGCAGATTGTGAGACGTGGTGCGATCGACAGCGGCGTCTTGGGAGGGGCTCCGGCCCATGTCCGCCAAATGCATGCGGTCGTCGGTGGCGGAAATGCAGGGGAACAACGACACAGCCGCGAGGATCACTGAGAGCGTCCGGCGCGAGCAGATCACGTGCCTGCTGCCGCCCGCGCGGCGGTCCTGCCAAAAGTATCCCAACGCCCCGGCGCATAAGCACGCCCAGGAGAGGTTCAAAATTGTGTCGATGCTATTCATCCCTCGTCGATCAATCGCTTACCGGTGAATCGCTCCGCTGGACCGGACCCGGGCTTGAGTCAACTCCTGCACGTCCAGCTCCCCGTTCTTGTCTTTGTCCAGCCGCTCGAATTCTTCTTCCATGAAGCTCATGAACTCCTGCTTGGAGACCTTGCCATTCTGATCTTTGTCCATGAGCAGCAGCAGTTTCTTGGCTTCCTTTTCGCCCGCCGTGAGCTTCTTCTCCCGGACCGGGGCCTTGCCTGCGTCTTGAGCCCCGAAGGCCGCGGGGCCCATGCTTGCGGCCGCGAGCAGCCCACCGATTCCTCTAAAAATTTCGCGCCGTCCTTGAATTCCCGGTTTCTTCAAACTCTCCCCCTGGATCTCCTCAGAAAACATCGCGCACAACGCAGCGGGCCGCGATCGTTTTCAGTCCTTAGCGAACGCGTCCCGCGCTGTGCGCTCCTCAGAAAAACCAAATCACGTCCGCGGCGAACATAAACTGGCTGTGCCGGTTGCCGCCGTCGTAGGCCGGGTTGTCGAAGTTGTGTTCCCAGCGCAATTCAGGACGCAATACGATTGTACTGCCGATCCAGTGATTCCAGGAAATGCCGGTCTCCACGTACCGGCCCTTGTAGCCAGTCCGCTGGCCCCGCAGGTCGTCGAAGAACTCATTGCGGGCGCTGATGAAATCCCGCGGCCCCAACTGCCGGTTGGTGTAGTTGAGGAACGCCCATTCCGGCGCAAAGCAGGTGACCTCGTAAGCCTGGTTGCACCAGGCGCCATTGGAGTTGGTTTCCACCTGCGTCCGCCCAACCGGATTGTATATGTTGGGCGTTTTCCGCATGTATTGGTACCAGGATTCGAAGTCGGTGTGCCATTTCGCGTTGATCTTGTGATACCAGGTTAAGTAGTAGGCCGCGAGATTGTTGTAAGCGTACTTACTGTCGTTCATGGAGTTGGAACAGGCGTAGATGTCGTCCATTCCTTCGCGCCACATGTATTGCAAGCAGGTGTTGAAGGTCAGCTTCGCGTCGGTCTTCCAAGGGGCCGTGTCGCAGCCCGGCGAAATGCCGCCCTGCCAGGTCCAGTGGTTGTTGAGCTTGATGGTGGCGTTCACACCCTGCTGTGTATAGCAGTCGTAGGTGTAGGTAAGAGAATGCGTATAGGTGTAATTGTTGGGCGCTAACTGAGCTTCGATATCCGGCAGAGACACATAACGGCCCACGCGCAGAATCATGCCGTCCGCCACTTTCGGGAAGTACAGGTCGATGTACGCCATCACCGGGTCCCACCCATATTGTTTGCCGAGGGTTCCATCCGGTTGGGTGGTCAGCAGTTGTTGACTGAAAATGCCCTTGGAGGTGGTGAAGCGATAGTCCCCGCCATACAAACTGGTGAAGCGGAAGCCCCAGTCGAAGTGGTCCTTCTGAACGGTGTCGGGGGTGCGTTCGATGTAGGTGGCGAACTGATCCAGTTGGATGGAGTTGGGAATCTGGTTGTAAGCGGCGGGAGAATTCGCATACTTTCCGCCCACCGCCTCGGTGCTGGAGCTGAAATTTAAGCCGGCATCGGCCCATCCGTAGATTTGAATATTCGCTTTCTTCCACCAGTCGCCGTGGGGACCGGTTTGCAGCGCGGTGGTCAGCGGATAGGCAGTGGAATTGTTGTAACCGATCCAGACGGTGCCGCCGATGGGCCACACACTGAACGGATACGGTGGATTGCTTTCTACCGGCGGGTAGCCTCGAAATTTCGACTCTTCGCTATTGGCGACGGGACGCCAGTCGTCATAATACGCTTTGGCGAGCCGTTTCCAGAACCCCCGATTCGGCACCACTGCGGCGGGGCTCGCCACCGGATCTGGCTCTACCTTAGGCGCAGCGGGCAGCAGATTTGCAGGGTTAGGCGCGCTGCCATTGTCCTGCGATGCCGAATCAGCCACGGTATCGGCCTCCGCGGTACTGGCGGGATGTGCAGCCGGGTTCCGGTTCTCCGCGATCGTGGACTGCGTCTGCGCGCCCTGCCCGGCCTGCTGAGGAGTCAGTTCCTGCGCGAATGCGTTCCCAGGGTGTACGGCCTTCAACATCGCGATGAAAACAAGTGCATGCAGGCTGTTTCGGCGCATTCTGGTGTGCAAGGTTCGTTTCCTTTTCATCTGGATGCGCCGGCGCGGAAACTTCCGTGGTGACTGAACAGCCTTATCAGACTTGGTTATGGCTGCAACTCTGCAAGGCCAGCGATCGCGCAACCGGAGCGAAGCCCCAAGCGGTTGCTTTGTGACCAAGTATGGATTCCAGAGCGTGAAAAAGGCATGAAAGTTGTGAAAGCAGGACAGAAGGAAATTTTGATCGGGTCCATAAACAGCCTGTGCCCGGACCACTGCAGAAGGCCACCGGAACGCACTCGCGACGGATGCCGCTTCCCTAAGAGCGGTTCGAGGCGTGCCTTGAAACGAGTCGGCGGAGTGGACCCGCGGAAGCGGCTTCAGGCAGGCTGAATGACCGAGCTGGGTCCGTCAGGCGGAGGAATGTACTGGATGTATCCGGTTTCCACAGCCCGGCGTTTCCAGGTCTTGAGAATCTGGCGGACGCGCTGGTGAATCAGTCCGTACTTGGCGGCGATGCCTTCGCAGTTCCAGCCCAGGACAAAATACAACTGAGCCAGCTTCCACTGCAAATCCGCTCGATCATGCCGTCCGAACGTAGGCACAGAGGAGGGGAATGTGACTTGGTTGGCGCGGATCGCTATACGCAACTCGTCGATTCTCAGGGTGTCCAGTCTAATTTCGCCCAGCGGCGGCGCATGCCGTCTCCGCGGATTGGGACGGGCGAGTCGCCGCACTTTACTCAGATAGTTTGGACGAGCTGAATTCATGAGGGATTCCACGCTTGCGGGACCAGTGTGCCGCGAAAGCCATGAAAAAGGCATAAAGGAACGGTTTTACTGCTCTTCCTGATTTACCGGTTGATCCGGGTCGGAGGGATTGCGGAAGCGATAGCCGACCCAGGCTTCGGTGAGGATGTATTGGGGCCGCGCCGGATCGTCTTCGATTTTCTTGCGCAGCATCCTCACGTAAGACCGCAGGTACTCGAGTTCGCCACCGTACTCGGGTCCCCACACGGCCCGCAGCAGCTTCACGTGGGTCATGGGGGCTCCCTGGTTCTTCATCAGGTACGCCAGCAGATCGAATTCCTTGGGCGACAGCCGGACCGGTTCGCCGCGCTTCGATAGCAGGTGGCGTTCGAGTTCCAGCTTCAGATCGCCGGCTTGCAACACGTCGGCTTCGGCGTCGCGTACGGTATGGGTGCGCCGGAGCACCGCGCCCAGACGGGCCACCAACTCTCGAAACCGAAACGGCTTGGTAACGTAGTCGTCCGCGCCGGCTTCGAGCGCGCGTACTTTATCCTCTTCCGCGTCGCGTACGGTAACCATGACGATACCGGCGCGCGGCGCCAGCGCCCGAATTTGCCGGCAGGCCTCGACACCGCTGATTCCGGGCATGTTGACGTCCAGCAATACGATATCGAAGGGCCTTTGGCGGATCGCCGCCACGGCGTCCTTACCGGTCCCGGCCTCTTCCACGGCAAAGCCGCTGGCGGCCAGGGAGGCTCGGATGACCTTACGCAGGGATGGTTCATCGTCCACGACCAGAACGCTGAAGGTCTTAGACGGCTGTGGCGATATCATTACGTTCACTGCGCCGCTCCGGCTCGGGAACCGGAAGGGACAGGCAGAACACCGTCCCGTCCGCCGGATCGTCGTCTTCCAGTTCCAGCCGGCCGCCGTGGGCCAGCGCAATCTTGCGGGCGACAAACAGCCCCAGGCCGGAGCCCGGCGCCCGGCGTTGGCCACCCGCTCCGCGGTAGAAGCGATCGAAAATCTTCGGCTTTTCGCTGGCATCGATCGGGTTTCCGCTGCTGAATACGCGCAAGGCAAGCTGGTCGCCCTGCCGGGAAACCCGCAGTGTTACAGGCGAGCCCGGCGTCGAGTATTTGCAGGCGTTATCCAGGAGCTGGCCCACCAACAGCCGGATCAATTCCGGATCCGCCTGAACGTCGCTGGAGTTGCACTCCTTAACGACGCAAATGCTCCGTTCCGCCGACATTCTGGCGTAGGGCTCGACGGTCTCTTCAATCACCGAGGCGAGATCCATCAGCTCCATCCAAGGCCGGACCTCTTCTTGTTCCAGACGGGCGGTGCGGATCAAGCGCATGGTCAGGCGGCTCA
The DNA here is from genome assembly GCA_035604115.1 of Bryobacteraceae bacterium. Lineage (GTDB taxonomy): Bacteria > Acidobacteriota > Terriglobia > Bryobacterales > Bryobacteraceae > Palsa-187. Next base: position 4,804 of record DATNJC010000182.1, on the reverse strand, counting down.
GCCGCGCCGCTTCCGATTCCACGGTCTCCGCCATTTCGCGATGATGCGGACCCAGGGTGCCGGCCTCGCGCAGCGCGCCGGCCGCCGTCAGAATGGTGGAAAGCGGAGTCTTGAATTCATGCGCCAGCGCGTCCAGGATCGCGGAACGATAGCTCTCCGTGTGCGCGGACGCCGCCGCCCGGCTGGCCTTGCGGAACGAATGCGTCCTTTCCAGGTGCGCGGCGCCCAGCGCGCCCAGCGGACCGGCGGTTTGCGGATCGTCCAAGCCTTCGAATCCGATGGCGCCGGTGACGCTGCCGGCGATGCGAATGCAGCGGGCGTGGATTCGATTTACGGGATCGTCCCGGTCCTTCCCGCGCGCGAAGGCTTCTCCGGTTTTTTCCTCCAGCAACGCCCGCGGATGCCCCGCGAACTGCAACTCTCCGCCCACCGCATCATAAAGACAAGCCGCTTCGATGCCGAAAACCCCGATAAAAAGCTCCAGGAAATCCTTCCCCACTGCGACGTCCGGCTGCAGGGCCAGGAGCTTCTGAGCCAGTTCATAAAGCTGCTGGAGCCTCTCGTGATGTACCTGAGAGGTCGCCGCTTTGGCCCGTACTTTGGCCACCAGCCGCGCAATGATCAATCCGGTGACCAGGAACGACGCCAGAGCCAACACATTTACCGACTTCTCGATGCGAAACGACAGAACCGGCTCGACGAAGTAATAATCCAGACAACCCACCGCCGCGACGGAGACCAACGCGCTTGAGAACATGTCTCCGGAAAGGGAGAGCAGGATCACCAAAAGCAAATAGCACGAGCTGGCCGCCGCGAAATTGAGATGCAGGCGGAACGCAATCAGGGTCAACAGCGCCAACCCAAGGATTCCGGCCGCGCTGCATTGCGCGGCTCGCCGGGCTTCTTGGGGATCGAATCGCAGCATTTGGTACGAAGGCGCCGGATTACAGGCGGCATTTTGCCGCTCCCTGCGTTGTTTAGGCCACGAAACCGGCGGAGCGAACCCAGCACGATTCCGTTGGCGGAGGAAGCACAGCAACCGCTCCATCCCGAGTATGGCCAAGGACTCATGAAAAACGCATGAAAAGCGGGCACAAAGTGTTAATTCGGCAAGTGCCGAAAGGGTGGCGGCGGAAGAGGCCCCGGCCGGCGCGAGACTTCGTAAGATCCCCGGAGTCATTCCGAGGCAAGGACCAGGCGAGGATGCCGGCGCGGCGTGCATGTTCGAGAATGCGGTGTCCCCGGATCAATCGATCCGAGGCCTTGCGGCATCCGCGATCATGGCGGGCGCCAAGTCTATTTACGGACGTTAAAACTCAAGCTTTCCCTCAAACTCCATCTCTCCAGGAAAAAAGAACTGGGATATATACAGCCGCCCGATCTGGGCCACAAACCGGACGTTCAGGTCTTTCCTGGTGATTTCGGCGGAGCGCGAAAAAAGATAGACGACGGTGACCAGTCCATTCTCTCGAGCGACAATTTCGACCCGCTTGGGTTGCAAATCTTTCTTCCTGTCGCGCTTCAAAAACGCGACCCCTTTTAATTGGTTCGCTAAGTTCCAATGAAACGGAGGGTGAACGTCGTAAACGGCGATCGCATAATACTCTCCCTGCCAACTGGGGATGCCGGCTTCACCCGCCTTCAACTCCGCGGCCCGCACCGGCGCGGCGCTCTCCCATCGAACCATCACCGTGCCCAGATCGGGCCGCGCGTGGGCGCGAGCGATGGCTGCGGCGGCTCGGGTGGGTCCGAATATGCCCGTGCCGGCGAGTCCCACCCCGTGGCCAGCGCCCGCCTCCCAGTCTCCGCCCTCGCGGCGCTCCGCCACGCTCAGGTCGCGGACCTGATCCAGCTTCACCTGCTTGGACCAGGGTGAGTCGGAGAGCAACTGTTTTGCGTCCTGCCGGTCCCACTCCGCTACGGGTTTGTTCTTCCAGGAAGGAGCGTCCGCGGCCAGCGCCACCGCCAGCAAAAAGGCCGCGCCCAAGGTCATCAAGATCGGTGTCGGCTGCATACCTCTCGGCCGCCGCCCCCCGGGTCTAAAGTTCCAACTTTCCTAGAAACTCCATCTGCGCGAGATCGAAATGCTGATCTACCACCACTCGGCCGATGTGCGCCGAGAACTCGACGACCCCGTCTTTCTTGGTCAATTCCGCCGATAACGGGAACAAGTAGGCGACCACCAGGGTGTCTCCGCGCTGGAATACCTCGACCCGCAACGGTTTCACATCCTTCTTTCCTTCCCGCCGTAAGAAAGCTTCGTTCTTGAGAGGTTCGCCCAACTTCTTGGGATCGTCCTTGAAGTAGGCGCCCGGTACGTCGTAGACGGAGATCCGATATCCGTCGCCATCGAGCGTCGGCGGCTCGACTTCGCGGCTTTTCAGCTCCGCGACGCGGACCGGCAGAGCGCTTTCCCAGACTACGCGGACGCCGGTCTTGCCGGGCTCGAACCGGGTGTTGGTGGGTCCCTTTCCGAATAAGAGGTCCGGAACGGACTTGGGTAACTGCGCGTTGCGGGGCTTATTGCCCTCCACACCGTCATAACCCACGCCGTGGTGTTCGCCCATTTCACCGCCTGCCCTGAGCTCGTCCTCGCTCATGGGGCGAGCGATGCCGGCCGTCACCATCTTCGCCCAGGGCGACGCCGTGAGAACTTCCTTGGCGTCGTCTTCGCTCCACTGGGGGCTCGGTTTGGTTTTCCAGTTCGGGTCGGCGGCCATCAGGAGCGCCACCGTGAATGCCAGCAACGGAGCTTTCGATACTTGGGACATAACCTACCGTGGGTTGCTCACAGTTCGAGTTTACCCTGGAACTGCATTTCCCGGGGGTTAAAATATTGGGTGACGGAAAGCCGGCCGAACACCGTGGTGAACTCGATGCGCTTGTCTTCCAGGGTGATTTTGACGCTGCGAGGGAACAGAAATAGAACGGTGGTGAGATCGCCTTCCTGCGGCAGCAGGTCGACCCGGGCGGGCCGCAGATCCTTCTTTCCCAGCCTTAAGAACGCCGCCCGCTGAAGTTCAGCAGACAGCCACTTGCTGTCGATGTCCAATCCGGGGACGTCGTAGACCGCGATCGCGTACATCTCGCCCTCCCATGCGGGCGGGTCGTCTTCGTGCGCCGCCTGCTCCGCGGTACGGACCGGGAGTGCGCTTTCCCAGCGGACTTCGACGGGGCTTGGACCGCGACGCCGGTGGCGGGTGGGCTCCGCCTTTTCGCCGATGCCCGTGAGAGCAGAGGTGCTGAGGGCTCCCAGGTTGACGCCCTGACCGCCTCCCATGCGTCCGGACTGCCGGCGTGCGGCCTCGCTCACGTTGGGGAGTTGGACCGGTTGGGCTTTCTTGACCCAGGGAGAACCGCTGAGAACCTGTTTGGCGTCTTGCTCATTCCACTGCTGGACGGGTTTGCCGGTCCAGGCCGGACCCGATGCCGTGAGCAAGGCCGCTGAAACCAGGAGTAATGGGGCTTTCGAAATTTGCTGCATAGCGTTCTTGTACCTCCTAACTTGTGCCTCCTAAAAATCGGCCGTGGCGAAGACCATTTCCGGCGCTCCGCCAGGGCCATCTGTTACAGGACTAGAGCTTCACCATTAAGGCGAAAATCCACCGGCGCTCCTGCTTGCGCAGGTCCGGAGTAAAGCCCGGAATAATCTGCGTCGGATCGCCGGTGTTTACATAAAGTCCGGGGGTCAACTGAGGAGTAATGCCGCCGGGACCGCCGAAGACCGGAACGGTGGATCCGCGCTGTGTGAATTCGACGTGCCAAGTTACCCACTGGCTGGGCATATAGCTGAAGGCGACCTGGTAGTCATAGCCCTTGAACTTGTCGCCCGGATTCTCGGTGAAGTAGGGCGAGCCGGTAGTGGCATTCGCGCCGTTGATCGGCGGGAGGAGAACCAGGTAGCGTCCGGGGTTGTTCACTACGCCGCCGCCGTAACTGAAGGCGAACCGGTCTTTGTCGAACCACATGCGGTTATAGGCCATGATGCCGAGGAAGTTCTGCGCGGGCGTAGCGGCATTTCCGTGCCTGCAAACCACGCCGCCGCCGGTTTCGCAACCGAAGTCCTCGGTGATGGTAATACCCATCCGGTGAAACAACTTGTTGGGATTTTCATAGAATTTCCACTCCTGGCTCCAGTCCGCGTGATAGCGCGAGCGGGTGTTGTTGCCCAAAACGTCACGACCCAAAGTGTAGGTGTTCCACACGAAATCGAGATTTCCCGTGGGCCGCCACAGAATCTGTCCGCCCAGCGCCGGTCTGCCATTGTACTTGGCATAGGTCTGCCAGCCGTTGATGTACCAAGGTTCGATCTTCAGCTTGTTGGTGGGAAAAAACTGCACCCGCATTCCGGTGAAGAACCACGGCGTATTGGATGAAACATAGGACGGCTGATAAGTCCAATTATCGAAGCTGTAGTAACTGAACAGGCCGATGTAGGACAGGAAGTCGCCGACTTGAATGTTAAGGCCGTGCTTATAGTTGATGTGATAGCCGGCCCACATCTCGGACAGGTACCGGTAGGCATCGTTGAGCTGCCATTGGCCTTGGCTGTAGCTGGCGTCGTTGCGTGGCACGGCAGTGGAGACTGCGCCAAACTGTGTCAGAATGCGGCCTTGCATCGCGCCTGCGTGAAAGTCGCCGCCCACGCCCAAGGCTTGAATAATAAACTCACCCGTGCGTTCGCCCTCGGTGGTTCCACCGAGTGTGTGATCGATAGGGTGGTTGTAGTCGTACATGTAATTTGTGTCGACTCGGAACTCACCCGAAAAATATTTGCCGTCCAGGACTTCGTCATGGTTGCGGG
>DATNJC010000181.1:0-73588 GCA_035604115.1 Bryobacteraceae bacterium | reverse complement strand
TCGAACTGGAGCAGGCCATCCGCACGTATCTGAACCTGCATAACGCCCAACCCAAGCCCTTCGTCTGGACCAAGAGCGCCGACGACATCCTCAACTCTATCGCCAGATTATGTAGACGAACTAATGACTCAGGACACTAGTAGACGTGTTGTTCCTCGGCAAAGTTTTGGGTGTCGCGCGCGATCCGCATCCGATAGTTCCTGACGCCGCGATAATAGATCCGTCCGGCCAATTCGCTGCGATTCTTCGCAGTCATCGCGGACAGTTGCCGGACGCGCGCTTCCGACGGCGGGTGCGTTCGAAAGTACGAACCGATTGCGTCTCCCACTGCTTGACCAAGTTCACCGGCGGGAGTTGTCGCGGGAACCGCCTTGCTTTCGGCGAACTTGATCTGCATCCTCTTGAATACCGCGGTAGCGGCGTCGGGATCGTAACCGGCTTCAATCGTCAGGCGCTCCCCCGCAGCGTCGGCCTCTAATTCCTGATCCTGTTTATAGCCGAGCGCAACCAGAGTATGTGCGAACCCGGCGATCGATCCCACCTCCCCCATTCCCACGTTCTTTAACGCCAGTTGATATTGATACTGTTCAATGCAGTGCCGCAAATCCACGTGCGAGATTTCGTGACCCAGAACGGCCGCCAGTTCCGCTTCGGATTGAAGAAAATCCAACAGCCCGCGCAACACGTAGATCTGCCCGCCGGGCAAGGCAAAGGCGTTGATCTCGGGCGATTCGATCACGTGAAAGTGGTAGCGGATGGACTTCCGGTTTACGTTGGGCAACAGCTGCGACCCCACGGCGGTCACGTATTGGGCGGCGTTCGAATCCTCCGGCATTCCTGTCGCCAGTTGCGACGCCATCTGCTCTCCCAACTCCATCTCCTTGTAAGCCGACACGCGGGTGGCGTGCAGCCCGAAATCATCCACATCCCGCAAGACGTCGGACCAAAGTTCCCTCGCCGAGTCCAGGCTTACGTCCGGATCGAGGTTCCCCATTCGGACCGCGACGCCGCAGACCATCATCAGAACTAACAACGCGAAGAAGGCCGGATTCGGTTTCATAGATATTGTTGGAGCCGGTCACGGAAGCGCGTGTACATCCAGGAGACGCCCACCAACAGGGCTCCCAATACGATGAACGACAGGATCCGGTTGATGGTTTCGAGCTGGCGCAGGTCGTAGAGGAACAGTTTCAACACGCAGATCAGGAACAGGGACAATCCGGACAAGCGCTGCAGCCGATCGCGCAATGGGAATCCGGCGCCCAGCAACGCCAGCGCTTCTACTCCCCAGGCCATGGTGAGCATTTCGCCGGAGACTTCGTAGTACAGCAAGACCGCCAGCAGCACCGCCGCCAGCATCGAGTACAGAGCGTGAGAGTACTGGTCCAGAGACCGGCGGCCCACGCCGTCGCGGGCAGATTGGCGAGGCGATAGTAGCTGTGCGCAATAGAAGGCTGCAATCACGATTGCCCCGGTCAACACCCGGCTGCGGATGCCGCCAAGGCTTGCCAGGCTGTCGAAATTCGTGTTCCAGCTCCGCCAGAACGAGAGGATCGCGATGGCGTAACTTTGCCATCGGAGGTCGGCCAGATTGCGGACCAGGCCCACTCGATAGACTCCGAGCCCAAATAAGGCCCAGCCCACTACCGCCAACGTGCGGCCGAGCTCAAAACGGGCGAGGGCGACGGCGAGAATCGCGGGCGCATACAGGTACAACCGCACCAGATTGCGTTCCCATCCGTCGGCTTGGGCTTGCCGGTATCGCGCCCACGTGTAGTACTGCGATAACACCACGGGAACGACGGTCAGCATGCGGTGGGAGATATGCAGTGTGTCGCCCAAGTCCGTGAAATTTGCCAGGAACAAACGGCCGAACACGGATGCGGCCACCACGTTGCCTAACAGCCGAAAGCGGCCGAACGAGAACACGAATCCCACTTCCAGGAGGAGCAGGCCCACAACCGCCCACGCCAGGCCGACCACTGGGGCGGGCAGTTCCAGCCAAGCTAACGTCAGAGCAAGCAAAGTGCCCGCGGCGGCGTAGAGATCGCGGCAGCCTTCGCGTTCTGGTTCCCCGATTCTTTCCGGTATCGGGCCGAACACCCGCGCGCTCAGGCCATAGCACAACAGGACTCCGAGCCCCAAGGAAATCGGTTCGGCGAGTATGGACCCTTTGTGCGCTTGGATCACGTGGAGCCAAGCGATGTTCGCCAGTCCGACGCCCGAGACAACGTAGGAGAGCTGCCGGAAATGCTCGGGCAGTTTTCGCAGGCCCAGCTCGAAGAGCAGAGCCCCGATCAACAGCCAGACGACACCCAAATATGCGCCGGGCGCTAGTTTCCAAGCGATCGCGGCCAAGAACGTCGCGGCCGAAGCCGATGTTACCCATTGCAACGGCTTCCTCTCGGATTCGTCCAGTTGTTGCGCGGGGCCAGGTCCCACGTGCAACGTGATCGCATAGTGGATCGCGGCGCAAATCGCCAAGGGAAGCCAAGGCCAGTGCCAAGTAGGGTCTCCGCCGGCGGTGTTGACCACCAGGGCCGCGCCGGTTCCCAGAGCGCCGATCAGGTACGACTGATAGAGGAACTCGGGTTTTTTCTTGACGAAGCCGAACTCGAATAGCAGCGCCGCGAAAACCATCCACGCCACGCTCAGGTATTCGAGCGGCGTTTCATAGCCCAGGACAAGAGTGATCAGAGCGGCTGCGGCGGAGCTGTACGCCGAGCCCTCCATCACGCGCACTATCCGATTTCCGTAAAAGACGGCTGCTTCTAACACCGCAACGGGAACCCAAGCTTGCCATTTGTGGCCGATCAGCGTGATGGTGTCGCCCGTTGGCTTGTCGACAATCAGGAGTTTGGCCACCGAACCGAGGAAAGCGGCGCCGGCTAATTGGCGCAAGTAAATCTGGCGGCACAGGAACCCCGCGACAAACAACACCTCGCCTTCGATCAGCAGGCCGAGGTTGATCCATTCGCCCGTAGCTCTCCGCAGAATCGCGGCTGCGGCCAGCGCCGACGCTAACGTGATGGGTCCCTCATAACCGCCTCCCGCGATCCGGGCCGGCGTGTCGGAGTCTTCCGCAAAACTTGAGGGCGGACGCAGCCGGGAGCGCAAGATCGCGCTCGCCAAATACAACGCCGCAGCGGCGGCCAGGAACAGATACAGGCGCTCGGGTGCCGACTTCTGCCATTTCACCAGCGATAGACCGAGGAATCCCAAGGCGTTAAGCGGAAAGATCCAGGACTCCACCAGCCATCCGGCGGCTCGCCGGATGAGACTCAGTAAATCGAAGGTCTCAAAGAGCAGCCAATACGCCGCGAATAACGCCTGCGTCGACGAAAGCGACGCGCCGGTGTCTGGGCGTGACGCACACGTGGCGTATGTCGCCAGCAGGCCGAACACAGCCATCTTGTACCAATGGAAGCGATGCGCCAAGAACAGAAGGGAGCCGGCCAACGGCAGCAAGGCGAGCACGGAGAACGGCGTGCTCTCGCTGAGTCCCAGCGTGGCGAACGCGATGAAGTACGCCAGGCCGCTGGCGGTCTGCGATTGGTAACGCAGGGAATGGAGAATCATCCCGGCAGCCACGGCCAACAATAGCGTGGACCCAAGGTAGGGACTCTGGATCACCTTCGCCGCCTCAACGCCGTACATCGCGTACGTCGTGAAATAGAGCGCAGCCCAGCCGCCTCCCATCAGCCCTCGCGCGAAGATCGCGTATCCCGGCCGCCTTTCGAGCGCCATTCCACCGACGAGCATCGTCAGGCTGACAGCCAGTCCGATCGCCACACGCCCGACTGGTCCGACCCGCGTGAATTCGTAACCCAGCAGCAATGCGACGCCGATCACGAAAACCAGCACACCGACTTTGTTGAGCCAGTTCCCGCCCACCAGGGCTTCCCATTCCGAGGCGCCCATGCTCTTGCGCGGCGGATGGGCCGATGCGGAGACTGACGGCATGGGCGGCGGCGTGTCGACTGCGGCGAACGCCGGAACGCGAAACGTTGGAACAGCGAGTTGAGGTTGGGGCAAGGGCGGAGGAGCTACCGGTTCTGAGTCCGGTTTAACGGCGGTCGAGGGCAGAGGCGGCGGAAGCGGGGGCGGAATCACGAGCGGCGGCGGAGCGGGTTCTGCGGCTGGAGCGCGTTCGTCAACCTTCACCTGAGTGGGTCTTTGGGCAGCGGCTGCCGCAGACGCCGGAGCACCCTTCGCCGTCAGCTCCCCAAGGCGAGCCTTTTCGAGGACCCCAACGCGGTGCGCAAGACTGGCGACCAGTTCGCTACTGGATTCCCGGGCTTGAATCTCCCGCTTTAGCTCGTCTTCGAGGCGGCGGAGCCGGGACGAGAGTATTGCCCAGACCACACCAGCAATCGCGACTATTAGGAGAAACTCCATGGACGTTTCTCGTCAGCCCAACTCCGCAGCAGCCGGCGTCCAGTCGGCGATGCTATCGGCCCGTGGTGCGGTTGGCGCAATCGTTTCGCCCGGATTTGAGGCCGTTCGCCAGCGGAGAATGCAGTAGGACCCGCAGGCGGCGAGAAGGTGTTTCGCAGTGTGACCGCTGATCGGCAGGCCCGAATAGATCGCAGGGTCGAAATGTTCGGCGGCTTTTGCCAAGAGGTAGAACCCGAACACGGCCCACAAATACTTCTTGCCCGCTGCATCCCAAAGCGCCGGCAACAAGAGACAGATCGGACCGAATTGCACCAGCACATAGGGCCGAAGGTCGCCAGTCATCCGCCACCAGACAACGCTTGAAATGCCGCAGAACAACAATAGCAGCAGCACGCGAAGGCTGGGACGCTCCTGTTTTTCGGTGATCACCCAAAAGAGAAAGGACATGAAGACGAGAGTCATGGGCAACCGATCCCACACCAGGCGCGAATCGTTGGGGGACAGATGGTAGTAGATGGAGCCGAAACACGTCAACAACACTCCAGAGAATAGGACCTGTGCCGTGAAGCCCCGAAGCCTCCGCAAGCCCAGGATGCCGACGAATGCGAACGGAAGATTCGAAATCACATTCCAGAAATTGGGGATGCCGAGGAGGGTATGTCCGTCGGAGAAAACATGGTAGTTCTCATCCTGCGCGATGGGCGGCACGAACAGGAACAGGAGCAACGCTGCGAGCGTTGCGATTGCCGCACCGGCAGCCGTGACGCGTGGGTAATCCTTCTGGTTCATGACTTGTCAGTTGACCTCGACGGGTGACATTGCCGCCGAAAACTCCATCGCCTTGGCCTTCGCGCCGCGCAAGTCGAGTTTGCCGGTTCCCAGCGTTGGAATCGAATCCACCTGGTAAATGTTTTCCCGCTTGGGAATCCACAGGCGGGGTAAATCCGTGCCGGTCAAACGCCGCCACAATTCGGCTGGCGTGACCTCGCCGTTCGTATAGAGGATCGCCAGGCGCTCGCCTCTTTGGTCATCCGGGATGCCCGTCACTACGCAGGAGCGGCTCTGGAGGATTTCATCGATGACTTCCTCGATTTTGAGATGGGGCACCATTTCGCCCGCGATTTTGCTGAAGCGCGAGAGACGGTCGCCGATGTGCAGAAAGCCTTCGTCATCGACACAGGCTAGATCGCCGGTCACATAATAGCCCTGGTGGAACGCCTGCTCCGTCCGTTCCGGATCGCCCAGATACCCCAACATGCGGCTGGGCCCGTTCACCAACAGGAGGCCGGTTTCTCCGGCGGGGAGGGGAGCGAACGTCTCCGGGTCCACGATCTTCACCGACACGTGCGGCAAAGGCCGCCCGACGCTGCCGGGTTTGTAGCCGGTCGTGGCATGATTCGCGGCGTCGCGATTCACAACGTTGACGGCAACGGATGGTCCCATCTCGGTGCAGCCATACCCTTCGAGTAACGTCACGCCGAAATGCTCTTCGAACGCCGCCGCGACCTTGGGCCGCAGCCGCTCGGCGCCCACTAACAGATGGCGCACGCTGGCGAACTGCTCGCGCGTGCACTTACGCAAATAGCTCAAGCAGAATGTCGGCGTAGAGAGAAACAGCGTCGGGCGATGTGCGCCCGCCAGCTCGCCGATTGTCTTGGCGTCCATGGGACTGGCGTGAAATACGGCCTTGAATCCGTGCATCAGCGGGAACCACAGGCAGTACGTATATCCGAAGGAGTGAAAGAACGGCAGTGCGCCCAGCATGCAGTCTTCGCGATCCACCGAGTACACTTGGCCCGCGGCTTCGGCATTCGCAATCAAGTTCCAGTGCGAAAGCATGACGCCTTTGGGCGTTCCTGTGCTCCCGCTGGAGAAAATGACCGCAGCAAGCTCATCCGGGCGGGCCGGGCTGGCCAGGTGCCGGGCCGGAAGCCATCGCGCAGCGGCCCACGCTTTGCCTTTGTCGAACGCGGTGAACTGCGGCAGGACATCCTCGAGATAGACAGCGCCGGGCAGTTCGGGGAGCTTGGCCTTTTCGGCGAAAGCTCGCGACGAAACGACGGTAGTGATGCCGCATTTCTCGATCGCGTGCCGCATGTCGCTCTCGCCCGCGGTGAAGTTCAGATTGACGGCGGTCTTTCCCGCCAGCGTCACGCCGAGATTGGCCAGCGCCCCGCCGATCGACGCCGGAATCAGGAGACCGACGCTTTTGGAATCGGAACACTTCGCCTGAATCCACTTCTTGAGCAGCAGCGCCGCGGTCAGCGTTTCTCCGAAGCTCAGATGCTTGCCCGTGGAGTCGGCGACCGCCTCGCGAGACCAGTTGCGCTGGGCCGCTCGCACAAAACGGTGCGATAGTGTCGAAGCAGAAGTTTTGCCATATCCGGCGGCTGCGGAACCGAGTTCCAGCACGCGCTGATGCAATTGGCCCGCGGTGACTTTCCCGGTGATGGGCTCGCCGATGTAAACGGTCACCGGATGCCGGAGCCGCAGGCCGGAGATGCGGAAGGGACGTCCGTCTTTCACGCTCAGAGGATGGCCCCACAGCCCGTCCAGATAAATTGGGACCACGGGAGTCGATTCCAGTCCGCGCGTAATCATTTCGACGCCGCGTTCGAAGGGCTGGACGTGAGCCGTCCGCGTCAGCGCCCCTTCCGGGAAAATGCACACGAGCTGGCCCTCTTGCAGTTCCGTGCGAGCGCCTTTCAGTGCTCGCAGAGCCTCTTTGGGAGACCCTTGGGCTAAAGGAATCGCCTTGAAGAGCCGGCAAATGGGTTTCAGCCACTTGTTCTCGTACAGCGGCTGCCACATCAGAAAACGAATGAAGCGGGGGCAAGCGCATCCGATCAAGATCGCGTCCGCGTAGGACACGTGGTTCGAAACGATCAGCGCGCCGCCGGTCTTAGGAATATTGTCCGCGCCAACGATTTGAATCCGGAACAAGAGCCGCGCACTCGACCAGATCACCAAACGCACCAGCGCCGCCGGCACCAGCCAGGCAATGTAAATGGTCGCGGCGAGCGTTACGAAACCCAGTCCCATCAAAATTACAGAAGGCGTGAAATGCAACACGTCGTGAAGCAGATAGAGCGCGCCCGAAGCAATCACTACGCCGATCATATTGAAGAAGCCGTTAGTCGCCTGCAGGCGGCCTTTCTCGGCGGGAGCGGAATGTTCTTGCAGAAAAGCGTTGAGGGGCACGATGAACAATCCGCCGGCGAAACCGGCGCACACCAGCCAGACCACCGTCGCGGAAAACGAACCCGCAGAACCCAGCAGCACCGCCGACAACCCCAGCAGGGCCGCTCCGTACGGCACCAATCCGATTTCGACGTGATCTTCGGAAAGCCACCCGGCAGCGATGCTGCCCACTCCGATTCCAACGGCCAGCGCGGTCACCAGCAACCCGGTTCGAGTATCGGAAAGATGCAGGGTCTCATTACCGACCAGGATCAAGGTCATTTGAAAGAGCGCCCCAAGAAACCAGAAATAGGTAATCCCCGCCACTGTCAGCCACAAGGAACGATCTTCGTAAATCCGCTTCGTCCCGGCCCATACTTCCGCAAAAGGATTCATGAGGAAAGGCTGGCGCGATCCGGACGCGGGTACTTTGGGAATGAACAGGCTGGTCAGCGATCCGACTATCGCGATGCCCAGCAGCATTCCGCCCATCACCAGCGGCTCATCCTTCCAGCGGGCGAACAGAAACGATCCCGCGCTGGTTCCGAGTACGATAGCCGCAAACGTGGACAGCTCGAGCAAGCCGTTGGCTCGCGTCAGTTGCGCCTCATCCATCAGTTCCGGCAGAATTCCATACTTGGCCGGGCTGAAAAAGTTGGCCTGCGTGGCCAGCAGGAACAGCACCACCAGCAACCCAGGCAAGCTGTGTGCGGCCAGGGCGAGAATGCCGACCGCCATGGTCACGATCTCGAACGCTTTGGTGACTTGCAGCACGCGAGTCTTGCTGAATCTGTCGGCGAGTTGTCCGGCGTACCCGGCGAACAGCAGAAACGGAATCACAAATACCGCGCCCGCCAGCGCCAGATACCTCGACCCCAGCAGTTGGTCGGCCGCCAGCTCGACCGCCCCAACCGACACGATCATCTTATAAACGTTGTCGTTGAATGCTCCCAGGAATTGCGTCCATAAGAAGCTTTGAAAGCCGCCATCGCCCAGCAGCGAGGCGTATCCGGCCGTTTGGTTCCTGTGATCCGTTGTGCTTGCCATGCTCTGTATTCGGCATTTCTCGGACCAAACGATTACAGGCAGATGAGCATTTCTTTCAAATAGTTAGCGCTTGGAGTCCTAGTGGGAAGAAAGCTCCATGGTACTTCCTATGTACGCTGGTGTACATTACATGTATGACGGTCTTTACCGTGCAGGACCGGCACCTCCTGTCATCCGTGGCGAATTTGGCGTATGGCAACCCGTTCCTGCCGGAGCGAATCGCGCATGAGCGGGCTGCGCTGGGACGCGCCTTCGTGGACGGAGGGCCGGTCTGGAGCGCCTCCGTGAGCGATCCGGATGCGACGCCTCCTAATGTGGCCGCCATCTACGCCAAACTCAACGCACGCATCGAAGACTTACATGCCCGTATCGGCGGAGCGGCCGATTGCGGCGAAGAGGACTTACGAATCTATGAGGAAAGCGTCCAGTACCTGCTCTATCAGCGATATCATCCCAGCTTCGTCTCAGCGAAGGGCAAGTGGGGCTTTTATCGCGAGTTCCTGAAGGATTGGAACGCGCTGTGCCGCTTTCCCGGCAAGCAGTTCGAAAGCGCCTTGAAGCCCGCGCACGTGTTCGCCTGTTACCGGCAAATCCAGAGGGCCTTTCACCACATCTACGACAACATCATCGGCAACTCGATGCCCGCGGCGCGGCTGCGCGCGAGCATCTGGCAATCGATCTTCACCCACGATATGCGGCGCTACCGCCGCACTCTATACCGCAAGATGGGTGAGTTTCCGACGCTGATCACCGGGCCATCGGGAACCGGCAAAGAGCTCATCGCCCGGGCGATCGCGGGTTCGCGGTATGTGGCCTTCGATCCCGAGCGCATGGAATTCGCCGATTCGCCCGCCGAAACATTCCTGCCGGTCAACGTCGCGGCGCTCTCGCCCGCGCTGATCGAATCCGAACTCTTCGGACATCGGCGCGGCTCGTTCACTGGCGCGATCGGAGATCGCAAAGGCTGGCTGGAGGCCTGTCCCGCGCCGGGCTCAGTGTTTCTGGATGAGCTGGGCGAGATGGATCTTTCAATCCAGGTGAAGCTTTTGCGAGTGATCGAAACACGAAAGTTCTCCCCCGTGGGCGATACGGCGACCCGCGAGTTCAATGGGAAATTGATTGCCGCTACGAATCGCGAATTGGAACAGGAAATTCGGGCCGGGCGCTTTCGGGAAGACCTGTATTACCGAATGTGCGCGGATCTCATCCAAACTCCTTCGCTAGCCGACCAGATTCAAGATACTCCGGGCGTGTTGCATGAGTTGGTGCACTACATGACCTTGCGAACGGTAGGCGAGGAAGCGGAACACTGCCTCCCGGAAGTGGAAGCGTGGATTCGCACGCATCTTCCTTCCGGATACGCATGGCCGGGCAACTATCGGGAATTGGAGCAGTGCGTTCGGAACGTGATCATTCGCGGTTCCTACCGGCCTGTCGAGTCCCCCTCCGCCGACGCGGACGATGCCTTTGTTACACGGTTCCGCGCGGGCAAGCTAACGGCCGATCAGCTGCTCGCGCATTACGCCGCTCAGGTGTACCGCTTGACGGGGAGCTATGAGGAGGCCGCGCGGAAAATGGGGCTCGACCGGCGCACTGTCAAAGCAAAAGTGGAACTGTACTTGGAAACGAGCAACAATCGCAAATAAATGGGACCTACAGGTGGAGCGGGCTTCAGCCTGCGACGGGTGCTTCAGCACCCGTGTACAGGCGGAGACTGAAGCCTCCGTTGCAGGCTGAAGCCCGCTCCACGTTGGCCGCCTACTTCTTGCGTGCGAACCGGTAATCGCCGGAGACGTGCTTCACGAATAGCTGCGCCGGCGGTCCGCCGCCGTCGCCCTTGGTGAACTCAACCCCGAGTCCATACAAGCCGGTAAACGTGGTTTCGGACTGCGCCACCAGTGGCGTCTTCCCCCTGCCATCCATCTCGCCGAACACCGTATCGCCCGAGACCGTGATCTCGACGACTCTAGGAACGCCGGTCCGGCTCCACAGCCTCGGCCCTTCCTCGTAAGTGCCCACGTACTTCGCCAGAATCGCCGGAGCGACCTTCACCGCGGATTTCTTTTCGTCTGAGGCCTTGCCCACCCAGTGCTCCAGCTCGCTGCCTTTCTCGTTGCACACCCATTCGATGGGTTCGGTGTCGGCGGCCAATTCCGCGCGGACCGCGACCGTCCAAGGCCGCGAGTAGACCGCCGGGTCGGAAAACGTCACGTCCAGGTCCAGATTGCCGAAGTTGCGCCGGCGATAGCGTTCGGTGGTGCGCAGTGCCTCGGAGTGGGGATGGCCATCGTGATCCAGCCACGTGCGGTCGTTGAATCCGGCACTCTCCACCACCAGCGTGTCTCCGTCCCAGTGCCCCACCGAGTAGCCCATCCAGTTCGGATTGGGCGCGGCCTCCAATGGGCGGCCATCCAGGAACACCTGGCGATAGGTGAGGTCGGGGTTGAGAATCAGGATCAGCGCCGGAGTCTGGACAATCTTCATCATCTCCGCGCCCGTGCTGTCTCCGGCCGTCGAGTACCCCGGGCCCAAAGGCACACACAGCACGTTCATGTAGTCTCGGCCGAGGTTTTCCTGCCGCTGCTGCACTAGGGCTTCCGCCCAGGGCTGGACTTCTCCGGGCTTCAGGTCCGCGGCGATATTGCGGCTGTATTTGGGGGAGACTCGAGTCCACACGCCCGAGAGATCGGGCTTGCCGTCGCTCGTGCGCGGCGCCGGTGCGGCGAGATTGGGCTTGCTGTCGGGTGTTCGCGGAATCCCTGGCGTAGGGTAATGCAGCCACTGTGCCGCGAGCGGAGCGGGAGCGATCACCAAGCCGACCGCGGCGGCAGCCAGGACCGCGATCGCCGGTATCGTCGCTGATCTAGTCGCCGAGATGGTCATGGTTGCGGCCTCCTTCGGACTCTGGTCAACCTGGATGTCCTGATGAATTCTATCGAATCTTCAGACGGAGGCAAAGCCCCGTAATGTCGCCCGCGGGGGTGCGCAGCCCGATTTTGTGCCCACGGCCAGGCGGCGGGTCACCCTAATCTTGCAGGTCTTTCCCCAATGTCCGCCATCGCATAGGTGCAGCCGATCCAGGCCCATTGTTCCTGCTGGGACTAAGCTCGGCTTGATGGCGCACGGTTCTTATGGACGCGGCCGAGGGGGCCTCCGCAGCAGGTTGTGGGTGCCACCTGTGGGAAGAAAAAATGCAAAACGAACCCAAGCACTGGCTCCGGAGACTTCCAGCGAAAACTACAAAACAAACCCGAGACCTCGCCCGCCGGCTCGCAGAACAAGACTACAAAACGAACCCGAAACCCTCCCGTCAGGCCTACGGAGTACGACGACACGGTCCCTCCAAGGCACTCATGCACAAGGATTTCCCGAATTCGAAGCGCCGTGTCAAGCCCGCCGGCCAACCGCGGCAGCCTAGAGCCAGCTGCCGCCCGGCGCGGCGCGGTTACTGCTCGCCTCTGCCCCCGATGCTGTCGCCCCACGCCGCCGACGTTGCCGACGATCCAGAGTCGCCCCACGCCGCTGATGTTCCCCACTGGCCCGAGTCTCCCCACGCCGCCGAACTGGCCCACGCGCCGGAGTCGCCCCACGCTGCGGAAGATCCGTTAATGGAGTACACCACTTGGCTGCCCCAGACATTGCTCAGGCTCCAGAGATTGTTGTCCCAAGTGGAGCCCCAGGCCTTCATAAGAATGGCCGTGTTTAAGAACGGGTTCCACGTCACCGAGGGCGAGAGCGCCGCGCCGGAAGCGTTGTCGTGATTGTTGAGCGCCGCGGGGATATTCAGATATCCGGCGCCGACCGTGAAGATATCGTAGGTGCTGGTATAAACCTGGCCGGTGGTCGGATCGACGGCATAGCTCGTAAGCGGGAAGTTCTTCGAGGCCGTCTTCATCAACCGCGCCTTTACCGTGTCGGGAGAGAGACCCGGTTCGCGCTGTAGCAGAATGGCTGCCGCTCCACTGACCACCGGCGTCGCCATGCTGGTGCCGCTGAGTTGAAAGTATTCGGGCGTCCCCGAAGTCGCGCTTTGCGAGTAAGCCGAAAGCGGGACTAAATTGGCGGGGTACTCTTGCAAAAGAGTCGAGCCAGGCGCAAGCAGGGAATCGACCATATTCCCCGGAGCCACGATGTCCGGCTTGACGCCCAGATCGATCCAAGTGGGGCCCTTGGAACTATAGCTGGCGATTTTGTCGTCGTTCGTGCTGGGCGTGCCCTCGGTCTTCATGGCCCCGACGGTGATCGCATACGGGCTGTTACCAGGAGAAAGGATGGTTGCGTTTCCGTTCCGGCCGAGGTTGCCGGCGGCGATCACCACGACGATTCCCTGCTTCCAAGCCGCGGCCACCTCACGGCAAATCGGGTCCAGGTTGTAGCTCTCGCGAACCTCCCGGCCGAGCGAAAGGTTGATGACGCGGATGTTGTAGCGAGCCTTCAGGGCCACGGCCTGTTCGATGGCTGCGATGACCACGCTGTCGCTCGACATGCCATGCGCGTCGAGCACGCGCAGATCGATCAGGTTGGCGCCAGGAGCGATTCCGCGGAAGGTCCGCGTAAATTGGGGGCCCGTGGAGGACGCGCCACTCCCGGCGGCGATTCCGGCGACGTGCGTGCCGTGTCCGTAATCGTCGTCGTTGGTTTTAGGGACGAAGCTTTGCCGGTAAACGATACGCGAAGCCAGGTCGGGGTGCGCATAGATGCCGCTATCGATCACCGCGATTCCCACGCCCGCGCCGGTGTAGCCGGATTGAAACGCGTAGTCGGCGCCCGTGGCGTCGCGCGTCAGATCGAGCATGGAAGCGACCGGGCGGTCGAGCGAAATATAAGCCACGTTCGACTGGTTCGATAAGTCGATCACGCTCTGGGCCGTCAACGTCGCCGCCACTGCGTTGATCAGCGCGAATACCGTCTTCACCACGCCACCGACGATCTTCACTACAGTGCAGATCAGTCCTCCGAGTCCCAACGGCCCCGGGGAGCAAGTCTGCGGCGGGTTGTTGTACTGCACGATCACATTCACCTGATTCGAGGGATTCGCCAGTAAAGGCAGCAGGTCCGGCGAGATCTTCGAGTTATCCGCCAGCGCCGACCCGGCGGTGAGCAAGATAAGCAGAAGAGCGAGAGACGAGAGGCGTCGAGTTGAGCGGAACCAGTCGGTGCACATGTCTTCACCTTAGGCACGCCTGGGGCCATCTTACCCGGAACAGAACTAGTACTTAAACGCCTGATTCAAGGCAGGTAACGCCGCTAAGGTAAGGACTCTAGTACTGCTGGTGAGGCGTCAGAATGACGCCCGCGGCGTCACCGTGACGCTCGCGTCGCTTCCAAAACCGCGGGCGATTCTAAGGTCCGCCTAAGACGAATGGCTGCCTGACTCCTTAAGTCCTCACGAGTTGCCGCCGATTACGACTTAAGAGCCCGCAAGATTTGTGCGTCGTGTGCCTTCGACCGGCGCTGACCCTTGCGCTGGGCGTCGAGCACCCATGCGGCGTGCAAACTTATATATCGGCGTGGTGGTCGCGGCCGGAGTCACCATCCTGTGCGCGGGTGTTTGGCGTTGGGACTCCCACAACTGGGTTGGCTATCTATCCTACTTAGCCATCGCCCTACTCGCGTCGGGCCTGAAGGTTACTCTACCCGCGATAAAAGGCACGATGTCGACGAGCTTCCTGTTCGTCCTCATCGGGATCTCGCAAATGAGTCTGGGCCAGACGCTGGTGATGGGCTGCCTGGGAATCCTGGCGCAGTCCATCTTTCATGCCAAGAGCCGCCCGCGGCCCGTCCAGATAGCGTTTAACGTGGCCAGCATGGCGTGTTCGATTCAGGCGTCCTATGTGGTGTATCACGCGTCTTTGCTCGTCCCGGGACTTTACGGTGGGAGCGACGCTGCCTCGCTCGATGCGCCCCTGCGGCTTTTATTGGCGGCCACCGCCTTCTTCGTCACCAACACTCTTTCCGTCGCCACGGTGATCGCGCTGACGGAAAATAAGCGCCCCTGGGCGGTGTGGCGCGACTCCTATTTTTGGTCGTTCCCGAATTACCTGCTGGGTGCAGCGGTGGCTTGGGTCGTCAATATCACCAGCCGTCTGGGCGGAGGACAAGCCCCGCTGCTCCTGCTGCCGGTTCTGTTTTTCGTGTACCGCTCGCACAGCCTCTATGTGCGCCGCCTGGAAGAAGCCAAGCAGCGGGCCGAAGATCAGCGCGCCCACGCCGAGGAGGTGGCCGCTCTTCACCGGCGAACGATCGAGACGCTGGCCATCGCCATCGAGGCGAAGGATCAAACCACCGCCGACCACCTGGAGCGCGTGGAGGTGTACGCTATCGCGGTAGGCAAGGAACTGGGCTTGAGTGAAACTGAGCTAGAGGCCCTGCGGGCTTCGGCCCTGCTGCATGACATCGGTAAGCTGGCGGTGCCGGAGTACATTATTTCCAAGCCCGGGAAGCTGACGCCGGAAGAATTCGAAAAGATGAAGACGCACACGGTGGTCGGAGCGGAGATCGTCGAGCGGATTCGCTTCCCCTACCCGGTCGCGCCCATCGTGCGCTCCCACCACGAAAAGTGGGACGGGAGCGGCTATCCGGACGGGCTACAGGGTGACCAGATTCCCATCGGAGCCCGCATCCTTTCGGCCGTGGATTGCCTGGATGCGCTCGCCTCCGACCGGCAATACCGCCGGGCCATGCCTTTGCATGAGGCCATCAAAGTGGTGCAGGCCGAGGCAGGGATCAGTTTCGATCCTAAAGTAGTGGATGTGCTGGCCCGGCGCTACGTCGAGCTGGAAGGTATGGCGCGCAGTTCCGGCCACGCGGCGAAAGCCAAGCTTTCGACGCATTTGAAAATCGAACGAGGCCTCGCGCCCGCCGCCGGGTTCGAGGCTTCCGGGGCGGCCACCAATCGGGACCTGGTGAGCCTGCACGAGTCGATCGATGAAGCGGAGGGGCAGGCGAGAAAACTGGCGGCCTTCACCCGGGCGCTCGACGACTGTGAAGACGACGCGGGCGTGTTCTCAGTTCTGCGAACCACGTTGCTGGGCCTGGTGCCTTACCAAGCGATGGTGGTCTACCTGCGGCGTCATGAAACCCTCATCCCGGGAGCCGTGGACGGCGAAGATTCCCGGCTGTTTACTTCACTCGAGATCCCCCTAGGGATGGGACTCTCGGGCTGGGTGGCCGAGAATCGCAAGTCGATCATCAATGGAAACCCGTCGGTCGAGCCGGGCTACCTCAGCGATCCCACGAAGTTCAGTACCTTGGGGTCGGCGCTGGCGATTCCGCTGGAGAACAACGGCGGAGTGTTCGGCGTTCTATCGCTGTACCGGCTCGACCGCGATGCGTTCACCAAGAGCGATCTCACCGCCCTGCTCTCCGTCGGAACGGTGCTGGCGAGATCCGGCGACTTGCTGACTGAGGGCGTTCAGCGAAGCTCGGCCAGCCTCTGATCCAGCCCCTGGTCCAGCCTCTGATAGAGCCCCTGATCCAGCTCTGGACGGAGCCACCGAGCCGCCGGGCGACCTGGGGATCGCCGCGATCAGCATTCGCGTGTATTCGTGTTGCGGGTTCGAAAACACTTCTTCCGCAGTGGCGCATTCCACGATCCGGCCCTGTTCCAGAATCGCGACGCGATGGCACAGCGAAGCCACCGACGCCAGGTCGTGTGAGATATAGAGAATTGCGATACCCTGTTCGCGATTCAACCGCCGGAAGAGACTGAGAATCTCGGCCTGCGTGACCGTGTCGAGCGCACTGGTCGGCTCATCCGCGAGCAACAGCGAGGGCCGGTGCATGATAGCCATCGCGATCAGGAACCGTTGCGCCATTCCGACGCTCAGGCTCCTGGGATACTGGCGCAGAAAGTCCCGTGCGGACGGCAGGCTGACGCTGTCCAGAAGGGGCGCCCAATCCCTTGGCCCGTTGGCATGCGCACGCGATGCCTCGTCCAGTTGCGCGCCCAACCGTAAGCTGGGGTTCAGCGCCGCGAGCGGGCTTTGCGGCACCAGACTAATGTTCTTCCCGCGAATACGCCGCATCTCCGCGCTGCTGAGGTCTACGAGATTCTGCCCCTGGAAAAAGATTTCGCCGCGACATACGCCTCCTTTGAGCCCCAGAAGCCCGAGAATCGCAGTCGCCAGTGTGCTCTTGCCTTCGCCGCTCCGGCCGACCAGGCCCACGATTTCGCCGCATCCCACCGTGAGAGACACGTCCCGCAGCACGCCCGCTTTTCCTGGGTAATCCGCCCAGACGCGCACGCTGAGCAACGTGTCACTCATGCGCATTTGTGGGGCAGGTTGTCAACCTGCGGCGGGTTAGCAACCCGCCTGTCGACGCTTACAAAATGGGCGGTCCAGCGCCGGTTGCCAACCGGCGCGCAGGATGCCATCCTGCCCCACAACGCTTGTTGATTGAGCATTAGCGCCTCAAAGGCCGCCTGCCGCACGGCTCTTCAGCGTCACGTGTTCCGCGTCCCAGAACGTATGCGGGAAAAACGGAGTGGCCTTGGCGCCCGCGACCTGCGTCGAGATCGCCGACAATGCGTTCGGATGCAGCAGGTACAGGATGGGCGCCTGCTCGTGCAGGATCTCCTGCACCCTGTCGAAGCTCTTCTTACGCTCGCGATAGTCGGCCGTCGCCGCTTGCGCCAGCATCAAGCGGTCGATTTCAGCTTCCCACGGTGTCTCGGGAGATTTCTGCGCCGGATTCCACGGATGGTTGCTGGCTGAGCTGAGCAGCACGTTCATCAACTCGCTCGGATCCGCGTCCACATTCACCAAGCCCAGCAGGCAGGCCTCGTAATTAAGCGTCCGCGTCATACGTTCGATCAAAGATGGAAAGTCCAGCGTAACGATGTTCAGTTTAATGCCCAGCCGGGCGAGGTCTTGCTGGATCATGGCGGCCATGCGCTCCCGCGTCTTACTGCCCGCATTGGTGATCAAGGAGAACTCGACGGCGTTTCCATGCTGGTCGCGCAGGACTCCTCCGTCGAGCCGAAACCCCGCGCCTGCCAGGCGCTTCGCGGCGTCTCCAGGATCGAATGCGGTGGCCCGCACGCCCGGGTTAAACCAAAGTTTGTTTGTGGGTGATACCGGACCAGCCGCGGGACTCGCATGACCCCGGTAAACCACGCGGCACAGGTCCGCCCGGTTGATGGCTTCCGACAGCGCCTGCCGGAACGCGGTGGACCGGAACCATTCCTTGGTCGCGTCGGGCAGCGGCGCGCGCGGGGATTGGTTGAACCACAGAAACTCGGAGTCGAGCGTAGGCCCGGCGTCGACCGCAGCCGCCGGAATCTCGGCGGCCAGACGTTCGTAAAGATCGGGCGTCAGCTTATCTATGAATTGCAATTCGCCCTTGCGAAATCGCAACATCTCCAGATCCCGGTTTTGCTCGATGTCCAAGTGGATCGCGTCCACGCGCGGCAAAGGCCTGCCGTCCGCGTCGTGTTTCCAATAGGCGGGGTTGCGTTTCAGCAAAATCGAAACGCCGGCTTTTCTTTCGGCTACGAGAAACGCTCCTAAGCCTGGGGCGGGCCGCTGCGTCGCCTGGGCCGAAACAATTGCGACTTGATCGAACAGCCGGTCCATTCCGGCCGCCGGGGCAGGGAAGTCCACAATCACGGTCAGCGGTCCTTCGGCGCGTACCTGTACCGCGCCCTTGTCGGTCTTGAATGTATCGGCGATCGGCGAATGCAGCGCAGGGTCGAGCAAGCGATGAAACGTCTCCACCACGTCGGCCGAAGTGAAGGGCGACCCGTCCGGGAACTTCACTCCGGATCGCAAATGGAACACGATCCGCGCGCCGTGGTTCTCAATCTTCCAGGAGGAAGCCAGCTCCGGCTCGGGCTGTTGCGTCAGACGGTTGATCCGAATGAGCACCCCTTCGGTGAGGTAGCGCACAGCCTCCGCCGGCTCGTCGGCCGCGAGAAACGGATCGAAGGTTTTCGGATCGTCGTGAAGTGCGAAGCGAAGCTCCGCACCCGCCGCGATCCCTGCGAGCAACGACACCGCTGCCGTAAGCCAGAACACACGCTTCATACCGAGTAGTCCTCCCGTGGCAGGATCAATCGAAAGCTGCCAACCACTGCTGTCAGCAGGAACGCCGGCGCGAGCACCCACATCTGCGATCCCAATGCGGACCCTTCGATCTCGCGTAACAGCCCGCCCCAAGACGGCAGCGGTTCGGAGACCCCCAGCCCGAGCATCCCCAGAGTGGCCTCCGCCAAAATGTACGCCGGGACCGCGACCCAAAACTGAGCCAACAATACCGGAGCCACATTCGGCATTAGTTGGCGCCACAACAGCCGCCTTGCGCGGCATCCAGCGGCCTGGGCATGGAAGACGAAGTCAGAGTCCTTGAGCTGTCGCACCGCCGCGCGCACCACTCGTGCGGGCGCGGCCCACCCCAAAGCTCCCAGAAGTACAAAAGTGATCGCCGCCGAGTGCATGGGGGAAACGTTCAGGGGCAGACAAGCCCGGACCATCAAGAGCAAAAACAACCATGGCACCGACAGGAACAAATCGGCTGCCGCCAGAATCGCGCGATCGAGCCAGCCGCCGGCGAGTCCGGCCACCCCGCCCAGTGCGCCGGCTACTAGACACGAGAGCAACGCGGCCGCCGGAGCCAGGACCAGCGAGACGCGCGTGCCGTGCAACAGACGAGACAAACGGTCCCGGCCCAGAGAATCCGTGCCCAGAAGGAAGCGCGTTGACGGCGGAGCATCGGGCGCGTCCCGGAACTGCGTATCGTATTGCGCTGGAGTCCACCATTCCGGCTTAACGGCCGAGACAGCGATCAGGATCAAGAACACCATCGCGACCGTGCGCACAGCTTTCATGCGGTCGCTCCCACCGCAGGGGCGACGCCATGTTTCGAGACTGTCTCCGCTACAGCCATCGCCGCGACCGTGACCAGCCCAACCAGCATGGTCAGATTCACCAGCAACGGCAGATCGCGTGCCAGCGCCGCCTGCCAGGCCAACCGGCCCAGCCCGGGAACATCGCAAATCGCTTCGATCGGAATGGCCGCGCCGATCGCCATGCTGGCCGAGACAGCGGCCACCGCGAGCAACTGCGGTGCCGCCGCGCGCAAAACGTGGGCCCATAGAATCCGAGCCTCGCCCACGCCCCGAGCTCGCGCCATGGCTACGTGCGATGCGCCGTATCCCTGCACGATCAGGTTCCTTGCGAATTGGAAAACCTTCGGCGCCAGCACGAGCATCAAGACGACAGACGCGGGAGCGCCCGCGACCAGGCACAGATACGCCACCAGGGCCGCCGGCAAACTCAGCAGAAACCCGGCCGCGATGGTCGAGGTAGCGTCGTAGGCCAAGAAGATGTAACGCGACTGGCGCCAGCGGCCCGAGGGTATCGCCAGCCCCAATCCGAGCAGCCACGCTCCGGCCAGCCCGATCGCAAGCTCCCGCAGCGTCTCCGGCGCCCGCTCCGCGATCAACGCCGCGATCGGCTCGTGGTTCGACTCTGAATACCCTAGGTCTCCCAGAATCAAGCCGTGCAGATAGCGGACAAACACGGTCCCGAGCTTAGCCTCTTTCGCTTTTTGAGCCCGCAGAGCCGCCAGACTATCCTCGCCCAGCCGCCGATCCAACTCCCGTTCATCCACCAGCGCCCCGGGCGCACTGCGCACGAGAATCGCGCAGGCTATCCCGGAGGCCAACACCAGCGCGACCATCCTGAGTAAATGAGCGGCGAAGGCTTTCATGGCGGGCATGTCATGCGGCTTCCCCAAAGACGTAAATCGACAGGCTTTAACCAGCCCAGTAGGGGACCCATGGGCCAGAACGTCCTGAGAGCGTTCCACCAACAAACTCGGGTAGACAGCTTATGGCATCTTAGGGCGCCGCCCGACCAAAATAGTCTTAGTCCGGCATATCATGACTAACCGTGCAGAAACCAGGGAGTTAATCAACACCCAAGGAGTGTTCGCCAGCGCCGTCATGAAGAACTTGCTGGCGCTGGTGGAAAAAGTCGCCCCCACGGACGCCACGGTCTTGATCACCGGCGAAAGCGGTTGCGGAAAAGAGGTTATCGCACAGGCAGTCCACCGGTATTCCCAGCGCTCGACCAGATCTTGGGTCGATGTGAATTGCGCCGCGCTCCCCGAGAACCTTTTGGAGAGCGAATTGTTCGGCTACGACAAGGGCGCATTTAGCGGTGCGGATTCGTCGAAACAAGGATTGTTCGAGCTCGCGCATCAAGGCACTCTGTTTCTCGACGAAATCGGCGATCTCGATCTGCGGATGCAGGTCAAGTTGTTGCGCGTTCTGGATGGCGCTACTTATTACCGGGTCGGAGGCTTGAAAAAAATCTCCGTGGACGTGCGCCTCGTCGCCGCTACCAATCAGGACCTGAAAGTCGCCGTCGAGCAAGGGCGGTTTCGCACCGACCTTTACCACCGGCTCTCCCAAATTCGCCTGACCGTGCCTCCGCTCAGGGAAAGGCCGGACGACATCCTGCCGTTGGTCGAGCACTGCTTGGCAGAGCGTAATTCTAAGCTTCGTTTTAATGCGGAAGCCATTGCCAAGCTGCGCGGCTACCCCTGGCCCGGGAATGTGCGGGAACTGCGCAATGTCGTGATCCGGTCCGCGTTGCTCGCGTCGGGGCCGGAGATCACAGTGGCGGACCTCCCGGACCAGTTTGTCGAAAGCTCGTTCTCGGCGGACCTGCATCGACTGGCAACGCTCCCGGAAATGGAGAAAAACGCGATCGCCAACGCCCTCCGGCAAACCGGCGGCCACCAACAAAGAGCGGCCAATGCGCTGGGGATTTCGAGGCGGACCTTGCAACGCAAAATCAAGTCGTACAGCTTGAGTGGCGCGCAGGAGGTCTCGCTAGCAGGATGAATTCAGTACAAACGCCACTCAAGCCGGGTCGAAGACCGGCTCACGATCGCAGGTCCGAGCCTCGCCACGCGGCTTCCGAGCGAGTACAGCTTTCCTTCGATGACCCCAGCCCGACGGTGGTGGAAGCCAAACTCATTGAAGACAGCTCCAACGGATTTCGAGCGGTCCATGACTCCAAAGCGCTCTGTCCCGGCATCGAGGTCCAATACCAGCGCGCCGGCGCCATCGGGCGAGCTCGAGTGATTTGGACACACGTGTTAAACCAGCGTCGTGTCAGCGGATTCTTGATCCTGTGATCGATGGCCCGCCGCCCAGCAGCATGGAGCAGCCGGCGTCCTACTGGCTGTGCACGCTGGGCGCCGAATCGGACGGGATCATTGTGAGCTGTAGGTTTAGCTGCGAGCTCTCCCGCACCGAAACCGCTTCGCCCTTGCCTTCAACGGCTTTCATGAAATCGGGATCGAAGTACGCGCCGGTTTCGATATCTTCCCACGCATACGCTTTGTACTCTCCCGGGACGATGGACTTGAGTGTGAAGCTGCCGGATTGATCGGTGGTCGCGGTTTTGTAATAAGTCTGCTGACCGTTACGCTCGCGCTCGGTGGGAATCAACACCACGGTGGCGCCGGGCATGGGCTGCTGCGTCTTGGGATTCTGGACGGTACCGGTCGCCTGGCCCGCGTTGGGGCTGAGGACGACATCCAGATTGCCCGGCGCTCCGCTGACTAAATCGAGGCCGTTGGTCAGCACGTCGGTATCGCCGGAACGGATCGACTTGGCGTAATAACCTTCCGGCAAGCCTGGAAAGAATAGATTGTAATTGTCCGGATTGACGTCCGCGAGCGCAAAACTTCCATCGTCTTTGACGGTGACGGTGGGAATGGGCCCGAAGATAATCCCAAGTTCCCGAGGCCGCAAAGTCACCTGGATACTGCTTGGAGCGGAAGCAGGATTGCCATCGATGCGCAGTCTGCCATTGATCGTGGTTCCAGCCCCGATGGTCAATGTCAAATTCTCGATGTTGCCTGTTCCGATCTCAACGGCCTGACGAGTCGTATAAGTCTTGCCGCCGAAGTTGGTTGAAGCGATCGCGTCATACGATCCCGGCGGGACGCCTCGCAGCTCGAACTTTCCGTTGGCCCCGCTCACGACGGAACGATTCAGGAACGGGCCGATGAATCCGCCCCGCGGAGTCAGCATCACACTCGTCGTGAGTGCCGCCGGAGCCGCCGTGTTGATGACGCGCCCGGAAACTCGGGCGGTGCGAGTTTTCGCAAGCGTCAGATCGACCCGCGCCTGCCCTCCAGGTGTCACACTCACTTCCGCGGCGGTTGAGATATCGAAGGTGCCAGGATAATAGGTGGGCGCGTAATCTTCGTCAGGAGTTGCGGACCGGTCGAGCGCCGTACCAAATTGATTCGCGCGATACGTGGCGCTTACGAAGTACCGTCCGGGGGCGATTCCGTAAATGCGGTATTCCCCGAGATCGTTGGTCGAGTTTCCGTTGGCGAACGTGAGCTGCTTGCGCCCATTGACGTAGCGATAACGCATCATCTGGACCTGTACAGCGGCCACTGGATCGCCGTCACGGTCCACGATACGCCCCGTGACGACTCCGTGGGGCGTGAGTTTCAGCGTCAGATCGGTGAGCTTCTGAGCCCGCCCGAGAGAGAGTGTGGTTCCCTGGCGCCCCGGCGCGGGAGCGCCGTATTCGCCGTTGGTATAGCCGGTGCGGTCCACCGTCAGCCGGTATCTTCCGGGTTCGATCTGGTCCATCACGAACTTGCCGCCGTTGTCGGAGCTGGTGGTGTAGCTGGTGGGGATGGTTCCACCGTTCGGATTGACATCGGTTCGGCGCAAAACCAGGTTGGCCTTGCGAAGCGGCTCGCCGGTGTTGGCATCCGACACCTGTCCTTCGATGGAAGCCAGATCTTCGGGTTTGGTTTCGGGAGCGTTGGATTGTGGAGAAGGCGCAGCGGACGGTGCCGCCTGCGGAACCGCTCCACCGTTCTGAGCAGCCAGGCCCAGCGGCAGAAGAAATAGCAAGGAAGCGTGACGCATGACTCCCTCCTGCTTTGTCGCTACATATTCATCTTACTCTTCGCATCGCGGACGCCTAGAAATTGAATTGCGTGCCGAATTGCACGCGCCGGTTATTGGACGTATCCCGGAACAAATAAATGCTGGTCGACTGGCCGAACAGCGGCGAGGAGAGATTGCCCACGAAACCGCCCTGATTCAGGTGATTGAAGATGTTGTTGACTTCCACGTTGAAGTTGATGTTGTAACGGCGGTCGCCGTTAGCCTTGGCCCCATTCGGCACGGGTTTCAGCCTCCCGATCTGGAAGGTCCGCCCCACCCGCATGTTGATGTTCCACATGCCCGTCGCAGTCAGATAGTTCCGCGGCACGATGGTCTGCCCCGGCATCGGATTGGTATCGAAGGCGCCGAAACGGGTGACGACGACGCTGGGACGGGAAAGATCGGTGGCGAAAGCCGGCCTCGCATTAGCGATGGTGGTGCCGTAGAAATCGCTCCCGGTAGTCAAGTCGTACGGAGCACCGGAGGCCATCACCACATTCGGATTGAACTGCACCTTGAGCGGCGCCATCAGCGTGCCATACAAATTGAAGTTCTGCGGACGCGCCCAGGATATACGCCCGTAGTCTTGCCGGAGATTGTAAGGGTTCGAAGGCCAAGGTGTATCGCTGGTATCGCCGCGGGCGTTCAGATGCTGGTAGTTCACACCTAGGGAGACTTTCTGGTTCAGCTTGTGGTTCACCGTGACCCAGGCGACATTCTCGACGAAATCGCCCTCCGGTTCGTAGGTGAATAAATTGCCCGCGGCATTGCCATAAGGCCGCGCGCCGCTGTCCGGCTGGCCGGGGATGAACGTTCCCGGCAGAGGAGTGTTGAGGTTGATGTTCATCGACGTGTGGTGGAAGATCACGTGCAAGTAATTTCCGGATATGGTCGTGCCCTTGCCAAGCTGGCGTTCGACCGTAACCGCGATGACCGACAGGTCCATGGAGCGCTCACGCGAATCCAGACGCCAGGTGGTCAGTGGCTGCCGTTGCGCCTGCAGCGCGTCGAGACTCGGGATGTTTGGATAGAAGTCCGGATTCGTCACCACGTACTGCTGTTGGTTCACGCCGTTGAAATGCGCCGCTTGTTGCGTGAAAAAGGGCGGCACGCGGTTGAAGAACCTACCGGCGCCCACGCGAAGCACGGTTTTTGGCTGGGTTCCTTGTTTAGCATGCGGCGACCACGCCACCGCCAGCCGTGGCCCGAAATCGTGAGAGCGGCTGATGTTGGTCTGGGTTTCGTAGCGTAATCCCATGCTCAGCGTAACGTTCGGCCGTACCCGCCAATCGTCCAGGAAGTACGGTTCCACATCCGCCTGCGAGATGCTTGCGAGCGGCTTCCCGCCGGCGATCGAGAATTGCGAAGCACCTCCGCCAAGAGCCTGAATCTGAGCGCCGGAATATCCCAACCCGGTGAATAACAACGTGCGGCGATATTGTTCCAGCGAGCTGATGGGCGCCGTCTGCCCCGGAACCGCTTGATTGTTCGCATCCAGCACCGGGGCATTGCTCACTCCGAAGAAGGAGAACATGCCGCCGAAGTTATTCGGCGAGTTGTCGTCGACGCTGTAGTACCGCGCCCGAATCCCGAACTTGATGGTATGCGCCCCGTGCAGCTTCGACGTGTTGCTTTGGAATTCGAACTGGCGCGAAAGGTTGTAGGCATTCCCGACCTGAGCGCCGCCGCCGTTGAACGATCCGACCACCTGAATGGATGGGTCAGTGTTATTCCCGTATTGATAGTTCGCGTTCCTGGAGAACGCGAAACGCGTCTCGGTGGCCGTGGTGGGGTTCATCACAAACGTTTCGGTCAACTGCACGTCGTCCCGTGCAAACTCGCTGCCATATTCCCTCGATGTAAGGCTGTATTGGCCGATTCCGTTGTTTTCTTTGGTATTGAAGCTGCGCTGATACCGCCCGGTCAAGGTGTTGTTGGTCGAAAGCTGTGTGTCGAGCTTCGCGGACCCATTCAAATTGTTTTGCGGCGTCACTACGGTCGATTGCACCGGCACCGGCGTGAGCGTGGCCGGGTCCAGTTTCACGGCATCGATCAACGCCGTGTTGTTGATGGTGCTAGGAAAGAAATTCAGCGAGTATGAAACGCGCTTGCCGATAGGGCCGGAAAGCATAGCAGTCCACATGCGGTTCACGTAGTCGGCCTTGTTGGCGGCGTAAGGATTGCGCGAGTTGAAGTACGCGTCGCTATCGAGAAGCTGTATGCTGCCGCGCAACTTGTCGGCGCCGGGTTTGGTAATGATCTCGATGCGGCCGAACCCCAGGTTGTCGTACTGCGCCGAAAACGGATTCTGGTCGATGCGGACTTCTTTGATCGATTCCTTCGGCGGAAGCTGCGCACCGCTGAACCCGTCGAGCAGTATGGTCGCGCTCCCGCCCGCGGAAGGGCCAGCCGAGGGACCCGCCAGAGCGGTAAGCATGGTGGCTAGATCGTCAGGGTCGTCCGGCAGCGCGTCCAGATCCGCTCCCGCGACCACTCGTCCGGTGGCGCTTGAGTTCGGGTCGAGATTCACCTGCGGACCAGCGTCCCCGGCCACCGTGATCTCCTGCTTGGACTCCTCCAGCGTCAGCCGGATCGGTAGCTGTATCGTCCGCCCCTCCTCGATGGTGACGGCCCGTTGAAAGGCGGTGAATCCCGGAAGCTCTACCCGAACGGCATACTCGCCCGGCGTCAGACTCGCAAAGCTGTAACTGCCGTCGGCCTGAGTTGTGGCCGTCCGCGCCGGTGAACCGCCGGCCGCTGGTCCGGTCAACGTGACCGAGGCCGCTGGGACGATGGCGCCGGAGGAGTCCGTCAGAACGCCGCGCAGTGTTCCATTAGAAATCTGTGCCGCCACCGGAAAAGTAGCGAGAAAAAACAGCACGCTGTGGAGAAATGCGCCCAGCGGTTTTCCGTCCAGCATGTCCATCCTCCTGCTGACAACGCCAACCCGACGGGACGCCCATCGGATCCCATGGACCGCCCCGCGGGCAAGACCAAATACGGAATTGATTACCGCTGAACGCGCATACAGGCGCGCCACTTAAAACGTTCTAAGGACTCGGTGACGGTTCAGCAACCGGCACACGTGACTATACAGACGCAGCACCGTCGCGCTCGTTAGCTTAAGACTCCGGACTGCCTCGCTATGTTCCATGGAAAAAGGATGCGATTGGCTCTTCCAAATGGAGGTCAAGGCGCGAGTTTGCGGCGTACTCGGCTCACAACAGCAATTGACGTGCCAGGCGCCGGTGTCGTGCAGGGCGACAGGAATCACAAATCCTAGACTGTCGGATCTCGCCGAGACGCTAAGTCGCCAAGAATGAAAAAGAGGTCTTAGGTTCTTTGCGCCTCGGCGTCTTTGCGAGAAATTCTCCGTGTTTTTGCCGCGAAGTTGTGACTCAGGACCCTAGCGGCGGCCGGGAGAACCGGTATTGGGGCCCCGCTCGTCGGCGTAGCCTGTGTACACGCGTCGACCGCCAGGCAACGTGACCGAAGTGGTCTTAGCGAAGTTCTCTTCGTCCTTAGCGAGAAAAGCGTCGATGATCACGGCATCGCCGGCCTTAAGCGATTCCTTGGTCCAGCCCTCGCGCAGGAGACCGTTGGGAGCGGCGCTTTCCACGCGCCAGTTGATCACCTTTCCGCTGCGGTCCGCAACATCGACGTAGAGGAACACATGCGGATTCGTCCAGTCCACCTTTGTGACCTTCCCTGCGAGCCTGATCGGCTTGGCGGAGTCGAACTCGGCCGCAAACGAGTGATGCGCCGACAGCGGAGCCACCGTGAAAAGAGCTCCAGCGAAGAGCATCACGGCCCACGCTGAAATTGCGGGAAAGGCGTTCACGAGAAACATATCCGCCGCTTTCAGTCTATTACTGCCGCGCACCGGCATCGGCGAGGGTATAATTCTGGTGATGCTACGTTTGTTATTCGTCTTGATCACCGCCGCGATAGCGGCTCAACTCTCGGCGCTCGCCCAACAACAGGCCCCCGTCAATTCGAACGATGGCCGTCTGCAGACCCTCGGTAGTCAGCAAGGCCCGGCAGCCTTCGATCCCTACGCCACCAAAGTATCCACCGCGCCCACCCCGCGCGCCGCCGACGGTCACCCCGACCTTTCCGGCAACTGGGCGCCCAACGCAATCCGCGAAAACGTGGACATGCAGTCGACCGGCGTCGAAGTCCCCATGCTGCCGTGGGCCGCGGCTGTGTTCAAGCAGCGCCACGATTCGCTGAGCAAGGACGATCCCGAAGCGCGCTGTCTGCCCCCTGGCGTCCCGCGCATGAGCACCACGCCGTATCCCTGGACCATCGTGCAAACGCCCAAGCTGATCGTGATCGTGTACGAAGGCGGAGCGCACATCTGGCGCAAAATTTTCATGGACGGCCGTCCGCACGACGCCAGCGTCCAAGAGACTTGGTTAGGCGACTCCATCGGCCACTGGGAGGGCGACACGCTAGTAGTGGACACGGTAGGACAGAACGACAAAACCTGGATCGATCAAGCCGGCATCCCCCACTCGAACGAAATGCGCGTGATCGAGCGCTTCCGCCGCATCGACATAGGGCACATGGAGATCGAGCACACCGTGGAAGATCCCAAGACGTTCAGCAGACCCTGGAAATTCACCACGCATCCGACGCTGCTGCAGGGCGAGTTGATCGAGTACATCTGCCAGGAGAACAACCGCGACGTGGATCACCTATTCGGCAAGTAGGTTTCAAGGCTTCAGCCTGCGAAGCAGTCAGGCCCGTTGGCGGAAACTTCGGGCAGTGCCGGCGGCGATCTCCAAGGCCAGCTCGGTATAGGCTTCCGGATTCCAGGGTGAGGAGCCTGCGCCGGAGGCCCAGGAGTCTCCGGCGCCGCTCGCGAGGGTCTCGTTAAAGACTCCGTTCTGTAACAAGGCGAGAAATACGCCGGCCACGTGCGGGTCGAAGTCGGTTCCCGAACACCGGCGCAATTCCTCGGCGGCCCAATCCACGGTGGGCGCAGTGCGGTAGACGCGCGCCGAAGTCATGGCGTCGAAGGCATCCGCGACTCGCGCAATACGGGCCTCGAGCGGAATCTCCTCGCCGCGCATGCCGTAGGGATAGCCCGTGCCATCCCAGTTTTCGTGATGCAATTCCACCACCGGTAACAGCTTTTTGAAACGGCCGGTGCGTTCCAGAATCTTCCTGCCGATCACCGGATGCAGCCGAATCAGCCCGATTTCCTCCCGCGTAAGCGGGCCTGGTTTTTGCAGCACGGCGTCCGAAACGCCGATCTTGCCGATATCGTGCAACTGCGCGGCTTCGAGCAGCGTGCGGGCGGCGCGCTTGGAAAACCCTAACGCCCGCCCCGTGCCGTAACAGTAATCCGCCACGCGGCAGCTGTGGCCCGCGGTATAGGAGTCCCGCGCATCCAGGGCCTTAGCCATGGTTTCCACAAACTGGCGATAACTCTTGTTCAGGGTGGCCATCGCCGCCAGAGCCCCCAGCGCCATGGCGAGTGACGCCACGCTGACTTCGACGACGATGTGCAGCAGCCCATGCGCCGCCGCCACTGCGATGACGGATATGCTAGCGCCCGCCAGCCCGGCTACCGCGGCCGGCCAGCGCAGGCGCAGGGCCCGCGCCCCCAGCCCGAACCGCTCGGGAAATGTGTCGAATTGCGCCCCAGCAGCGGGTGTGACCAAGTCGTGCGATCCTTACACTTCGCATCGGCGCGTCCGCTTGGGGTATTAAGAAAAAGGTCGCGGCAAACGGCAATTGGATTGCCGTAGTCCTGCTAGGCTGCGGGACTTACAAATTCCTGCGGGGGTGCTACAACCCGTTGACGACTGAGGCGACGGCCCCCGCGGCCGCCTCGCAGTCCGCGCGCGAAACATCGTAGTGCGTCACCACCCGCACGCGCGTTCCGCCGATCCCCGCTGCGAGCACACCGCGCGATTTCAAGCCCGCGACGAACTCCGCCACCGGAAGACCCGTGCCCGCGATATCGAAGATCACGATGTTGGTGCGAACCTTCGCAGCGTCCAACCGGATGCCGCGCAGCCCTTGAATGCGTTCGGCCAGCAGGCGCGCGTTGGCATGATCTTCGACGAGCCGGTCGCGCATCTTTTCCAGCGCGATCGAGCCCGCCGCCGCCAGCACGCCGGCTTGTCGCATGCCTCCGCCCAAATGCTTGCGATAGGTGCGCGCCCGCGCCATCGCCTCCGCGCTTCCCGCCAGCACCGATCCTACGGGCGCTCCCAGCCCCTTCGACAGGCAGAACATCACCGTGTCCACATGCTTAGCGATGCGCGCAGCGTCTTGGCCCGTGGCCGCAGCGGCGTTGAACAACCGCGCTCCGTCCATGTGAACTTTGATTCCACGCTCGTGGGCGCGTTCGCAGATCGCGTCGATCTCCTCCACCGCGTACACCGACCCCCCGCCCATGTTGTGGGTGTTCTCGATCACCACCAGCGCCGTGGGAGCGTTAAACTTTCCGTGCGCCTTAACCGCAGGCGCGATCGTGTCCCACGAAAGAATCCCATCCACCGTAGGCACGGGCCGCGCCAGACACCCGGAAAACCACGCCGTCATGCACAGCTCCCAATCCAGAATGTGGGCGCGATCGTCGCAGATCACTTCTTCGCCGTGGTGCGTGTGCAGCTTGATCCCGATGGTGTTGCCCATGGTTCCCGTAGGCACGAACAGCGCGGCTTCTTTGCCGACGAGCTCGGCCGCGCGGCGCTCCAGGAGCTGGACGGTGGGATCTTCGCCGTACACATCGTCGCCTACTTCGGCCTCGGCCATGGCCCGGCGCATCTCGGGCGTGGGCTTGGTGACGGTATCGCTGCGCAGGTCGATCATTGTGGCTAAACAAACGCCGCGAAGACTTCGTTCGACAGCAGCACACCCCGCGAAGTCAGCCGCAGCCGCCGCCCCGAGATCTCCACCAGCCCGTCGCGCTCAAACTCGCGCACGGCTGGCTCGAAGCGCGACCAGTCGGCTTCGGTCCCCTCGCGCAACCGCAGCCCCAGGAACAACGGCTCGCCCAAGGGATCGGCCGGCGCGGACCCCCCCCGCGCGCTCCCGTCTCGCTGCATGCGGCGAACATACTCCTCCGCCGATTCCGCGTTGCTCCAGCGCGACACACCATCGAAAGAATGGGCGTCCGAGCCGAACCCGAGATACGGTTCGCGCCTCCAATACTTCAAATTGTGCCGCGACTCCGCTCCCGGCCGCGCGAAGTTCGAGATCTCGTAGCACTCCAGACCGATCCGCGCCAAGCGCTCGACAGCGATCTCATAAAAGTCCGCGCACTGGTCGGCAGTGGGTGTAAGTTGCGCGCCGTAGCGTTTCCCGAACGCCAGGATCTCGGCTCCCAGGCGGCTGTCCTGGTCGACCTCCAGCATGTACACGGAAACATGCGGTGCGTCCAAGCGTTCAATCCAATCGAGCGATTCTTTCCAGCTAGCCTCAGTCTGGTGGGGCAGGCCCGCGATCAAGTCCAGATTGAAATTCGAAATCCCAGCGGACTTCAGCGACGCAACGGCCGATGCGACACTCTCCGCCGTGTGTGTGCGCCCGGTTTGCGTCAACTCGCGCCGCACGAAGGATTGCACGCCCAGGCTGGCACGATTGATCCCCGCGCGCGCCCAGCCTCGCGCCAGCTCGGCATTGATATCGGAAGGCGCGGCTTCGATGGTAGCTTCGACAAACGGCCCTCCCGGGATCCGCTCCACTAACGAAGCGAGCTCTTCAGCAGCCATGCGGCTAGGACTGCCGCCGCCCCAATACACCGTCTCCGGCCTCCACGGCCATTCCGCCGCGCTCACCTCCTGGCGCAGCGCCGCGACATACTCGCGTTCCAACTCGCGCGAGAACACTCCCGAAGCGAAGTTGCAGTAAGTGCACTTCTGCCCACAGAACGGATAAGAAACATACACGCCCGGCATGTTTTTAGAGGCTCACTTCTTCGCCCAGCAATTCGGTGGCGCTCTGCGCGACCAGTTCGGTGAGCGTAGGCCCGCCCGCCAGCGCAAACGCTTCGCGAGCCGCATCCCAATCCAGCTTGAAGCTTTTCGACAGCGCCGACACCCAGATCTGGCTCACCGGAGCATTCGGGCTCACCACGAACTTGGCTTTAGGTTCGTCGAATTCGATGGCCAGCGCGCCGCCGTTCAAGTCCGCCTCGAACCCGTAGCGGTCCCCGGCGATCATCAGGCGCCGATGCAAATGCGCGAGCGCATCGTCGGCGCGCACCCGGAATTCCTGTGAGTCCATGTTGAGATCACGCGTCGGCGTTACTTAAAATCCACGATCATTCGCCCGTTCGGACTCTTGTAGACCAGCGAAAGATCCTTGGGCTTGGGCTTGCCGTCGATGGCAAAATACAGCAGTCCTTCCACGGGTTTCTTGCTTTCCAGATCCGGCACGCTCTTGGCTTTCAGCGCCACCAGCAGTGGAGTCTCTTCGGTGGTGTTGTTGGGCGTGCCCGCGTCAGCATCCTGCGGCACGGACACTTCCCGCGGCTTGTCCGCTTCTGAAGCCCGCGACGATCGCGTCGGCTTCACCCCGCCCCAGATCGGACCGTTCGATACGGTGCTCATCCGGCTGGGTTGACTCGAAGCCGCTTTCAAAATCAGACCCGCCTGTCCGGTAATCTGCGCCGGATCGAGCGCCGGGCTGCGCTCGCCGTCCTTGCGCGAGATCAAAGTAAAATCTTCCGTGCCGACGCGCAGGGCTTGATCGGCCTTGGGCACCACGCGCACTTTCACCACGGCGTAGCCCTCGGGCAGGTCCTCGCCCAACGCCTGCCGCATCTCCGAATGATCCAGCACCACCGTGGCGAAAATGTCGATGTCGTCGTTTCCCGCCTGATTGGGCAGCGGCTTGCGGTCCGCCGCAAACGCCAGCGCGCCTGCCGTGCACAGCACCGCCGTCACCCTTCCAATAATGGTCCTCATAACATCCTCCGGATGCGGGCCAGCAATTCCGGATCGGTCCAATCACCCTTCTCCGGCTCGCCGATGATCTTCTGCACCACCTTCCCGCTGCGATCGATGATGTAGGTTTCCGGAAACACGAACGTGCCGTAACTCGAACTGATGTCGGCGTCGGCATCCCGCGAAACTTCGTAGGACGGCCGGAAGCGTTCGAGAAACCGCTTGTACATGGCTTCGTTCTTGTCGATGCTCACGCCCAGCACCACCACGCCTTCGGGCGCCATCTCGCGCGTGAACGCGTCGAGCGAGGGCGTTTCTTCCACGCACGGCGGGCACCAGCTGGCCCAGAAGTTCAGCACCAGCAGCTTCCCGCCGAAGTCGGTAGCCGTGATGGTGCGCCCGCTCTCGGTGGTCACCTTGAACGAAGGAGCGGTATCGCCCACCGCGATCACCCGCTGCTCCAGCGTTTCCGAAACTTGCCAGACCAGTATCCCGCCCAGTACCACGATCAACCCGAGCAGGTACCGATCCGTCATGCGCCCAGGCGCAAGTCCGTTCCGCGCGATTTGTAAATTCTGCTTCACGCTATTATTTTAGAAGATCCCGCGGCGCCCTGTTCGCATCTATTAAACTTAAGTCCCCAATGTACCTGACCCGCAAAGCCGAGTTCTCCGCCTCCCACATCTGCGCCAACCCGCAGTGGAGCGAGGCCCAGAACCGCGCCGTCTACGGCCCCAACGCCAATCCCAACGGCCACGGCCACAACTACGTCCTTGAAGTGACCCTGGAAGGCGAGCCCGACCCGGCCACCGGCATGGTCTTCGACCTGCGCGAGCTTAAGGAGATTTTGAACCAGGAAGTGATCGACCCCATGGATCACCGCTTCCTGAACCGCGAGGTCCCGCCCTTCGATTCGATCGTTCCGACCACCGAGAATCTAGCCATCGAGATCTGGCGCCGCGTGGATCAGCGTCTGCGCGCGCTTCCCGAAGCGCAGCAAAACGGAGCCCGCTTAGCCAACGTGCGCCTCTACGAAACCGCGGACCTGTTCGTGGATTACGGGGGCCCGGCTTCGCTATGACAAGTCTGCGCTTGACCTCCCGGTATCATTTCTCCGCCTCGCACCGCCTAGCCACGGCCGCGTTGACCGCCGAGGAAAACCGCCGCGTGTACGGCAAATGCAACAACCCCTACGGCCACGGCCACGACTACGTTCTGGAAGTCAGCGTCGAAGGCCCGGTGGGCGAAGACGGCCAGTTAGTGCGCCGCGAGGAACTCGACACCTTGGTAGCCGATCGCGTGCTGGCGCTGCTCGATCACAAAGATCTGAATACCGATGTAGCCGGATTCGCCGGCCGCGTGACAACCACCGAAAATCTAGCGGCCGTAATCCGCGCGCAGCTCGAACAACATTGGACGCTAACCCCGCGCCTGGCCGGGCTCCGCATTTCCGAGACCCCGCGCAACACATTTAGCTGGGAAGGTTCACGATGAAAACCAAACGTAAGCCCGCCGTAGTCGCGATGATGCCGCAACCCTCCGGCGCTCTAGCCGAGCGCATGCGCGAGATGCTCCAGATGCTCGGCGAAGACCCCGGGCGTGAAGGCTTAGCGCGCACCCCCGAACGCTACGAGCGCGCCATGCATTTCCTAACCAGCGGCTACTCCACCAACCTTGAAGAGATCGTCAACAACGCCGTGTTCCAGGTGCACTGCGACGAAATGGTGATCGTCAAAGACATCGAATTCTTCAGCATGTGCGAGCACCACCTCTTGCCGTTCTTCGGCAAGGTCCACGTGGCCTACTTACCCAAGGACAAAGTGATCGGCCTGAGCAAAATCCCG
Source organism: Bryobacteraceae bacterium (assembly GCA_035604115.1). GTDB lineage: Bacteria > Acidobacteriota > Terriglobia > Bryobacterales > Bryobacteraceae > Palsa-187. Next base: position 39,275 of record DATNJC010000181.1, on the reverse strand, counting down.
CGCATCGTGAACATGTACGCCCGCCGCCTGCAGTTGCAGGAGCGCATGACCCAGCAGATCGCCGAAGCCATCGGCGAAGTCATCTCCCCCCGCGGCGTAGGCGTGCTGGTAGAAGCGCGCCATTTCTGCATGATGATGCGCGGCGTCGAAAAGCAGCACTCGGGCACGGTGACCAGCACCATGCTAGGCGCCTTCCGCGCCAACAAAGCCACCCGCGATGAGTTCCTGTCGCTCGTCAACCGGACGGTTTAACGTCACTCTCAGTTTTGAGATAATGGCGGCCAATAGAGGAGGCCCCGTGAAACCGTTCGCTTTCTGGACCGCCTTGATCGTAACGGTGTGTTTGGCCTGCGTGGCGCACGCCCAGTCAAACCCCACGAATCAGGACGCGGCTGTTCGCGCCGTCATCAAAACCTTTGCAGACGCAAGAAACGCGCGCGATGGAGACGCGGTCGCCGCGACCTATGCGGAAGATGGCGAATACATCAACCTGAACGGCGTCCGGACGCGCGGCGCTCATCGCGCTGTGGTGCTGCGTATCCCAGGATTCCGGACAGGCGCAGCGAATCGTTCACTCGGTGGAGTTCGTAACTCCGAACGTCGCCGTCGTCCGAGCAATCGCGGAATTTGACGAGATCAAGACCCGCCTAAGCGAGACCTACGTTCTCATTAAGGACAATGACCAGTGGAAGATTCGCGTCCATGAGGCCGGCGGCACCACAATAATGCCCGCGCGCTGAGGCAAGAGGAGCAGACCCTCTGGCCGGCCTCGTCTTAGCGCGCGAGTTCGAACTCAACCTGCCAAACCAAGCCGGCGTTCGACCTCCTCTAGCGGTATACCAGGCTGTTCCCGCTCCAGGCGCTCGACGGCCTCTTGGTTTGAGGAAGCGAGCTGCGAACACTCGCCGCAGCCGAGATCCTTCTCCCGCCTAAAGTGCGAGAGTGGTTCTCAAGGCGGCGTCGAGTTCCCTCAGATCCGGGAAGGTCCCGATGACTCGGTCAATTTCTGAGTGGTATATGGTGGCGAGGTTGTCGGTCATGACAACCGAGTCAATTATCAGACCCGAGCCTTCCGCGCCTTTGCTGTCGATCCGGACAATCAGTCTGCTCGGATGTCCGGCCCGCGCCATGTTGCTGGTTATCATCGCCACGATCGTCTGGGGCAGATCCGTGCTCAGTTGGTCTGCTTGAACGACTACCGCCGGACGCCGCTTGGATGTTCGCAGGTTTGAATCCGGAAACAGCACCAATACGACATCACCGCGGCGGCAACTCATCGTAGACAGCCATCTCGGGCCGATCCCAATCCTCGGCAAACGAAGTTAACCGGCGCCGAAGATCGGCTGCCTGAGACTCATCGATGCCGCGCTCGCGAAGATCGACCGGTTCGGCAGGATGCACCCAGGTCACGATGACGCGCGAACCCTCGGCCTCTGCCAGAGGCTCCACCAATTCCACTTTTCCGTTGCGGTAGATCCCTTCGACAGACTTCACCATGCATTCAGTATCCCGCTTGAATGCCCTCCAGTCCAGCGCCACCACCGGAGATGCGCGGGAAGCGGTTGCTTCCCCCGAATCCTCTCGCTTTCTTCGAAAAGTTCTAAAGTGAGGGTAGAACCCGCTAGACTGGCTGTGTAGCACGACGTTGCCATCGCACTACCAGGCCGCCGCCGTATAATTATCGAAACACCGGGTCTCCTGACCGGTCCAGGGATTAGGTTGAGAGAAAAGCCAAAGTTCATCGACCTCAGCCACGAGATCGACAACGGACTCGTGACCTATCCCGGCCTGCCAGCTCCCATCATCTGTGACTACGTCAGCCGCGAGCAATCGCGCCAGCACTATGCACCGGGCACGGAGTTCCAAATCGGGCGGATCGATATGGTCGCTAATACCGGAACGTACGTGGACTCCCCGTTTCACCGCTTCGCTTCCGGCAAGAGCTTGGCCGAGCTCCCATTGGAGTCCCTGGCGGAGATCCCAGCCGTAGTCGTTCGACCCAAACTGAACGGCAGAAGAGATATAGACGCGACGCATTTCGAGAAGATCGCCTGTGCAGGGCCGTGCTGGTCGAGACGGGATGGAGCCGGCATTGGGCCACAGAAAACTACTTCGTTGGACACCCTTTCTTGACCGAAGACGCCGCCAGATTCCTGCGAGACTGCGGAGCGGTGTTAGTAGGCATCGATTCTTTGAACATCGATTCGACGGATGACGGGCGGCGTCCGGTTCATACCACGCTCCTCGGCGCGGATATCCCGATCTGCGAACATCTGTGCGGTCTCGCAGATCTGCCGGACGAAGGATTCAGGTTCTCCGCCGTGCCTGTGAAGATCAAGTCTTTCGGCACGTTCCCGGTGCGCGCGTACGCCGCGCTGTAGCCAATCGAATCTGGAACAAAGATGGCCTGGCAGGTAGACCTTGTGCAATCCGCGAGCGATCGAGACATTCTTGCGGTCCAGGAGCTTTGGTCCGAATACTGGCAGTCCCTGGGTCTCCCCCTCGATTTCCAGGACTTTGCCCAGGAGCTCCGCACGCTCCCCGGAAAATACGCGCCGCCGGCAGGCCGTTTGCTGCTGGTGCGCATTGATGGACAACCTGCGGGAACCGCCGCGTTCCGCCCGCTGCGCCCAGACGCGTGCGAAGCCAAGCGTCTCTACGTGCGCCCAGCCTATCGGCGGCGCGGCGTAGCCGGTTCACTGCTTGCAAGATTGACGGAGGAAGCACGCCTGTCCGGCTATCGCAACCTGTATGGCGATACCCTCACCAACATGGCCTCGGCCCTGGATCTCTATCGCGGCATGGGTTTTGTGGAAGTCGGCCCCTACTCTGACGATCCCACTCCCGGCGCCATCTATCTTCGCCTGAGTTTGTAAACGCCTGTCCACAGGCTGCCTCGGACGCGGCTCTAGCGCCAGCCAACCGAACATTTCAATCGCGGCCTGAGTTCTGGCATAATAGCCCCCCATAGAGGAGGCCCAATGCATCTTCGCGCCAGCGCGACATCCCTAGTTGCCTGCACCCTCGCCGCCCTCTTGGCCCCGGCCCTACTGGCACAGCCCAAAATCGACCTGCTTCAGAACAACTACAGCTACATCCTCCCCGGCATGCCCAACTACGGCATCGCGCAAGGATCCATCTTCGACATTTTCGGGAGCGGCCTCGCCACAGCCACCAGCACTCTGCAAAACGTGCCCTTACCCACCACGCTGAGTGGAACTTCCGTCAGCATCACCGTAAACGGCGCTACCACCCACGCCATTTTGTATTTTGTCTCCGCGGCCCAAATCGCCGCGATTCTGCCCTCCGCGACGCCCACCGGTGACGGACAGATAACGGTTACCGTGAGCGGGCAGACCAGCGCCCCCGCCGCGATTACGGTGGTCCAAAGCGCCTTCGGCCTGCTGACGCTCAACGCAGTCGGCAACGGACCGGCCGCGGTGTTCGACGTGAGTTCGAATTACGTCGGACTCACCAACGCAGCCCGTCCCGGGGATTTCATCACCCTGTGGGGCTCCGGCCTAGGCCCCGTCACCGGCGATGAGACCGTCACCCAGGCGCCTGTGACGCTCACCAATATTCCGATCGAAGTCGACATCGGCGGAATCCCCGCGGCGATCCAATATTATGGACGATCGATCTACCCGGGCCTCGATCAGGTCAACGTCATGGTTCCAGCGGGCGTCTCCGGTTGCCACGTTTCCGTCGTGGTCCGCTCCGGAGACATTGTCAGCAACTTCGCCACGATCCCGATCGCCTCGAGCGGGCGCGTTTGCGCGGAACCCGTGATGGGTATGACCGCCACCCGCATTCAGACCCTTTTGTCGCAGCCTGCCGTCACCCGCGGATACCTCGACTTCGTCAATGGCGGATTTGGTGTCAGCGGGGCCGAGGCCGACGCCACCTTCGTGCGCTTCACCAGCGCTCAATACGCGGCCAAGCAGCCCTTCGGAACTGTGTCGCTCAACGACTGCACCGTCTACAACGTCACCAACGTTCATTTCGGAACGCCCAATCCGATTAGAGGTATCCTGCTCAACGCAGGTGCATCCATCAACGTCAGCACGCCCTCCGCCTCCGGCTTTGGCAACTTTTCCATGCCCTTCCAGGACGGCGGATACACGGTTTCCGGCCTGACCAACGTTAACGGGACTTCGTTCCGAGGGAGTTACACCTTTTCCGGGTCCGGCGGACCCGATATCGGGGCCTTTACCGCGCAAGTCAACTTCCCCGGAGGCGCCAGCGCTTTCAATTATTCGACGCCCAACCACGCCATCAGCGTAACCCGCTCCGGCGGATTGCCGCTCACTTGGACGCAGCCCAACAATACCGATCCCAGCGAATTCATCCAGATTTACGGATTCTCTTTCACGCCCGGCTCCCCGTGGGGCGCGGAGTTTTATTGCTATGCGCCGCTAGCCGCAGGCCGTTTCACCGTCCCTCCCGCGGTGCTGCTAGCGCTGCCCGCCACAGTAAGCTACAGCGCCCCCGGCATCCTGGAATTCGACCTGGTGCTCAATCAGACCTTCACGGCCCCCGGCGTCGACGTAGGGACCGTCAGCTTCACCTTGGGGAGTTCTCAAACGTTCAGCTATCAGTGAAGGGCCGGCAAATGATGGGCTCGGAAGCAACGAAGTTGGTTTTTTCCAGCCGCCAGCCCCCAAACCGCCGTATAATGATCCGAATGCACTTGCCGCATCCCCAAGGTGTAGTACAATCTCTATAGGGAATTAGAGTATGGCCACTGCGGATCTCCTCACCGAACAGCAACTGCCAGCATCAGAAGAAGAACAGGCACAAGAGTACGATAAGACCGTTCGCGCGGACATCGAACTGTTCCGCTCCCAGGCTCACGCCTTCACCGCCGGCAAACTCACCGCCGACGAGTTCCGCCCCTTCCGCCTGCGCCGCGGCATCTACAGCCAGCGCCAGGAAGCGGTGCATATGATTCGCACCAAGATTCCCGGCGGCCTGCTCACCGCCGATCAGATGCGGCACCTCGCCCAGGTCGCCGACCTCTACGGAGGCGGGAAAGGCCACGTCACCACCCGCCAGAACATGCAGTATCACTTCGTGCCGCTGCCCCAGGTTCCCGACGCCCTGCACCTGCTGGCCGACGCCCGCCTCACCACCCGCGAAGCCTGCTACAACACCGTACGCAACGTCACTGCCTGCCCGCTCACCGGCACCCTAGCCGACGAGCCTTTTGATGTCCAGCCCTACGCCCGCCGCTTGGCCTTCGCCTTCCTGCACAAGGAGCTGACCGATAGCCTCCCGCGCAAGTTCAAAGTAGCCTTCTCTGGATGCCCCGAAGACTGCATGGCGACAGCCATCAACGACGTCGGCCTGCGCGCCAAGATCGTCGACGGCGTCCGCGGCTTCAGTATGACCGTAGCCGGCGGCCTGGGCCCGTTGCCCACCGAAGCCCGCCTGCTGCACGAATTCATCCCCGCCGAGGAGGTCGTCTCCCGCGTCGAAGCCGTCATCCGGGTCTTCAACGTCCATGGCAACCGCGGCAACAAGAACAAGGCGCGCCTCAAGTTCGTCCTCCGCGAACGCGGCTTCGATTGGCTCCGTGATGCCATTGAGTCCCAGTACCTGGACATTTTGTCCCATGGCGGCATCCCTATGCCCGCGTCTGTCCCCGAAAATTTCGGTGGTTTTCGGCCAGCGCCACCACCGCCCGCCTCCGGCGAATTGTTGCCGGTGCATCATCCCGACGCCGAGTTCCAGGAGTGGCGCAAGACTAACACCCGCCCGCACCGCCAGCCCGGATACGCCATCGTCACCGTGCGAGTCCCCCAGGGCAACCTGAACGGCGATCAAATGCGCGGCCTAGCCGACTTGACCGAGCAGGGCGCCGACGGCTTCCTGCGCGTCAGCATGGACCAGAACATCGCGCTAGCCGGAGTCCCGGTCGGAGCGCTGGATCGAGTCTACGGTGCGCTAACCCACCTAGGCCTGAACCTGGGCCGCGCCGGCGAACTCAGCGACGTAGTAACCTGCCCCGGTGCATACAGTTGCAACCTGGCTCTCACCAAATCCATGAATCTAGGAGTAGCCCTGGGCGACAGCCTCCGCAAGTACGACGACCCGCTGGTCCGCCAGCTGGCAATCCGCGTCAGTGGCTGCCCCAACGCCTGCGGACAGCACTGGATCGGCGACATCGGATTCTACGGCAACTCGAGGAAAATCGAGGGCCACGAAGTCCCCTATTATCTTATGATGCTGGGCGGATCTCAGCACGAATTCGGGGTAGCGATCCAGAGCCTGCCCGCTCGCCTAGCCCCCGTGGCCGTGGATCGAATTCTTGAACATTACCAAGCCAACCATCAGGAAGGAGAGACCTTCCGAGCCTACGTGTTGCGCCACAAAGTGGAATTCTTCCGCAAGCTGACCGCCGACCTGGTAAAACCTACCGAGCTCGAGCCAGAGATGTTCCGCGACTGGGGCGACGACGTAGCGTTTTCGCTGAAGCTAGGCCGCGGCGAGTGCGCAGCTTAGCCTCCCTCTGTTAAGACACAAAAACGCCCCGGCTCGGTAAAGCCGGGGCGTTTCGTATTTGAGGAGATCGCTTAGCTTCTCTTCGAACTCCGGGCTGTCTGAATTCGCGCCGGTTCCACGCTCACTCCAGTGGCCATCGTCAAAGCCGGAATGGTCACCGAGTTATCTACCATGCGGGCCATATCTTGGACCGGCAGGCCCTCGGCTTCACGGGCAAACCGCAGCAGGCGGCCGTCCGGATCGAAGTCCACCCGCACCCAGTCGCCGCCCCGAACTTGATCGGTGGCGATCAGGTTGGACATGGGCTGGATCAACAGCCGCTCGATGGCGCGCTTCAGATGCCGTGCGCCGTACTTCAAATCGGTACCTTCCGTCAGCAAGTACTGCTTGCTGGTATCCGACAGCGTGAACACAAACGCGCGTTCGCCCGAGGCGTTAAAGATCCGCTGTTGCACCAGATTCAGCTCGATATCCAGAATCTTCCTTAACTGTTCGGTGCCCAGCGGCTGGAAGCTGACGATCTTGTCCAGGCGATTGACGAACTCCGGCGTGAACTTGCGCCGGGCGGCTTCGATACCGCTCTTGGCGAGCTTGGCGGTCATGCCTTCGTCCACCACCCCACTCGCGTTCCGTTCGCGGGCTTCGCCGGCGCCGAATCCCAGTTTGGGAGCCATCATGGACTGCATTTCCGCAGCGCCCAGGTTGCTGGTCATGAACACCATGGCGCGCGAGAAATCTACTTTGCGGTTGTCTCCCAGCGTCAAAGTGGCTTTGTCCAGGATGCCCAAAAGCAGGTTCCACAAGGCGTCGGAAGCCTTCTCGATCTCGTCGAACAAGACGAAACTCAACTTAATGGTATCGGTGTGGAACTGGTTCAGAACCTCTTGCGATAACAGGGGATGCGTCTCGCGATGCCCCAGGTATCCAGGGGGCGAACCGATCAGCTTGGCAATTTCATGGCTGTGCTGAAATTCCGCGCAGTCGATCTTGATCACCGCCCGCGGATTCTTGAGCAGAATCTCGGACGTAGCCTCCACAATCCGGGTCTTGCCGGAGCCGGTGGGCCCCAGGAACAGGAAGTTGCCGATGGGCCGCCCCGGCGCGGCCATGCCCGTCAAGTGCATCTGATAGATGCTGACGATCTGTTGAATCGCCTCATCCTGTCCTATAATCAGCCGATGCAGACCGTTTTCCAGTTGCGCTGCGTCTCGTCCGGTTCTGCTCGGGTCCAGTGGAACGTTGAGTCGTACCATCTTCTCCACCGCCTTTCGTCTCTGCGGAACCGTTTCCTCCAGAGGTCTTTGCCCCGCTCTGCCAAGCGGTGATCCCTCCAGAATCTTCTGCCGCGGTTCCATCTTCCATAAACTCCCAGGCAAGCTCATTGCCATTCTCTTAGATGCTCCATGTCCGGGCTGGATTCTTGGGCTCCAGTCTCTCTCTTCGACCTGCTTCCGCCTTTGCATGACTGCCCGATCCGGGCTGACTTCCCGTTCCGCCCTGCCGTTCGGCTCCCGCCGGCTTGGCCGGACGGACTTCCACCCGGCTGATCAAGGTCCGCTCCGGCATGGCCAACAGCATCCACACGATGGCGGCGACGTCTTCGGGCCAGATTCTCCAGTCGCGGCCCAAATCCGTTCCGGGCGTCTCGCCCCGTCCGCCAAACCCGGTGGCGACGCTACCCGGCATCACGTAACTCACTCGCACGTTCGCGCTCCTCACGTCCTGCATCATGGCCTCGCTCAAGCCCGTCAAGCCGAACTTGGAGGCGTTATACGCGGCTCCGCCCGCAAATGCGTGCGCGCCGGCCAGGCTACTTATATTGACGATGTAGCCGCCCTTTCGGATCTCAAACCTGAACAAAGCTTCACGGCTGGCGTAAAACGCTCCATACAGATTCGTCTCCACCGTGTTGCGCCACTCCTCGATGGAAAGCTCCGCAACCGGGCGGAAGACCCCCACGCCGGCGTTGTTGACCAGCGTGTCGAGTGGGCCCAATTCGGCGTCGACAAACCGGAACAACTCGCCAACCTGTGCATGCTCTCTAACATCGGCAGCTTTGCCCTTGACTTTACCGCCCGTTTCTGCAGCCAGTTCCGCCACCGCGCGGGCCACCGCCCCCGCTTCCCGCCCGCAAATGGCCACCGCCGCGCCTTCGTTCAACAACATTTTCGCGATCTCTCGTCCTATTCCGCGCGTTCCGCCCGTAACCAGGCACACTCGTTCTGAAAAAATCGGTTGCATGCAGTTCAGCTTAGACCCTGGCGTGGGTTTGGTCGAGCGGCAGGCTGGGCGCGGACAACGCAAAATGACCACTTGACTGGTCAGTTCATCGGAGCCAGATTAGGGACATGCGGGACAGAGAAATCTCGGCCACCGAATTCAAGGCCAAGTGCCTGGGTCTGCTCGATCAGGTGGCTGCGGGTGCGTCTCTGATCGTCACCAAGCACGGCCGTCCCGTGGCGCGCCTGACGCGCATCGCAGAACGGCGCAAACCGCTGATGGGCGGAATGGCCGGGACCTCCGGGGAAGTGGGCGACATCGTCCACTTCGACGGCACCGAGCTTTGGGAGTCCGAGCGGCAGACGGGGCGGGAGTCGCGGCGCTGACCCTCCTGACCGACACTCACATCTGGTACCGCTGGCGCGCGGATCCGCGCAAGCTAACGCGCGCCCAGCTATGCGCACTTCGCACGGCCGAGCGCAGGAACGAACCCGTAGGCGTCAGCGCCATCGGCCTCTGGGAACTCGCGATGCTGGCCGCCAGCGGTAGAATTCGCGTGACCCAGCCGCTGGCTTCCTGGATCGAGGAAATGGCGGACCACCCGCTCCTCGAAACCTTGCCGATCACTCCCGCCATCGCCGCAGCCAGCGTCGGCTTGGTAGGCTTGCACGGAGACCCCGCGGACCGCTTGATCGTCTCCACCGCGTTGGGTCACGATCTGACGCTGTTGACGGCGGATGAGCGGATTCGCGAATGGGGCGGTGTCCGCGTGCTCTAGGGGGACAGCCAATTGTGGCTGCAGCCGCCTTTTTTAGGCGGCTCCGGGCTCCAACGAAGTTCCCAGCGAAGAGGCCGGCTCAAAAGCCGGCTGCGGGCAGAATTGCCCGCCCCACCCGGCGAACCCTGTGGTAGCATCCGAACTGTGTCGGCCGTCCAACTCGACAACGTCACCAAAACCTTCCGCGCCGTCACCGCCGTCGATCGCGTCTCGCTGACGGTTCCCGAAGGCTCGGTCTACGGCTTCATCGGCCCCAACGGTTCCGGCAAAACCACCACCATGCGGATGATCGCCAACATCCTCTACCCCGACTCCGGCATCGTCCGCGTGTTCGGACAGGAGCGCTCGGGCACCCGCTCAACCGACATCGGCTATCTTCCCGAAGAGCGCGGCTTGTATCGCAAAATGCGCGTCCGGGCGTTGCTCGAATTTCACGCCGAGCTTCGCGGAGGCGGAAACGTTGGAGCCCAAGGGGTCACGCCGCAAGTGAACGCCTGGCTCGAACGCCTGGGCCTCGCGCAATGGGCCGACCGCAAAGTGGAAACTCTCAGCAAGGGCATGAGTCAGAAAGTTCAATTCATCGCCACTGTGGTGCCCGAACCGAAACTCCTGATCCTCGACGAACCCTTCACCGGCCTCGACCCGGTCAGTGCCGATTCCATTCGCGGCGCGATTCTCGAAATGCGCCGCCGTGGCACGACCGTCATCCTGAGTACCCATGACATGAGCGTCGCCGCCAGCCTGTGCGACGCGATCTTCATGATCTTTCGCGGCAAGAAAGTGCTGGACGGCACGCTCGCCGAAATCCAGGCGCGCTACGCGAGCGACACACTGCGCGTCGAAGTGGAAGGCGGCGCCGCCACGCTGCGCAACCTGCCCGGCATCGAAGCCGTCAACGATCGGGGCCAATCCCAGGAACTCCGAATGACCGCCAACTGCGACCCGCAGCAAGTTCTCGACGCGCTCCGCACGCGTACGCGCATCATATCTTTCTCTGTGGTCAAGCCGTCTCTGCACGACATCTTTGTTCGCATTGCAGGTCCGCAGCCGGAGGAGGAGGCGGTCGCCGTTGAGTAACCAGACGAGTAGCAACGCGAAGCGAATCTGGCTCATCGCCAAGCGCGACTACCTCCAGACCGTGACGAGCAAGGCGTTTCTGTTCGGTCTGGTGTTCCTGCCGCTGGTCTTCGGCGGATCGTTTTTCGGCTTGTCGCTCATGAACCGAGGCAACGCCCGGGAGCAGCGCATCGCCGTGCTCGACCGCACCGGCGTCTCCGCGGCGGCTGTGATTCAAGCCTGCGAAGAAGCCAATCAAAAGTCCCTCATCGATTCCGACACCCGGTTCCAGATGCTGCCGCGCTTCAGCTTTGAAGAGGTCGCTCCCGAAAGCGACCGGGACCAGCAGCTCTTATCGTTGTCGGATCGAATCCGCCGCGGCGAGCTGTTCCTGGTCCTCGAGCTCCCCGACGATTCGCACCCCGAAGCCCGCTACTACACCAATTCCGCTTTGAACCAGACGCAGTTGTGGCTGCCCGCCGCCGTCAACGACGGTCTGCGCCGCGTCCGCTTGGCGCAAGCCGGATTGGATCAGGCTCGCATTCCCGAGCTCGTGCGCGACGTTCCCCTGCAGTCGATGAATCTGGTCACCCGCGACCCGGCCACCAGCGCCATTCTGCAAGGCCAGACGAAAAACCAGTTCCAGGCTTTCGCCGTTCCCATGTTTCTGGTGATCTTGCTCGTCATGGTGGTGCTGATGGGTTCGGCGCCCCAACTGGGCGGTGTGGCCGAGGACAAAATGCAGCGCGTGTTCGAAATGTTGTTGTGCTCCGCGTCGGCTCTCGAACTGATGCTGGGAAAGGTTCTGGCCGCCCTGCTGTCGTCGTTGACCAGCTCGACGTTTTACGTCATCGGCGGACTGCTGGCGCTCTCCGGAATGGCCCTGTTCGGACTGGCTCCGCTGCATCTGCTGCCCTGGTTTTTCGTGTACCTGGTCGCCGACGTGTTGATGCTCTCCGCTCTGGGTGTCGCGCTCGGATCGGCGTGCGGCACTCCGGGGGACGCGCAGCACTTGGTCTCGCTGTTGTTCACGCCCATCTTCGTGCCCATGCTCATGCTGAGTCCGGTGATGCAGCGGCCCAACGGATTGCTGGCCACGGTGATGTCGTTCCTTCCGCCCTTCACGCCGGTGCTGATGATGTTGCGCCAAGCTCTACCGGGCGGAGTGCCGTGGTGGCAGCCGTGGCTCGGCTTGATCGGCGTCGCGGTGTGGGCCGCCGCGGTCATCTGGGCGGCCGCCCGCATCTTCCGCATCGGGATTCTGTCGCAAGGCAAGGCCCCCAAGCTGGCCGAGCTGGCGCAATGGGTCGTCCGCGGGTAGTGTTGAGCACGCACTCGTGCGTGCCACGTCGCGACTCCTCGCGACGCACGGCGGGGGCTTGCGCTCGCTGGCCGAGCATCGGCATGACTGCCCGGCCCAGAGGGCACCTCGGCACGCATAAGTGCGTGCTCCACGACCTCAGATTCGTTCCGGAAACGGCAACTGCGCTTTGCTGAGCGCCTTGCTCAACACCTCGGTGGCTTCGTCTTCCGACAAGCCGCGCGAAGTGCAGAGTTCGGTGATCAACATGTGCCGCGCGCGATCCAACATTTTCTTTTCGCGGAACGACAGTACTTGCCGCGCCTGCAGCACCAGCAAGCCTTTGAGCACTTCGGCCACCGCCAGCAGGCTCCCGTCGCGCATCTTCTCGGTGTTCTCGCGGAAGCGGTCCTTCCAGTCGCTGTAGCGCCGGCAACGGCCTTCGGAAAGGAAGCTCACCACGCGCGCCAGTTCGCCGTTGCGCGTGACTTTGCGGAGACGCAGTTCGTCCACGTGCGAAAACGGAACCATCACGGTAAGGCTGTTAAAGGTGAGCCGCAGCAGGTAGTATCGCTCGGCTTGGCCGGCGAAAACGCGGCTACTGATGTTTTCAATGGTAGCCACCCCATGATTGGGGTAGACCACCTTCTCTCCAACTTGGAAGCTCATGCGCCGTGGCCTCGTCTGGGGGCTTAGCCGCCTATACTTCTGCGCGCGGTACAACCGTGGTTGACAAGACCCCAGAGCACCCGCGTTACAGAATGGTAAGCCTAAGTCAATCCCATGTCAACAGGAAAGTGGTTTTAGGAAACCTGTTGGGGGCGCTGTACGTCTACAACTGGCCTAACGCCCGCAGTTTGCGCCGAGTTTTTGCATGCTCATGGCGCTGATGCGGGCGCCGTAGGAATCCTTCACGAGTACTCCCTTCACCAGGACTTTTTGTCCATTGAAGGCGTCGGGCGTGAATTTGGGTTCCAGGACGTCGAGATTCAGCAGCTTGAATTTCTGCGTGCCCGCGGGTGCGGCGGCTGCGCTGTGCAGTTCGTCGGATGAGGCTGGCTCTGGCTTGCGGATGCGGACGGGATCGCCGCCTTGCGTAAGCTCCCAGGAGTTTTCGGCGCCGGCCGCGACGCAGCCCGCGACTTTCACCATCGTGTCGGAAGCGAGCGGCTGGGGTCCGTCCAAGCTGACCATCGCGGTGCTCTTGATGACATCATCGGTCAAATCGCTCTGGCCCTTGGGATAGCCGTTGCGCCGCAGAAGGTACGCCAGCACGTCGCGGTAGCTGTCCTTGCTCAATTCACCGGGGTTGTCTTCCGGCATGGTGGTGGCGATGTAGTCGTACAAGGTCTGCAACGGAAACTCGCGCCAGTTGTCGATGAAGCCTTCGCCTTCGACCGGCGTGCCGTCGAAAGACAGATCGTGACACTCGGCGCACGTCTTGGTGTAGGCGAGTTCGCCGCGCGTGGCTTGGGCATCGGTGTAGACGCCGTCGAGTACGGTATGGCGTTTGGCGGTCTGGGCCTGAAGGCCGCTTAGGAACGCGGCGGACAGAAGGGCGCAAACCACACCTATGGCGGCAGCAGTATTGCGTCTCATGAGAACCGTCGTCTCTTTGAAAACCCTCAAGGCTTTGGCTCAAGTATACATCACCGGCGGCGCAGATCGTTCTGATACCGTGGTGGTTTGACGGCCCCAACGACAGCGGCAACCAGGCGTGCGGCGGCTCTGCGCTTCGTCGTGTTTTTGGGCATGGTGAGCCTGTTCGCGGACATCACCTACGAAGGCGCGCGCGGGATCACGGGGCCGCTGTTCAAGCACCTGGGCGCAAGCGCCGCGGAAGTCGGATTCGTGGTCGGGCTGGGCGAGTTGTTCGGGTTCACGCTGCGTCTGGCTTCGGGCGCATTGGCCGATCGCACGCGGGCCTACTGGCTGATCACGATATTCGGCTACGCGGTGAACATGATCGCGGTTCCCATGCTGGCGTTCGCGGGTCGCTGGGAGACGGCCGCTCTGTTGCTCATCGCCGAGCGCACGGGCAAGAGCTTGCGTGCGCCATCGCGCGACGTGCTGCTCTCGGAAGCCGCGCATGAAGTGGGCCAAGGCTGGGCGTTCGGGCTGCATGCGGCCATGGACCAAACCGGAGCCGTGATCGGTCCGTTGTTCGTGGCCTGGGCCGTCGCGCACGCGGGTGGATACGGGCCGGCGTTTCTGTATCTGGCGATCCCCGCGGCCGCCGCGCTGGCGATGTTGATGGCCGCGCGAGCCGTGTCGCCAGTGGACGTTTCCGCAGCGCCGCCGCCCGGGGATTCGCGGAAGCTGCCGCGCGTGTTCTGGACGTACGTGGCCGCGGCAGGCTTGCTGGCCGCGGGCTTCGCGGATTTTCCGTTGATCGCATTTCACTTCGAATCGACCAAGCTGGTGAGTGCGGCGTCGATACCGCTCCTGTATGCGGTGGCGATGGCGGTGAATGGAATCACGGCTCCGGCGTTCGGAAAACTGTTCGACCGGTTCGGACTGCCGGTGCTGTCAGCGGGAATCCTGATCTCGATGTTGGCTGCTCCGCTGGCGTTCTTGGGCGGAACCCTAGTTTATGCAAAGGCTGCGGCGTTCGGCGGAGTGGCGTGCTGGGGCGCGGGCATGGGCGCGATGGATGCGATGCTGCGCGCCGGGATTTCGCGAGTGGTCTCGATGAACAAGCGCGGGCGCGCGTTCGGAGCCTTCAACGCGGTCTACGGTATGATGTGGTTCGCGGGCAGTTGGACCATGGGGCTGCTGTACGAGCATTCCCTCGCGGCGCTGGTGTGGTTGGCGGTGGTGGCGCAGTTGAGCGCGGCGGCGGTGTTCTTTTCGTTGCGTGATTCAATCCGAGGCGATCAACCCGCTTGATCCGGGCGGACGTCAGCAAGGATGGCCGGTTCCTGATTCCGGCCGCGGTGGGGCAGTCGGCCAACGTGCCTATCACGGTGGTGCTGAATTGGCAGGTGGGTTTGAAGAAATGAGATAATCGAGTCCGACGGCCCACTTAAGCACTTAAGCAATGATGCCCGCCGAACCCAACAACGCCAACGGCCATTCTCGGCTGGACCGCATGGAGCGGATGCTCGACCTTCTGATCCAGGACCATGCCCGGTTCGCGGTGGACCATACCCGGTTTGCCGAGGATCACGCCCGGTTCGCGGAGAACCATGCCCGGTTCCAGGAAGCCCAGCGCGCGCTTCAGGAAGGCCACGAGGACTTTCAGCGCGAACACAAGCAACTGCTGAAGGCTCAAGTGCTGCTCACGGATTATGTCGAGAGGCTGTCCAAGCGAGTGGACACGACCGACGAGCGTATCGAGCAGATGCGCTTAGAGGCGGCAGAACGCAAACGGGAAGCCGACGAACGTCATAAAGATATGGACGAGCGGATCAGTGCGCTGATCCGCATCCTGGACGATTTGATCCGCAAACGCCCGCCGATGCCCGACAGTAATTGATCAACCAGTTTCACCCGCCAACAGTCAACCCAGCTATGGACGAATCGGTTCGGGTTCGGCGGAGCCGTCGGCTCTTGGGTCGCTCGCGGCGAATTTGGTTTTGGTGGTCGAGTTAAATAAGATGGCTTGGCCGCGGCCCATTTGGGCGGCGTTGTAGGCGTGAAGCACTTCGACTTTGTGGCCGCGCTTGGTTAGAATGGCTCGGGCTTCGGCGGGGATGCGGTTCTCCATGCGCACGTCGCAGCCGGCGGCGCTGGCTTTGCGGAAGCGCGCGGCATCCATGGCTTGCTGGACGTTCATACCGTAATCCACGATGTTCGAGACGAACTGGGCGTGGGCCATGGCCTGGTTCGATCCGCCCATAATGCCGAAGCCGATGTGTTGGTCGCCCTTCTCCATGAAGGCTGGAATGATCGTATGGAACGGGCGCTTGCCGCCCGCTAGCACGTTGGGATGGCCGGGTTCGAGTTTGAAACTCGCACCGCGATTTTGCAGCACGAAGCCCATGCCGTCGACGGTGATCTGCGAGCCGAAGTGATCGAAGACGCTCTGAATCCAACTGGCGATGTTGCCTTCGCTGTCGACGGTGGTCAGATACGTGGTCTCGCCGGCCATGGGCACGCCGGGCTCGGCGGAGCAGTTGGCTTTTTGGGGGTTGATCAACGCCGCGCGCTGGCGGGCGTAATCTTTCGATAGCAGGCCCTTCACGGGGACTTTGACGAAGCGGGGATCGGCGTCGTAGTGCAGATCGGCGTAGGCCAGCTTCATGGCTTCGATGCGCTTGTGGAGCTCGTCGGCGTCGTAGGGGCCTTTGCCGGCGGGCTGAGTCTCCATGATGTTGAGCATCTGGAGCGCCGCGATGCCTTGGCCGTTGGGGGGGAGCTCGTAGACGCGCCAGCCGCGATAGACGGTGGAGATGGGCTCGACCCACTCGGCGGAGAAGCTGGCTAGATCGTCGGCGGTCATGGTGCCGCCTAACGCTCGAGAGGTCTTGAGAATCGCTTGGGCGATTTCACCTTTATAGAAAGCTTGTTCGCCTTGATCGGCGATCAGGCGGAGGGCTCGCGCGAGGTCGGGGTTGCGGAAGAGCTGGCCTACTGCGGGGACCTTGCCGCCGGGGGCGAAGAGCTTGGCGCTTTCACCTTTGAGGGGAATGGCGTCGCCGGTCCAGGATTCCTGGATGTATTCGGTGACTGGGAAGCCTTGCTCGGCGTAGGCGATCGCGGATTGGAAGAGATCCTTCCAGGGGAGTCTGCCGTAACGGGCGTGCATCTTGGCCCATCCGTCGACTGCGCCGGGGACCGTCACGGTGTGGATGCCTCGGGCGGGCATGGTGGTGATGCCTTGCTTCGTTAGGAACTCGGGGTTGAGGGCGCCGGGGGCTGGGCCGGACGCGTTCAGGCCGGTCAGTTGGCCGGTTTTGGCGTCGTAATAGATGACGAACAGGTCGCCGCCGGGGCCGTCCATCATGGGCTCGACGAGGGAGAGCACGGCGTTGGCGGCGATGGCCGCGTCAACCGCGGAGCCGCCGTGGGCCAGGATCTGGGCGCCGGCTTGGGAGGCTAGGGTCTGGCTGGTGGCTACGATCCCTTGCTGGGAGATCACCATGGAGCGGCCTTGTTCGCGGCCTTGGGGACACGTGGGGAGCACGATCAAAAATAGCATCCCTAGGGCGCGGGTGGGGAGTTGCATTTAGGGACATCATAGAGCATTTGGGGGGCGCGGGGAAGTTGGGCTTGGGTTCGTTTGGTGATTTCGCTTGGCTGGGAGATTGGTTGGGCGGACGGCTTGGGTTCGTTTTGTTCGGAAAGAATTGGCCACGGATGGACATGAATGGACATGAATGTCCGGGCGGAATGGTTTTGTTGACGTGGCGGGTATGAGGACACTTCGGCTGAGGAGCACAACCTTCCGGAGTTGAAGGTCACGGAAAAGAGGAACGATATTTCGGTCGGGCGGCCGGGAAACCTCGCGGTCCGCGCCCCAGCGGCGCTCGATTTCCCGGCTGCCTTTGTTGCAACCTTCGCGATCGCGGGCTTGCGGCCCGCTGGCGCTCGAGTTTAGAGAGCTCTCATGCCAGGTTTTGCCTTCCCTGGCCGGAAGGACCGTCCTTCATTTCGGACTCGCACGCCGGAGCCATGGATGGCGTACAGGTCACACTCGCACACCGCGCGTCACACTCGCGTGCATACGAGGTGGGATCCGGCTCTCGAACGGCAGAGCGCCGAACTCCCCCGGCTTCGAGATACAGGGGCGGGGCAAGGGTTTTGGTGGGTGGGGGTTGGTAGGTGATTGTCGGGGAAGGGGATGGAGTTATTGGTGGAGGCGTGATCGGATGTGGCACTGCAGCGCCTTAGAGGGACTGGATCAATTGGTCGTAGTCAGCATGGGTGCCGATCCACACCCATCGCATGGCGTCCGCGCTCTGTGTGCCGAGGGCACGATAATGGGCTCCGATGCGGATGGTGTAGCGATTCTCGCTGCCCTTCAAACGGCGGAACTGAAGGCTGGGGTGATTCGGATTCTGCCGCCAGAGCCGATAGTTCTTGGTAGCTAGTTTCTGAACCTCGGGCGGAAGAGCGGCGAACAGAGTCCAAAAACGCCGGGTGGCGGCGGACTTCATTCAGCCGGGGGCCACTCGCGAAGATGCCCCGCAGTCGATTCCTCCTCGCCTTCTCTAAACAGGAAATCGAGTCTCCCGGTGGAGGAGTCGCGGTCGAGCTGCTCATCCCACTGCTTCTGATCGTGCTCGTAGATCCATCGGGCGAGGCGGCGGAATTCTTCGGGAGCGAGGCTTTCGATGGCGGCTTCGATTTGCTCAACCCGGCTCATAGTTGGAGTCTAGCATCCCTTGTCGGGCCGAGATCAGGCGGCGGCCCTTGGGTTCGGGAATCGGATCGCTGAGCTCTTTGGCGGTGTCGATCCACAGGCGGATGGCATCTTGTGCATTGCCGAGGGCGGTCTCCTGGGTTGGGCCGTGGGCAGCGCATCCCGGAAGCTCCGGCACTTCGGCGGCGAAGGCGCGGTCCTCTTCGCTCCAGTAGATCATGACTTCGTACTTGATCATTCGGTATCGCCGAGGTTGGTTCTCCAGACCTCCAGTAACACTGTACTGTATAAGGTGCGAGATGGCACGGCAAGAAAAGCCGCGACGGAGGCGCCGGAAGGAACTATGGCCGTGAGCAAGAAACATGTCGGTTCGAGCATCGATGATTTCCTGAAGGCGGAGGGCATTTTCGAAGAGGCGCAGGCGCAGGCGGTCAAGGAGGTGGTCGCGTGGCAGCTCTCCGCGGCCATGAAGAAACAGAAGATCTCCAAGAACAAGATGGCCGCGCTGCTTGGGACCAGCCGCACGCAGGTGGACCGGCTGCTTGGTCCGAAGAACGATATTACGCTTTCGAGCTTGCAGCGGGCGGCGGGCGATGATTGAACTGGTTTAGGAGGGTGCAACAACCTTGACACATCCCTTGGCACGTAGGTATACATACCTACGTGTCCAAGGCTTGTTTTTCCTTGTAGCACAAAGGGACCACTGAGGATGTTAGGATAGGAGCAGAATCTATTGGCTTATACATTGGTATATATACCAATGTATAAAGGGACACCGCGCATGCCAGAACCTGATTACAAGGCGTTTCGAATCTCACGAGTAAACCGGGTGCGAGAAGCCCGGCAAGCAATCGTCGAGGCACTGGATGCAACTGAGCAACGGGTTTTCAGCCCACAGGAACTCGCGCGGCTGTTTCGGGAGAACCGCGAAGAGTGGTGGATTCTTTCCACGGTGAACTCGAAGGACTTCATCGACTATCTGGTAAAGGATTTGGGCGTAAGGAAGGTTGTTCTTCGGGGCCCGACGCACACCCAGAAGTTCTTGCGCTACCTCTGGGGAAATCCGCTCGCGATTGAAGTGGCCGCAGCTATGCGTGCGAGTTCTTATCTCTGTCATTCGAGCGCCATGTTCGTGCATGGCCTGACGGATCAGCTTCCGCGAGTGCTCTACGTGAACTACGAGCAGAGCGATAAGCCTAGGCCGTCAGGTGGGCTGACACAAGAAGGACTAGACCGCGCATTTCGTGGCCGGCAGCGCGAGTCCACGTTCGCCTTTGACTATGACGGCTACAAAATCGTTCTTCTCAGCGGAAAGCATACCGACAATCTCGAAGTGCAGAGAGTTCATCTCCCAGACGGGGGCGCAGTAAGAGTGACGGGCATCGAGCGCACGCTGATCGACATAACGGTGCGGCCCACGTATGCCGGGGGTGTTTATCAGGTGCTAGAAGCCTATCGCACCGCGAAGGAAAGAATTTCGGTAGCAACTCTGCTGGCTACACTCAAGAAGCTCGACTACGTCTACCCGTTTCACCAAGCAATTGGATTCTACATGGAGCGCACCGGGTACCCGGAGAAGAGTTACAACCGCTTAAAGGAACCTGGGCTGAAGTTCGACTTCTACTTGGCCCATGATATGCGCAACACGAACTACGATCCGAAGTGGCGGCTACACCACCCCAAAGGGCTTTAGCGGGTCAATCGAGTCGAGAACAAAGTCAAAATAGTAGTCGAACTCTTGAAGCCTCTCCGCCACGGTGGCGCGAACGTTTGGCCAGTCATCCCGATGAAAATTCCTCTGTTCGGGAAGATTCGACAGCAACGCGATAGGGACCTCTTTCGCGGCAAAAACGGCCTCCAAGAGGTTGCGACTTTCCGGCGACTCGAATCGGAACCCGGTCTTCGTGACGATGGTGTAAATGTCGAAGAAGTCGCGGGCACGCGGACGCTTCGTTCTTCCTGTCGGCTCATACTGTTCCATTTGCTGACAGAGAGCGCGAAGTTTCTCCACCGCGATCATAGCGGGCGGATAGACGTAAATGGTGAAATGGTCGAGCTCGGCAGCGACTTTGCCCAGTGTGTATTCGCACTTGCTGAAATCTACGGTGAAGACCTTTTGCTGGTTGGGCCCGAGGACGAAAGCTTCACGCCTCATCCGATCGTGGTCCGAGCCTATCGAACGACGCCGGGATTCTTCGATGAGTTTGAAAGTGAGTTCATAGCCGCCCCACCACGATAGAGCATGGGGGGGTTGAGGGCTTCGGCGTCAGACGGATATCGAAGGGAATAAACCCTGCGGTCGCGAAGCGCGCGCCGAGGGCATGCTCGATTCGAGCTTGAGTCTCCTCAAGGTTCTCAAAGTCGGACGCCATCGAGAAGTCCAGATCGAGGGAGACGCGCGGGCTAATTCCGAGCACGAGATTCATGGCGTTTCCGCCTTTCAGCACGAGCTGATCGAAAAGGAAGTCATCACCAAAGAGGGCTGTGATCGTGAGCTTGCGGATGTCTTCAAAGTTCATCGGTGGGCTGGAAGAGTGAGGGTACCAAGACCACCCTTGCAAGTACAAAGTGCCTGGCACCCTGCGGCAACTGGTCGGGATTTCGAAGAGTTCGATTCGAAACAACCGCAAGTTCTTGTGCCGATAAGACACGTAACGGCTCCAGAATTGCTCGCACGGCAACGGATTGCGGCGACAGGCGTGCTATGCCATGAAGTTGCCGTGTCAGTGTTCACGGGTACATGCGGCGCTGCCACTGATTGTGTCCGAGTTCATTTCACACGATTAGAGCAACGACCCCAAGTCACGCCAGGGGCGGGATTGGGATTCGGCTACGGCTTGATAAGTGATGTGGCCTTGATAGGTGTTGACGCCTTCGCGCAGGGCTTGATTGTTGGTTACCGCTCTTTCGAGTCCGTGGTTGGCTAGCTGCAACAGATACGGGAACGTGGCGTTGTTCAGGGCGAAGGTCGAGGTGTGCGGGACGGCGGCGGGCATGTTGGTTACGCAGTAGTGGATCACTTCGTCGATTACGTAGGTCGGGTCGGTGTGGGTGGTGGGGCGCGAGGTTTCGAAGCAGCCGCCTTGGTCGATGGCTACGTCTACCATCACGGAACCTTTTTTCATGGGGCCTAGCATGTCGCGGCGGACTAGCTTGGGGGCGGAGGCTCCGGGGATTAGCACTGCACCGACGACCAGGTCGGCGTGGCGGAGGGATTCGCGCACTGTGTAAAGGTTCGAGGCCAGGGTCACGATTTGGCTAGAGTAGATGTCGTCCAGGTGGCGGAGGCGTTCCAGGTTGCGGTCGATGATGGTCACGTGGGCGCCCAGGCCTACCGCTACTTTGGCGGCTTGGTGGCCGACTACTCCGCCGCCTAGGATGACTACGTTCGCGGGGGCTACGCCGGGGACGCCGCCTAGCAGGATGCCTCGGCCGCCGTTGGGGGCTTCGAGATATTGCGCGCCTACTTGGACCGCCATGCGTCCGGCTACTTCGCTCATGGGCGTGAGTAACGGAAGATTCGCATCGCCTTCGCGGATGGTTTCGTAGGCTACGGCGCTTACTCGGGTTTCTAGGAGCTTGGCTGTCAGGTCGGGCAGCGGGGCTAGGTGCAGATACGTGAACAGGACCAGGTTGGGGCGGAGGAACTGGTACTCGCTGGGCTGGGGTTCTTTGACTTTGACTACCAGGTTGGCCTGGCTCCACAGGTCGGCGGCGGTGGGGACGATTTCGGCGCCGGCTTCTTCATATTCGTGGTCGGGGAGGGAGCTGGCGGCTCCGGCGGTGGTTTGAACCAAGACGCGGTGTCCGGCTTCGACCAGGGCTTTGGCGCCGGAGGGGATCAGGCCCACTCGGGCTTCGTGATCCTTCACTTCCTTGGGGACGCCGATGGTCATAGGCGGCGAGCGCGGCTCAGGGGCCGGCGGTTGCGGTGCTGGTGGATCCGGCGGAGGCTTCGGCTTGCGCGGTTTCGGCTGCCGGGGCGGGCGTGCGCGGCGATGCGGTGGTGGAGCGCGCGGATTGATTGTCGGGGGGATTGCGGTGCGGACCTAGGCCCAGGGCGATCAGCGAGAGCGAATTGATTTTGCCGTCTTCGTCGATTTTTTGTTCGCGCTGGAATTGCTTGAGGGCGTCGGCGGAATCCGGGCCCCACTGGCCGTCGGCTGGGCCCTTGAAATAGCCACGGTCGGCTAAGGCTTGCTGGATTTCTTTGTAGCGGTCGGTGGTGGGCTGTTGCTGGGTGTATCGCCTGACGGGGGGCGGGGCGGACTTGGCGGCGGTCGTTTTCCTGGCGGTGGTTGGAGTGGATTTGGTTGGGGTCGATTTGGCTGTGGTGGATTTGGCGGGCGCCGGATTGGTTGGAGCTGCGGCCTTGGGCGCTGCTTTCGGCGCGGCTTTCGCGGTGGTTTGTTTGGACGTGGGGGCTTGGGCAGCTACCACGAGTCCGGCGGTCAGCGCGACCGCTGCGGCTAGCAGTTTAGTTTTGGGACGCAAACTTTTAGTGTAGCAAGTTACGGGGTGTCGGTTTCGGAGACCAGCTTGTCAACGGGCATGGTGTAGATCGCCGGTTTGCGGTCGCGGTCGCTGTTAAAGAAGATGCGCTGGCTGCTGGGGGCGAAGACGGGCTGGACCAGCGCGGGGTCGCTGGCGCGGTGTTCGCAGAGGGTGAACTCGCGCTGGGCGGCGCGCAGGAGCAACAACACGTGGGGCGAGGCTTTGCTGCCGCTGGCGCCTACGAAGACGCTCGAGTCGCCGTTGCGGTCGAAGCATACGAACTGGCTGGTGTTGGCGATGGGCTGATCCTGATTCGAATCGGGGATGAATTCGCGGAGGTTGTGGAGTTTGTGGGGATCGGCGGGGAAGTTCAGGTACAGAACGGTGCGGCCGTCGGGGCTCCACGTGGCTTGGGCGGTGTCTCCTTCGGCAACGCGCAGGCGGTAGTTTTGCTGGGCGTCGAAATTGGCTAGCCACAGGGCGCTTCCGCGGCGGTAGAGGATGGACGCGCGGCGGGGGCGGGGAACTGGGGTCGCGATTTCTTCGTCGGCTTCGGCTAGCGTGGTGGCTGTGCCGTCGGCCATGCGGATCAGGCGGAGGCGATGATGGGTCGCGGTGTGCTCGGTGATGGCGTGTTCGGTAAGGGCCGCGTAGAGGCCGTCGGTGGTGACGGTTAGGCCGGTACCGGTTTCAAAACCTTCGGGCACTCGGTAGATGGGGCGGGCCTGGAGATTGCCGAGACTGGCGAGGTACAAGCGCCCTTCGTCGAGATAGGCGAAGCTGCGTTCGTCGGCTAGCAAAGTTAGCGAACGCGGGTCGAGCGTCGCGGCTTCGGTCAGTTGGCGGGATTGGCCGGACTTGATGTCCAGGCGGTAGGCTTCCATGCGGCCGGAGGAATCGGAGGCGTAGAGCAGGAAGTTGCCTCGGCGGGAGATAGTGCGGGCGTCGGGCGGGGGCAGAATGCTGGTCGAGGCGGGATCGGTCAGACGCTCTACGGGAAATTCGGTGGAGGGGTCGAGGTAGCGCTCTAGTGCGGAAGGGACTTGGCGGCCTTTCCCAGTGGTGGCGGCTTTGGCTGCGATGGCGAAGGGAACAGCAAACAGGAACCCGCGCCGCGAACACTGCTGGGGGTTCGCAGGAGCCATGCCCTGATGGTAGCACCGCGTGGAATCGGTCACGGACGGGTGCTGAAGCACCCGTTGCAGGCTGAAGCCCGCTCCACACTGTTAGAACGGAAGGTCGGGCTGGACTTGCTGCAGCACTAGGGAGCGCGTCAGATAGCGATAGGGGTTCACGGGCGAGCCGCCCATGCGGACTTCAAAGTGAAGATGCGGGGACGTCACGCGGCCGGAGGCGCCGGAACGGCCTAGCACTTCGCCACGGCGGATCTCCTGGCCCGGGACGACCTCGAAGCGCGACAGATGCGCGTACCAGGTTTGCATGCCGTTGCCGTGGTCCACTACCACCATGCGGCCGTAGCCGCCGTCGTACTGGGCGCGGAACACGATACCATCCGCGGCGGCGTGAACGACGGTGCCCATGTCGGCGGAGATGTCTATGCCCGTGTGGATTGCGCCTTCACCGGAGAAGGGATCTTCGCGTTCACCGAAGCGGCTGAGGATGCGGCCGTTCACCGGCCACAGGCTGGGCACGATGTTCTTTTGCCAGCTGCGGGCGAAGGTGTGATGGAAGCGCGAGAAACTGGCGGATTTCAGGAAGTTGTATTCTTCCAGGGATTCGTTGTAAGAGGGGACCAGCGGGCCTTCCGCGGAGATGTCGTCGGAGCCGGCGAGTTTGCGCTGGATGCCGAAGGCTACGCTGACTTCGCTCGCCATCAGCTGGAGGGACGCTAACTGCTCCTGCTTCTGGTTGTTTTCGACTTCCAGTTCCCGGTAGCGGTTGCGGAGGGTGTCCACTTCACTGCGCAGGGAGTTGTAGTTGGAAACCTTCCAGGTCATGCGGAGGTAGCTGGAAACCATTCCGAATAACGAAAACGACCCGAGGAGAGCCAACCCGAGGACTACATAGAGAGCCTGATGAGGGATGTGAATACGCCGCAGCCGTCCGTGCAGAGAATGTGCCAGGACTACTACGAAATAATGCTGCTTCATGAATCTCCTACTAACGTTTGCTACGTCGGCACCGCCCGTCGGGGGATAGCACAGCCCGAGCTGTAGGCCGGAGAAAATCGACCGTAAACCTGCGCACGGTCTAAAGATTAAGGAATCCTTATGATACTCGAACCTGGTACTACTGTCAATCTTCAATTACAAAGATAGCAAGGTGGGGTTGGGGCGTTTCAAATGCGGACCGCGGAAGGGGTCTGCGGGCACGAGGATTTCGCGCTATACTGTTGAAGCAAGCGGATTTAGGGGACTGAAGTTGGACGAATGGAGGATGCGCAAACTGTGGGCAAGACCATCGCTCAGAAGATTCTGGCGGCCAAGTCGGGGAAAACGGCCGTGGAGCCGGGGGAGATCGTCGAGGCGTATCCGGACCTGGTGATGAGCCACACGGCGACCTGGCGGTCGGTCAGCGTGATGCAGCGCGTGGGGGCTACCAAGCTGTACGACCCGGACCGGCTGGCGATCGTGCTCGACCACATCTCGCCGGCCAAGACCGAGAAGTATGCGGCGGATCAGCAGACGTCGCGGAATTTCGCGCGGGCTAATGGCGTGGCGAAATTTTACGACGTGGATGCGGGCATCGCTCACTTGGTGCTGATGGAAGCTGGGCACGTGCTGCCGGGGCACCTGATCGTCGGCACGGATTCGCATTGCACCATCTACGGGAGCCTGGGGGCGTTGGGCAGCGGCATCGGGTACACGGAAGTGACCTCGGTTTGGCTTACCGGCAAGTTGTGGATGAAGGTGCCGGAGACGTTTAAGATCTCGCTCGACGGATGGTTCGGCACGGGTGTGTATGCGAAGGACCTGATGCTGCATCTGATCGGCTCGCTGGGGGCGGACGGGTGCGGGTATAAGTCGGTCGAGTTTTACGGGTCGGCTATCCGCGAGTTGAGCGTGTCCGAGCGCATGACCATGACGAATCTGGCGATGGAGATGGGGGTGAAGTGCGTGTTTGTTCCTCCGGACTCGAAGACCTTGGAGTACCTGGCGGGGCGCATGGCGGATCGGGGCAAGTACCAGCCCGTGCTCGCGGACGCGGATGCGGCTTACGAGCGCGAGATTGCGGTGGACCTGGGGACGCTGCAACCGATGGTGGCGTGTCCGCACGAGGTGCAGAACGTGAAGCCGATTGGCGAGGTTTGCGGGACGCGGATCGATCAGGCGTTTTTGGGTTCTTGCGCCAACGCTAAATACGAAGATCTGGTGGTGGCGGCGGGGATTTTGAAAGGCCGCAAGGTGGACCCCAAGGTGCGGCTGATCATCACGCCCGGTTCCAAGGCGATTATGCTGGAGGCGATGAATTCGGGTGTGTTGCAGACCTTGCTCGAAGCCGGCGGCATGGTTACCAACCCCGGTTGCGGGGCCTGCGCGGGGGACGGCGGGATGCTGGCGGACGGCGAGGTGTGCCTGTCGACAGCCAACCGGAATTTCATTGGGCGCATGGGTAGCAGCAAATCGCAGATCTATTTGTCTAGTCCGGCTACGCTGGCCGCCTCGGCGATCCGGGGGGTGATTAGCGACCCGCGGGAGTTTCTGCAATGAATAGGATCATTCAGGGGCGCATTTATAAATTCGGCGATAATATCAACTCGGATATTATTATTGCAGGGCGGTATTTGATCTATATCGACCGCGAGCGGCTGGCGCAGCATGCTTTTGAGATGCTCGGGGAAGGCTTTGGCGAGAAGCTGCGGAGCTTCGACATCCTGGTGGCGGGGCGGAACTTCGGTTGCGGCAGCGCTCGCGAGCAAGCCTCGACGGCGATTCAGGGGCTGGGGATCAAGGCGGTGGTGGCGTCGTCGTTTGCGCGGACGTTTTATCGCAACGCGATTAACGACGGATTGCCGATCGTCGAGTGTCCGGCGCTGTACTCGGCGGTGGAAGAAGGCGATGAGATTCGCATCGATCTGGAGGCGGGGAAGATTACTGCCAAGGGCAAGGAGTTTGTGTTTCCGCAGATTCCTGAGTCGGTGCGGAAGATTTTGGAGCTGGGCGGGCTGGCGGAGTATTTGAAGACGCAGTTGCCTCCTGCGGAGGCGTAGCGAGGATTGTGGAGGCGGAAATCTCGCCTGCGGACACCTTTTTGAGCCGGCGGGTTCCCGAAGCGCCGGCTCAAAAGCCGGCGGCAGCCACAAATGGCTGCCCCACTACTGAACTTCGCGGGGGTCGGTTATGCGGCCCTTCCAGGCCGAGGCTGCTACGGTGAGGGACGACGCCAGATAGTGGCGGGCTTTGGGGTGGCCGTTGCGCGCGGGGAAGTTGCGGGCTTGGGTCGAGATCATGACTTCGTCCTCGGCCAGGGCTCCCATGTTGTAGGCTTGGTTGGAACCGGCGCTGGGCGGGAAGATGTTGGCGCCGGCTTCTACTAGCGTTTCGATCAGGCCTTCCTTTAATGCGGTCCTCAGGATGCCTCGCGTGGCTGGCACGATCTGCAGGCGTACTCCGGGAGCTACCTTGCGAGTGCGGAAGACGCGGGCCATTTCGCGGATGTCGCACAGGCGTCCGCCGGTGCTGCCGCCGGTCTCGGCGACGTTTATCTCCACGCCTAGGGCTTCTTCCACCGGTTTGACGTTGCCGACCGTGGGCGGGCAAGCGATTTGGGGGCCTAACTTGCTTACGTCGATGTCGATGGTTTTGGAGTTCGTAACGCCGGAGTCGTTGGTGAACAGCATGCCTCCCGGAGCGGTGGCGGATTCTTTCACGAACGCGGCGGTTTTCTCATCAGGGTTGATGAAGCCGCACTTCGCGCCTACGTCAATCGACTGGAGCGGGAACAAGAGACGGTCTTCCACCGAAAGACTCTCGATATAGGGGCCGGCGTATTCGAGGGCTTTGTAAATCGCGCCGTCTTCACCTAAATATCCGACTAAATACTGGGAAATATCGCGGGCTGTGACTCCGGGTTGGGTTTTTCCGTGAAATAGAATTTGGATGGTTTCCGGTATGCGGAACCAGCCCAGGCCGTGGGCGAATCCCAAGGCCGCCATGGAATTGTTGCCGACGCCGGTCGCGAACAGGCCGAACGCACCATAGACCGGCGTGTGGGAATCGCAGCCGATGATGATCTGTCCCGGCGCCCACAAGCCGGCTTCGAGGATGGCGTGATGGACGCTGCCCGAACCGCATTCGAGGACGTTACGGATGCCATATTTGCGCGCGAATCTGCGCACCGCGGCCAGAGCCTCGGCGGCTTCGAGCGTGGCGGGGGCGAAGTTGTGATCGAAGACGAAAGCGATACGCGAGGGGTCGGCGATGGCGGCGTTCTGCATCTCGTTCTCGAACACCTTCATTACGAAGTTGGAGCTGAGGTCGTGCATCACCATGAGGTCGACCTTCGCCACGACGACGTCGCCCGCGCGGACTTCTTTTTTGCCGCTGCCGCGGGCGAGGATTTTCTCGATCAGGTTCATAGAAACTCTGCTCCGGCAGGCGACAGACAGTTGTGGGCTGTGCCGTCAGGAGCGATGCTCACCCAGTGTCCTCGATATTCGAGCGCTACGGCGACTGCGAAATCCTGACGCAGGATCGCGCCGGTGGGAGGCGCGGGTGTTCCGGGGTTGGCAATCAGGAGGATGAGATCCTCGGCTCCGGCTCGGCGGAACTTGCGCTCCAGACGGCCCACGAATTCGTGATCGATCAGCCCGGGCGCTTGCGGCATTTCCTCGGCCAGGATTTCGCGCGCGAGTTTTTCGGCGCGGGCGCACATGGCTAGCTCCCACTCGTCGGCGCAGGGGCGGATCCGCGAGGCGGGTACATCGAGCACTTCTAAATCACCGGCGTGGAGCTGCGAGTACAGGTCGTATGGCAGGCTGCCTTCGTCCAAAACGCCGATCTTGGTCCAACCTTTTTCGGTGGCCATTTCGAAAACGCGTTGCGCGAGGTTGGGACTGGGCTTGATCTCTTCCAGGATCGTGACAGATTTGATCCATGGGTAAACGCGCGGGGAGAGAGAACATAACAGCACCGGTTTGTCTTCGCTCGGAATCACCAGCAGCGCGCGATTCCAGTAGGGCATGAAGTTGGAGAAATAGCGGCCTTGGTTGGAGCGCCACACGTCGGAGTAGACGACCAGGGCCGGGAGGTCGCGCTCGGATAAGACCCTGCGCGCGGCGGCAAGGCGGGTGTCGAACGCTTGCGGAGGTAACTCGTCTTTGTGCCAGGTGATCAGTCCGCGCTTCATTTCTGGAACAACTTCCTTTCGGCTCGGTTGAGCCCGGTGCAGCCGTTTTCGGTGACTAACAATGTGTCGCCGTACACCATGTAGCCGGAAAGCGGCAGGTAGGTGTTGGGATGCGCGATCACCACCATGTCCTTCTTGACGGTGTAGTGCACGTCTTCGAGCACGTACGGCGATTCGTCGGGATGCAGGCCGAGGTTGTGGCCGCGGACGCGCGTGTACTTGGAGCCGGTGTATTCGCCGTAGCCGAATTTACGGAACACATCGTTTTGCACGCGGGCGACGTCGGCGATGTCGACGCCCGGCTTGAGCAGATCCTCGGCGGCCTGGCGCGCTTCCGAGAAAATCGAGAAGGCCTCGCGTTGTTGTGGATTGGGCTCGCCCAGAACGAGCGTGCGGCAGATCTGCGCGTAGTAGCCGTCGATTTGTGGGGTGAGTTCGGTGGTCACGGAATCGCCTATTTGGAAGCGGCGCTCCGTGGGTGGCTTCATGCCGGTGACTTCGGTGCCGCCGGACGCGATCAGCATGAAGTTGTCTTCGGCGCCGTTGGATTTGAGAAACGACTCGACTTCGGCGACCAGCTCAAATTCGGCCATGCCGGGCTCGATAACTTCGGCGAAGCGCTGGTAGCCGAGATCGGCCAGATGGGCGGCGCGTTTTAGGCAGGCGATTTCATCGGGGCTCTTGACGCTCCGGAGTTCCTCGACTTGCGCCGTCGCGGAAACCGGTGTTGCGCCGAGGGCGTCGCGGAGCGCATGTAAGAAGCGCGCTTCCATGAGCTCGAGTCCGGCAACGGCTACCGAAACGTAGTCTCTTCCTACTTGTTCGTGTGCGAGTTTCAACACTTCGGCAAGCTCGCGCAGGCCGGCCGCAAAATCCCTGGCACAGGTTGTGTCGCCATTCACCGCGGGCGCGACCAGATCCACGTCCCAAGGGTGCGATACCAGCGCATAGGTTACTCCCGAGCACAGCGCTGCGGCGGCATAGGGGCCGCTGAAATTGACGTTCACCAGGCAGCGGAAAAAATCCTTGCGCCATGCGTGGCCGTACAGCAGCAGCACGTCCCAGCGGTGCTCGGTCATGAGTTCGGTCAACTGGTCGAGCCGGTGTTGGTTTAGTCCGAGCATTTTCTCTTACGGGGAAACCTCTTCGAGGAACCAGTCGGTGGGCAGCTCGCGGCCGAGTCCCTGGGTGCGCGCGCGCTTCAGGATGGCCGAGCCGAGAGCGGCGAACTGGGTTCCGGCGCCGGTGTTGTTGTTGAACACGGTGATCTGGTCGGGCGAGGTGCGGCCCTGGGCACGGCCGACGATCAGGTCCTGAATTTCGTGGATCGAGTCCCAGGGGAAGATGCCTTTTTGCGCGACTTCCCAGACGTCGGGCGATTGGTCGAGGCGCGCGACTTCCTTGGAATGGACGGCGTACACATCCGCGCGGCGGATGCATTCGTCGTCGATCTCGCGGCGCTTGTTGCTCGCGTCGGAGCCGCCGATGGAGGCTACGTACATCCCTTTTTCCACCCAGTGCCCGTCGAAGACGGGGTCCCATGCGGCGGTCGCGGTCTGGACGAAATCGCTGCCTTCCACGCAGGCTTGGGGCGAATCGACGGGATCGATGGCGCGGCCCAATCGCGCGCTCATTTGTTTGCAAAAGTCGCGGCAATGTTCCTGATTGGGGCTGAATACTTTGACTTTTTCGAAGGGGAACTGGCGGCACAGGAACTCGATGTGGGCGCTGGCTTGCCAGCCGCTGCCGAACAGGCCCAGCACTTTGGGTTTCTCGGGCGCAAGGTATTTCGCGCCGACCACGCTTAGGGCGGCCACGCGGACTTTTTGAATTACGCCGTCGGGCATGATGGCGACGGGCTCGATGTGTTCGAGATCAAACAGGATGATTAGGCCGCACCATTTGTTTCCCGACGCTGCACGGAGAATGCGGCGTCGCTTGACTCCGGCGGTGTAGGAGAATCCGGCCATGTCGGAAGTGATGCGCAGCGCCCAAACGCCGCAGTCGGCGCCGGCGCCTTCCTGGGTCTTCATGCGGTACTGGAAGCCGGGGTGCTCGTTCGATTGCAACGGAAAGTAGGTCTGACTGCGCGGGCGGTTGATGGCTTTGCCTTCGGCGAGCTCACGATAAATGGTTTCGGTTGCGGTAATGGCTTCTTCGGGGACCAGGGCGCGCTCGACTTCTTCGTTGGTCAACAACAGGGTCATACTTTTTTTGACTCGCGCACAACGGCCTAACGCCTGTGCGCTTCTGGCGCCCCCCCGCCGGGCTGGAAGAACTTCGATCCGGATTTCAGCAAGGGGATCAAGCCACCCGCCTGCACCATTTCCAGGAGAAACTCGGGCGACGGCATGCCCTGGACGGTTGCGCCGGTGGTGAGGTTTTCGATGACGCCGCTGGTGATGTGGACGCGCAGACGCTGACCGGTTTCGACCATCTCGTGTACTCCCGGCGCTTCTAGCAGGGGCATGCCGATCTCGTGGCTGTTGCGGTAGAAGGTGCGCGAGAACTGCTCGGCCACTACGCAGCCGATGCCGGTGGCTTTGAGGGCTTTGGCGGCGAGCGCGCGTCCGGAGGAGCAGCCGAAGTTTTTCCCGGCGACCAGAATATCGCCGGGTTGCACGTTGCGTGCGAATTCGGGATTCGCGTTTTCAAGAACGTGCTTCGCCATCTCGGGAATCTTCATCCACATGATGGGGGCGGGCGTGATCAAGTCGGTTGGGATATTATGGCCGAATTTCCAACAATTGCCTTCGAATACTAAAGGGGTGGGCATGATTTAAGGTGTCGAAAGAACGGGCTTGGCGGAGGCGGTGACGCGGCGCGTCTGGCGGCGGGCGGCCAGCACCAGCGCCAGGGACGCGACCGCCAGGCACAGGTCCACGGTGAAGGGCACGGACCAGCGATGGGTTTCATCGAACAGATGGCCGGCCAGTTCGCCGCCGCTGGAGGTGCCGAGTCCGAAGAAGATATAGAACAGGCCCAGCGCCTTGCCGACCTGGTGGGTGCCGAAGAACTCGAACACGATGGTGGGGGACGCGTTGAAGATGCCGCCGTAGCCCAGGCCGAACACGATCGCGAGCCAATAGATGAGGCCGGATTGGGGCGGGGTGTTGAGCAAGGCCAGAATGCCGAGGGTTACGCACACCACGCTGAAGATCATGCTCGCGCGTGCGGACAAGCGGTCGGCGAGGATTCCGCTGATGAGCTTGCCGGGGGCGGCGGCGGCCAACGCGATCGCTAGCGCCAGGGCGGCGTCTTTGGGGGCGACGTGTTCACCGGTCAAGTACGAGATCAGGTTCTGCTGCACGCCCAGCATGGCGTGGGCGCAGAAGAACAGGCTGGTGCCGAAGATCCAGAACATAGGCATGCGGACCAGTTCGCCTGCGGTGGGCACGTGCCCGGTGGGAGCTTTGGTTACGGGTGTGTCGGCGTCGCGGACGATTAGAAGCGTCAGCACGAAGGGGAGGGCCATACACGCTGATAGAACCAGGAACATTCCTGAGATGCCGCGTTCCAGAATCAACTTAGTGGCGAGACGCGGAGCGATGTAGCCGCCCAGGCCGATGCCCGCATTGATGAAGCCGACGGCTAAGCCGCGCCAGCGCGAAAAATACGGGCCGATCAAAATCGACGTAGCAATGATGGAGGCGGAGGACGCGCCCATGCCGAGCACCACGCAGTACGCGTAGTATTGCGCCATCGAGTGAATCGTCGAGAGCAGCCCAAGCGCGAGCGCGCACAACGCGATTCCGGTCAGGATCACGGCTTTGGGTTTGAATCGATCAATCGCCATTCCTACGAAGGGCGAGAGCAAGCCGATCAGCAGCAGCACGATGGCGCCGCCGGCGTTAGCGCTCGCGAAGTTCCAGCCGAACGCCTTGACTAGCGGGCGGTAGACGGCGGGCCAGCAAAAGATGCTGAAGGCGAACGCAATGGTGAGGACCGTGAAGGCTGTGAACAAGGTTAGCCAGGCACGCAAGGAAAGGGGCCTGGGGGTCATGGGATCTCCGCGTTACCTTGCTCCAGGATTTTGGAGTTGGGCGTCTTAGTGTTCAACTTTTTGGACTTCAACTTGGCGATTCTACCATGCGGCAAGTACTTTGGTGGGGTGTTCACGTCAGAAGCACAGTGGTCTTAGCGGGCTTCTACAGTCATTTCACCTAGTCCGTTTAGGCTGAATCCTCTAAGTCCCAGTCGAGGGGAAGGATCGATTATGTGGATTGATCTTGTAGATCTTGATCGGGCACGTGGCTTATGCCGAGCGCTCTCAGTAGAAGGAATAGGGCCGTGATAGACCACTTGAGCAAAGCTATCGCGATGGCGGGCGGGCCGGCCGCTCCGCCTGAAGTCTCCGAAGGCCCGAGAGCTCTTCGCCGCCTGGAAGACAGGCTCCGCGAAAGCGAGGAACGTTTCCGCGACATGTTCGAGGAAGCTCCCGTCGCCTGTCACGAAATCGACCACCGGGGTGTGGTTACGCGGGTCAATCGGGCGGAATGCGAACTCCTGGGCTTCGCGGCTGAGGAAATGATCGGGCGCCCCATCTGGGAGTTCATGGCCGTCGAGGCGGAGAAAGAGGGGAGCCAAGAGTCTGTACGCCGAAAGATTTCGGGTGAGCAGCCCTTGACCCAGTTCGAAAGAGAATACACGCGCAGCGACGGAGCCACGCGCATCGTGGTGATTCATCCGACGCTGATTCGCGACGGCGCCGGGCGCGGAATCGGTATTCGTTCCTTTCTGCTGGATATCACGGCCAGGAAACGGGCGGAATTGGCCCTCTTGAAACAGGCGGAAGACCTGGCGCGCTCTAACGCCGAGCTGGAACAGTTCGCGTCCGTCGCGTCGCACGATCTGCAGGAGCCGCTGCGAAAGATCCTGGCCTTCTCCGACCGTCTCCAGACCAAGAGTGCCGACACGCTCAACGCGGAAGGGCGCGACTACCTGGCGCGCATGCAAAACGCGGCTGTTCGCATGCAGAATTTGATTCACGATCTGTTGTCGCTGTCGCGGGTCGCCACGCACGCTCAGCCTTTCGCCGCGGTGGATCTGGCGGAAGTCGCGCGCACGGTGGTGTCGGACCTGGAGACACGCATCGCCCAGGCCGGCGGCCGGGTCGAAGTGGAACGCCTCCCGATCATCGTTGCGGATCGCGGCCAAGTGACTCAACTGCTGCAAAACCTGATCGGCAACGGGCTGAAGTTCCACAGGCCGGGTGAGGTTCCCGTGGTTAAGGTCCATGCGGAGTTGACGCACGGACCGCCGGGTTCGCCCGACGTTTGCACGATTGTGGTCGAAGATAATGGCATTGGTTTCGAACCGAAGTACGGGGACCGCATTTTTCGTGTATTCGAGCGGCTGCATTCGCGCAACGAGTACGACGGCACGGGTATCGGCCTGGCGATTTGCCGCAAGATCGCGGAACGTCATGGCGGCAGCATTACCGCTTCAAGCACGCCCGGCGCCGGTGCGAAATTCACCGTGACGCTTCCCTATCGACCAGCTACGCAGGAGACCCAACATGAGTAGAGAGCCGCGCGCCATCACGATTCTGTGCGCCGACGACGATCCCGAGGATCGTTTGCTGATGCAAGAGGCCTGGCAGGAGAGCCGGGTGGCCAACCGGCTGGATTTCGTGGAAGACGGCGAAGAATTGATGGATTATCTCCACCGGCGAGGAAAATACGCTTCACCGGAAGGCGCGACATTACCAGGGCTGATTCTACTGGATCTCAATATGCCCCGGAAGGACGGACGAGAGGCTCTGAAGGAAATCAAGTCGAGTCCTGGCTTGCGCAGCATCCCCGTGGTGGTGCTCACGACATCCAAGGCGGAAGCCGATATCCTGCGGGCCTATGATCTGGGTGTCAATTCCTTCATCGTCAAGCCGGTGACCTTCAAATCCTTAGTGGATTTGACGCTGGCCTTCAGCAAGTACTGGTTCGAGATTGTGGAGCTGCCTCCGTCGGAAGCGGCGTAAGGCGAGTCATGGACACCCGAGTTCTGCGAGTCCTACTGGCTGAGGATGATGACGACGACTATCTGATCGCGCGCGATCTGCTGAAGGAAATCCGGCGGATCACTTTCCAGTTGGACTGGGTTCCCACCTTCGAGAGGGCCAAGCAGGCCATCGAACGCAATCAGCACGATGTTTATCTGCTGGACTACCACCTGGGAGGCGGAGACGGACTGGAGCTTCTTAGCGAGGCCTTAAACCACGGGCGTAGCGCCCCGGTCATCTTCCTGACCGGCGTTGACGACTGGGAGACCGATTTCAGGGTCATGAAGGCCGGCGCGGCGGATTACCTGGTGAAGGGACAGTTCGATGCCAAGTTGTTGGAACGTTCCATACGGTACTCGGTGGAACGGAAACGGGCGGAATTGGATCTGAAGCGGCACGCGCAGGAAATCGGACACAAAAACCAGGAACTGGCCGAGGCGGTGCGGGCGGTGGGGGAAGCGATTGAACTGAAGAACCAGTTCCTGGCCAACATCAGTCACGAAATTCGCACTCCGATGAACGGGGTGTTGGGCATGACCAAATTGTTGCTGGACACCGGCCTGACTCCGGAACAGCGTGAATACACAGAAATGGCCGTGGATTCGGCGGAGAATCTGCTCGCAATCATCGATGGCATCCTGGACCTGTCGAAGATGGAGAAAGGCAAGTTTGAGCTGGAGAGCGTCGAGTTCGATTTGACGAAGGTGGTTCGGGACGTGCTCAACTTGCTTTCCGGGCCGGCGCAAAGTAAGGGCTTGAAGCTGATACCGGTGCTGCATCTAGGAACATCCCGTCCTGTGATAGGCGACGCCCACCGGCTACGGCAGGTCTTGCTCAACTTGGTGGGCAACGCGATTAAGTTTACCGAGCAAGGGCAAGTCTCGGTTAGGATCGGCTTGGGGCCGGATTCCGGTCCGAGTGTTCCCATCCGTTGCGAGGTCGAAGACACTGGCATCGGAATATCCGCGGAGGCGCGGAGCCGACTTTTCAAACCCTTTGTTCAGGCGGATGGCTCCATTACCCGCAAGTATGGAGGTACCGGTTTGGGTTTGGCGATCTCCAAGCAGCTGATTGAAATGATGGGCGGTCAGATGGGAGTGGATAGCGAGCTAGGCAAGGGGTCCAGGTTTTGGTTCACGGTTCCGCTTCAGAAGGCTCGGTCTACGGATTCGGCGCAGCCGACTCACTCCGCATCCGAATACACTTACGATAAGCGTTGAGCCGACGCAGATGCCCGCGGAAGACAGACGGGCCCGGATGGTTCCTTACTTCAACCGCTTCTCTTCGGCGCGCGCGCCGGTCAGTGCGTTGTACATGTAGTAATTGCCTTCGTGGCAAGCGTACTCGTAGAGCGTGTAATTGCGGTCGCGGCGCAAGGGGAAATTGATGGTCCAGGGGCGGGTCCAGGTCTTGGGATCGTCCACGGTAACGCGATATTCGAGGGTGTTGGCATCGACCAGCGTAAAACGTTCGGTGAGGCGCAGCGCCCCGCTGGCCAGGACGTTGCCGACGTTGGTCTGGCCGCGGAAGTTGGTGGTTTCGACCACCAGTTTGCTGCCTTCCCAGTGGCCGCGTGAATCGCCCATCCAGGAACGCAACTGCGCGCCGGCGTGCGGGGGGCCGTCTTTTTCTGCTGCTGCGACGGGAATCACCCGGGCTTCGTGGATCATTTCGTTGCGCAGGATCACGTAGCCGGGGGCCTGCACGATCTGGTTGCCCTGATTGTAGGTGTTGGGCACCATGGAGCCGACCGTTCCTCGAGTGATGCAGCGATCCCACAGGCTTTCGTCTTCGTAGGAATCGTGGCATCCTCCGGCGGCGGTGGCGCAGGGACGGGCGCGGCGTGCGGCGGCTCGCGCGGCGGTAGCTTGTTGCGCCTCGGGCGTGAGCGGAGGCATGCGGCCGTTGGTGGGATCGACGATCAAGGACGCCTGGCGATTGGGCTTGCCGCGATCGTCCCAGTAGAGCGGCGGTCCGATGCTGACGCCGTCGCGGCAGGTGGTGGGGGTGTTCCCTAAGCCGCCCTTGTTGGGATCGCATTTCGTCAGCTCGTTGACTACCGGCTGTTCGTCGATTTCGGATTGAGTTTGAGCGCGTTTCTGGCGTTGCGCGTATTCCTCGTCGTTGAGCGTGGCGCGCTCGCCCATATTCTGGGGCCGCTCGAGCGGCGTCCCGATCATGTCGGTGCCGGGCCACACGCCTTGCAGATCGGGGTCGCCCCAGGGCGTTTTGGAGGGCGTGAATTTCTTCGGCGCGGAGGGTGCGGCTTGGGAGAAAGCGGGACGGGGTGTGAGCGCAAGGGCGATCAGCAGCGCGGGATACGCGATCGAGAACGGGCGGCTCATAACAAGTCCTCCTGGGACTTTCTGATTGTGGACAGACCAGCGGTTTGAAGTCAATGCGGTTGGATCAAACGAACTATTGACACGGGTCCGCATCGGGAGCATAATTCGGGCAGGAAGAGGGAAATTAGGGTTTGACAAGTTGGCCAGCTTAAGTGGAAATCGTCCCAAGGAGGTGTCCTATAGAACCGGACAACCAGAGGGGCGGCGCGGCTTGAGCGGTGCGGCGGAAGTTGAGTTTCTCGCAAGGCCGGACGAAATGGCACCTGAAATGTGCCGCGCTTAGAGCGCAAGTGGATGGCCTACAGCGAAGAGACCATGAATGCACCGGCTTCAGGGCGAGCCGCCCCTTTTGTATTTTGGGACCAGTTAAAGGCGATGCTACCATCGAGACGTGGGCGCGTAGCTCAGGTGGATAGAGCATCAGCCTTCTAGGCTGATTTAGGGAAGCCTCTGCCACGGCCTGATTCTACAGGATGGGCCCGCTGGCGTAGCCGCCGCCACGGCTCCTCCCCCGCAGGGGAGCGAGAATTGTTGTTTCGCACAGGCATCGAGGTAGTTCGAGTTCTGCTGGGCCCCACCGACCTATCCGGTCTGCTGCAAAGAGCGCTCATGGAGACCCTGCCCGAGTTACCCGGACTTGAGCCCACCGAAGCCCACTTCGGCTGATCTGCTTAGGCGTTCAATCGTGTTGTCCACTGAGGGCCGTTGGTGGCCCCACTATCCATTCGCGGGAGTTACAAGCCAGGCGGAATTCGGCGGGCATAGAAGCGAAGCCGACAGCGGTCGTAAGCAAGGATGAATGGGGGGAGCGTCTTAGTGCTGGGACGTTTTTCAAACCTGCGGCTGCTTGCCTACCCCCGGTGAGAACGTCACCACCGCCACCGGGTAGTGGCCCAATTCGCGAAGTTTAACGTGGTGAAACGGCTTGAAGGACCGTCGTATGGCGTTGGCACTGTGAACACGTTCCGGGTCTCTGGACGTGGGTCCTTCCAGGGACTTCGGTCAGCCTCTCCGTGCTCCTTTTGTGCTGCTGAGCCAAACTCTTCAGGCACTCCCGACAGAATGGTTCTCCAGGATGATCGTGAAGATAATCGTGAAGATAGAGGAGGCTCAGCGTGTCGTCCATGTGAGTAGGATTAGCTCAGGGCCTGGAACGGAGATGTTGGGAAACCACCCGTCACCGGCCCGCTGACATATCGTAGTGCTCATGGCCAACCGCAGGCTGATGGCTACTCCGTCGAGCTTCTTTCTGAGGTGGTACGCGAGAAGTGCAACGCGTGTGCCTGCTCGCTGTCGGTGCCGTAGCGGCGCACTGAGTCTTCATAGAACTGCTCAATCAGTAGCCGATGCAGTTCTTCTCCGCCAGGGGTGAAAGACAGCTCGACCTGGCCGGGCACACCATCAACGATCATTATTCTCCTCCTGCAACGCGAATGAGACTACATTGGGCACAGCCAGACCGCCAGCGCGATACCGGAAAGGCTCAACGCGGCGACGTAGGGGACCGTGTGGGGAGGTGTTAGGAAGTTACTCTATTGATGGTTCCTGGCCCGGTTTTGTTTCGGCGCTGGGTGCAGGAGATGAGCGGCGACTTACAACGGCGGGCGCGTTGGTCCCAGGTGTGCCATTGCGTAAACGTCGGGAAGTTTAGGACCCTTGAGCGCGTAACTAGGTGAGTTCACTCATCCAATTCAGCCTGCCAGCTCATTGATCGAAGGCCGCCAGCGTCACAAAATTGAGCCAGGAGACGGCGTGATGAACATGGAAGAACGAAGGTCGGAGCCACGGATCGAAACAAGCACTTCGGTGGTCATGACACCGCTGGCGCGGTGCGTGTCAATAAGAATGAGACACAGGGCGTGAAAGTTTAAGGAGTTTTCTCCTTGTCCGGTGGCTTGTTGATCCAGACGGCAGTAGGGAGAGAAGGTGGTCTGGGAGGCTGGCGCACGAAGCGCTCGGGGTGA
>DATNJC010000180.1:0-44222 GCA_035604115.1 Bryobacteraceae bacterium | reverse complement strand
GAAACTCTTCTACCGCCTCGTGCAGCAGGCGGTTGTCGTCGATCCAGTGCCATACAAATCTCTGGTCAGGTGTGCCGCCGTCGGCTCAGACGCCGACCACAACCGGTAGGGGTCACCTGAGTGAAGTAAATACCCCACCTCATTCAATTTTAACAATTGGCGTGTAGCTTATAACGAAACTGCTATGAAACCGAAGCACACTTCCCATTTCGGAATGGTTACGGCGCTGGCCGCGACGCTCGCCTCGCCTCTGGTGATTCGCGGCGCGGACCCCGCCACGCCGATCCAGCACGTGGTGGTGATTTTCGACGAGAACAACTCGTTTGACCATTACTTTGCCACCTACCCGAATGCTACCAATCCGCCTGGCGAGCCCCAGTTCACGCCCCTACCGAATACCCCCACGGTCAACGGCCTGACGCCTTCGCTGATCGCCAACAATCCCAACTCCACCAAACCGTTCCGGCTGGACCGCGGCCAGGAAGCTCTCTGCGACAACGACAACCACTATACCGACGAGCAGAATGCTTACCATGCCGGACTGCTGGATAAGTTTCCAGAGAGCACCAACGGGACGGGCTGCCCGGCGGGTTCCAATATGGGCTACTACGACGGAAATACTGTAACGGCGCTCTGGAACTATGCGCAGCGCTTCGCCATGAGCGACAATTTCTTCGATACCGAATTCGGCACGACGGTAATGGGCCATCTGAATTTGATTTCGGGCCAAACCCACCAGACCAGCGTAAGTTCCAGCGCCGGCAAAGTAGCCAATGGGTCGGTGATCGCCAATATCAATGCCGGATTCGACGATTGCGGCGGCACCGGCACGATCAAAATGACCAGCAAGAATGTGGGCGACTTGCTGACCCAGGCCGGGGTCACTTGGGGCTGGTTTTACGACTCCTTCGCGCGCATCGGCAGCAACGCGGACGGCACGGCCATCTGCAACCCCGCCTACAATAGCCACTACGATCCGTTCATGTATTACGGCTCCACGTCCAATCCGCATCACTTGCCGCCGAGTTCGGTGGACGTGATCGGACAGGCGGCGGACCAGGCGAACTATCAGTACGACCTGACCGACTTCTGGAATGCGGCCGTGTATGGCACGCTTCCCGCGGTGAGCTTTCTCAAGTTTTCGTCGGCCAACACGGGTCACCCCAGCGACTCGACAGCGCTGGCCGAGCAGCGCTACCTGGTGGATACCATAAACGCACTGGAGCAGTTGCCCCAGTGGCAGAGCATGGCGATTCTGATCACGTACGACGATTCAGATGGCTGGTATGACCACGTGATGCCGCCGATCGTCAGCCAATCCAACGATTCGGCGAATGATTCGTTGTTGGGCGCCAGCGCCCTCTGCGGGACACCGGCGCCCAACGCCTACTTGGACCGGTGCGGCTACGGAACGCGTTTGCCGTTCCTGTTGATTTCGCCCTTTTCCAAACAGAACTTCGTGGATTCAACGCTCACGGATCTTACTTCGATCCTGCGCTTCATCGAGGACAATTGGAATCTGGGACGCCTTGGAGACCAGTCGTTCGATGCCATCGCCGGCTCGATCATGAACATGTTCAACTTCAAGGGCCCGCTTGCGCCGCCGGTTTTTCTGGACCCGGCAACGGGGCTGTTGGTGAGCCAGCCATAGTAGGGCCGTACGCCAAGCCAGAGACTTGCCTGCTTCGCCGCTACCGATCATGGGAATCTCGTAGCGCTGTTTTTCCGGCACTTTAACCTCCTGGACTTTGGTCATCCCGACAGTTAACCGGGTGCGTCCGCCATGGGGGCTTCCACGGGAAAGCCTAGATCACGCCAGCTGGGGAATCCCCCCTCCAGAGGGCGAACTCGCTGCACGCCCCGCCGCTTCAAGCGAAGAGCTGCTCGAACACTTGTGATCTCGTTTGGACACGAGCAATAAAGGATGACCTCGCCGCTGGCGAGAGGGGCGGGTAATAGCTCGATGCTCTCGTAGGTGAGCGCGATCGCTCCGGGTATTGCGCCGCCGCGTCTTTCAAACTCGGTTCGAAGATCCACAATCGTCGGCTTCTCGCCAGCATCGATGAGCCGTTTGAGCTCGCCAGGCGTGACCCGCGCAGTTCGCAGTGCGCGAAAGATGCGTCGCCGGCGGACATATTTGAAGGCACCATAAAGCGCTAGCCCGACGCCTAAGGCGATCCCCGCCCAAACACCGAATTTAGCCAAGGCGGACGCGAGGATCTCCAATTGCTGCCGAAACACCCAGCCCAGCGCGACGATGGAGCCGGACCACGTCAGCGCGCCGCCTGCATCAAAGAGGATGAACTTCCAGGGCGCTAGTCCGAACATGCCGGCCATGGCAGGTCCCAGCGTACCCAAGCCGGGCGCAAACTTGGAGACCAGTAGGGACTTGGGGCCATAGCGGGTATAGGCCAAGTTGGTCTTTGAGACACAGGTTTCTGGCTCGAGGGAAAGTCTACAAAGATGGTCCAAAACCGTCGAGCCTCGTCGTCTCCCGAGGAAGAACCAGAGAGAGTCGCTTGCCAGGGAGGCAATGATCGCCAGTAAAAGAACCGTCGCCAGGTTTAGGCGGTGTAGCCCCACCAGAGCGCCCGCCGCAAGAAGTAGCGGCGCCGCGGGTACGGGCAGCCCAATTTGTTCGGCGAGGACTCCCACAAACAGAGTGGTGTAGCCATGCTTGATAAGGAAGTCCGTGACGTTCATTGCTTGGCTTTCTATTGGATTAACGGCCAAAACAAGCGGCAGGCTTGGGTTCCGTGGGAGCAAGACAGGATGTCGCGTGGCAGCGTTGGCCTTCGGAAGCCGCGCGGTTCACATTCACTGACGGGATTGCATGCTCGTTCTCCGCCTCGTATTATCGTGGGCTCCGGCGTTGATGTCGCTGACATCTCTCTCATGTGCGTCCGATAATCAGCGCCGGACTGCGACCGTGCGATTCGCGAGAGCACAGCTAGAATGCACGGCTTCGCGAGTTTGTTGAAGAGAGTTCCGGAGCGCGGCCCTTGCCGTGCGCCGAACGATCGGCTCGACGAGCCAGCGTAGGGATGCCGGAATATCACGACTGAGCGCGATAGCTTCGACTTCGACGTATACGCCGCCGTCCCGTTCCTCGAAGCGCGTCACACCGAATAGCCGCCAGATGAGACCAGTGCCTTGATCCTCAGGCAAAGCGTGCTGGGTCGTTCCGCCATACTCGGCGATTTCCTGGATGCGAGTTGTGCGGGTGATCGTATACCTGCGTTGATCGTCCACTCGAAACTGCGAAGCCAGGTAATCTGTGTCCAGCGCACTTTTCCGAAACAGCGACTTGTTCACCAGCAGGACCGTAAACCGGTCTTCGGTATCGCCCAGGGCGACGGGCTCGGAAATGATCACGCTGGGCCGGTAGAAGTCCTTGTATCGCCCGTAATCGCGCACGACCGGCAGGACTTGGTCGATCGTCGCACCGGCGATAAAGACGGCGCCGATCCAATCATGAATCAGGCCGGAGGGAACCTCCTTGGGGTTGTTGGCCGCAGCAGCTGATACAACCGTTTCTCCTGCCCGGACCTTCGCGATTCGATCGGGCGATCCA
Organism: Bryobacteraceae bacterium; assembly: GCA_035604115.1. Classification (GTDB taxonomy): domain Bacteria; phylum Acidobacteriota; class Terriglobia; order Bryobacterales; family Bryobacteraceae; genus Palsa-187. The sequence continues at coordinate 40,648 of DATNJC010000180.1, read as the reverse complement.
TCCATCCACAGGAACGCTTTTCTGGCGTTGACGGGAACGGTATTTACCGTCTGAATGTAGTCTTCCCAGGCTTTCACTGTTTCACTACTCAGGTTGGCCCCATGAGCCGGAAACAGGAACACAAGGAAAGCCGCGATCCGAAGCAGTGTCGTCCGAGACGCTGGAGGGAGGTTCACGGGCTGGACTCCTCGACCCTCCCATCGGTTGAGCGATGCTTGCCCGGTCGTAAGGATGTTGGCCGGATCACTGAGTTGGTTGATCCGGCCACTTTCGCCGGCCGCGCAGGAGCGGTGCAGTTCGTGTCTCTGTTGGGTTGAGATCTTCATAGATCTTCATAGCTCCTCTTACCGCCTCACTCTCGCGGGTCGGCTTCGTGTCGACCGTTAAGCAAACTATGCTCGATCTGAGCTTAGAAACCATCGCGCAATCGAATGGTTTTGTGCTACCCGATCGGCCGCAAACTCAAGTACCGGCATCGTGGTATGAGACAACACTGCTTGGGCCGAGTTAAGACGCGACGGCCCGGTGTGATCACGCAGCATACACTCCCACTGCTTTCTGGGGAAGACGAGATCACTTGACTGGAACAAACCTTTACGCGAGATTAAACAGCAATACTTCGCTTGGCTCGGCGCTCACGCCGGCAAGCGCAATTTTTTCCTCGCGGTTCACGGCTGCCGCGTCGCCCTTCTGAAGGGAAGTCCCATTGAGCGTCACCGTGCCTCGGATGACCTGAAGCCAGGCATGACGCTGCGAGCCAAGCGGGTACGCGATCTCATCGCCCTTTGCCAACTCGGCGACGAAGACTTGCGCGTCCTGATTGATCCTAGCTACGCCAGTACCGCCCTCCGGCGCAGCCAATAACCTGAGCTTGCCTTGTTTCTCTTGCGGATCAAAACGGATCTGTTCATAGCTCGATGGAGTGCCTCTTGTCGCCGGCTCAATCCAGATTTGAAGGAAGTGGACCGGTTCGGTGCTGGACGGATTGAATTCACTGTACATCACTCCGGTTCCGGCCGACATGCGTTGAATCTCATTCGGGCCGAGCACTTCTTGGTGGCCCATATTATCCTTATGAGCCAATGAGCCCTCCAGAACGTAACTGAGAATCTCCATGTCGCGATGTCCGTGTGAGCCGAATCCGCGGCCGGGAGTCACTCGGTCTTCGTTGATGACACGAAGACTCCGGAACCCCATGTGTTGCGGATCGTAATAGTCGGCAAACGAGAATGTGTGATGGGAGTCGAGCCAGCCATGGTTCGCATGCCCGCGCTCTTCACTCTTACGGATTTGAATCATCCCTGAATCCTTTCCAAGTGCGTCTGTCAATCAGATGCAACGCGCGTGGCTGAGGATTCGTCCTGTCCAAATGCCAAGGATTAGGCTCGGGTACGCAACTCCTTGGCGGCGGCCGCGACCCTGTCCGGCTGGAAGCCGAAGCAGCTCCTTCAACGTCGCCGAAGTCCCGAACGTCTTCATACCGATAATCCGTCCGGATTCCCCGACGTATCGCTCCCACCCGAATGCCGAGGCCTGCTCAACGGTGACCCGTGCTTTGACGCCCGGCGGTAGAACGCTTTCGCGGTGTTGCTGTGCGTGCATTTCGGGAGTCGAGAGCACGCGACGGGAGCGATTGTGAACGGACTCTCAATGGGATGGCTTGCGGACCACTCATACCCCCTCCCGGGTCTCCTGAGCTTCCAGCAAAGCGACTTTGTTCAGCCGGCGCAAATGCCGCTCGGCGCTGCTGAATTCGGCCGCCAGGAACGCCTCGACGAGATCCCACGCGAGGCTCGGGCCGGTCGTTCGGCCACCCAAACAAAGCACGTTCATGTGATCGTCTTCCACGCCTTGCCGCGCCGAGAAATGATCGCCGATTAACGCCGCGCGAACACCCGCAATCTTGTTGGCGCAAACCGCCGCTCCCACGCCGCTGCCGCAGACCGCGATACCGCGCTCCACCTTCCGTGCGGCAACCGCCAGAGCGAGCGGGGTCACGAAATCCGGATAGTCGTCCTGCGGGTTGAAGGAAAAAGCCCCGAAGTCGACGACTTGATGTCCAGCGGTCTCCAGTTGCCCGGCCAGTTTCTGCTTCAACTCGAACCCGCCATGATCGGTGCAGATTCCGACACGCATGATCCGTCCTCCCTGTTGTTCAGGTGTCTCAAGCGGCGCGATGATCGGCCAGCGTCTCCTGGTCGACGGCCGGATCGTGCCAGCCCCCCGGAGGGGTCACATTAGCTACCTCGTTGGGACCCCAGGTATTCGGCTCGTACGAATAGACCGGCGTGCTCATCGCCAGCGCCGGATCGACGATCCGCCACGCTTCCTCGACATAATCCTGCCGGGCAAACAGAGTGGCATCGCCTTCCATCGCCGCTCCCAAAACACGTTCGTAGGCATCCATCTCTCCCGCGCCCGGATAGCGGCTCGCCACCATCTCGGCGGCCTGGCCGGCGAGTTCCTCACGCGGAGCCATGATGGTTATGCCCATGGCGATGGTTACGTCGGGGTTGATTCGCAGCCGCAAATGGTTTTCCGTGAGAACGTGGTCCGGGATGACCGTGGGAGGTTTGCGGAATCGCCCCACCACCTCCGTGCACGTCACCGGCAACCGTTTCCCGGCCCGGATATAGAAAGGGACGCCTGTCCAACGCCAGGAGTTGATCTCCAGCCGCAAAGCGGCAAACGTTTCCACTTTGGAATCTTTCGCTACACCGTTCTCGTCGCGATAGCCGCGAAACTGCCCCCGCACCAGATCTGGCTCCGCAATGGACGGAATCGCCTTCAGCACCTTGACCTTCTCATCGCGTAACGATTCGCTATCCGTCCTCACCGGCGGCTCCATGGCGACAATGGAAAGAATCTGAAACAGGTGGTTCTGAACCACGTCTCGAACCGTGCCCGTCTGTTCGTAAAATGCGCCACGGCCTTGCACGCCGAAGTCCTCCGCCATCGTGATCTGCACGCTCTCGATGTGGTGGCGGTTCCAGAACGATTCGACGAAGGTGTTCGCGAACCGAAACACCACCATGTTGTTCACCGGACGTTTTCCGAGGTAATGGTCGATGCGGAAGATGGCAGATTCGTCAAATCTAGCGTGGAGTATGGCGTTGAGTTCACGGGCCGATGCGAGGTCGCGTCCGAACGGTTTTTCTAGAATCACGCGGGCGTCGCGAGCGCATCCCGACGCCGCGAGCTGTTCCACCACCGTTTCGAACAGCACCGGCGGGATTGCGAGATAATACGCCGGCCGCTGTGCTCCATTCAACTCCCGGCAAAGAGCGTTCCACGTCGCGGGATCCTGGTAATCCCCATCGATGTAGCGCAGTAAACCGGACAGTTGGTTGAAAGCTGCGGGATCGAGCCCGCCGTGCTTGGTAACGCTGTCTTGCGCCCGAGCCCGAAACTGTTCGAGATTCCAGCCGGCTTTGGCTACGCCAATAACGGGAACATTCAGATGCCCGCGCATCACCATCGCCTGCAGAGCCGGGAAGATTTTCTTGTAGGCCAAGTCTCCAGTGGCGCCCAAAAAAACCAGTGCATCCGACTTCAAACCGCTCATGATCGTGACTCGGCGGCTTTCTCCAGGTGTCCCCCGAATTCGTAGCGCATCGCGGACAACACCTTGTTGGCAAAATCGGCTTCGCCCCGCGAACTGAATCGCTCGTACAAAGCGGTGGTCAGAACCGGTGTGGGCACTGCCTCATCGATGGCCGCTTTGATCGTCCAGCGCCCTTCACCCGAGTCCGACACGCGGCCGGCGAAATTCGACAGAGCCGGATCGTGAACCAAAGCCGAAGCGGTGAGGTCCAGCAGCCATGAAGCGATTACGCTGCCGCGGCGCCACACTTCCGCAACGTCGCCGAGATCGAGGTCGTACTGATAGTGTTCGGGATCCCGTAGCGGCGTGGTCTCGGCGTCGGCGCTGTGGTGCTGCTTGCCGATGTTCGCGGAGCGCAGTACCCCCAATCCCTCGGCGTACGCGGCCATGATCCCGTACTCGATTCCGTTGTGCACCATCTTTACAAAGTGGCCGGCCCCGCTCGGCCCGCAGTGCAAATACCCGTTCTCGGCGGTCCCGCCGAGTTTCTCGCGGCCGGGAGTACGCGGGATGTCCCCGATACCGGGGGCAAGAGTAGCGAAGATCGGATCCAGAAACTGGACAGCTTCCGGATCGCCTCCGATCATCATGCAGTAGCCTCGTTCCAGACCCCACACCCCGCCGCTGGTTCCCACATCCACGTAGCGAATGCCCTTCGCCGCCAGCTCCTTGGCCCGGCGGATATCGTCGACATAATAGGAATTGCCGCCGTCGATGAGCGTGTCTCCGGCCTCGAGGCCCGGCAGAAGATCGGTAATTGTGGCCTCCACGCCAGCGGCCGGGACCATCAACCATACTGCTCGCGGCCTTTCCAGCTTTTCCAGAAGGTCGCGGAGGCTGGAAGCTCCGACAGCGTTCTCTTTGACGAGTTCTCCTACTGGCTGCGGCGATCGATCCGCAACCACACATCGATGGCCACCCTTGAGAAGCCGTCGCGCCATGTTGGCGCCCATTCTGCCGAGTCCCACCATTCCAACTTGCATAAAACTCCTATTCGGCGCCCTTCAGCGATGTGCTTTTGACCATCCGGTAGCGGCGGATCAGATTGTTGGTGGAGCTATCGTGGGCCAGCTTGGGTTCCTCCTGGCTCTCCAACTCCGGAACGATCCGCTGGGCCAGGACCTTGCCGAGCTCCACTCCCCATTGGTCGAAGGAATCGATGTTCCAAATCGCGCCCTGGGTGAACACGCTGTGCTCGTAGAGAGCGATCAGCTTACCCAGCGTTTCCGGCGTGAGCCGCTCCGCAAGGATCGTGTTGGACGGGCGGTTGCCTTCAAAAACCCGGTGCGGCGCGAGCCAATCCGGAGTGCCCTCGGCCTGAACCTGCTTGCGCGTCTTTCCGAACGCCAGCGCCTCCGATTGCGCAAACACGTTCGCGAGCAGAATGTCATGATGGCGGCCAAGTGGATTCAACGGCTGCCCAAACGCGATGAAGTCGCAAGGAATTAGGTGGGTTCCCTGGTGGATCAACTGGTAAAACGAATGTTGTCCGTTGGTCCCCGGTTCGCCCCAATAAATAGGGCTGGTGTCGCACGCGACCTCAACGCCATCCAGTGTCACGTGCTTGCCGTTGCTCTCCATCGTCAACTGCTGCAGGTACGCTGGGAACCGCTTCAGATACTGGTCATACGGCAGGATTGCCATGGTCTGCGCGCCGAAGAAGTCCGTGTACCAGACCGTCAACAGCCCCAGAAGCACGGGCAAGTTGCGCTCAAAAGGAGCCGTACGGAAGTGTTCATCCATCTGGTGGAATCCCGCCAGCATGGAGCGGAAGTTCTCCGGACCTACCGCGATCATGGTCGAGAGACCGATCGCCGAATCCATCGAATAGCGCCCTCCGACCCAATCCCAGAACTCGAACATGTTGGCGGTATCGATTCCAAACTTGGCCACTTCCTTCGCGTTGGTGGAGACCGCGACAAAGTGCTTCGCTACCGACGCTTCGTCGCCGCTTAAGCCGGCGACCGACCACGCGCGGGCCGTGTGAGCGTTGGTCATGGTCTCGAGCGTGGTGAAGGTTTTCGACGAGACCAGGAACAGCGTTTCTGCCGGGTCGAGATCCTGGACCGCCTCGGCAAAGTCCGTTCCGTCGACGTTGGAGACGAAGCGAAAGGTCATGTCGCGCCGGCTGTAGTGCTTCAGGGCCTCGTAGGCCATGACGGGTCCGAGGTCCGAGCCGCCGATCCCGATATTGACGACATTGCGTATACGCTTGCCCGTCTGGCCTTTCCATTCGCCGCTACGGACTCGCTCGGAGAAATCGGCCATCTTGTCGAGCACCGCGTGGACTTTCGGAACCACATTCTCGCCGTCTACGAAAATGGATGAACCTCTGGGCGCGCGAAGAGCCACGTGCAGAACCGAGCGATTCTCCGTGATGTTGATCTTCTCGCCGCGGAACATCGCATCGATTCTCGCCCGCAGACCGGATTCCCCGGCGAGTTGCAGGAGCAGCTGCAGCGTCTCAGCAGTAATGCGATTCTTCGAATAATCCAAATAAATGCCCAACGTCTCGGCGGTCAGACGAATACCCCGTTCCGGGTCCTCAGTGAACAGCTTCCGCAGATGGGTTCTGCGGGTTTTCGCATGGTGCGCCTTGAGGGCCTTCCATGCCGGACGTTCCGCGACCAGCTGCATCGCGGGTGGTTTTTCGGTTGGCGTCATTTCACCGTGCCCCGGTAAGGGCCGCGCCCTTGGATGCGATCACGTCCATCAAATCGTTCCAGGATTTGACAAACGATTTCGCACCTTCGTCCTGGAGCCGGGCGGCCAGCGCATCGACATCGAACCCCGCTTTGGTGAATTGCGCCAACACTTCTTCGCAATCGCCTCCGTCGGCCGCCATCAACGGGCCCGGCTGTGTATGCGTTGCCAATGCTTTCAAGGTCGCCTCCGGCATCGTGTTCACGGTAAACGGAGCCGCCAGCGCGTCGATATAAAGAGTCGAGGAGGCTTTGGGATCCTTGGTTCCTGTACTGGCCCACAACAAACGCTGCGGACGCGCGCCGAAGTTGTAAGCCCGCCGCCAGCGCTCGGAACCAATCAGTTCGCTGTACGCCTTGTAGGTGCGCTTCGCGATCGCAATGCCAAGCTGGTTGCGGAGCGAATCCGGCGCCTTGTCCGCAACCGCGGCGTCCCAACGGCTGATGAACACCGAAGCGACAGAGGCGACGTTGGGATTGAGCCCCGCGTCGATGCGCCGCTCGACACCGCGCAAGTACGCGCCGGCCGCCGCAAGATATTGCTCCCGCGAGAACAGCAGAGTCACGTTTACCGGAACGCCCGCAAAGATCGCGTTCTCGATGGCCGGCAGGCCTTCGGTGGTGCCCGGAATCTTGATGAACACGTTCGGCCGCGCCGCTCGCGCAGATAAATCTCTGGCCGCGCGCAGGGTGCTCTCGCTGTCATGGGCCAGCAACGGCGATACCTCCAGCGACACCCACCCGTCCACGCCGCCGGTTCGTTCGTGAATCGGACGAAACAGATCGGCAGCGCGCGTAAGATCCTCCAAGGCGAGCTCAAAGAAAAGTTCTTCGCCCGACATACCCGCACTGAGCCTCCTCGCGATCGCGCCGTCATAAGATGCACTGTTCTTGATGGCTTGGTCGAAAATCGTCGGGTTGGAGGTGAGCCCGGTCACCGACAGCTCGCCGATATACCGGCCGAGCGTTCCAGTGTCCAACAGATCGCGCGTGATGTTATCGAGCCACAGGCTTTGCCCGAGGCCGTGCAGCAGTTCCGTCGCCTTCATGATATTCATCCTTTCGAGTCGTTGAGCGCATCGTCCACAATCTGCTGAGCTTCGCTCAGGATCGCGTTCAAGTGAGCCTCGCTCTGGAAGCTCTCCGCGTAAATTTTATACAGATTCTCGGTTCCGGAAGGCCGCGCGGCGAACCACCCGCTTGGCGCCACCACCTTCAGACCGCCGATCGGAGCATCGTTTCCCGGGGCTCGCGTCAGTTTCGCCGTAATGGGCTCGCCGGCAAGTTGCTTGCTTCGCACAGCCTCGGGCGAAAGTTGCCCCAGCCTTGCCTTCTGCTCAGTCGTCGCCGCCGCATCGATCCGGGCATAGTGCGGGGTGCCGAATTCAGCCGTCAGATCGCGATAATGCTCGCCCGGGTCCTTGCCCGTGCGGCCCGTGATCTCGGCGGCAAGCAGATCCATGATGATGCCGTCCTTATCGGTGGTCCAGACGGTGCCGTTAATCCGCAGGAAGCTCGCCCCCGCGCTTTCTTCTCCCCCAAAGCAGTACGATCCGTCGAAGAGACCCGGCGCGAACCACTTGAATCCCACCGGCACTTCGCTCAGACGGCGTCCCAGCTTTTGCACGACGCGATCGATCATACTGCTGCTGACTAGTGTCTTTCCCACGGCAGCGTGCGTTCCCCACCGAGGACGCTGCGTGAGCAGATATCCGATGGCCACGGCAAGATACTGGTTCGGGTTCATCAGTCCGAGTGAGGGCGTGACGATTCCGTGACGGTCGGAGTCAGGGTCGTTGGCGAATGCAACTCGGTAGTCGTCTTTAAGGTCCACAAGGCGAGCCATCGCGTAAGGACTCGAACAATCCATGCGGATTTTTCCGTCATGGTCGACGGTCATGAACGAGAAGGTCGGGTCGATCACCGGGTTTACAACGGTGATGTTCAGTTGATAAACCGAATTGATTGGTTCCCAGTACGGCTTGGAAGAGCCCCCCAAAGGGTCCACGCCCAGTTTGAGACCGGCGTCGCGGATCGCGTCCATGTCCACCACGTTCCGCAGGTCGCGCACATAGGGAAGTACGAAATCCTCCTGATGCGTAGTCCCGGCGCTGAGCGCGGATGCGTAGGGAAGGCGCTTCACGCCGGCGTTCCCGCTCCTGAGCAGCTCGTTGGCGCGGTCCTCGATCCAGCGGGTCACGCCCGTATCGGCCGGGCCGCCATTGGTCGGATTGTATTTGAGACCACCATCTTCGGGCGGATTGTGAGAAGGCGTAATCACGATGCCGTCCGCAAAGTGCTCCTGGCGCTCGCGGTTATAGGTCAGGATCAGCCACGAGATCACTGGCGTTGGAGTCACGCCATCGTCTCGCTGGATGATCGTTTCCACCCCGTTGCCAGCCAGCACCTCCAGCGCGGTCCGTTGGGCCGGTGACGACAGGGCGTGCGTGTCCTTGCCCATGTACAGGGGACCGTCGATTCCGTTAGCCGCCCTGTAGTCGCAAATCGCCTGGGAGATGGCCTGAATGTGTGTCTCGGTAAAGCTGCCCCGCAGCGAGGATCCCCGGTGGCCGCTGGTTCCAAAGCTGACCATCTGATTGGGGTCGCCCAAATCCGGACGGCGCTCGAAATACTCGCGCTCCAAACGGACCAGGTCCACCAACATCTCCCTTGGGGCGGGCCGCCCCGCGAGCGGAGAGATTCCCGCGCCTGAACCGGTAGCTACGGGACTGGACATGGCTTCACATTCCAGATTTCGGTTGCATACTCAGCGATGGTTCGGTCACTCGAGAATCTCCCCGAAGCCGCCACATTCAAGATTGCCTTGTGAGTCCAGGCATCCGGGTCGGCGTACAAGTCGGTCACCCGCCGGTCCGCTTCCAGATAAGATTTCAGATCCGCCAAATGCATGTAGTGATCCCCAAAGGTCAGCAAAGCGTCCAGAAGCGGGGTAAAGACTCCCGGCTCATTGCGGCTGAAAAAATCTGAACGGATCAAGTCCAATGCCGCGCGCGTCTCGGGCTCGTGGGCATAATGCCAATGCGGATCGTACCAGCCGCGGCTATCGGCGACCTGCTGCGCCGCGAGACCGAACAGGAAGAAGTTTTCCTCGCCCGCTGCGGCCGCCATCTCGATGGTAGCGCCATCGCGCGTGCCGACCGTTAGCGCACCGTTCATCATGAATTTCATGTTGCTTGTGCCGCTGGCCTCATACCCCGCCGTTGAAATCTGCTGAGAGACATCGCTAGCGGGAATGAGCCTCTCTGCCAATGATGCGTCATACTCGGGCAGAAATGCCACGTTGATGCGGCCACGCGCCACCGGATCTCCGTCGATCGTCCCGGCCAGGTTGTTGATCAGCTTAATAATGAGCTTGGCAAAATGGTACGCGGGCGCCGCTTTCCCTGCGAAAAAGAACGTCCGCGGCGGCATGTCGAGCTTCGGATTCTCGCGCAGGCGATTGTACAGCACCACGATGCGCAACACATTCAGCAACTGCCGCTTGTATTCGTGGATGCGCTTGATCTGGCAATCGAAGATAGTGTCGGGGTCGACGGTGATCCCCGATGCCGATCCGAGCCAGTTGCTGAATTGCGATTTCGCTTGGCGCTTGGCGTCGCGACAGGCATCTCGAAAGCTCTTGTCTCCGGCAAATGGCCTGAGCCTCGCAAGTTCGCTAAGATCCGTGATCCAGCGATCTCCGATGGCCTCTGCAATCGCATGCGAAAGCGCCGGGTTCGATAGCAGCAGCCATCGCCGTGGCGTAACGCCATTGGTTTTATTGTTGAAGCGTTCCGGAAACATATCGGCCAGATCTTTGACTGTGGTCTTGCGCAGCAGCTCGGAGTGAATCCCGGATACTCCGTTGGTGCTATGGCTGCCGACAATCGCCAGATTCGCCATGCGGATTTTGCGCTCGCCGCCCTCTTCTACGAGACTAACGCGCTGCACGCGTCCCTCATCGCCTGGGAACCGGCCCCGGACCGAATCGATCAAGTGACGGTTGATTTCGAAGATGATCTGGAGGTGGCGTGGGAGCATCGATTCAAACCAGGCGAGCGGCCATCTTTCCAATGCTTCGGGGAGCAGCGTGTGATTGGTGTAAGCCAGGGATCTTCGTGTGATCTCCCATGCCTGGTCCCACTCAAGTCCAGCATCGTCGAGAAGCACACGCATGAGCTCGGGAACGGCCATCGACGGGTGCGTATCGTTAAGCTGAATGGCGACCTTCTCGGGAAGTGTACTCCAATCGCTGTTGCTCCTCCGAAAACGCCGCAGAAGGTCGCTCAAGGAACAGGCAACAAGAAAATACTCCTGCAGAAAACGCAGCCCTTGCCCCATACTCGTGGAATCGTCGGGATACAGTACGCGCGTGAGCGACTCGGCTTCCAGGGTCTCGGCGACGGCTCCCACGAACTCGCCGTGACTGAAGGCCTGGAAGTCGAAGTAGTCGGGAGCGGCTGCGGCCCAAAGACGGAGCGTGTTGACAGTCTTGCCCCCGTAGCCGACGACCGGCCGGTCGAACGGAATTCCGATCAGGCTGCTCGGCCTGCCCGGAAGCGCATACAAAGCCCCGGCCCGGGTTTCAAAGGAGCAGTTCAGTTTGATCTCCACCTTGTCCTGAGGGCGAGCGACCTCCCACGGGTCCTGCCGGCGGAGCCAGTTGTCCGGCTGCTCCCGTTGCCAGCCGTCCTGGATCGCTTGCTTAAACAACCCGTATTCGTAGCGCAGGCCATATCCCATTGCCGGATACTCCATCGTCGCCATGGAGTCCAGGAAGCAAGCCGCCAGCCGGCCGAGGCCGCCGTTCCCCAGCCCGGCGTCGGGTTCCTGTTCCAGCAACTCGACCCAATCGAGGTTTTCCTGCCGAACCGCATCCTTCACGATGGGATCGAGCAGAAGGTTCATGACGTTATTTGCCAGGGACCGCCCGATAAGAAACTCCATCGAGAGGTAATAGACACGCTTCGGGTTCAGGCGGTCATAGGTGTTCTGAGTTAGCACCCAGCGCTGCGAAAGGACGTCCCGGACGGAACGGGCGAAGGCCTCAAACCGGTCTCGCGCGTCGGCATCGGCCAAATTGGTCACCTTGTCGAAGAACAGATGGTGCTCATACAGTGAGCGGTCCATCCCGGAGAAGGGCGCAGCCCCGCTGCCGTATTTGTGAAGTGGTGACGACGCATCCGCCGTTGCGCTCGCCATCGTCGGTTCGCTCACGTTTCTTGTTGCCATAAGTTCCTTTGATACTCAGTCCCGCAGCGTCATGAGGCTCTTTCCGCGATTGTAGTCTTTTGACGCCGCTCGCTTGATGACGGTCGCGAGAATTTCGGGCTGGTGCGGCCCTCGTTATGTCTCCTTGTCTCTAGGGAAGCCCGCCGTCCAACGCTGGTCTCGTTACTTAGCAATATGCCGCACCGGCCCGGGGGCAAGCTATCACGACAAGGAATGATTCTCCGGTACCCTTGTGGGCCGAGAGCCGGATACCCAAATCGAGGTATGCGATCAGCCGACCGAGGACTTCGCGAGTGGGGCCCGAAGCGGCGTGAACGGTACACCTACCTGCTTCATCAACGGGATGCGCCACGATGGGCCTTTCGACTTATCTTCGCTCTCCCAGGCCGTGGAAGATACCGCAGAGTCGGGACTGAGAAAGAGACGCGCACTTCCAGCCGGTTCGGGCGCTGGAGACAATCGAATCGATTCATCCAGCCGAGGCATCATATTTGATATGACTGCGTCCTTGGTTAAGGCTGGGTCGCCGGAGAAGAACATGACAACACACTGTCCAATACCGCGGATTGTGAAAGGGATGACGATGTGTCTGAGCGTCATAAGCATCGCTGTTTCGGTTGGCTGCTCGACCAGCGCCCAAACGGCGAGGACTCCCGAGCCGCTCGTCGTTGAAGTGGTACAAGTCGAGAAAAAGGACGTTCCGATTTACAGCGAATGGATCGGGACGACGGACGGCTTCGTTAACGCCGACATCAAGGCGCAAGTGTCCGGGTATCTGTTGAAGCAGGATTACACCGAAGGTTCCTTCGTCCGGACTGGTCAGTTGCTCTTCGAAATAGATCCGCGGCCGTTCCAAGCGGTGGTCGATCAGGGCGAAGGTCAGCTCGCACAGGCCAACGGCCAACTGGCCCAAGCCAAGGCACAGCTTACTCAAGCCGAGGCGCAACTCGCCGTGATGGAGGCAAATCAAGTCAGGACCCAGCTTGATGAAGACCGTTACGTCCCGCTGATGAAACAGCAGGCCATCACGCAGCAGGACATGGACAACGCCACACAGAACAACGTGGCGGCCAAGGCGCAAGTGCAGGCCGCCCGGGCGCAGATCGAGACCGCCCGAGCTCAGATTCAAGCGGCCAACGCCGCGGTTCAAGCGGTCACGGCCTCCGTAGAAACTGCAAGACTCAACCTCGGCTTCACCCGGCTCACGGCGCCCATTGACGGTTTTGCCGGCATGGCGCAGCAACAAGTGGGCGCCCTGGTCAGTCCCGCCAGCGGACCTGTGACCACGGTGTCGACGGTGGACCCGATCAAGGTCTATTTCACCGCCAGCGAGCAGGAATATCTCGACTTCCACCGGCGCTATTCGACGCCGGCCACTCTGGACGCAGCGCGGAAAAGCCTTGTGCTGGAGCTCATTTTGGCCGATGGCAGCATCTACCCGCAGCGTGGAAGCTTTTACTTCCCCGATCGCGAATTCAGTCTAGGCACCGGTACGATTCGCATCGCGGGCCTGTTCCCGAATCGCGAAAACCTGCTGCGTCCGGGACAATATGGCCGCATCCGCACTTCCCTCCGGACCAAGGAAGGCGCATTACTCATTCCTCAACGCGCGGTGACGGAGATGCAAGGGACCTATCAGGTCGCCGTCGTGGATGACGGGAACAAGATCGCCATCCGGAACGTGAAACCCAGCGACCGGGTCGGCGCATTGTGGATCATCGACGAAGGGTTGAGACCGGGCGAACGTGTAGTTGCCGAGGGCGTCCAGAAAGTTCGCCCAGGGATGGTTGTGAATCCCAAGCCCTATGCCGCCGCGGTGGAAGCGGCAGGAAAGTAACTCCCATGTCCAAATTCTTCATCCGCCGCCCGATTGTTGCGATGGTCATCGCGATCCTGATGGTGATCGGTGGTGCGGTCACCATCGCAGGACTGCCCATCGCTCTGTTTCCTCCCATTGCTCCGCCGGAAGTGCAGGTCTACGGGGTCTACACGGGTGCGGACGCGCAAACCATCGAGCAGGCGGTTGCCACTCCCATCGAGCAGCAAATGAGCGGCGTGGACAACATGAATTACATGTACTCGTTGAACGCCACCTCGAAGGGCGACATGAGACTGATCGTGGATTTTGACGTGGCCACGGATCCCAACACCGATCTGATTCTCTCCCAGGCGCGAGCGACGCTGGCGCAATCGCAGCTTCCCGCCGAAGTCAACAGCTATGGCCTTACGGTGCAGAAAACGTTGACCGCGCCGCTGATGCTGATTGGCCTCAATTCGCCCAACGGCGCCTTCGACGCCCAGTTCCTTGCCAATTACGCCTACATCAACCTCAACGATCAGCTCACGCGGGTGCCTGGCATCGGCAGCGTCCAGGTGTTTGGCGCCGGTCAATACGCGATGCGGCTGTGGGTCAAGCCCGATCAGTTGGCCAAGCTCGGCATCACCGTGCCCGAGATCGTCAGCGCCATCCAGACCCAAAACACGGTGAATCCCGCGGGTCAAGTGGGCGGCGAGCCGGCTCCCAAGGGTCAAGAATATACCTACTCCGTCCGGGCTCGCGGGCGGCGCATTTCCCCGGAAGACTTTGGTCAAATCGTGGTCCGCGAAACCCCGGACGGCGGCATCGTGCGCGTGAAGGATGTGGCGCGCGCTGAGTTAGGGTCCCAGGATTACTCCTTGATCGGCCGTTTCAACGGAAAACCAAGCGCTGTAATCGCGGTGTACCAGTTACCCGGTTCCAACGCCGTACAGGCCGCCGAAGGTGTGAACAAACTCCTGACAGAAGCCAAGAAGCGCTTTCCGGAGGGCATGGACTACGCGGTAGCGCTAGACACGACGCGAGCTGTGACAGAGGGAATGAAGGAAATCGTCGAAACGCTGCTCATCGCAATCGGCTTGGTGATTGTTGTCGTGTACATCTTTCTGCAAGGCTGGCGCGCGACGCTGATTCCTTTGCTCGCGGTCCCTGTCTCGCTGATCGGCACATTCCTTTTCTTCCCGCTGTTCGGTTTTTCCATCAACACGCTCTCTCTCTTCGGACTGGTTTTGGCGATCGGGCTGGTGGTTGACGATGCCATCGTCGTTGTGGAGGCCGTGGAACGTCACATTGAAAATGGTCTTACTCCCAAGGCCGCGGCTTTCAAAGCCATGGAGGAGATTTCGGGTCCCGTCATCGGGATCGCGCTGGTTCTGTCGGCGGTGTTTGTTCCCACGGCGTTCATTCCGGGCATCACCGGCCGGTTGTACCAGCAATTCGCCGTGACTATTGCGATTTCCGTGATCCTTTCGGCGTTCAACGCCCTTACCCTCAGCCCCGCGCTGTCAGCGCTGCTGCTCAAACCCAAGACCGAGAGCCGCGGGCTGCTGAGAAGGTCTTTCAACTTGTTTAACCGCGTCTTTGGCCGCGCCACCGATGGGTATGTTCACTGGTCCGGCGCACTCATCCGGAAGAGCGGAGTCGCCTTGGTGATGTTGGTGATTTTCGGCGTAGCCGCGGGATTCTTCAGCAGCAAGGTGCCTTCCAGCTTCCTGCCCGATGAAGATCAAGGCTTCGTCTACGTCAATCTTCAGCTCCCCAATGCATCGTCCCTGCAGCGCACCGACGAAGTCGCCAGGAAGGTCGAAAACATCCTGGCTCAAACGCCGGGCGTTAAGTACGCCACCAGCGTCGTTGGCTTCAGCCTGCTTAGCCTGGTGCGGACGAGTTACAACTCCTTCTTCTTCGTCACCTTGAACGACTGGGGCGATCGTAAGTCCAGGGAGGAACAGTTTCAAGTGATCAAGCAGCGCCTGAATGAGGGGCTCAGCAAGCTTCCGGAAGGAGTTGCCTTCGACTTCTCGCCACCGGCGATTCCTGGAGTCGGTACGGCCGGCGGATTCACCTTCGTTTTGGAGGACCGGGCCGGCAAAGACGTGCCGTTTTTGGCCGCCAACCTGAACACCTTCGTGGAGGCCGCCCGCAAACGTCCCGAGATCGCGGGCTTGAGCACGACGTTTCTTCCCAGCGTGCCGCAAGAGTTCGTCGATGTCGACGAAGACAAAGTCCTCAAGCAAGGCGTCCCCATCGGCGACGTTTACAAAACCATCCAGGCCTTCATGGGCGGGTTGTTCGTGAACTACTTCAACCAGTTTGGCCGCCAATGGCAGGTGTACGTCGAGGCGGAAGGCGAATTTCGGAACAAGGCGGAAAATGTCGGGCAGTTCTATGTGCGAAACAAGAACGGCGAGATGGTGCCGCTCTCCGCGCTGACCACGTTCCAGGCGCGCAGTGGTCCGGAGTTCACCATGCGCTTCAACATGTATCGGGCTGCTCAGCTTAACGGGTCCGCCGCGCCGGGGTACAGTTCCGCGCAGGCGATGAAGGCGCTCGAAGAAGTCTTCGATCAAACCATGCCGCGCGAAATGGGCTACGACTACAAGGACATGTCGTTCCAGGAGAAGAAAGCTCAGCAGGGCGTCCCGCCCGCTGTGATCTTTGGATTCTCACTGTTGTTCGTCTTCCTCATCCTTGCGGCTCTCTATGAAAGTTGGACTCTGCCGTTCAGTGTTTTGTTGAGCACGCCCGTCGCCCTATTCGGCGCCTTCGCGGTTCTGTGGTTGCGCCGTACGGTGCTGGGAATGTTCCTTCCGGCATACCAGGTGCAGATCGAGAGCGACGTGTACTCGCAAATCGGTCTGGTCATGCTCATTGGGCTGGCCGCGAAGAACGCCATTTTGATCGTCGAGTTCGCCAAGGACGAGTTTGACAAGGGCAAGGACCTGATGGACGCCGCGCTCGAAGGAGCCCGGCTCCGGTTGCGGCCGATTCTGATGACTTCCTTCGCGTTTATCCTAGGCTGCGTGCCGCTATGGACGGCCTCCGGCGCGGGATCGGTCGCCCGCCAGATCATGGGGACCACCGTGATTGGAGGCATGCTCGCCGCCAGCATCATCGGCATATTCTTCATCCCCGCGATTTTCTACATGGTGGAGAAGGTCTCGGGCGCAACCAGAGAAGCGCCGGTCGTGGCGACGCCCGCCCCCGCGCCTGCTCAAGGGGATTGACCAAGGGGGGATTTGACAATGCGGAAATCACTAATCGCGCCACTTTCAGCCGCGGTGCTCCTCTCCGGCTGCGTCGTGGGACCTAACTATCAGCGGCCCTCCGTACAGATACCGAATTCGTTTCGCGCCGCGTCTCCCACTGCCGCCGGCGATCCGGCTTCCCTGGCCGACCTCAAATGGTTTGAGGTCTTCAAAGACGAGAAGCTGCAGGATTTGGAACGCACGGCCCTGACACAGAACTACGATTTGCGGGATGCCGCCGCTCGTGTCGAGGCGTCGCGCGCCAGTCTCGGCGTCACCCGATCCAATCAGTTCCCGAACTTTGGCGCCAACGCGGACATTTCCACCATTCGCGTTTCCCGCGACGGAGCAACCCCTCTTCCCAAATTGTTGGTGCCCGAACAGAACCGCACCTTCGGGAGCGCCACGCTCGGCCTGCTTTCCTTCGAACTCGACATCTGGGGCCGCTTGCGCCGCGCTACTGAGGCGGCGCGCGCCAATCTGCTCGCGGCCGAAGAAAATCGCAAGGCGGTGACGACCACGCTGGTGAGCGAAGTCGCGGCCGACTACTTCAGCCTGCGCGCGTTGGACTACCAACTGGATATTTCGCAGCGCACGCTAGCCACGCGGCAGGAATCTCTGGAGCTCATCCGGAACCGCCAAGGCGGAGGCGTCGCCACGTTGCTCGACCTGCGCCAAGGCGAGCAGCTCGTTTACACCGCCGCGGAGACGATCCCCGACCTGCAGCTGCAGATCGAGCAGACCGAGAACCAAATTAGCCTCCTGCTGGGGAAGAATCCCGGCGAAGTGCTACGGGGACGAGGTCTTACCGAACAGGAGATGCCCCCGGAAGTGCCCGCCGGATTGCCCTCCGCGCTACTGGAACGCAGGCCGGACATTCGTGCGGCCGAGCAAACCCTGATCGCCGCCAATGCCGAGATCGGCGTCGCGAAGGCGGCGTACTTTCCGCAAATCAGCCTGAGCGGATTCCTGGGTGGGCAGGGCACGCAACTGTCGAGCTTGTTCAGCGGGCCGAGTGCCGCCTGGAATTTTACGCCGCAAGTGACGCAGCCGATCTTTACCGCGGGACGCCTCAAATCGAATGTGCAGCTCTCGCAGGCTTTGCGCGACAGCGCCTTGATCCAATATGAGAAGGCGATTCAAACTGCTTTTAGCGAAGTCTCGGACGCGCTTATCGCTCATCAGCGAGTAAGAGAAAGCCGCGTGCAACAGGAGTTGCTGGTTGCCGCGCTGCAGGATCGGACCCGTCTGGCCTACGTTCGCTATCGCGGGGGCGTGGATACACTCCTGAATGCGCTGGATTCGGACCGCGACTTGTTTCAGGCCGAGCTGACGCTCTCCCAGATCAGGTTGAACGAACTGGACACGGTCGTGCAACTCTACAAGGCTCTCGGTGGTGGTTGGCAATAGGACGGAGGAAGTTTCACATGCGATACCGGCTTTTGGGCCGCAGCGGGCTTCGGAGCTGCCCGGAAGCAATATCGAACGCACGATCGCGCCATGAACGGCGCGGTGGATTGGTTCGCGCGGGTGCGCAGGGTAGGCCCGAATGGTGACCAACACGCAGCAACAACTCCCCCAGGCGTTCGAGGAGCTAGCGAGAGGGCTGCGCTAATCGTGTATGGCTCAAGAAAACAAGATCCTATTTCCCTCATCGTGACGAATTACAGTCTTCTGCCCGCCCTGATGCTAGCACGGCGCTCCAAGAAATCTTGGGATGCAAATCCCTTGAAGCACCGCGGGTAAAGGCGGTTCAGGGGCGTGGGTTCGTTTTGTAGTTGAGGAGGGCTTCGAATCGGCGCCGCCTCAAAAGGCGGCGGCAGGCTATAAAGCCTGGCCCCACTTGGGTTCGTTTTGTTGTGAGCACGACTGGATAAGAATCAGAGACTTACGTTGGGATTTGGGGGCGCTGCGGTTCGCGCTCAGGCTCGGGCATATGGCAATGTGGAAAGTATATACCGCATTTATAGACAGTATGGAATCTTCGCTAGGGATTCGCCCTGGCCTGGCCCGCTGGGAGTGCCAGCTTGATGTGCTGTGACAGCCGGTGATTGGCGCAAGAGATTATAACCAACCGGGCGTGATGCGCGTACATGGAAGTCCGTCCCGGAGGTTCATATCGCGCGCGACCTCGATGCGGCGGATGAAAACGGAAGGCCGCTTCACGAAACGGCCCGCCTGGCGAACGGCGATGCCGGTCGCGGAATCGGGTGTCTCCGGCTAACGCCAACGAGGCACGAACGCGCTCGCATCGACCCAGAGGAAGCTTTTCGGCGTTGGACGGATAGGCGGTGCGGCACGATCGGCACCGCCGGTGCGCGTCAAATTACGCGCCTTATTCGGCCGAGAACGCCAGCAAAACGTTGCCGCCCATCCCGCCGGTTCGCGCGTACCCCGAACCCACCAGCAGCATGTGATTCACAACCACTGGGCCGGGACCGTCCACGCCGCCGCCGCTCGCCTTCACTCCGTTCACCGTCTGGAATTCGCGCGCGGTGTCGAAGTCCCACAGCACCTTGCCGTCCTCGGCCGAGTAACCGCGCACGTGACCGTCGAGCGAACCCGCGAACACCACACCGGGTATCGCGGTCACCGCCGCCGATTGCGCGGGACTGCAGCCCTTCTTCGCGTCGCACGCCGGCGGAGCCGCGTACCAGACCTTCGCGCCGTCGCTGATGCGCAGCGCCGTCAGCCCTCCGCCCTGCGCTGGATCGTACCCCGCCGCCCCGCGCCGTACCACGTCGGAGGTGGCCGCGTAGACATTCTTTCCATCGCTCGCCATGCCCCACTGCACACCGCCGTTGACGCCGCCCTTCCCCACGCGCACCTGCCACACGATGCGTCCCTTCGCGTCGGGATCTAGCGCGTACACCACACCCGACTTCTGCCCCGCCAGCACCAGGTCACGCCCATTCGCGCCGCCGTTCGGCACGCGCTCCAGGATGGCCGACGATCCGAAATCGTAATCCGGCCCGGGGCAGTCGTTCTTCACCTGGCAATTTCCGTTTAGGATGTCGCCGGCCAGCGTTTGTCGATGCCATGCGATGCGGCCCGTCTTCATCTCCAGAGCCACCACGGAGTCGCTCATCTCCGATGCGGGATCGGAGTAGTTGTTTCCCGTGCCGACGTACAACATGCCTCGCTTCAGATCGATGGTCGGCGTGGACCACACGGCCACTCCCGAGGGCCCGCGCACTTCAGCGCCCGTGGAATCCGTTCCGCTCTTGCGTGCTTCCTCGGCGATCATGAACGTCTTCCAGACCTGCGAACCATCCTGAATGCGCAACGCCACGACGCTTCCGCGGAACGTGCAACAGATATAGTTCGCACGGCGAGCCGAGGTTTCCTCTACGGACGCCACCGGGATATAGGCGATCCCGTCATTCACCACGGCGGCGCCGGTGATGCGCGCGGCCTCGTGATCGTCGACTTTCTTCTTCCACAGCAGGCGTCCGGTTTCCGCTTCGACGGAATAGAACCATCCACCGCGGTCGCCGAACAGAAGCGCGTGCGCCGAGCCCGCCGGAACCATCACGATCGCCGATCGGACCCCGGCGTCGGCCTGGAACATCCACCGCGTGCAGCCGGTTTGCGTGTCCAGCGCGTGGACTTTGCCCGACGCGCTCCCTACAAAGATGTTGTTCCCGATCACCGTCGGCAGCGAGAAGACGATGTTATCGCCCTCGAATCCGAAGGCCCATTTGAGCTTCAGATTCCGCGTCCGTTCGACTGTCAGCCCGGCTGCACCGGCGGGTTGAAAGCGGGTGTTGCTCGCCGACGGACTCCATCCGTTCCACATCGGCTGTGGCGAATTGGGAATGGTCACCGCGCGCTGCGAGCAGAAAGAATCTGCCGCTGTAGCCGCGCCGTTCGCGGCCACGCCAAGATACGCCGCCACGGCTTGCCTCTCCGCGGGTTGAAGGTCGCGGGCCATGGGAAACATCGCGCCGGATTCCAGTTCCCGCAAGATGTTCGCGGCCGCGATCTTCTGTAGAGCGCTCTTGGGGGGAACCCGGGGAGCCGTCGTGTCGTGGCAAGACGCACAGTGCGCCTGATAGACCGCCTCGCCAGAAACCGCCTGGGCATCAGCTGACGAAGCCATCGCACAGACAACCGCGATCCCGGCCGCGATCTTCAGCGTCACTTGCGTTTACCTCCGTGATTCCCGGAATCGAATGTTGCGCCGTCGCCGCCGCATTTGGTGTAACCAGCGCGGATGGCCGGCACGCGCTGGTTCCAACTGGGGTGCGCGGGAGATGGATATTTCGCCAGTGCGCCGAAAGCCGCTTCCGTTTCCTTGGCGCTCAAACCGCTTTTCGCGAGCACACAACCGGCCCACGAATCGGCGCGCAGCTCGGGGGGCCAGCCGCTCTGAATCCACGCGGCGCCCATTGTGTCGTCGAGGGCATGGCCGAACTCGTGGGCGACGATGGCGACGATCCCGGCATCTCCGAAGCCGTCGTGGACTGTCGCGAAGAACTGCGGCGAGTAGACCAGCTTGGCTTCTGCGCCATTCGCGACCAGCATGGCGTTCGCTGCGCTGGTATTGCGGAGCATCATCACCTCCGGACAGTTTGTTGCGCAAATGGCCTTTGCGGCCGCATTGACGCGGCCCGCCAGTTGCATTGCGTCGGCGGTGGGGCGCTGATCCTCGGAGGCTTTGTAAGACGCCGCGCCGGGACCCAGCGCGCACACGACTTGAGGCCCGGCGCTCCAAGCGATGGGAACGCACGTCAGCAGTACCCCGAATCGTCTCCACATGGCGTTTCCCATGTTAGAACGCCGTCAGAACGTGCGGTGCGGACGCCCCAGCGCCGCGCGCAGGGCTTCGAGACGTTCGCCCGAGCCGGTCAGCAACCCTTCCGGAAAAGTTCGATACGCCAGAAGGTCGCCGAAGATCTGCTCGGATGCGCGGGAGTTCAGCCCCAACCCCGCCAGGTACTGCAGGCGCAGGTTCAAATCGTCGGTGATGGGGGCGTTGGCCAGCATCGGTCCTAAGTCCTGGGCTCTGCCAGCATACGTCGAGAGCAGCTCGACCGCATTATGAAATCCGGCATCGGCCAGCGACGCGGAGACGCCCGCGTATCCGGGTTGATCCAACCGCCGCTGCATCGCGTCGATGTTGATCGGCGAGGAGTCCTCTCGACCGAGCAGCACCAGGTCGTATCCGTCGCCGTTGGCGTAGTTGCTCCACACGGTGGCGTTGGGAAAGACGTTGAAAAACGTCGCCAGTTCGCTCTTCACGGTTTCCTCGTCGCTTTCGTAGATCGGCAGCCATTGCGCCACGACACCGCCCGGATTCAGATGGCTCTTGACTAACTCGTAATATTCCTTCGAGTACAGCGCGACCGTGCCTTTCACCCAGGGATGAATGGGGTCGGTTGTGATGACGTCGAATTTGCTGGGCGTGGTCAGGATGAAATGCCGGGCGTCGTCGTACACCACGCGGGTCCGGCCGTCGCGCAGCACATGGTAATTTTCCTTGGCGAAGAATTCGTCGGAGGCCGGGGGAATGATGGGTTCGAGTTCGCAAATGGCGATGCTTTGCACTTCGGGGTACGGGGTGAACGAACCGGCGGTAACGCCGGCGCCGAATCCGACTACCAGCACCGACCGCGGCGCGGGATGAATCAGGGCGGGCACATGCCCCATCATGCGCTGGAGCCGCATGTCGACTGCCACCGAGGAAGCTTCCGACTTGCCGCTGACGTAGAAGAAGCGTTGGTCTCCGCGCTGGGTGATCACCACCGAGGCGTTCATTCCCTCGCCTACGAACAGCGTCTGCGCTTGGGTGTCGAACGCGGTAGCCAGGCCGCGGAGAATCGGCGCGATGCGCCGGCCGTACGCGATCACCTGCCAGGGAACGCCGCCCACGGAGGCCGCCAGGCCCCACGCGAGCAACGCTGTGGCGGCCAGCGCCAGTCCGGCGGTGACGGCGCGGATGGGACGCATGGACTTGACGGCGGCGGCGAGACCCAGCGCCGCGCTCAAAGCGGCGAGCCAGATCAAGACCCGTTGGGAGCTTCGCGTTCCGATGCCGGGGATCAGCAGCAGCGTGAATACCAGTGCGCCCACGATGGAACCAGCGGTATTGGCGGCGTAGACTTCCCCGGAGACGCGCGCCGGGTCCTCGCCCTCGGTAGCCGCGCTGGCCAAGGCCAAGGGGAAGCTCGCGCCCCACAGCAGCGTCGCCGGGAAAATCGCGCGCAGGCAGCGGGTCACATCCAGATCGAAATTAAACCAGGGGCTGACGGACAGCAAAGGATCGACCGGCCAGTAGGGCAGGACGTAGGCCAGGGTAAAGGCGGTCCAGGCTATGGCTGCGGCGAGCAGGATCTGGCAGGCGGCCAGCGCGAGCCGCGGCTGGCTCACGCGGCGGGCGAGGAATGAACCGGCGCTGCTGCCGGCCCAGAGACCGAACAGGAACACGGCCAGAATGATCGAGAAGGTGTAGACGGTTGCGCCTAATAGCAGCGAGAGCAGGCGGGTCCATACGACTTCCGCGCCTAGAGCCGTCAGGCCCGATAGAGCGATGGCTGCGTAAACCAGCCACGCGCCGGGCGGCGGTGTCGAGACGAGTCTCGACACGGCAGGCATGAGTGCCTGCGCCACACGGTCGGTCTGGCAGAGCGCTAGGGCTACTCCTGCTACAGCCACGTTGATCGCAGCGGCGGTATAAGTGGCCACGCCCATGTCGTGGACGCGCAGCAGGTAGAAACCCGCCAGGACGCAGCCGATCACGGCGCCGGCGACGTTCGAGCCATACAGCAGGCCAAGCCACGAGATGCCCTTGGGTGTGGTCTCGACGGACCGCGAGATTGCTGGAAGGGACGCGCCCATGAGCACGGTCGGCGGCAGCAGGCACACGGCCGCGACGACGCCTCGCAAGATCAGGCCGCCCGGCCCGGAGGTCGCGCCCGCGACATAAATGCGCCCGATCACGGGAACCCCGAATAGCGCGATGACTCCGAATGCGGCGATGCCCAACTCCAGATATGCGTAGACGCGCAGGGGGTCGTACCGGGCGGAAACCAGCCTCGGCAGAGCGGCGCTACCGAGGCACAAGCCTCCCATGTAGGCGGCCAACAACAAACCTAGGGATACGGCAGAGGAGCCGATGACGGATTGAAGTAACTGGAACCAGACGATCTCGTAGATCAGCGCGGCGCAACCGCTGCCGGCAAACAACAGCAGCCAAACCGCGAGAAAACGGGAGTCGCCGGGAGCGGCCGGAGTTTCAGCCTGAACCGCTTTCGCTTCGACTGCGGGCGCCGCCGGGGCGCGCCGCAATACTGAAGAGCGTCGGGCCATTTCCTTAGACTACTGTACTTGACAACTTTGCTCAAACAAGGAAAGCGCCGGCGGGATGAGCCGCCGGCGCCACGAACTTAGCGCAGGAACCTAGAACACGAACTTCGCGATGATTTGACCGCTTCGCGGCAGAGCACCGGCGCCGCCCAACCAGTTCACATACCCGTAGCCGGAGGACAACAGGCCGGTTGTCCCACTCAAGCTGTTCCCGTGAACGGTGGCCGAGTTGATCGAAGTAAACGACCCACCGAAAGGTGAGCCATCGGCGGGCGCGGAATAGAACAAACGGTTGAAAATGTTCGTGAATTCCGCGCGAAGCTGGAAGGACGCTCGTTCCTTGATGCGGAAGATTCGCCCGAAGCCCATATTTTCGGAGGGCTGCCGCTGCCAACGGAAGTCGTTGAAGTAGGCCGCGGAAGTTCCAAAGGTACCGTATGCCGGCTCCACCCAGGCCTTGGTATTCAGCACCAAAGTGTTGGTCGGATCGAACTTGGAGTTCGGATCCACCACGAACAGAGGCTGTCCGGGCACCCGGTTCAAGAACGTGTAGCCGCCGCCCCAGAGGGCGGGATTGTTCGACGGTCCCCGTCCCAGGTTATTGAGCAGGTTGTTGGCGGAGAACGGGCTTTGCAGGATCAAGCCGCTCTGATAGCGGAGTACTGCGCTATAGGTCCAGTCGCGCGCCAGCCAGGACGCCGCCTTCATGGCGCTCGAGTCGCCATGCAGCTTGGGCGTTTGGTAGGTCCACGACATTACCAGCTCCTGGGGAATGCTGAAGCCGGAAATCTGCTTATCCAACGCCTTGTTGAACACGTCGTTGATCAGCGGCGGGGAAGGCGTGACGTAGGACGTGTTGGAGTTGGTTCCATTGGTAAGCTCCTTCTGGAATGTATACGCCACCTGCATGCTGAGTCCATGCTGTAAGCGTTGGGTTCCCTTGATCTGCAGCGAGTCGTACCAGGTGTTCCCATCTGGAGGTCCAAGGAAAGGCGGGATACCGATCCACTGCGGATACGGCCGCAGCGTCTGAAGCAGGGTCTGCGTGTTCGGGAAACCCGGGTAAACGCTGGCCGGATTGATCAGATTCGGGAAGCGGGCGAGGACGTTGGGCGAATTGATTTGGGTGCTGAGAAGGGTGGTGTCGGCCGGATTTTGCACGTTGATCCCATACTGGGAGAGCATCTGCTGGGGCGTAAGCGCATTGTAGTTCAGGCCAGAGAGCAGGGGTCCCGCCCACCATGCGCCGCGGTTGCCCACATAGGAGGCATCCACCACCAGGTTGCGCGTGAGCTCCCGCTGGAAGCCCAGGCTCCACTGGAAGGTGCGGGGCAGGCGGCCAGTGTTGGGAGCTAGCGATACGAACGGCGAGGCGGGAGGGATCACGCCCGGCGCCGCGGGAACCGGGTAGTTGGGACTGAAATTCGGCCAGTGGACCACCGGGTTCCCCAAATGGTTCCCGGGCCCCTCGGGGTCGCCGTACATCAGACTCCCCGCGTTGGCACCGTAGGCCGGCGCGGGTATAGTGTAAAAGTCGCCGGCGCTGCTGTTCAGTCCGGCTTGATCCGAAGTCGCCGCATAGGAGATGGCGCCGCCAGCGCGGAACACTGTCTTAGGCGTGATCTGGTAGGCGACCCCGAGGTGCGGTCCGAAGGCCAGCGGGTAGTTGTGTTGGAATTGGCAATTGCAAGTAGCCCCGTATTCCACCGAGCCAATCCGTCCGCCGATCGTCGGGTTGGGAAGGTTGAAGGCGGCGTTTTGCATGCGGCCATATTGCTCCGTCCACTCGGTGGAGTAATCGTAGCGAATCCCGTAATCGAAGGTCAGCTTGCGCGTGATTTTCCAACTATCCTGAGCGTAGAATCCAAAGGTATGCATACCCAGCCGCACATCCGCGGGCGCGGCGGTCGACACGGTGTTGTTCACACCGAGAAAGAAGCTGGCATATCCGAATCCGCTACTCGCGACGTTCGCAAACGGTTGACCGTTTTGCGAGGGATCGGCGGTCGATACGGCTGAGATTCCAAATTGCCCGTCGGCACGGCTCTCGTTCAGGCTTTGTATGCCCTCAAACAGCGCGGTGGCCCCCATCTTGAACGTATGGTTACCCTTGACCCAGGTCAAACTGGTGTTAAACGTGGGCTTGTAATCGTTCGCGATGGGCGTGAGAGTGAACGCCAGGCCCGTGCTGGTGGATGGGAACGGAGCGCCGCCGGACCACCCGCCTCCGTTGGTGCTGAACATACCCGCCAGATAGGGGAAATAATTGCTCGCCGTGAAGGGAACCCCATCGGGAAACAGTTGCTTTTGGTCGTACGGTACGCCGGGCTGAGGATTGGACGTGTGCAGATAACCCGCGCCGATGTGGAACAGCAGCGTGGGAGTGAGCGTCGTATCCAGGTTAAGGCGTATGGTCTGCGCCAAGGCGTTCTGGGACTGCACGGCGGAGAACGGTTCGGTGAAGCCGTTGTTCTGGGGCGACAAAGTCTTGTTGGCCGAATAGTATCCGGACAGTTTCATTTTGGCGCTAATAATGTGATCGATCTTGATGGAAGGGATCGTGGTGTGCCGGAAATTCGAGTAGGCGGGCACGTCGTAGTTGAACAGGCCGGGCGCGTTGGGCATCGGAATCATGTTCTGAATGATCGCGGCGGTGGGATCCATGCGGCTCAGCGGAACGATGTTACCGGGGAAGGGAGTGCGCTCCTGAACGCCATTCACGGTCGTCGTGGTGTTGGGATCGAACACCTCATTGAGGCACACCTGGCGGCCGGCCGGATCGGTGTTGCAGGTGGGACTCAGCGCTGCGCTGAAATTACCACTGCGTTGGGCCGCGGTAGGAACGGCGCTGTACGAACTGCTGGTAACCTGCGTTTGGCGAAACTGCTCAAAACTAAAGAAAAAGAAGGTTCTGTCGTGACCATGGTAGAGCTTGGGAATGGTGATCGGCCCGCCCAAGGTGAACCCGTAATCGTTTTGCCGGAGAGGGTTCCGGATGGGTAGGTTGTTCCCATTGTTGGTGAAAGGCAGGCCGGCGTTCAGGGCTTCGTTCACGAAATAATCGTATGCGCTCCCGTGAAGCTGGTTGGTGCCGGACTTCATCGTGTAGTTGAAATAACCGCCGCCCGCCTGGCCATACTCGGCGGAGAAATTGCTGGTCTGGATGGCCACTTCCTGGATCGCTTCCACGCCCGCCTGGTTGATCTGGTTCGCCTGCTTTACGAAGCCGTTGGTGGCGTCCTGGCCCTCGATGTTGATGGATTGCGAGTTGGACGGCATCCCATTCACACGCAAGATGGTATCCGTTGTAATGCGCGCGCCGGGCAGCAGTTGGACCGCGGACAGAGGGTTCCGGATATTGCCCAGAGTGTTGGCCGATCCGAAGCCGGCGGCCGCGCCGAACATATTGAGGACGGGCAGGTCGTCCAACGTTTGCGTGGAAATGTTGTGGCTCACCTCCCCGCCTTCGGTCTTGAGCTGAGCCGCCGCCTCGGTAACCGTCACGCTTTCGGAGGCCGCGCCGACTTCCAGCGCCGCATCGATGCGCAACGTTCCAGCCACCTCCACCTGCAGACCGGCGCGGACGAACTTCTTGAAGCCCATCACGGTGACGTCCACTTCGTACGCCCCGGCCGGCAATTGCGCGATAGTGTAATTGCCCGTGGCGGAACTGGCCGCTTGGTACACCGCGCCCGTGGCGACGTTTCTGGCCTCGACGGCCGCCCCGGAGATCACGGCGCCGCCCGGGTCCGTAATCGTGCCGGTGATCGTGCCGCGATCGGACTGTCCGAACAGGGCCACTGCAGCCAGCAACAACAATACAAAACGCAATCCTAAACGCATGATTACCCCTCTCCTCGATTGGACTTCGCCAAGAACATCCATGGAACCTGACTATGGTTTGTAAAGCGGGATTGTGAAGCGGGATTGTGAAGCTGAAAGGAATGCACGCCAACGTGCGCAGTTGTGCTCGTCCCACACTTAGTCATCGCAGACCCCAATCTGCCCTAATCGGTTACCCAAGATTTACGGCAGCGAAGAAGACCCCTCTTCCTGGCGTGCAATCAAAACTACACCTTATGCCCCAGGTTGTCAAGGGAGGTTTACGGCTGGTACGGCTAGCCGCCTCTCCCTTTCAACGAACCCTTTCAACGAACGCTCGCCTGAGATAGCATGGGTAACTAACACCGGTCGTGAACAAAAGTTTCGCAGTTGCGAGTCTGGCATGGGCGTTCTGTTTGGGGCTGGCGCTCCAGGCCGGCGACCCTGTGAACAGGACCGCAGCGGGAAACTACCGCAAGCTCATCGACCAGCACTGTGTGGGTTGCCACAATCAACGCTTGACCTCCGGCGGGCTTCGGCTTGATTCAGCTGACGTCGGTAAGGTGCCTTCGGACGCCGAAACTTGGGAGAAAGTGATCCACAAGCTGCGTGCGGGCGCTATGCCGCCCCCCGGAGTGACCCGCCCCGATCCGGCCACCTATAAGGGATTCGAGTTGTGGCTGGAGTCGCAGATCGACGGTGCCGCGCAAGCCAACCCCTACGCAGGGCGTCCCCTGCTACACCGCATGAACCGCGCCGAGTACGCCAACGCCATTCGCGATCTGCTCGGCCTCGACGTAGACGCCGCATCGCTGCTGCCGCCAGACGATTCCGCTTACGGCTTCGACAACATCTCGGACGTTCTCGGAGTTTCGCCATCGTTGTAGGAGCGTTATCTCTCCGCCGCGGCCACCGTCAGCGCGCTAGCGGTGGGCGACACGAACGTCCACGCGGGAACGACAACCTACCGGATTCGCCAGGACCTCTCGCAGAACCAGCACATCGAAGGCCTGCCGCTGGGGACCACCGGCGGAATCCTGGTACGTCACAACTTCCCGCTGGACGCCGAGTACATCTTTCAAGCCAAGCTGTATCGAACCAATCTGAACATCATGCGCGGTCTCGAATTCCCCAGCCAGGTGGAATTCACAGTGAACGGCCAACGCATCCACGTGGCGAATCTCGGGGGTACGGAAGATCTGGCGTCGCTGTTCGAGAAACCCACGGAAACCGGCGATGCCGTCGATGCGCGCCTGCGGGTTCGCGTCAAGGTCAAAGCCGGGCCGAGCGACGTGACTGCCGCGTTCCTTGAAGATCCCAAGGTGGTGAGTCCGGATCGTCTGCAGCCCTTTGAGCGTAGTTCCGCCGACAATTTCGATTGGAGCGGGTGGCCGCATATGCAGACGTTCTCCATTACCGGCCCGCTAAATCCGACCGGCCCCGGCGACACTCCCAGCCGCCGCAAGATCTTCGTGTGCCGTCCCAAGGACGCCGCTGCGGAGACCGCCTGCGCCCGCGAGATTCTATCGTCTTTAGCGCGCCGAGCGTATCGTCAATCGGTGAGTGAGGCGGATCTCCAGCGCGTCCTCGGCTTTTACGAGTCCGGCCGCTACGCGAATCATGGAGACGGCGGGTTTGACGCCGGGATCGAACTGGCGCTGCGCCGGATTCTTGCCAGCCCCAAATTCGTGTTCCGCACCGAGATCGATCCTCCCAATGCGGCGCCGGGCTCGGTGCACCCGATCAGCGATCTGGAACTGGCATCCCGCCTGGCCTTCTTCCTATGGAGCAGCATCCCGGACGACGAACTGCTCCGCTTGGCGGGCCAGGGCAAGCTGAAGAATCCGGCGGTACTCGACGCGCAAGTCCGGCGCATGCTGGCCGATCCGAAGTCGCAAGCCCTAGTGACGAACTTCGCCGGGCAATGGTTGCAACTGCGGAACGTGCGCAACGTCCTGCCCAACTCCGACGAGTTCCCGGATTTCGACGACAACCTGCGCAGGGCGTTGCTCCGGGAAACCGAGCTGTTCTTTTCGAGCATCCTGCGGGAAGACCACGATGCGCTCGATCTGATAACGGCGGATTACACGTTCCTAAATGAACGCCTCGCCCGCCACTACGGGATTGCCGGGATTTACGGCAGCCAGTTCCGGCGGGTCCACATCGAGGACGACGCGCGGCGCGGGTTACTGGGTCAAGGCAGCATTCTGGCGGTGACCTCGCATGCCGAGCGCACCTCGCCGGTGGTGCGCGGCAAATGGATCATGGAGAATATACTTGGGTTAGCTGTGGCTCCTCCGCCCCCGAACGTTCCGCCGCTGCCGGACGCCAAGCCCGGCGACAAGCCTCGCACTATGCGCGAGCAGATGGAGCAGCATCGCGCCAACCCGGTCTGCGCGAGTTGCCACAAGGCGATGGACCCGCTGGGCTTTGCGCTGGAGAATTTCGACGCCGTGGGAGCGTGGCGCGCGCAGGACGCCGGTGCGCCCATCGACGCTTCGGGCGTGCTGGCCGACGGAACCACGGTGGACGGCGTGGTTGGCCTGCGCCAGGCGATCCTGAACCGGCCCGAGGTTTTTCTCGGCACTGTAACCGAGAAGCTGCTGACCTACGCTCTAGGTCGCGGGCTGGACTATCGCGACATGCCGGCGGTGCGCCGGATCGTGTCGACCGCCGGGCGCGACAACTACCGGTTCTCGGCGTTGATTCTGGGCGTGGTCCACAGCACGCCGTTTCAGATGCGGACGACGCCGGTGAAAGCTCTCGAAACCGCGGAGAAAAGGTGATGATGTTGCTAACAAAGAAAGCCATGTCTCGCCGCACGGTGTTGCGGGGCACGGGTGCGGCCGTCGCGCTGCCGTTCTTGGACGCGATGGTTCCCGCGTTCATCCCCCAAGCCCGAGCCGCGGCCATGCTGGCGCTGCGCTTCGGGGTGGTCTACGTCCCCAACGGCGAGATCATGCAGCAGTGGATTCCGAAGACCGTAGGCGAGGGCTTCGAATTCACGCCGATTCTGAAGCCGCTCGAGCCCTTCAAAGATTCTGTTGTTCTGGTGAACAACCTCACGCGCTCCCACCCCGGCAGCGTGATCGGCGATCATGCCGTCAGCGCCGCTGGATTTCTCACCGGAGTCTGGCCCAAGCGAACCGAAGCCGAGGACGTGCTGGCGAACAAGACCATCGATCAAGTGGTCGCGAGCAAAATCGGCCAGGACACTCCGCTGCCTTCGCTCGAAGTGGCTACCGAGGATTTCACCGGATACGTGGGTGCATGTTCGCCAGGATTTAGCTGCGCTTACATGAACACGATTTCGTGGCGCACGCCCACGTCGCCTCTCCCCATGGAAACCGATCCTCGCACGGTGTTCGAACGCCTGTTCGGACAGGCGGGCACAGCAGCCGAACGCGAGGCTCGGCTGCGCACGGAGCGAAGCATTCTCGATTCCATCGCGGAAGACGCGCACGAATTACAACGCGTGCTGGGCCCCCGGGATCGCGCGCGAGTTGGCGATTACCTTGACAACCTCCGCGAAATCGAGCGGCGCATTCAACAAAGCGAGGCTCGCAAAGATACCGCGGAGGTGGCGCTCGATCAACCGATGGGCGTTCCGGATTCTTTCGAAGAGCACGTCGGGCTGATGTTCGATCTGCTGGCCGCCGCTTACCAGGCCAACGTGACGCGCGTGTTCACGTTCATGGTCTCGCGCGAAATCAGCCAGCGGACCTACCCGCAGTTGGGGCTCACCGAGCAGCACCATTCGGTCTCGCATCACCAGGGCAACGCCGACAAGATGGCCAAGGTAGCAAAGATCAACACGTACCACGTGCAACTGTTCGCACGATTCCTGGAAAAGTTGCGCGCGACCGAGGATGGGCCCGGGTCGCTGCTGGACCACTCGCTACTGATCTATGGTGCAGGCATGGGCGATTCAAACGGCCACGCCACCGACCCGCTTCCGGTAGCTCTGATCAGCGGAAGCCTGCAGGGACATCGCCACATCGAATTGCCCAAACGTACGCCGGTGGGCAATCTGTGGCGCGCCGTCGCGGAGCGGTTTGACACGCCGGTAGAGCAGTTCGGCGACAGCACAGGATTGGTCGATGACCTGTTCTAGCCAAGGGCGTGGAGCGCGCACTCGTGCGAGCCATGTCGAGACTCGTCTCGACACTTGCTCTACGCACCAAGGCCAAGCGCCGGCACGAGTGCCGGCGTGGCACGCACGAGTGCGTGCTCCACAATGGCCTGCTTTGGTTTGTGTCTTCAGTGTTATCGGCTTTGCCGCTGAAACCGGAAGCAGTCTCATCGACGCTGTCAAGTCCGGCGATCGCGCGGCCGTCCGCAGACTGGCGCAGCAACCCGCGCTAGTGAACACGCCTGGGCCAGATGGCACTAGCGCGCTGCATTGGGCCGTGCGAGCCGGCGACCTCGCAATGGTCAAGCTCCTGCTGACCGCCGGAGCCGATCCGAATGCCGCCAACCGCTACGGCGTCACCCCCCTGTCTCTGGCCGCGGAAAATTCGAGCGCGCCCAATTCAAAAACCCTGGTCGAAACCCTGCTCAACGCCGGAGCCGATCCCAAGGGCCCAACGATCCTAATGACCGCGGCACACGCCGGAAACCCCGATGTAGTGCGACTACTAGCCGCCCGTGGAGCCAATGTAAACCAGACCGAACCAACCCGCGGCGAGACCGCTCTGATGTGGGCGGCGTCGGAAAATCATCCCGAAGCAATCCAGGTGCTGATCGAGCACGGTGTGGACCCGAACGCTCGATCCACCACGCTGACGTTTCCCAAGGACCGCTTCGGCCTGGAGGGTGTCGTCACCGTTCTGCCGCGGGGCGGCTGGACCGCGCTGATGTACGCGGCCCGGCAAGGGTCGCTCGAAGCCGCGCGAGCGCTGGCCGAAGCCGGAGCCAACCTGGACCTGGCCGATCCCGACGGAACCACCGCCATGGTGCTCGCCATCATCAACGGCCACTTCGACACGGCTGCCTTGCTAGCCGAAAAGGGCGCCGATCCGAATCTTGCGGACTCGACCGGAATGGCCGCGTTGTATGCCGCCGCCGACATGAGCACGCTGGGCGAGATCTACGGCCGGCCGGCGCGCCCCTCCACCAGCAGAGTGAGCGTGCTCGATCTGATTCGGATTCTGCTCCAGCATGGAGCCGACCCCAACGCGGCGCTCAAATCCGCGACGCTCTATCGGGCCCACACGCCGGGCGAAACCACGCTGGGTGAAGGGACCACCCCCTTCCTGCGGGCGGCGAAAAATGGCGATGTCTCCACCCTGCGCGTACTGCTCGAGAGCGGCGCCGATTCCGCGCGCGTGCAAAAGAACGGGACCACGGCTCTGATGCTGGCGTCCGGAGTCGGTCGCGGCCAGGGAGTGTTCGCGAAGGATTACGCGACCGAGGCCGAGCTACTGAGCGCGGTGCAATTTCTGGTGGAGCACGGCGCCGACGTCAATGCCGTCAACGACACCGGCCAGACCGCGCTGCACATTGCCGCGCAAGCCTCCGACGGCATCGTCGACTACCTGGCGGCCCACGGAGCCAACCTGGATACGAAGGACAAGCAGGGGCGCACAGCGCTCGACATAGCCATGGGCGTCGGGGTGCGGGCGCGCCTGGGAGGCGAATCCACGGTTCGAGGGTCCACCGCAGCGTTGCTCCGGCAATGGATGGACCGGCAGGCCCGGTCCGCAGCATCGTCGCCGGTTCCGGCGGACTTCCGCTAGGCCGTCTGGGGCATGAGCCAGGCGCAGGTCATGGCGGCCGAGTCGACCAAGCCGCGCGAGGTTCGCGAACGCAACGCGGAAACCATCATCGAGTACGATTCCGTCAAGCTGGGCGGCCTCGATTGCCGCTTGATGTACAGGTTCGCGGACGGCAAGCTCCAACGGGCGAAGTAAATTTTCGAAGCCGAACGCAACAATCTCAACGATTTCATTGCCGACTACCGGATGTCGACCCGCTACTGATCGAAGCCCACGGGCAAGCCTACCAGCGAGCGGGCCACATGAACCCAAAAACTACCTGAACCAGGACCGGCCCACGCCTTCGAGCATCCTTCCCTGGGACAAAAACGTGGGCTTGTCGCTGGCAGCGGGACATCTGAAACTTTTTACGCAATGGGTCAACGGCCCCACTAAGGAGCTGCACGCTTTGACCGGTGAAAACGGCCGCGCCACGCACTAAGTCGAATACACCAGCGCGGAGCCGGATCGAGCGCCCTGAAGCCCGGTTTGCCCGCCGTCCGGCCCATTGCGGGAGGCCGAAAAGTGTAATAAACTCAAGCGCATAATCTCATGAGGCTACGTTACTGCTCGCTCCTTGCTCTCCTGCTCACCGTAGCGACTCGGACACCTTCCCAGCAGCCGCCCGCCAGCGTCGATTTCCGTAAAGATGTGCAGCCGATTCTCACCCAGAATTGCAAGCTATGCCATGCAGGGACTTCGGCTCCAGCAGGCCTCGAACTGGACACGCCCGAGGGCGTGATGGCCGGCGGCACATCCGGCAAAGTGGTCGTTCCAGGAAATTCAAAGGACAGCGTGCTGGTGCAGCGTCTCGTCGAAGGCTCCATGCCGCCCGCCGCACCACTTTCGAAGCGACAGATCGCGACGATTGCGACGTGGGTAGATCAGGGCGCAAAAATCGAGGGCCTCGTTACCACGCAAGCCACCACGCAAGCCACCAAGCAGGCCGCCGCCCGTCTGTTGAGCGCGGGCTTCACCACCACCCCGCACGGCAAGCTGATGCGGCAGTATTGCCTGGGATGCCACAACGCGCAGGCCAAGGGCTTCTGGGGCCGGGGCGCTCCAGCGAACATGGAACTCGATAAGCTCGATCCCGCGCACGTGGAGAAGAATCCCGACATCTGGGAGAAAGTCGTCCGCGAGATCCGCTCCGGCATGATGCCGGAAGCCAGCGCGGCCAAACCGGATCTGGCTACGCGCGAAGCGCTGGCATCGGCGATCGAAAAGGAACTCGACCGCACCACCACCGTCACCCTGCCGCGTCCGGGCCTGCACCGCATGAACCGTGTCGAATACTCGAACGCAATCCGGGACCTGCTGGCCGTCGACATCGACCCCGCGCAATATCTCCCGCCTGACGATTCGACGCGCGGCTTCGACAACATCGCCGGAGCGCTGACGCTTTCGCCCGCGCTGCTCGAAGGCTACACGGCCGCCGCAGGCAAGATCAGCCGCCTGGCCGTGGGCGACGTCTCGCAACCGGTGCAAAAGGTCTTCCGCGTGCCCGAGGACACTTCGCAGGATTATCACATCGAAGGCATGCCCTTCGGAACCCGCGGCGGAATGCTCGTGAAGTATCAGTTCCCAGCCGACGGCGACTATGCCATCAAGGTGACGCCCATCAGCCACGGGAACATGGGCAACACCAATCCCTTCGGCGACATCCCCAATGAAAAACTCGAATTCCGCTTAGACGGAGCGCGCCTGAAGGTCTTCGACTGGGACCGGGAGCGGGCCCGCGAAGACGGCACGTTTAACTTCAAGTTTCCCGCCAAAGCCGGCATGCACACCGTGGTGGTCACCTTTCAAGCCACCAACTTGCCGCCCAGCAACGACCTCGACGAGCACTTCCTGCGCAGCACCATCGAAACCGGCGGACTGCCGGGCTTCCGGTTTTACCCCCACGTAGGCAAGCTCAGAATCGACGGACCTTTTGACGCAAAAGGAGCGACCGACACCGAGAGCCGCCGCAAGATCTTCGTGTGCCGGCCCGATGCCACCTAAGGAAGCCGCCACTCAGGAAACCGCCTGCGCCAAACAGATCGTGAGCGCGCTCGCGAAGCACGCCTTCCGCCGCCCATCCACTACTCAGGATACTGAGCTGCTACTTGGCTTTTACCAACGCGGCCGCAATGAAGGCGGCGACTTCGATCACGGCATCGAGATGGCCCTGCGCCGCATCCTGGCCGACCCCGAATTTGTGTTCCGCAAGGAGATCGAGCCCGCCACCGTCAAGCCCGGCCAGAAATACCGCATCCGGGATCTGGAACTGGCCTCGCGCCTGTCGTTCTTCTTGTGGTCGAGCATTCCCGACGATGAGCTGTTGGATCTGGCGGGCCAGAACAAGCTGCACGAGTCGGCGGTGCTGGAGGCGCAAGTGAAGCGCATGCTGTCGGACCCGCGCGCCAATCAACTGGTGACCAATTTCGCCGGCCAGTGGCTGAGCCTGCGCGCGTTGCAGACCCAGGTGCCGGTGACCTCCGAATTCCCCGACTTCGACGACAATCTGCGCCAAGCCATGCGCACGGAAGCCGAGATGTTCGTCAACAGCATCGTGCGCGAAGACCGCAGCGTGGTGGATCTGCTCAAAGCCAACTACACATTCGTAAACGAGCGGTTGGCGAACCACTACGGAATTCCGAATATCTACGGCAGCAACTTCCGGCGCATCACGCTAGGGCCGGACATGGACATGCGCCGCGGCCTGCTGGGCAAGGGCTTTCTGTTGACGGTGTCCTCGCAGCCGGGCCGAACGTCTCCGGTGCAGCGCGGAAAAACGGTGATGCAGGTGTTCCTGGGCGTCGAACCGCCTCCGCCGCCGCCCAACGTGCCGGATTTGCCCAAGACCGAAAGCACGGTCCATGGCGGGGCCAAGCCGACCATGCGCCAGCAGATGGAGATGCACCGCTCGGTTGAGCCGTGCGCGAGCTGCCACAAGATCATGGACCCCATCGGGTTCTCGCTCGAAAATTTCGATGCCGTCGGGCAGTGGCGCACCACCGACGACGGAAGCGTCATCAATCCCGCCGGCACCCTGGTGGACGGCAGTAAGCTCGACGGAGTGAAAGGGCTGCGCGAGGCGCTGCTGCGTTACTCCCCGCAATTTGTCCGCGTGATCACGGAGAAGCTCCTGATCTACGCCATGGGCCGCGGAACCGAGCCTTCCGATATGCCCGCGGTGCGGTCCATCGTGCGCGACGCGGAGCGCGGCAACTACAAATTTTCGTCGCTGGTGCTGGGCGTGGTAAAAAGCGAACAGTTCCAGATGAATCAAAAGCTGATGACGTCTAATGGTTCGGGGCAGGTCGCGAGCCGATAAAAGCCAGCCGCTAAGGAATCCAACTCATGTTCATCACCAAAAAACACATTTCCCGGCGGGCGGTATTGCAAGGCGCGGGTGTCGCATTAGCGTTGCCGTTGCTGGACTCCATGGTTCCAGCGCAAACGCCGCTGAGCAAAACCTCAGCCACACCCAAGCCGCGATTCATGGGCATCTTCTGCCCGCACGGCATGGCGCCCGGTTATTGGATCCCAGAAAAAGCGACGCTCGATCCCGCCAATCTTTCCTTCATCATGAAGCCCTTGGAACCGGTGGTGGACCGCACCGTGATCCTGAGCGGACTATGGTCCAAGTCGGCCGAGCCGCCTCCGGGCGTCACCGGCGCCGACCACTGGGTAGCCGCCGCCTACATGTGCGCCAACAAACCCAAGAAGACCACCGGCTCGGATATCCAGGACGGGACAACTATCGATCAGCTCATAGCACAGAAAATCGGCCAGGAATCGCTGGTGCCATCGCTGCAACTGGCCATCGAAGATCCCGGCGCCAATTCGAGCAACTGCGGCGAGGGCTATAGCTGTGCCTACACCAACTCCATTTCGTGGGCCTCGCCTTCGCAGCCGTTGCCCATGGAGCTGAATCCGCAAGTGGTGTTCGAGCGCCTGTTCGGCGACGCGCAGGCCAGGACACCCGAGGAGCGCGCCGCGCGCCGCGAAGACGACCACAGCATCCTCGATTCGGTGATGCAGAATCTGATCCGCTTCAAGAAGGATCTGCCCGCGGACGACCGCGCGCGCCTGGACGAGTACACCGATGACATCCGCGAGCTAGAGCGGCGTCTCGAAGTAGCCAAGAAAGCCAGCGGCACCATCTCAACTGAAGGCGTCGAAGTTCCGAGCGGCATCCCGGAGGCCTTCGACGAGCACGTGAAGCTGCAGTTCGATCTGACCGCGCTGGCGTTCCGCGCCGATATCACGCGCGTTTCGACGCTGCTCTACGCGCGCGACCTGACCGGCCGGGCGTATCCGGCGAGCGACGTCCCGCGCCTCAGCTTCCACGGTGGGTCGCATCACGCGGAGAATCCCGATCGTATCGCCGAATACTCCAAGCTCAACCAGTATCACGTGAAGTGCATGTCGTACTTCGCGCAGAAGCTTAAGAACACTCAGGACGGCGACGGCACGCTGCTGGATCATTCGCTGATCCTGTACGGCACCAACATGGGCGACTCCAATCAGCACTTGCACTACGACGTACCGCACATTCTGGTAGGCGGTGCCGGAGGCCAGCTCAAGGGCGGGCGGCATTTGTCGTTCCCCACGAAAACGATCACCACGGGCAATCTGCTGCTGAGCATTCTGGATTTGTACGGAGTTCGTCAGGAATCGATCGGCGACAGCACCGGCCGGCTGACGGGTTTGGTGTAAAAGAGGTACAAAAACCATGCGAATTCGATATCTTAAATCGCGGCGTTTGCGACAGTTTTTGGGCTGTATCTGACGGTGTCTCTGACGGTACTTGGCGCGCCGGTCAGCGCGGTCGCCGATGCGGCCTTGGCGGGCGACAGGGCGAGCGTACAGTCGCTGATCAAGCAAAGAGCGGACGTGAACGCGCAGCAGGCCGACGGAGCCACCGCGATTCAGTGGGCCTCCTACCGCAACGACCTCGACATGGCGGACGTACTGATCGCCGCGGGCGCGAACGTGAAGACGCCGAATAGCGACGGCGCTACACCGCTATCGCTGGCCTCGATCAACGGCAGCGCGCCGATGATCGCCAAGCTCATCAAGGCCGGCGCGGACCCCAACGAAAAGAGCCCGCATGGAGAAACGGCGCTGATGTTTGCGTCGCGCAATGGAAACGTGGCCGCGGTCAAGGCGCTGCTCGACAGCAAGGCCGATGTCAACGCCAAAGAAACCCTGCGCGGGACCACCGCTTTGATGTGGGCCGTCGAGCAATCGCATCCGGAAGCGGCCAAGGTATTGATCGAACACGGCGCCGACGTGAAGGCCGCCACCAATCCCGATACCAAAGGCAACAAGGCGTATCTCGCGCCCAGCGTGCAGGCGCGCGCGGCTTCGGCGCAGGGAGCGGGTGGGCGCGCAAACGGAGGCAGGAATGCTGCTCCGGCCACTGGCGGCCGCGGCCCCGCTGCTCCGACTGGCGCACGCGGCGGACGTGGGGCTGCTCCGGGGGCAGGAGGCGACGAAACCGATATCGTGGCCCTAGCCGATGCGGCTGCCGCGGAGTTTTCTTTCGGCCGCCAGAACGATAAGGACGGCGGAGGTCTTACCGCCATGGTGCTGGCCGCCCGCCAGGATTGCCTGGAGTGCGTGAAGGTGTTGATCGACGCGGGTGCGGACGTGAACCAGGTCTCGCACTACGGCTGGACTCCCCTGCTCACCGCCACGCAGAATCGCCATTACAAACTCGCGGCGTATCTGCTGGAGAAAGGCGCCAACCCCAACATCTTGAACAACGGCGGCTGGAGTCCGCTGTACATCGCCACCGACAACCGCAATATCGAAGGCGGCGATTACCCCGTACGCAAGCCCGACATGGATCATTTGGAATACATCAAGCTCCTGATCGACCGGGGCGCCAATGTGAACGCCCGCGTCTGCGGAGTGAAGTCGACGCCCACCAATTGCGTAGGCGACAGTACCGAAACGCGCACCAATTTCACCATGCAGTGGCTGTACGAGGACGGCGCGACGCCGTTCCTGCGGGCCGCGCAATCGAGCGATGTCGCCTTGATGAAGCTATTACTGGAGCACGGCGCCGATCCCAAAATCATGACGTCGAACAAAATCACCGCTCTGGACGTCGCTTCGGGACTCGGCTGGGTGGAGGGCGTTACTTACGAATGGTCGCCGGAAGATAACCTCCAAGCCGTCAAGCTGTGCCTGGATTTAGGAATCGACCCCAACCTGGCCGACGATCAAGGCCGCACGGCGCTGCACGGCGCGGCTCACAAGGGACGCAACGCCGTTATTCAGATGCTGGTCGACCATGGCGCCAATCTCGAAGCCCACGACATGGGCAGCCGCGACACCGTCAACGGCGCCATGAAGGGGTGGACCTGGATTCCGCTGCACTACGCGCAAGGTCTGGTTCGCGTGGGCGTGCAATCCGCCATCGCGCATCCGGAGACCGCGGCGTACATCAAGAAATTGATGCAGGACCGGGGTTTGACGATTCCTCCCGACATCACCAATTCGATCTGCCTGACCAAGGGTCTCAACGGCTGCGAGTGACGCTGCTTAGAGCCGACCCAGCGCCGGAGCACTGGCGGAAGCGGCCTGCTCATTGCTCGCCTATTCCTTCCCTAATAGCGGGGTGACCGCCTCCGGCGTAAGCGCGCGGACCGGAGATCCACGAAATCCTTTCGGGTCTCGACTCACAATGCACTCACAACCCGCCGATCGCGCGGCGGCCACGGTCACCTCGTCTTCAAAATCGGGAATTGTGAGCTGCAGTGCTTCTTGAACAGCCGCGCCGTCGACAGCGGCCACGCGGAAGACTCTCAGGATCGCCGAGATGATCCGCCGAGCCTTGCTGTTGCCCACGTCTTTTTGAACCAGGTCGTGGATGGTGGTCACCGCGCGGGTGGCCAGCATCCCTTCCGCGATGCCGGTTTCGGCAGCGGCCCAAGCCACTGCACTTGCCTCCACATGAGGGTGCCGATCGAGCAGCACGTCCAACGATAGTGTGGTCTTAGCCTATGACCTCACTACCTGGTCCGTAATCCGCCTGTAGGGAACCGCTGTCATCACCTGCGCCCGTCGATAGAACGATTTTCCGGTGGTGGCTGGCAAAGCGAGGGGTGGGAATGCGAGGGGAAGGCAAGTTTGCGCCTGCGAGTCGTAGGGTGGGCCGA
>DATNJC010000179.1:0-25382 GCA_035604115.1 Bryobacteraceae bacterium | reverse complement strand
TCAATCCAGTGCTGGGCCAAGGGAAGGGGGCTCAACCGCCGCCCCCTTCCCCTGGACCCCATCCCCGCTCGCCAAAATCGCAGAAAGGAGCCCCGCCAGCTTGCCTATCCTTCAGGCTCATCCTTCAATGAGAAAATGCTGGGTGGAGCGCATAGACGTCAGGCTAAAACTGCGGATTTCGCTAACAACGCGAGCATCGGTCTTCGAAAACCGGCTCAGATGCGAGAGATCTCAAGGCTGTGAAGCGCGTTGCTACCGCGCCCGCCGCCCGATCGCCGCGCGCGCCTCGGCCTGCATCTCGTGGGCCCGTTCGCTTTCGCGCTTGTCGTGCAACTTCTTGCCCTTGCCGATGGCGATTTCCACCTTGATCAACCCATTCTTTAGATACAGCTTGGTCGGGACCAGCGTCAACCCGCGCTCGCGAATCGCCTGGTGCAGCTTCCCAATCTCGGCGCGATGCAGCAGCAGCTTGCGCTTCCGCGTGGGCTCGTGATTCATGATGTTGCCGTGCGAATACTGCCCGATGTGGGCGTTCACCAGCCAGGCTTCGTTGCCCGACACCTCGGCGTAAGCTTCCTTGAGCTGGATCTTGCCATCGCGCGCCGATTTGACCTCGGTTCCGCTCAGCACCAGCCCCGCTTCCACGCGGTCCGACAGGGCATAGAGGTGGCTGGCGGTCCGGTTGTCGCTCAGAATCTTGATTTTGGCTTCCACGCGCTGGCCCGATCCTGCGTCGTACCTTTTGAGGCTTGATCCAAAGTGTAGCACGAGAGCCTCGGTAACGCCCGGTAAAACAATGACGCGCAAACACTTACGTCTTGGGGCGGCGATCCTGACGCTGGCCCTGTGCTCGACCTTGGACGCCGGTAACAAGAAGGCCGACAAGCACTTCAAGGACGCCGAGACCGCCGAATTGAAACAGGACTGGGACACAGCCGTCGACCTGTATCAAAAAGCTCTGGACCTGGATCCCTCCGACCAGAGCTACCTAATCGGCATGCGGCGTTCCCGCTTCCAGAGTGGGCAGGTGCACGTCAACAAGGGCCTGAAACTGCGCAATGAGGGCAAATCCGCCGAGGCCATCCAGGAATTTCAGAAGGCCATCGTGGCCGATCCCGCGTCGGCCATCGCCCTACAAGAGCTCAAGCGCACGCAGCAGATGCTGCAACAACCCCCGGCCAGCAGCCAGGATCAGGGTCTGACCCCGTATGAGCGCACACGCCGCCAGGAAGACGCGCGTGTCAGCTCCATGCAGGCGCCGCCCGAGCTCAAGCCGGTGATCGCGCAGGTGCCGCCGCTCAAGATGAATAATCAGCCGCCGCGAGTGCTGTTTGAGACCGTGGGCAAATTGGCCGGCATCAACGTGGTGTTCGATTCCCAATACACGCCGCCGACTCGCGGTTTCAACGTGGATTTGAGTGCCACGTCGGTGGAACAGGCGTTCGATTACCTGGCTGTGCTGACGCGCACCTTCTGGAAACCGATCTCCGCCACTACGATTTTCGTCACCGAGGACAACGTCACCAAGCGCAGGGACTACGAAGACGAGGTGGTGAAGGTGTTCTATGTCACTAACGCCACCTCCACCCAGGAATTCCAGGAAATCGCCACTGCTATCCGCACCGTGGCGGAAATCCGGCGCGTGTTCACTTACAACGCCCAGAAGGCCATGGTCGTGCGCGGCACGGTGGATCAGGTGGCGCTGGCCGAAAAGCTGGTGCGCGATTTGGATAAACCCAAGTCCGAGGTGGTGGTGGATGTCATCGTGATGGAAACCGACAGCGCGCGAACGCGCGATCTGGGGGCGGCGCTGGCAAACCTGCCAACCTCCGGACTGCCCATTAATTTCACTCCCCGGACTTCCATCGCTCTGAACACCACCGGCACTACGCCCACCAGCACCGGCACCGCCGGCGGCGCGGGGCTCACGCCCACCCCTACCACGCCTACTACGTCCACCACTTCGGCGATTGGTCTGAACAGCCTGGGGCACATCGCCAGCGCCGACTTCTCGACTACTTTGCCGGGCGCGCTGCTGCAGGCCATGCTGAGCGATAACCGCACCAAAGTGATCAACCGTCCGCAACTGCGCGCCTCCGACGGCATGAAGGTTCAATTGCAGATCGGCGACCGCATTCCTTACGCGACGGGAAGTTTTCAGCCCGGCGTCGGCACGGTGGGCGTCAGCCCGCTGGTGTCCACCCAATTCCAATTCGCCGATACCGGCGTCACCGTCGACCTGACGCCGCAAGTGCACAACCGCGAGGAAGTCACGCTGCATATCGAAATCACGGTGTCCGCGGTGAAATCCTACATCACCATCGGCGGCAGCGGCGGGCTTTCGCAGCCGGTTATCGGGCAGCGCAAGAGCATCGCCGACATTCGCCTGCGGGAAGGCGAAGTGAACATCCTCAGCGGCCTGAGTGAAACTCAGGATACGCACAATGTCAGCGGCTTTCCGGGTCTGACGAACGTCCCTGTGCTGAGCAACATCTTCGGCACCAACCACACCGAAAAGGACCGCCAGGAACTGATGATCGCCCTGATCCCGCACATCGTGCGGACGCCGGACTACTCGCCCGAGAACCTGCGCGGCATCTACGCCGGGTCGGATCAGGTGGTGAAGTTAAGCTACGCGCCGCACCCGGAAGATGCCCCGGCGCCCACGCCAACTCCGGCGGCCGCAGCGGCGGCGCCAAGCCCGGCAGGCGCACCTGCTCCAACGGCGGTGCCAAACCCGGCAGGAGCGCCAACTCCCGTGCCCGTGCCAACGCCGGTGCCCGTGCCGACTCCAGCCGGTCTGCCGACCCCGGCGGGTGCGCCACCCCCGGCCCCCGCTAAACCCGAACCTGCGGCCGCCGCACCCGCGCCGGTCCCGCCGCCCATTCCCGGGCTGCCTCCGGCGCCTGGAGCCGCTCCCGCCGCTGTCCCCGCCGGCGGAGCGCCCCGCGTACGCTTCCTGCCTGCCGCGGTCATGGTCCCCCGCGACACGCCCTTCACCATTAACGTCCAGTTGGACGGCGTCCCCGATGCGACTACCGGAGTAGCGCCGCTGCATCTCCGCTGGGATGCTTCTAAGCTCCGCCTGAACGACGTGGCTGCCGGCGAGTTGCTCTCGCGCGGTGGCGTGACGGTCGCAACGGATAAACAGATCTCCGCCGAGGCCCCCGGCGAAGCAACCGTCACTCTGAAGCGGGCTCCCGGATCGGCGGGTGTGTCCGGCTCCGGCGTCGCCGCTACATTAAGCTTCACGGCTACCGGCGCGGGCACCAGCGCCGTCTCGATCACGGAAGCCGGTTTGCAAAATGCCCAGAACCAGCCCATTGCCTCCACCCCCGGCGATGTGATCGTGACGGTACAGTAGGAGTTAGGAGTCGACCCGATGGTGTGGTTGGAACGGCGCAGCGCCCCGGCTCACAGGTTGCAGCCTGGGCCACGCGGGGAACGCGGTTTAACACACCGCGGAGAACGCGGCTTAACCTTAGTCGAGCTGATCGTGGCCTTCACGATTCTCTCTCTGCTGGCCACCATGAGCGTCCCGCTGGTCCGCTACAAAGTCCGCCGCGACCGCGAGCGCGAACTGCTG
The DNA here is from genome assembly GCA_035604115.1 of Bryobacteraceae bacterium. Lineage (GTDB taxonomy): Bacteria > Acidobacteriota > Terriglobia > Bryobacterales > Bryobacteraceae > Palsa-187. The sequence continues at coordinate 21,796 of DATNJC010000179.1, read as the reverse complement.
TACGCCCTGCGCGAGATTCGCAAAGCCATCGACGACTATAAGGACGCCGCGAACCTCGGAAAATTCCAGATCAAGATCGGCACCGAGGGCTACCCCGAGTCGCTCGATCAGCTGGTGGAGGGCGTCAAGCTTTCCGGCGATGCGAACGGCAAGAAAGTTAAGTTTTTGCGGCGCATCCCCCTCGATCCTATGACCGGAAAGCGGGAGTGGGGCTTGCGCAGCATGTCGGACGATCCCACGTCGACCAGCTGGGGCGGCCAGAATGTATTCGATGTTTACACCAAGAGCATGGAGCGCGCGCGGGATGGAACCCAGTACAAAGATTGGTAACGCGCCCGCCCGCATCGGCCCTCTGACACGCCGGGTAGGGCTGCGCCGAAAATGGCTGCGCCGCGGCTACACCCTCATCGAGTTGGTGATCGTCATGGCGATCATTTCGATTCTGGTGTCCATCGCCGTGCCGTTGTACCAGAAATCGCTGCTCCGCACCAAGGAGAGCTTGCTCCACAACAACCTGTTCACGCTGCGCACGGTCATCGACGAGTACACCTTCGATAAAAAGAAGGCCCCCCAGACGCTGGAGGACCTGGTCAGCGACGGGTACCTGCGCGCGGTGCCCATCGACCCCATCACCGGAAACAATCAGAGCTGGCGTCTGGTTATGGAGGATGCTCTTAGCATGGTCGATCAAACCCAGCCCGGCATCTTCGACGTTCGCAGCGGATCGGATCTGAAGAGCCTGGAGGGCACGGCGTATTCGGAGTGGTGAGCGCGCGCGCCTGGCAGCAATGATTCGCGCGCGGCATTGTACAGCGAGAATGAGCCTCTGCTCTACTGCCCCGTGTGCAGCCGCCGCTTGACCGAAATCAAGTGCAAACTGGTCTGCGGCCAATGCGGCTACTTCATGAGTTGCGCCGACTACTACTGAAGCCTCACTCCCATCACTTCTTCAAATTCGCCTCAAACAAATTGAAGATGCGTTTGTACTCGTCGGCCCAACTGGCCGCGCGCACAAAACCGTGATCCTCCACCGGGTACATCGCCACCGACCAGTTCTCCTTATGCAGCTCGATCAGCCGCTCGGTCAACCGCACCGTGTCCTGGAAGAATACGTTGGTATCCACCATCCCGTGACAAATCAACAGCGCCCCTTTAAGCCCCTCGGCGAAGTAAATCGGCGAGCTTTGTTTATAAGCCTCCGCATCCTTTTGCGGAACATTCAGGATATTCGAGGTATAGCCGTTGTTGTAGTGCGCCCAATCGGTCACCGGCCGCAGCGCAGCGCCCGCCGCGAACACGTCCGGCGTGGTGAACATCGCCATTAAAGTGATAAATCCGCCATAGCTTCCGCCGTAGATCCCGATACGCTTGGGATCGGCGCCCTGCGCCACCAGCCACTTCGCCCCGTCCACGTTGTCGTTCAGATCGGTGCCGCCCATGTGCCGGTAGATGGCCGTGCGCCAGTCGCGGCCATAGCCGGCCGAGCCGCGATAATCCATGTCCAGCACCATGTAGCCATGCTCCATCAGGAAGTGATGAAACAAATACTCGTGCGAATAACTGGACCAATATTTGTGCGCATTTTGCAAATACCCCGCGCCATGCACGAAAACCACGGCCGGCCCGCCCGCCCGGTAGTTGGAGGGCTTGTAGAAACGCGCCGGAATCCGCGCACCGTCGCGCGCCGGCATCTGAACCACTGGCGCGTCCAGCCACGGATACTCCCAAAATTCCTTGGCAGGAGAATCGGTGAGCTTCACACGCGCCGCGCCAGGACGGTTTTCCGCCGCGTACAATTCCGGCGGCTTGTTGGTGTACGAATACACGTCAGCCAAATACTTCCCGTCCGGCGAAGGCACGGCGCGATGGGCGCCCGGATCGCGCGTGATCTCGGTGCGCTCGCCCCCGGTTGCCTTCATCGAATACAGCCGCCGCTCGCCCGCGTTGGCTTCGCTGGTCGTCAGGTAGAACGTGCTCCCGTCGCGCGACAGGTCCACGTCGGAAATTTCGAAAGTACCCGAGGTTAACTGGCGCGGCGAATCGCCCCCCTTGGCCGCGAGCGTGTACAGCTGAAAGTAGCCGTCGCGTTCACTGACGAAGTACACCGACTCGCCGTCCTTCATCCAACCCAACGACTGCGGCCCGTTGACCCACGCTTCGTCGTGTTCCTGGAACAGCACCTTGGTCATCGCGGCAGCCGGATCGAGCGCCATGATCCAGGCGTCCTTGTTGTCGCTCGCCGTAGCCAGCACCACTGCGCGCGTACCTTGCGGATTGAACTCGATAGACTCGATCCGCACATCGCGGTTACCGAGGCTCATCTCGACCCACTTGGCCTCGCCGGTGGTGGCATTGAGCACTGCGATGCGATCTCGCGCCTGTGAATCGCCGACGTTCGCGCGGCCGTTGATCTCTTCCACGTACGCGCTCTCGGTGACATAGTTGGGTACCGGCTCGCGCTTGGCATCGGCCGGACGATCGGCCACCAGCGCGATCACGCAGGTCTCATCCGGACACAACTGCAACCGCTGCGCCGTCTGCCGCCCCGTCAGTTCGAACGGCTTGCGCGGGTGAATCTTCTTGCGGCGGGCGTCTTCTTCCTCTTTCAACTTGGCGCGGTCTCGCACGGCCTCGATCAGTTCCGTCTCCTGCTGCTTCAGGAATTCCTGATTGGAGAGCGCGCGGCTTTTGTCCTCCGGGGGAGCCCCGCTGCCCGCCGGGCCGCCTGACCCGCCGCCGGCGCCAGAGCCCGGGGGCTGGATCTCGGTCCACTGCTCCACCACCCCATCGCCCAGCGACAACGTGTACAGATTGCCACCGCGCATAAATGCGACCCGTGTCTCGTCGAGCGTGAACTGCGGATTGCTCTCAGCGTCCGCGGTGCGCGTAAGCTGACGGCCTTTGTCTGTCCGGAAGTCGTACAGGAACAAGTCGCCGTCCGCGGCCCACACGATGCGGCTGCGATCGCGCGTATAGCGCCCCGCCACATAGGGCAACCCAGGCGGCGCGAGCCGCGCATCCTCGTCGCTCAACTTGCGCAGGCCACTACTGTCGCGGTTCACCACGTAAGTGTCGGGCGGCTTCTCCGGAGCATCGCTCGCCTGCTTCCACTGGAAGTAAATGCGGTTGCTGTCGCCCGACCAGCGCACCCGCGTGGGCTCGTAGCCGTAAAGCTGCGGACCGCGCATGATGTTGTCGATGGTCAGGGCGAACCGCCCTTCGGCCGGCGCCGGTGTGAACCAACCCCCGGCCAGCAGGAACGCCCCCAATGCGATCGCCACTCGTGTCTGCCGGATGATCCGAGTCTACAAAACCGCGCGCAAACGGCGCGCGCCCTCGGCAAACTCCTCCGGCCGCGTGAGCAGGCTCACCACCAGGAACGCTTCGGACTCGAAGTCGTAAAAGAAGCCGGGCTGCGTCAATACATCGTGTGCGCCGAGCAGTTCCAGCGCCCACTCCTCTTCGGTCCGAGTGCGCGGCATTTGTACCACGGAATACCATCCGCCCTCCGCGTTGAGCACTCCCGCGGAAGCGCCTTCGAGCGCCGAACGCAAGTGTGCCAAGTTCGCGCGCGTGCGGTCGATGATCTGCGAACGCACCTCCGCCGAGGCGTCCAGCAACTCCCCGAGCGCCCATTGCACCGGCGTTGCCACCGACAGATAGGTGTCGGCGATCAGTTCCAACCGCTCCATCCCTGTTTCCGCCTGTGGACCGCTCACGACAATCCAGCCCAGTTTCATCTGCGGCAGCCCGGCGATCTTGGACAGTCCGCTCATCGAAAAAACCCCGCCCGTCAGGGCGGGGACACCGCGCCCCACCAGAGTCGCCACTCGTTCCGGGTCCTCCGCCCAGACGTAGTCGGCGAACACCTCATCCGAAAGGATCGCCAGATCCCGCGCCGCCGCCAGCGCCTCCAGCCGCGCCAACTCCTCGCGCTTCAAGAAGGACCCCGTGGGATTGTTCGGATTCACCACCACAATCGCCCGCGCCCGAGGCGTGATGGCCCGTTCCAGCGCTGGGAAATCGATGTGCCAGGCGCCGTCATAGCGCAATGGATACTGGACCACCTCCACCGATTCCAGCGCCGCCAGGTACTCAAACAGCGGGTACGAAGGCCGAGGCGTCAGGATCTGGCAGCCCGGATCGGCCAGCAGCTTAAACAGGTACGCATAAGCTTCGCTAGTGCTGGCCGTGAGCAGAATGCGCTCGGGGGTGACCTCCACACCGCGCTGCCGGTAGAACGCCGCCACGGCCTCGCGAGCCGCTACCAACCCGCGCGGATCGGGCTGATACAGCAAACCCCGCCGGTCCGCCAAAGCCGCCAGAATCCGCTCCACGGGATAGTCAAGACCCGCGCGCGTGGGATTGGACTCGGTCAGGTCCAGCACTCGTTTGCCCGCGCGACGTTTGTCTTCCAGCAGCGCCGACAACGGATTTAGCGGTAGGTTCCATTTCAGGCGCGAAGAGAACACTCGGATCATCCTAGCAGAGGTATACTGAGTTTTTTTGCGTCCAAGAGGGAATCATGCCATCGCGTTTTCGCACTTTAACTCGATTCATATCGTTCGTACTGGCCGCGTCGGTGCAGGCGTTGTGCCAGGTTCCATCCTTCACGATCTCGACCATCGCTGGAAGCGGCACATCCGGCTATTCGGGCGATGGAGGACCGGCCACTGCCGCGTCTCTCAACAATCCTCGCGGCATCGTCTCCGATCCGGCCGGCAACGTTTACTTTTGCGACTTCAGCAATAATCGCGTGCGCAAGATCGCCACCGATGGAACGATCACCACGGTGGCCGGTACTGGCGTCGCGGGATACAACGGCGACAACATGCCCGGAACCAGCGCCCGGCTGAACCAGCCCTACCGCCTGGCTCTGGACCCGGCGGGCAACCTATACATCGCCGATCCCGGCAACAACCGCATCCGCAAGCTGGCGCCGAATGGGATCATCACCACTGTCGCGGGAAACGGAAACGCCAATTACTCCGGCGACGGCGGACCCGCCACCAGCGCAGCCTTAAATTACGCCGAGGACGCCGTGCTGGATGTCTCCGGCAACATCTACATTGCCGACAGCGCCAACAACGTGGTTCGCAAGGTAGCCATCAACGGCACCATCACCACCGTGGCGGGAAACGGCGTCGGAGCGGGCACCCAGGTGGGCGCGTATTCCGGCGATGGCGGACCGGCCACCAAGGCATCGCTGTCCAATCCCGTAAGCCTCGCCGTCGATCCCTCCGGCAACATTTTCATCTCCGATCAGGCCAACAATGTCGTCCGCAAAGTCGACACCAGCGGCATCATTACCACCTTCGCGGGCACCGGAGCGTTCGGCTTCACGGGCGATGGCGGGCCGGCTGTGCGCGCCCAATTCGGATTTCCCGCCGGCGTAGCCTTGGATGCCGCCAACAACCTCTATGTCGACGACGTCAACAATAACCGCATCCGCGTGGTCCTAAGCGATGGAACCATTCAGACCGTGGCCGGCGATGGCGCGGCGGGCTTTGGCGGGGATGGCGGTCCGGCTACTTCCGGAGCGCTGAACAATCCTCGCAGCGTGGCCGTCGGCACTTTCGGCGATATCTATGTCGCGGATTTCGCCAATAGCCGCGTTCGCAAGCTGACTCCCGGCGCGACGACCGTAGGCCAGACCACTAACGCCTTCGGCAACATCCGCGTAATGGCGGCGAACACCTGGGTCATCATCAAGGGAGAGAACCTCGCCCCGCCGGGCGACTCGCGCACCTGGCAGTCTTCGGATTTCGTAAACAATCAGTTGCCGACCGCCCTCGACGGCGTCAGTGTCAGCATGAACGGACTGAAAGCCTATGTGTACTACATCAGTCCGCAGCAAGTGAATGTTCTGGCGCCGCCCAGTCTTCAGCCCGGATTGGTGCAGATTCAAGTCACCAACAACGGCAAGACCAGCGCTCCCGCCTTCATCGTCGTGCAGCCAATCTCGCCCACGTTCTTTGAATTTAACGGTGGTCCGTACGTGACGGCGGTGCACTCGAACGGATCGCTGCTTGGACCGGCGACGCTCTATCCCGGCTCCAGCACACCGGCGCAAGCCGGCGAAACGATTCTGCTGTTCGCCAACGGCTTCGGTCCCACCTCGGCTACTGTCACCGGCGGATCGCTGCAGCAATCCGGAACGCTGCCGTCTACCCCGGTGGTCACAATCGGCGGCATCCCGGCTACGGTGACGTTCGCCGGCCTGATATCGCCCGGCCTGTACCAATTCAACGTGGTGGTGCCGGCGTCTGCCCCCAGCGGAGACAATGCGCTAGTAGCGACGTATAACGGACAAAGCACACAGGCGGACGTGCTGCTTACCATCCGCTGAAGCCGTACACTGAAAAAAGCCACCACACTATGACCCCGTCCATGCAACCCGACCCCGGCGCGATCTTTGCCGAACTGCGCGCCTTCGAGCGTTCCGCGGCGCTGAAGGGCGCGATCGATCTGGAAGTGTTCACTCACATCGACGACGGCGCGACCACTCCCCAGGAAATCGCCACGAAAACCAGCGCTTCCGAGCGCGGCGTGCGCATCCTGTGCGATTTTCTCACCATGGCCGGGCACCTGACCAAGTTCGGAGAGAGCTACGGACTGACCACCAACTCCCAGCTCTTCTTGAGTAAGCGATCGCCCGCTTATATCGGTTCCATCTCCGACTTCCTGGCCGGCGACCACCAACGGGAAGCCCTGTGGCAGGTCGCGGCAGCCGTGCGCAAAGGCGGCTCGGTTACCGATGACGCGCTGGCGCCGGATTCCCCCATTTGGGCGGTCTTCGCCGGTGCCATGGCTCCGATGGTACGCTTCTTCGCCGCGGCGGCGATTCCGCACGTCGTTGCCGGCGACGTCCCCATGAAGGTGTTGGACATCGCCGCCGGCCATGGCGTCTGGGGCATCACCGTCCTGCAACTGAATCCTTCAGCCGAAGTGACCGGCCAGGACTGGCCCACGGTGTTGGAGGTCGCTAAGGAAAACGCCCAGAAAGCCGGCGTTGCCGACCGCTATCACATCCTCCCGGGCAATGCCTTCGAGGTAGATTTCGGCATCGGCTGGGACCTGATTCTGGAACCCAACTTCGCCCATCACATGGATCAGGCCACCAACGTCAAGCTGTTCCGGAAGATCGCCTCGTCCCTGAAATCCGGCGGCCGGATCGCCCTGATCGATTTCATTCCCAACGACGACCGCGTTTCGCCGCCGATGGCGGCCGGGTTCGCGTTAACCATGCTGACCGCGACGCCCAAGGGCGACGTGTACACCTTCGCCGAATACGAGCGCATGCTCGGAGAAGCCGGTTTCCACGACGCGAAGCTGGTGGAACTCGCACCGATGCCGCAGCGGCTGATCACGGCCGTGGCTTAAGACCGGCGTCTTACGAACGAGCTCCGCCGCTGCAGATCAGCACTTCGCCGGTCACGTAATCCGAGAGCGGCGAGCAGAAGAACAGAACCGGTCCGGCGGCTTCCTCCACCGTGCCGAAGCGTCCCAGCGGGCACATGTGCTTCACCTGTTCGCGCATCGCGGGCTGCACTCCGGCCTGGATGACCCTGCCCCGGATGTGCAGTTCCGCCTCGGCCGAACCCAGCGGCTGCGTCAGCCGCGTGTCGATGAAGCCGAACCCCACCGCGTTCACGTTCACGTTGTAGCGCCCCCACTCCTTGGCCAGCACGTAAGTCAGACCGACGATGCCCGCCTTTCCCGAGCCATACCCGCTCTGCCCCGCAATGCCATCCACCCCCGAAACCGAAGTGATGTTCACCACCTTGCGCATCACCGTGCGGCCCTCGGCGGTCTCGCGTTTGGCCGTCTCGCGAATCCACTGCGAGGCCGCGCGCAGAATGCGGAACGGCGCGACCATGTGAATGTCAAGCATGGCTTGAAATTGCTCATCGGTGGTCTTTTGGATCACGTTGTCCCAGGTGTAGCCCGCGTTGTTGACGATGATGTCGATGGATCCGAAGCTCGCCACCGTGGCATTGACCAGTTTTTCGGGAAACCCCGCCGCCGTGATATCGCCAGGCATGGCCTTAGCCGCGCCGCCGGCTTGGTCGATCAGGCCTCCCGTTTCAAAGACCACCTCGCGGTCCAGATCGTTCAGCATCACCGACGCTCCGGCCCGTGCTAGCCCTAAGGAGACGGCCCGCCCAATTCCCCGGCCGGCCCCGGTGACCAGGGCCGTACGGCCCTTCAATTCAAAGTTCATACACGCCTTATATTGCGCTAGCAGGGGGCGGGACGCAACAGGTCCCCGGCGCTGTTTTCCAAAACGAACCCAAGGCGATGAGTAAACCGTAGCAAATACAATTACTTGCGAATGAACGAAGGAGTCCGAAGCCGAGCCTCCGCGGCGGACCCTTCGGCTCCTCCCCGCAGCGGAATCCTCCCGTTAAGCAGTTGAAAATAATCTGAAACCGCCGAAGGCCGACGGCACCTGGTCCGAGCCCCCTACGCCGGAAAAATCCTATGGACTTAGGGGGTTTACCCGTGTAGTATTAAGGTGTCTGTACTAGAGTGTAATAAGTGCCTGTTGTTTGAGGCAGGCGGGAGGAATCTTAAACATGAATACGATAAGAAAATCTTGGTTAGCCTGTGCTACAATCCTGTCGATAATTGTTTTGGCGCTGGTGGTGTATGGCTCGATGGGACCACGTACGGTATCGCACGGTCCGGTTCAGGGACCCCAGGACGACACCACCGATGTGGCAGTCCTGCATGGCCCGGTTCAGGGACCTCAGGACGATACGACCGATGTGGCTGTCCTGCATGGCCCGGTTCAGGGTCCGCAGGATGACACCACTGATGTCCGGCTGGCCTGACATAATCTGTAACAATCTGCTCTTTACAGGGCTTCAGCTCCGAGGCGAAGCCCTGTGATGTCTCAAGTCTTCAATGTCTTGGAAGTGATCGGAGTGATCCTCCAGATCGCCCTGCTGCTTTTCCTGCTTCCCGGTGGTTTCCGCAAATTCCCTTTGCTGCTGGTTTATTCCGCGCTCCAGCTCGTCGCGGATGTGGCGGAGGTCGCTGTCTCCCATGAATTTGGCCTGCGCGCCGTTCAGTACGTAAAGCTGTACTGGTCCGACGAAGTCCTGCTGGATCTTCTTTTGTTCCTGATGGTGATCGTGTTCACCTATCAGGCGCTCGAAGGCAGTCCCCTGCGAGCCCAGGCCGGCCGGTTTTTGGCGGGCGTGGTTCTGATCGCCCTGGTAGCGCCGTTTGTGGTCTACTACCACCGGACGCTGTTCTCCACACAGTGGTTCAACGGCGTCAGCCAATGGCTCAACTTCGGCGGTGCCATCATGAACCTGGGACTGTGGACCGCGCTGCTCTCGAACAAAAAACGCGACCCCCAACTGGTCATGGTGAGTGTCGGGCTGGGGTTGGCTGTAACCGGAGCCGCGCTGTACTTCGGTTTGCGGCAATTCATCACTAGCAACGGCCTGCGGCCGTTCGCGGAATTGGTCGGAGTGCTCACGCACCTGTTGGGTGTGTTCGTGTGGTGCTGGACGTTCCGCCCGACGGCGCTCCGTCAAGGCGGCGCGAAGCAACCCAGCCCCGCCGCTACGTCTTCCGGATACTGATTCCCAGCTCCCGCAGTTGCCGCTCCGGCACCTCACTGGGAGCCTCGCACATCAGGTCGGTTCCCTTGGCCGTCTTGGGAAACGGGATCACTTCGCGGATGGAGGTTTCCCCCGCCAGAATCATCACTAGCCGGTCCAGCCCCAACGCGATGCCGCCGTGCGGCGGAGCTCCGTATTCCAGAGCCTCCAGCAAAAATCCAAAACGTTTGCGGGCTTCTTCCTCGCTAAAGCTCAAGGCCGAAAACACTTTCGATTGCACGTCGCGCCGGTGGATACGAATCGAGCCCGACCCGAGCTCGGTGCCGTTTAACACCAGGTCGTACGATTTGGCCCGGCAATGCGCCGGGTCCGACGTCAGCTTATCGAGATCCTCGTCGTGCACCGAAGTAAACGGATGGTGCGCGGCATTCCAGCGCTGCTCTTCTTCGTCCCATTCGAACATGGGAAAATCGACCACCCACAGAAACTGGAAGTTTTGCGGGTCCAGCAGCTTGTGTTTGTCGGCGTACTTCTGCGCGGCTTGCAGACGAAGTTGTCCGCAGGCCATCAGGACGGTCTCGTCGGGCCGCTGCCCCTTCGGCTCGCCGGACCATCCGGCCAACAGCAACAGATCCTCATCAGCGGCGCCCACGCGGGCACGCACTGACCCCATGGCTTCCGGGAAGTCGCGATCCAGGCGCTTCATGTCGTCGAAGACGCGCAACCCGCGCTCTTGTCCGAAAGCTTTCAGCTCGTCACGCTCTTTTCTGCTCACGGTGCCCACTTTGGGAATCACGATCGCCACCAGCGGCAAGCCTTCGGGCGTGAGCCCCTGCCCGGCAAACAAGTCTTCGACGCAGTGGAACGGAGGAATGCGCATGTCCGGCTTATCGCTGCCGTAGGAGCGCATGGCTTGCGCGTAAGTCAGACGCGGAAATTTCGCCGGGACAGGGTAGCCCGCGACTTTGCACACCGCGCCGATCAGCGGCTCGATGACTTCATAGATTGTCTCCTGCTGCGGGAAACTCATCTCCAGATCGATCTGCGTGAACTCCGGCTGACGGTCGGCCCGCAGGTCCTCGTCGCGAAAACAACGGACGATCTGGAAGTACTTTTCAAATCCGGAGATCATCAGCAACTGTTTGAAGATCTGCGGCGACTGCGGCAGGGCGTAAAACGTGCCCGGATTGACGCGGCTGGGGACCAGGTAATCGCGCGCGCCCTCCGGCGTCGAACGCGTCATGAAGGGCGTTTCAATCTCCAGAAAGCCCATGTTCTGCAGCGTTTCGCGCACCGCGAAGGCGATCTTCGATCGCAGGATGATATTGCGCTGCATGTGCGGGCGGCGCAGATCGATGTAGCGGTACTTGAGGCGCGCGTCTTCCTTCACATCCACCGTTTCCTCCATGGGGAACGGCGGCGTGCGCGATTCATTCAGAATCCAGATCTTTTCGGCGACCACCTCCACCTCGCCGGTGGGGATGGTGGGGTTGATGGTGTCGGCCGAACGCGGCTCGACCAGGCCCTCTACGGCGATCACGTACTCGGAGGAAAGCAGCTCGGCCTTGGCGTGAACCTCCGCGCTGGCATCGGCGCGGAACACCACCTGGGTCACGCCGTCGCGGTCGCGCAGATGGATGAAGTACACGCCGCCCAGATCGCGGCGGCGGTGTACCCAGCCCATGAGAATCGCGCGTTTGCCCGCGTCGGAGGCGCGCAGTTCCCCGCAGGTATGAGTGCGGCGAAGCTCGCCTAGAAAATCGAGAGGTACCTGTGCCATGTTTTTCTTGGTTTAGTTTGAATGTTGCAAAATACGCCCGGCCAGAGCATCCCGCGTAAGCGGCTGTTGCTCTCCCGTCGCCAGGTTCTTCAATTGATACGTGCCGGCGGCGATTTCGTCATCGCCCAAAATGAGCGCGAATCGCGCCCCGGACTTCGAGGCGACTTCCAGCGCGCGCTTGAGTTTCCGGTCCACCGAACGCTCCACCGAAATTCCATTGGCCCGCAGCTCGGCCGCCAACGCTCCTGCGTGCTCCTGCGCCGCATCGCCCATGGGCGCGAGATACACGTCCACACCAGTCTTGTGGCGATCCGGATGCGCGTCCTCGACGCTCATCACCAGGCGGTCTTCGCCGATCGAGAATCCGATCCCGGGCGCGGGGATGTTCGAGCCGATGGATTCCGCCAAGCCGTCGTAGCGTCCGCCGCCAAGCACCGAGTTTTGCGCGCCCAACGCGCCATGCGTGATCTCGAAGGTCGTGCGCATGTAATAATCAAGGCCTCGCACCAGCCGCGGACGCACCTCATACGGGATGCCACGCGAATCCAAGTGCGCGCGCACAGCGGCAAAGTGCGGGCGGCAGTTCTCGCACAGATGGTCCAGGATAGAGGGCAGCGTGTCGATGTGCGGCTGGTCTTCGTGAACCTTGCAATCCAGCACGCGCAGCGGGTTGGTGACCGCGCGGCGCTGGCAATCGGCGCACAGCCGGGGCGCAATGTCCTTGAGCTTCTCGCGCAGCAGAGCCATGTACGCCGGACGGCATTTCGCGTCGCCGACGGAGTTTAAAATCAGGTGAAACCCTTCCAAGCCAGCGCGGCGGAGGATCTCGACCACCATTTCGATGACCTCGCCGTCCACCAGCGGCGACTCCGACCCGATGGCTTCGGCGCCGATCTGGAAGAACTGGCGGAAGCGGCCTTTTTGCGGGCGCTCGCGGCGGAACATTGGCCCGATGTAGTAGAGCTTCTTAACGCCGGGAATCTGATCCAGGCGGTGCTCGATATAGGCGCGCATGACGGACGCGGTGGCTTCGGGGCGCAGAGTCAGCGAGTCGCCGTGGTCGTCGAAGGTGTACATTTCCTTGCCCACGATGTCGGTGTCCTGGCCCACGCCGCGTGCGAACAGAGCGGTTTCCTCGAAGATGGGCGTGCGAATCTCGGCGTAGTTGTAGACGCGGAACACCTCCCGCGCCGCGGCTTCGACATGGTTCCACACGGCGCTCGACGGAGGGAGAATGTCCCGCGTGCCCCGCACCGCCTTAATCATGGACGGCCTTAATCATGTCTCGCCTGTTCGCCATATTCCCGCGCGCGTTTGACGTAGCCTGCGATGCCGGCGCGGAACCGGGCTCGTTCTTCGTCGGAGACGGAGCGGCGCGGCTTGGCGGGCATGCCCATCACCACCGTGTCGGCGGGCACCTGCATGCCCTCCGGCACCAACGCTCCCGCGGCGACCACCGATCCGCGGCCCACGCGCGCGCCGGTCAGAACAATGGAGCCGATGCCGATCAGGCAGTCGTCTTCAATGATGCAGCCGTGGATCACCGCGCCGTGTCCCACGCTGACGCGATTGCCGATCACAGCCGGAAACCCCTCGTCGGTGTGGACCGTGCTGGCTTCCTGAATGTTGGTCTCCTCGCCGACGGTGATGGGGGCGATATCACCGCGGAGAGTGGTCGCGGGCCACACGCTGCTGTGCGCGCCGATGGTCACCGCGCCGATGACGTTCGCGGCGGGGTCCACGTAGGCCGAGGGCGCAACCTGAGGCGCCTGATCGCGATACTTTCGAATCATGCTTTTAAAACCGCCTGGTAAAAACCGGGCGACGAAGCAACGCCGGCTCATCGCCGATGGGGGTATTGCTTCATGCTAACAGATGCGCCAATCCGGTCCGCTGTTAGGCCATGCAAATCTGCGATGCGCTCGACGTCGCTGAATTTGACATAGACCGACAGGCCAATAGCCGCCCGTGTTGACAATGTGCGCACATTCCTGTAGTGTAGTTGTATATACAAAATGAGGCAAGAATGGCTTTAGCGCAAACCCAAGACCTGAAAGGACGCGGGGAAACCATCAATCTCCGCGCCAGCCGCAAGCAAAAAGCGCTCATTGACCAAGCCGCGGAAGCTCTCGGCCGTAGCCGGTCCGATTTCATGCTCGACACGGTGTGCCGGGAGGCCGAAACGGTCTTGCTGAACCGCCGGTATTTCGCGCTCTCCGAAGAAGCCTTCAGGAGGTTCACGGCGCTGCTCGATAAGCCGCCCAAGGACAATCTCAAGCTGCGGCGTCTTCTCGAAACCAGAGCCCCGTGGGAGCGATGAGCAGCGGCAGGCTGACTTGGCCCGAGAAACTCTCAGCGCAGCATGAACTGTCCGATTTCGATTCCGGCGAGCCCGTCCTGGACGACTGGTTAAGGCGCAGGGCGGCGCAAAACGAAGCGGCGGGCGCATCTCGCACTTACATCGTCTGCGCCGGAAAAAAGGTGGCTGGCTACTACAGCCTCGCCGTCGGGGCTGCGGCGCATGCCGGGTCCCCAGGCCGCGTGAAACGCAACATGCCGGACCCGATTCCAGTCATGATCCTCGCCCGGCTTGCCGTGGACAAATCATTCCAGGGGCAGGGCGTCGGTGCGGGACTCCTGCGGGATGCCATCTTCCGCACTGTTCAGGCGGGGGAAATCGCGGGTATCCGAGCGCTGCTTGTCCACGCGATCTCGGAGCGCGCGAAACGGTTCTACGAGGGCTACGGTTTCATCCCATCGCCAATGGACCCCTTGACGCTGATGATCACGCTGGCCGAAGCCCAGAAACTCCTCGGCGGCGAATACCCGCGGTAGCTCTTCAACCCTGGTCTTCCCGAGGTGCCCGCGAAACTCCCGCCTTACCAAAGAAGCCTAGTTCGCCTAATTCTGCTGGGCGGCGTTCGGCGCTCCGCAGTTGCGCGTGCACTTGGGCGGAATCGTGAACTTGTCCTTAATCTTGTCGCGGAATGCCGGGTACATGGTTTCCGCTCCGCCCATCGCGGCCTCCCGGGGAATGTGGTAGAGATTCATCATCTCATCCATGAAAGGGTTCTTCCCCGGAAGATAATACGGAACCCGGCCCGACTCCACGCCTTCATCGCCCGGGATGCAGGGCGGGCCTGCGGTGGCGACGGGCGTGGGAGTGCTGATATAGGACCGCGTCAGAATGTACGGCTCGGTCAAATAAACGGGGTCCTCCATCACCAGAGCCAGCGTCATCAGATCTCCGTGCCGCAGAAACGTCGTCGTAATGGTGGCCTGGTCGCTGCTCGCGGCGCCATTCCGGCGCATATACCCGCTCTTGATGTGCGTGGTGTAAGCCGTCAGCACGTCGCCACTCCAGGTGCCCGTGGTGAAGCCGGTCTGATCGTGCGGAGCGTTTTTCGACGGATGCGGACGCCCGTCCATCCAAATCGTCATGGGCGCACGCGTTTCCCACCCGCCGACCACCCACGCGACGATCTTCCCCGTCACGGGATCGTTTTCGCTCCAGATCTTGAGGCTGAACGGCCCGGCGGCGATATGCCACTGGGTCTGGAACCAGCAGATCCGCTCCGGCATGGAGATCACGGATTGCGAAAAAGCCAGGGCTTTGGCGCGGCCGGATTCGTTGAACGGGAGCCCCGCCCAGTCGTCGGGGTTGGGACCGGCGCCGCGCTCCATCGCGTCCTCGTGATTCTTGGCGGTCCAGGATCCCGACAGATCGATCTGCGCCATGGCGGGGAGGCCCACACACAGTAACATCGCGATATTAAAACTGATTTGCTTGCGGGTCATATGTTCAATTCCTCTGCTTTTACGACTTTCCTACCACTTCGCCGAGCACGCCGTGGGTTTCCACCCGGCGTCGCCGTCCTGTTTCTTGAAATGGGAACTGATGATAAAAGGCTCGCGCAGATACATGGGATCGGTCGTGACGATGGTGACCACCAACAACAGATCCCCATTGCGCTCTTTGACCAAATCGTAGTACTCGGTGAGAGTCGCATTCTCGCTGTATGGAACCCCGTTCTTGCGCAGGAACCCGGCCTTCAGATGCGTAGTGTCGACCTTCAGCGATCCATGCGGACCGGCGGCAGCTCCTCCCGAGCGCTGCATTTCCCACACGGCAGTCGAATCTCCCTGCAGCGTGCGCGGGCCCTCGGGAGCTTTCCAGTCGCCGAAATGAAACACGCGGGTCTGCGTTCCGGCGTCGGTGTCCATGCGCATGGTTTGGTCGTCCTGCCAGGTGATGCGCAGGTGCTCGGGGACGCGCAGCAGGGCCGGCGCACCGTAGGACTTACACTGATCTCCTGACGCTTCCTCCTTGTTGGGGTCCCAGGCGTCGGCGATTTTGACGGCCGCCGCTGTCATGGGAACGCCTTGATAATCGCCAGGAGCGGGGGTGACCATCCGGTAGCGCCAATCCTCGGTGACCACCGAAACCCAGTACCCAGTTAGATCAATGGGCGCCGCGGCTTTGGGACTCTGCGGCGGCCCACCTCGCCCGCCGCCTCGCCCTTGTGCCTGGGCCGGCGCCGTAAAAGCGAGCGGAAGCGCTACCGCGATCGTCATCGTCAATAGTGGATTTGAAATTCGGGTCCTCATGCTGGTGTTATTTCTGGCTGGTTACTTCTTAGCCGTCAAGCTTTTGTAGATGGACTCGATGAAGGCGTTCGTGGACCCTTCTTGCGCACCATACCCCGTCTCAAAGGGCTTGGCCGGATGCGCGGCTTTGATTTGATCCAGCGTCTTGTTCTGCTTGATCATGTCCCAGACAGCATCGCGGACGATCACCACCATGTCGCGGTAGTCCACCACATCCATCTGCTCGCACAACCGCCCGTGACCTGGAATCACGTAGGTCCCGACCCCCTCGTAGATAAACGGCACCGGCGGAATCGCCAGTTCGATCAGCTTGTTCAGAGCGTCGATCTCTCCCTGGATGCTGCCGCCGTTGGCAAGGTCGATCACCGGAAACCGGGTGGTGTCCAGGACGTCTCCGGCAACCACCACGTCGGAGCCGCGGAAAAACACGAAGCTGTCGGCGCCGCTGTGCGCCGCGGGCTGGTACAGAACTTCGATCCCCTCGCCGCTCATCCGCAGGGTCTTGCGCTTTTGGAAGAACGCTTCCGTGGGCCAGGACTCCACCGGATAGGCCGCCGCCTTGCCGGTGGGCGCGCTCATCCTCTGCAGGATGCTGTCATGTGCCAGAATCGAGGCGACGCCGCCGTTAGTCATGGCGTTTGCCAAGCCCGCGTTGCCGAGTGCGTTCGTGAAGATGGTGTATCCGGCCTTGGCCAGATTGCCGTTCCCGCCTACGTGATCCGCTTCCGCGCTGGTGTTGATGATATAGCGGATGGGCAGCTCGGTCAGTTTTTTGATCGCGGCCACAACCTGGCCGGATGCGGCTGCGGAGCCCGAATCCACCAGCACCACCCCATCGGAACCGATCTGCACGCCGATGTTGCCGCCGGCTCCGGCGATCATGTAGAAGTTCGGCCGGACCTTCACTACTTCGAGTCCGCCGCCATCGGTTTCGGCGGCCTGGTTGAAGACCGCGCTGGACAGCAGCAATCCAAACGCGGCGGCCACGGTCCAGCAGGGTACCCCGTTGGTAAGACTTCGCTTCAATAGTTTCCTGGAACGCACGTTAACACTCCTCAAAACGGGCAAGCTGAGCCATCTTCGGCGTAGCTTGCCGACTCACCATCGTCGAATAGTAATCTTGGCAGGACGGTAACTATGGAGTCAAGGCACACTCGCGCCGGACTTCGGTTGGCTGGATTCCGCCTCGTACCGGGCCCGCCCAACCCAGGCGGACGACGGCCCTAGGAATCCGGAGGAGCGCGTGCCGCAGTCTTGTTCGCTAATCAGACCTTGAATCGGGGAAACAACTTTTCCGCGTTCCCGCGTTCCATGGCTTGCAATACTTCCTGCGACAATCCGGAAGTCGGGAGCTCGTTCACCGTGGTCTCGATGGGCTCCGGCGAGAAGTCGGTTCCGAAAAGGAGCTGCGAGGTCGGCACGAACTTGGTCAACGCAGCGAGCTGCATGGGGAAGGTGCCGTGCGCGCATTCGTAATGCAGCTTCTGCAGTTCCGGCCACACGCCGTTGGGGATGTACTCGGCGTGCTTGGCGTCATTGGGGAAACGATCTTTGATGCGGCCCGCCAGCACCGGCAGCGTTCCGCCCGAATGAGGAACGATGAAACGGACTTCCGGGTAGCGGTGAAGCACTCCGTTCGCCAGCAGGCTGGTGACGCAGCGCGTGACATCGAAATCGAATTCGTTCATGTTGAACGGCACGCCGTCGTTCAGATTCGTGCAGCACTTGGGCGCGAGCGGGTGAATGAACACGATGGACTTGCGGCGATTCAGCTCCTGGTACATCGGCTCGTAGTACGAATCGCCGGGCCAGCGATTGCCGTTGTCGTTGGTGTAAATGCCGATGCCGTCGCACTTCAGCGTGTCGTAGGCGTATTCGATCTCTTTCAAGCAGCCTTCGATGTCGGGAAGCGGGACGCTGGCAAACAGGCCGAACTTCTTGGGATTATCCTGCATCAGCTTGGCGCCGTACTCGTTGCCCGCCCGCACCGCGGCCCGGCCTTTTTCGGTGCCGTCGTAAAGGATGTCGCCCATTTGTGTCATCGACAGGATGGACGTGGCGATGCCGAATTTGTCCATCTGTTCGAGCGACAGCTCGGGCGTCCAGCCCGGCCCGCCTTTACCCTTGCCTCTGCCGCGGCCTCCGCCGCCCCCGCCGAGGCCCGGAGGTTGGTGGTGATGATGGACATCGATGGCTCCGCCTTTGGCCGTGAGTTTGTTCACCTTCGCGGTTTGTGCGAACGCGCCCACCGCGGCCGGGATCGCGATCGCCCCAGCGGCGGCAAGCGTCTTCAGAAGCTCTCGGCGGTCCAGTCGGCTCGATGTCATGTCGTGTTCTCCTTGGAATGGTGTAGAGAAGGATACTGCAACGCGTGCGCGGGGAGCAAGCGGTGCCTGACGTTTCGAAGGCAAGCAAGCTCAATAAATACGGGGGCATCGTGGCGGACGATCCACGATGCCGGCCGGCGGACATGGCAATTGCGCGCTTTCGATCCGCCTGCGTCAGAATGATTCAACGCCATGCGGCGGAACCGATCTGAGACAATCCAACCATGGGTGCCCCGACGGAGCCGAAAGCTTATCGATTGCTCGTGTACGGGATCGAAACCAAGGGGCTACAAATTCCCAGGCAGAGCATCAAGTCCGGCAAATACACACTGGAGTTCGCTCACTTCAAAGGGACAATGCGCTTTCAAGAATTTGATGGAGTCATCCTCTTCCAAGGAACTTTCGAATCGTTCGAACGAGTCAGTATCGGCTACAGGAGTTTATTGAAGCACGCTTGGGAACCAGATGAGTTAGACAGACGTACCAAGGAATCGCTCGCCCTCATTGAGAAGGGCGGGATCGTGTGTATGCTCCTGACCGATCCATTCATCGATTTCGACGATCGAAGGGATTTCCGCGGAATGGACCTTTCAAAGCGTTTGCTCTCAGGATTCGAGATTCATCGAGAGTCGTTCGCTAGTCGGATACCGATCGTCAGGAGCAAGATCAATGAGCTCGGAAAATTCTTCGAACTATACGGCGCGGCTTGGAGTTTGTTGTATGGAGATAAGGCTAGCAAAACACTCGCATCGGCTAACGGAGGTCCAGTGTCAGTCGTGGCCCGTGGAAGCGTGTTTGCCATTCCGACCTTGATTCCGAAATCAACCGACGAAGCCGTTGAGGAGTACTTCACGATCCTTGCAGACGGCGTGGTGTCCCTCTGGGAACGTCTCAAAGAAGACCTGCCCGAGTGGGCGGCCGAATACCGATTTCCAGACGAAACAACGATTCTCGCAACGAAACTTAAGTTATCCGGTGAAATCTCCGAAATTGAGGCTCGGTTGAAGCGTTTTGACCGGTTGAAACGAGCTTTGGTTCTCCAGGGCGAACCCCTTGTGGACGCAGTCATGGAGGTCTTTAATGATATCCTGCCGCTGAAAGCAAAACGCGAGGAGGCTTTCCGAGAGGACCTGATGCTTGTCGATTCCGCAGGAAATCTAGTAGCCTTGGCGGAGGTAAAGGGCGTCAGTCGGGGGGTTGCCCGTGAGCACGTGAACCAAGCAGACAGTCATCGGGAAAGGAATGCCTTGCCTCCTGACTTCCCGTCGTTGCTCATCATTAACACTAACATGAAAACTTCGATGTCCGTCGCTGATAAGGATCAAAACGTAGCGGCTGAGCAGGTTCAGCATGCCGCTCGGAATAATATTCTGGTGCTAAGAACGTTGGATTTGCTGAACCTCGCGTCACTCTGCCTGGGTGGGAAGCTGAAGGAAGGGCGTGTGATCGAACTCCTCACCAAGTCGAGCGGCTGGTTAAAGGTCGGCGATACGACGGAGGTTCTGTCGAGCTAAGGCACTCAGTCTGACTGCATCCCAGCCCCTCGGCACCCACTCAGCTTCATCGGCATTTTTCTTTTTGCAGCCTGCGCTAAGTCACCTCCGGTTTGGCACTCGTCAGTCTAAAGTCCAAACACCAGCACCGCCGGCTTGCCGTGCGTCGCCAGGATGCGGTCTTCGAGGCCCGTCGCCATGGCGATGCGCTGCTTGCCGCCGGCCTGATATGTAATCGTGCCGCCGCCGGTCGCTTGGCCCGTCGCGATCTGGTGCAGCAGCTTTCCGCTCGACGCATCGAAGGCCAGCAGATTTCCGTCCAGGTCCACCGTCACGAGCAGGCCGCTGGCGGTGACCACGATCCCGGAGATCATCGGCGCGGCGGCTTGGTAGCGCCAGCGAACGGCTCCCGTGTCAGCGTCCACCGCCGTGACCCAGCCGGCTTTCCGTGGATCGTGCACGCCGAAGCCGTTGGCGGAACCGAGGAACGTCTTGCCTTCTTCGAACTCCGGCACTGCCGCGTCGAGTTTCAGCGTCGAGCACCAGTCCATGCTGTTCACATAGACCAGATTCGTTGCGGCGGAGAAAGCCGGCCCGTTCCACGACACGCCGCCCGCCACCCCGGGACAGAAATGCGTGCCCTCAACGGTGACCGGAGCGTCGTTGTTGCTCATCGTAGTCACGGGCGTCTTCCAGGCGACTTTGCCCGAGCCGATGTCGATCGCGTGCAGGTATCCGTCTTTGCCCGCGGCCATGGCGCGGCGGCGGCCCTGCTTGGTTGTGATCACGGCCGGAGTGGCGGCTTGGTCCCAATCGTGAACATCGTGCGGGACGAGTTGGTACCAGGTGCGGAGCGAGCCTTTCTTGGCGTCGAGCACCACCACGGAACCGGTAAACAGGTTTGCGCCGGGCCGATAAGCGCCGGAGAAGTCGGGGCCCGGGTTGCCGGTAGGGACGTACAGCAGGCCAGCGTCGGGGTCGATGGTCAGGCTGGTCCAGACCGAGCCGCCTCCCACGTGAACTCCCTTGGGCCAGGTCTCCGCGCCCGGCGAGTTGCCCGTCGGAACCAAACGAAAAGTCCAGAGGATGCGTCCAGTGGCGGCATCCAGGCCGGCGACGATGCAGCCGCAGGCTCGCTCCGCGCCAAACGTGCCGATGAACAGCATTCCATTCCAGGCGATGGGCGCGGCCGAGATGGAGGCGGGGCGGCCGTCGGGCTCGGTGAGTTTCGTGGACCACACCTGCTGGCCGTTGGAGGCGCTGTAGGCGATCACCGAACCGTCGGGGAATCCGCGAAACACGCGATTGCCCGCGAACGCCACGCCGCGGACGGTGCCTCCCGATCGGGGCATTTCGTGCTGGACGCGCCAGCGCAAGGCGCAGGTGGCTGCATCGACGGCGTAGGTGTAGTCGGAGGTGGTGAAGTACAGCGTTCCGTTCACGGCGACGAGGCCGCTTTCGAATTCCGCGTCCTCGGGCAAGTTGTAGGCGCAGACCTGTCGCAAGCTGGAAATGTTCTGGGGCGTGATCTCGGAAAGCTGCGAGAAACGCGTGGAAGAAAAGTCGCGGTTGTACAGCGGCCAGTCTCCAGCCGGGCTCGCGGCGGAAGCGGGCCTGGGGGCGGAAGCCGGTTGCTGCGCTATAAGCGCCACAGCAACGGCAAGCAGCAGCATCGTGCGCGCCAATCGCATCGACATGGCGGGAGTATATCACAGCATACCGGCAACGCCAGCAATTTTCCAATGGTGTGTCGCGGCCAAGTGAAAAGTTCCTAATTGAGCCAAGTAGAAAGTTCCTCTTGACAGCCGTAAGGCTGAAGGATGGAACGAATCGCGATGAGCCAAGAGGAACGAGACAGGTTGGAGTGGCTGAAGCGAGCCAAGGACAAGGTGGTCAGCCAGAGGAAAGCGGCCCAGAACATGGGCGTGAGCGACCGCTGGGTGCGTAAACTGCTGCAGCGGATGAAGTCCCAAGGAGATGGCGTGGTGGTGCATCAGCTGCGGGGCCGGG